>CAZLYD010000005.1:0-92462 GCA_964563815.1 uncultured Spirochaetaceae bacterium
TTCTTTCTAACGCGGCTTCTTTTTCTTTCCTCGTTATCGAATTGACAGAAGCTCTTTTTTTACAAGCTTCTTACTTCTCTTCCCTTCGCTGATATATCCAAAAAACATTGCACACGATAACCGCGTGCCTAAGTAATGTACAAAATTATTGATAAAGTTGTCAACAACTAATTTAAAAATTTTTAAATTTTATTTTTTTTGTTCTTTTATAGTGCATCTACAACGGAACAAAAGCCCAAACCACTACCTTCTTTTGTTATATATAATGGTAACGTTTTGAACTCATTTCTTTTTTTCTCTACCGAGTGCATTCCAATACTCAAAGGAAAATATCCAAAAAGCTCCTGGTCATTAAAAGAATCTCCTATATATATTCCCTTACTTAGTAAATCCTTTTCTTTTATTTTATATACTCTGCTTAAAAAGTATTTAACTGCACTAAGCTTTCTATAGTCACCGAACCAAGCATTTATATGGATTGAGCTTTCACTATAGTAGGCACCTGAAAAAGAAAGAATGTTTTTTAGTACCTTAATTTCATCCTTATCCATTTTGTTTTTGTCGTATGCTATATCAAAAAGGCGTGCAGGCTGATCGGAAGAAAGAGGAAGTCCTTCTGTTTTTTTTAGCAATTCTGTTTTTTTCTTAATCACATCGGCTTGATTAAGAATAGGATTGAACAAGGCTTGAACAGAATCATCTTCATCTCTAACAAATAAAACAGCCCCACTCTCTGCAAGAACGCCATCGACGGGCCATTGTCTCATATAACAATCGCCCCATCCATAGCTTCCACCTGTTACAAGAAAAATATTCTTTTCCTTTAATCTTAGAGAATAAAGAGCATCGAGAACAAAGGAAGAAATACGTCCATTACTTGTTATTGTATCATCTACATCGCTAATGACGTATTTGATACGCTTTTTCTCTTCTTCTGAAAAACCTTTAAATGGTAAACCACGCTCATTCATCTTGTCATTTTCTCTAAGCTTTTTGATTTAATAACATCCTTAACATAGATAAGGAAACTCATTAGTGAAGAAAAAGCAGATAGTCCAAAGAATACTGTAAGAACAACAGAGTATATATTGTACCAATTTGTACTTTCAGCACCACTGACAAATATACCAAGAGCAAGGAAAATAAATGAAAGAAGAGTTGTAAAAGCGTAAAGAACTGTCTTAGCCTTTCCAAAAATATTTGCAGGCATTGCTTTTCCCGCAAACTTTGCCATCAATAGTCTCACAAATTGGATCGAGAATTCTCTCCACATAATAATTATGAATGCCCAAAGAGGCATAATGCCTGCATACAAGAAACATAAAAAATAAGTAACGTGAGTGAGTGTATCAGCAAAAGGATCCATTACCTTACCTAAATCTGTAACTAATCCCCTGCCTCTCGCGATCTTACCATCTAGTAAATCAGTAAGCTCCGCAACAGCATAACAAATAAGCATAATCACCATAAGAGGTGCTTTAAACGCAGTATTTTCAACTAAAATAAATAATATAAAGAAGACTGGAACTAAAGCTAGTCTCAATACTGTTAATTTGTTTGGAAGATTCATTCTTAACAACTCCTATTACTTAAAGATAAAGAGAGGTAAATTTTTCTTCAAGATACTTAATAAAGTAGGAAGAAGAAAGCTCCTCACCACAAATTCTTTGTAATAATGTATTTGGTTCATAAATGGAGCCATAGTGCCAAATATTCTTATCCTGCCACTCTGTAATAAATGATAAGTTTCCTTCTCTGAGGGCATTATCGACTTTATCTTTTCCACCCTTATCCTTATAAAGCTGATTCATAAACATTGCAGAATATAGATTACCTAAAGCATATGTTGGAAAATATCCAAAGCTACCGCCAGACCAATGACTGTCTTGCAAGCAGCCTTCTCTATCAGACTTTACCTTATACCCAATTAGTTTTTCAGATAGCTCAGACCAAATGTGAGGAACATCACTAACTGAGATAGAATTATCAAATAATCCTTTTTCTATTCTATAGCGTAAAATTATATGTAGCGAATATGTGAGCTCATCAGCATTTACTCTAATTGCAGAAGGTGATGGTCTATTTATGGCAAGTAAAAATTCATCAAGACTGTGTTCCTTCAAAGATGGGATATAGTGCTGGAGCTGCGGATAGAAGTATTGCCAAAATGGCTTTGATCTTCCCATTATGTTTTCCCAGAATCTTGACTGTGATTCATGAAAGCCCATGCTTACACCATTAGAAAGACTAGATGCTCTAATATCACTATTAAGAGAAGCATACATCTCATAAAGAGCATGTCCTGTTTCATGAACTATTGTAAAAATAGGATCTACAAAACTATCGTCTGTAAATCTATTAGACACTCTTATATCATCTGGACCAAGATTTGTAGTGAAAGGATGAGCAACAATTCCTGTCGTTCCCCTCTTTTTATCAAAGCCCATCTTAACCATTACGCTATTACAAAACTCTTCGAGAGCAGAAACATCATAATCACAATAAAGGAAGGAATTATCAACCTTCACATCACCCAATCTTTCCATTAATGAACAAATAGCTTTTTCAAGTGGATTAAAGAGATTATCAACCTTTTCTCTTGTCATTCCTTTCTCATACAAGTCCAAAAGAGTGTCGTATGTTCCGTCTCCAATGCAAGAAGCATAGTCCTTTCTAAGCTGAACAAGTTTCTCTAAAGATGGCTTAAAGATTGAAAAATCATCCTTCTCTCTAGCTTCAACCCATAAAGAATGAGCGCGTCCCTCTTCTTCGCTGAGAGCTTTAACTAGTGAGAGTGGTGTCTTCTCATTGTTTTCAATGTTTTTCTTCCATTCTCTCAAAAGTGCTTTATCGCTATCACTGATGTTTTCGTCTTCAACAGTATAAACAGCTTCTTTTAGTTTTGGATCTAAAGAAGCATTGTGCATTAATTCAGAAAGAATAGAAAACTGTTCAATTCTTCCTTCTCCTGCACCTTCTGGCATAACTGTCTCAAAATCCCAGGATAAAACTCCATATATATAACCCAAGTTCGTAATATAACGATCTCTTTCTTTTAAATACTTTAATGCTTCACTACTATTCATTTTACTATCTACTAGATAGAGGCGTCTTGAGGACGCCTCTTTGTTAAATTAAATCTGCTCTTTATTATCAACGGCAGAATGTACTTCTTTAATAAAATCATCAATAGAAACAAAATTGCTCTGCTTTCCATTACGATAACGAATAGAAACAAGATTTCCTTCCATCTCTTTTTCACCAAGAATAAGCATGTAAGGAGTCTTAAGATTCTGAGCCTTTCTAATTTTCTGATTCATTCTGTCATCAGAGAGATTGAGAGTAACTCTAAAGCCTTCTTTTCTAAGCTTCTCTTCAACACTCTTTGCATAATCATAAGCCATATCACCAACAGGAATTATAGCTATTTGATCAGGGCTAAGCCATGGTGGGAAAGCTCCTGCATAGTTTTCGATGAGAACACCAAAGAATCTTTCGATCGAGCCAAGAAGAGCTCTATGAATCATATATGGTCTCTTTTCTACACCATCGCTATCAACAAATGTCATTCCAAATCGCTCTGGAAGGTTAAAGTCAAACTGAACAGTACTTAACTGCCACTCTCGTCCAATAGCATCCTTAATCTTGAGGTCAATCTTAGGACCATAGAAAGCTCCGCCACCTTCATCGATATCGTACTCTAGGCCTTCCTTCTCTACAGCCTTCTTAAGTGCTTCTGTTGCAGCATCCCATTTTTCTTTTTCGCCAACACTCTTTTCTGGCTTTGTTGAGATATATGCATGAATGTCATTAAAGCCAAATGATTTGAGCATATAAAGAGAGAAACGAAGAACCTCCATAATCTCTGAATCCATCTGCTCTGGTGTAACAAAGAGATGAGCATCATCTTGTGTAAATCCTCTAACTCTTAATAAGCCATGCAAAGAGCCTGCTTTCTCATATCTATAGACAGTTCCAAGCTCTGCCCAGCGGAAAGGAAGATCCCTATAGCTTCTCTTCTTACTTTGATAAATCATAATATGGAAAGGACAGTTCATTGGCTTAACGTAGTAATCAGTGTTATCCATTTCCATTGGAGGATACATTCCATCTTTATAGAAGCCTAAATGACCAGATGTTTCCCAAAGCCAGCTCTTTCCAACATGAGGTGTGTATACCATCTCATAACCATTTTTATAATGCTCTTCTCTCCAGAACTGCTCAATAATCTGTCTTATTCTTGCTCCACGTGGATGCCAATAGACAAGACCAGGACCAGCTTCTTCATGCAGTGAGAATAGATCTAGTTCCTTTCCAAGCTTTCTATGGTCTCTCTTCTCTACATCTAATAGGTGATCAAGATATGCCTTCAAATCAGCCTTGCTTGCCCATGCTGTACCATAGATTCTTGTAAGCATTTTATTCTTTTCGCTTCCTCTCCAATAAGCACCAGCAATACTCAAAAGCTTAAAACCATCGGCAGCAAGCTCTTTAGTATTAGAAACATGAGGACCACGACAAAGGTCTGTAAAATTGCCCTGTGTATATATTGTTACAGTCTCGCCTTCTGGGATTGCATCCAAAAGCTCAAGCTTGTATTTTTGAGTTTTAAAGATTTCTCTAGCTTCATCTCTTGTAACCTCTTTTCTTACAAAAGTAGAACCAGAATTAATAATCTTTCTCATTCTTTTTGTTATTTCATCCAAATCATCTTCTGTTAAAGGACGTGGAAGATCAAAATCATAATAGAAACCATTCTCTATTGCTGGCCCGATAGCTATTTGAGCATCAGGAAAGAGAGAAAGAACAGCTTCTGCCATAACGTGAGCTGTTGAATGGCGTAATACTTCAAGCTTTACTTCGCTATTCATTTTTATCTCCTTATCTATGAAAAGAATAAGCCTTTACAGACTCACCCTTACACACATTTACTGTGCAAGGACGAAGCTGTAAAGGCTCCGCGGTTCCACCTTGCTTCCTTCTCTAGAGAGAAGACTCTTAATTTATTAGTTAACGCCTAAATACGGCACACCATACTCGGTTTCCCTTTGAGGAGTGCAGCTCGGGAGTGGTTTTCACTCTCTATCTCCAGGTATCTCTCACCTACTATCACAGTAGATACCCTCTCTGAGGCAGAATCAAGAGTTACTCGTCTCCGTCTTTGCTATTATGTTTATGATAATAACTTTAAATAAGCTAATCAAGAGGAAGAAGCCTTACTCTTATCTGTTAAACATCTTCAATATAATCAAATAAAGAAGAAGCTTGAGCAGAACCAAACTGCTTTCTCATCTTTACAGAGAGAACAGCAAAGCTTGTAGCTAAATCTGTTCTTTGCATTACTACATCTGCTGGAATTTTTAAGTCCTTTGGCGCAAAGTTCCAAATTCCCTTTATTCCATACTCAACTAATTCATCTGCAACGCTCTGAGCACAAGAAGCAGGAACTGTTATTACTGCAATAGAAATACCACTATTTTGTATAAAGGATTTGAGTTTATCTGTTGATTGAACAACTAAAGAGCCAACCTTTGTTCCAATTTTCTCTTCATCAGAATCAAAAGCGGCCACAATGCGTAGTCCATAAGCAGCAAATCCTTCATACATACAAATTGCTTTACCGAGGTTTCCTACTCCAACAATTAATGCTTCTGCAGAATTATCCCAACCAAGAGAATGTGTTATATAGCTAATTAATTCTTCAACAACAAAACCAACCTTTGGCTTTCCTTCAATCCCTGTATAAGAAATATCCTTTCTAACCTGAATCGGCTTTAATCCTAATTCTTCAGCTAAAACTGTTGCACTAATATACTCAACACCTTCAGCCTTACTTTGTCTCAATATTCTCAAATATGAAGGAAATCTTTTTACTGTTGGAATAGGTACCATACTCTTCTTAGTCTCCATTTTATATACTATTTAATCTTTTTATCACTTCTAAATATATTTCTTTCGGAGTTGAAGCTCCTGCTGTCACTCCAACTGTATCATAAAGAAACACATCGTCTGCAACATTAGCTTCGTCTTCAACAATATAATAAGGGATATTAGCTTTCTCTGCTATAGCCCCAAGCTCACGAGTATTAGAGCTTTTTTTGTCGCCGACAACAACAAGGCAATCTATTTTCTCTAATAGCTCTTTTACGCTTTCTCTCCTTCTAAGCGAAGCAGCACATATATTATTTGCCATTTCAACCGCGATTGCCCGTTCTTTGCAATAAGATAATAACTCGTTTAGAAGAAGCGAAGAAAACGTACTTTGTACAATACCAAGATAGCTACCTTCTTTTATATTATCGAGTTGCGAAATCTTAGATATTACACTAACACTTCTTTTTGCACTTCCCTTCAATGAAGTTACTTCAGCGTGTCCTTCGTAACCAAATATTATCACATCTTTTTTTGCGTTTCTAATCTTCTCCTGGGCGTTTAACACAACAGGACAGGTTGCATCAACTATAGAAAAACCTTTATTTTTTAAGGAAGTAAGATCTCTATCTGTAATACCATGTGCTCTTATTACAATGGAGCCAACCTCTTGAGTTTCTTCAATGCTATTAATAGTTAAAAAGCCATGAGAATGATAGTAGTTACAAACATGACTATTGTGAACAATATCTCCCCAAAAAAATGTCCTAAAGCCTTCCTCTTTAGATTTAGAAAGAACATCCTCTGTCATAGCTAGGGCTCTATTAACACCAGAGCAGAATCCAAGACAGGTTGCAACTAATACTTTCATATATCTTTATCTATACTCCTTGGCCTTTTATAACAAAACCCGTGGAGAGCCACGGGTTAATTGCTTTATGACTATTTTTTATTTTGTCTCTTCTTTTGCTACGCTTTCTTTTTCTTCTACCTTTTCGGTATTTTCTGCTTTTACTTCAAGATTTTCTTTCTCTTTCTTCTCAACTGGAGCAGTTTTAATAGCATCCTTACTTACTACAGAAGAGATAGCATCTTTAGAGAACTCTATTCTTGCTGAGTCATCAACCTTTACAACAACAGTCTTATCTTTAACTGTAACGATTGTTCCGTGAATACCACCAATTGTAACAACCTTATCACCCTTCTTCATAGAAGCGATCATAGCTTTTGATTCTTTGTCTCTCTTCTTCTGTGGTCTATAGATAAGAAAATAGAAAATAGCAATAATTGCTACAAACATGATAATTGATGATGCCATACTTCCAGCCTGAGCTTCTCCAGAAGCATCTGCTGCCATAAGAATAAGTGAATTCATTTTTAACCTCTTTAAAAAAACTATGCCTACATTAACATAATCTATTCTTTACCGTCAATAAAAGGGTGCCTTTCGACACCCTTTATGGTCTTTTATTACATCATTCCCATTCCGTTGTTCTGAGGAGCAGCTACTGGCTCTGGAGCAGGGATATCTGTTACTGCACATTCTGTTGTAAGAATGAGAGAAGCAATAGATGCTGCATTCTGTAGAGCACTTCTTGTAACCTTAACTGGGTCAATGATTCCTTTTTCAACCATCTTAACCCACTGCATATTATTAGCATCAAAGCCAACACCATCTTCTGCATTCTTACACTTATCAGCAATAATCGCACCATCGATACCTGCATTTTCGCTGATCTGTCTAATAGGCTCCTCGAGAGCTCTTGTTACAATCTTGTAGCCAACCTTTTCTTCTTCTGTTAAAGAGTCAAGATTCTTAGCAGCAAGAACATTAGATGCCTGAGCAAGAGCAACACCACCACCAGGAATAACACCTTCTTCAATTGCAGCGCGAGTTGCACTTAGAGCATCTTCTACTCTATGCTTCTTCTCTTTTAGTTCAACCTCTGTTGTTGCACCAACATTAACAACAGCAACGCCACCTGCAAGCTTAGCAAGTCTTTCCTGAAGCTTCTCTTTGTCGTAATCTGATGTGCTATCTGCAATCTGAACCTTCAGCATTGCAATTCTATCCTTAATGTCTTCGCTCTTACCAGCGCCATTGATGATTGTTGTATTATCCTTATCAACAGTTACTCTCTTAGCCTTACCAAGCATTGAGATATCAGCATCCTCAAGCTTCATTCCAAGCTCTTCTGTAATAACCTGTCCGCCTGTTAAAACAGCAATATCCTCAAGCATTGCTTTTCTTCTGTCTCCAAAGCCAGGAGCCTTAACAGCAACAACATTAAGTGTTCCTCTAACAGCATTAAGTACTAATGTTGCAAGAGCTTCACCATCGACATCCTCTGCAATCATTACAAGTGGTTTACCACTCTGAGCAACCTTCTCAAGAAGTGGAAGAAGCTCCTTCATGTTAGAAATCTTCTTATCATAAATGAGGATATATGGATTATCCATTACACTTGTCATAGTGTCTCTGTTGTTGCAGAAATATGCTGATAAATATCCACGATCAAATTGCATACCTTCAACAAAGTCTACAGTTGTTTCAATAGTCTTACTCTCTTCAACTGTAATAACACCATCCTTACCAACCTTATCCATAGCAAGAGCAATCTCATCTCCAATTACTCTATCGTTATTAGCAGAGATAGAAGCAACCTGAGCAATCTCTTCCTTATCCTGAATCATTGTTGCCTTGCTCTTAATATAATCAACGGCATCAACAACAGCCTTATCAATACCTCTCTTGATTCCCATTGGGTTAACACCAGCTGCAACACTCTTCATTCCTTCCTTAGTAATTGACCAAGCAAGAACTGTTGCTGTTGTTGTACCATCACCGGCAACATCATTAGTCTTTGATGCAACTTCTTTTAAAAGTTGAGCTCCCATGTTTTCAAAAGGATCTTCAAGTTCAATTTCACGAGCAACAGAAACTCCATCCTTTGTTACTGTTGGAGCACCATACTTTTTATCCAAAAGAACAAGTCTTCCCTTAGGACCAAGAGTTGTCATAACTGCCTTAGAAATCTTTTCAACACCATTTACGAGAGACTTTCTTGCCTCTTCATTAAACTGAAGCTGTTTAGCCATCTTTTTATCTCCTAATAATAAAAAACAAAATCATAACGAAATCATCATTCGTTATTTCTTAAAATAAGCACAATATTTTAAAGTGACAAGTAACTTTCACTATTTTATTAAGGAGGATAACAATAGGGAAAGAGACAAAGAAAGAATTCCGGAACAAAAGTTAACACTATCATTATTAAAGCCTGGTATTCCTCTTACCCTTTCACATCTAATGCCTCCATCTTCTTCTTTTTCTGTCAATAAACCATTACTATCTCTAAAGTGCTCTTGTACCGTAGCCCCCAGAAAAGAATCAATAATAGAACCAAGAAAGCCTGAAGAAGCAATAATCAATATATCTTGAATGCTGGATGTAAATATTAATGAATGAAGCGATGCTACTAAAAAAGAGCCCAAAAGTCCACAGAGAAGACCCAAAACAGTTACGCCGCCACTCAATCCTCGAGGTACCTTTGTAAACGTGACAATAGAAACAGGCTCTTTTTTGCTCATTATCCCAAACACACTAGACCAGGTATCTGAAGTTGCTTCGGCAAGGGAAGAAGAAAAACCAATTAATCCAATTCTAAGAAAAAGTGTTCTTCTTGTTAAAAAAAGACCAATTAAGCATGGTATTCCATTAGCAAGAACCTGTTCCAAATCCCTCTTATTTCCCTTCTTTTCTTTTTTGTTTACAGCTCTTTTAAGCTTCGATAAAAGTGAGGATGAAAGAAAAAAGAACAAAAGAATTAAAAAAGAAGAAAAACCACCTAAATACAATACAATGAAGCCTAAAACAAAGGCTCCAACTAAACCCGAGGTAGTTAACCATTTTCTCCATATAGCAAGAAAAACCACGACTAATAGAACAGATAAATATATTAAAAAGATATTCCAAAACGGTAATAGAGATATAAAGCTATCAAGCCTTACAACTAAACTAGACATAATACCTCCACGAATAAAGCAGAGACAAAAGGAAGAATAATATTATCAAAATGAGAAGGAGATAGATTTTCAAAAGCAACCACCACTAGAGAAATAAGCATTGCTTCTAATACTGTTAGAGGAGAAAAGAGTAGAACAACAGCTGAAGTTGCGAGTGCTAATGCCACATCTCCCTCTAAGCTTTTTCTGTTCTTTTTATATACATAATAGACGTGCTTACCATACATCGTTCCTATGTATCCTGCACCTCCGTCTCCTATTCCCATAACTAAAATACCACAAATAGCTGCCTCTTTTCCTATTATTGAGAAGCATTCTAATAGAACAATAGCTGCTACAGCTATAGGATAGAGAATTAAGCCAATGTAACGTTTTTTATCTGTCATTCCTAGCTTTTCAACTAGCTTTGAAGAACAAGCAAATATGTTGATAAAAATAAAAAGTAAGGGACAGAGCATTTTCCAGAAAAATGATTGCACATATAATTCAACAGGAATAATTACAAATGAAGTTAGAATGTGTATAAGCTTTCTTGTCCCTTCACTACTAAGGGAAAAAAAATGATGAAGAAGAAAAGATAGAAAAACTTCACTCGTAATATATAAAAAGCAGAAAACAACAATCCAACAATCATTCATGACAACTAGTAAACCTTATATCCTCTTTAAAAAAAAGACTCAACATGAAAAAAGATACATTTATTATCTTTGAAAAGAAATATTGAATTCTTGAAACTGTCGGTTATAGTAATTATGATGAATAAGAATTGTATATTCATACAAAAATATACAGGGAGCTTAATTAAAATATGAAAGAAAGAAATAACAGACTCTCCACACTAAAAGATATTATCAAAAATAATAGAATCGATAACCAAGATACTCTCCTAGACTTATTATCCAAAGAAGGTTATAACGTAACACAGGCGACTCTTTCTAGAGACTTAAAGATGCTTAAGGTTGGCAAAATAAGTGATGGTTGGTCAGGTTATTACTATGCTCTTCCGGAAAAAGACTTAATCAGTGAATCTGAAAAAAGCTATATCCAGGACGTAAGAAGAGGTATTATTTCAATAGAATTCTCTGGCAACGTTGGAGTTATTAAAACAAGACCAGGACACGCTAATAGTGTAGGCTTTGCACTTGATGTTCTTTCGCTACCAGAAATCCTTGGTTCTCTTGCCGGAGATGATACTATTTTCCTCATTCTAAGAGAAGGAATGACAAAAGAAGATCTTCTTGAGTCATTTAATTCAAGAATACCTGAAATAAAGGAGTAATGTATGGAATACAAAAACCTAACAGAAGCCAAATCCTTTAAATGCTTAAAGGATGATAAAAAAGTAAATATAAAGGATATTCTTAGCGAGGATAGAATTCTCTCTTCTTCAATTAAAATGGGAGGTGGCTTATATTACAATTATGCAGCTCTTCCTGTAGATGAAAAGATTATCAAGGACTTCCAAAAGCTGTCAGACGAAATGGAGGTTATAGAAAAATACAAAGCACTTTTAAGTGGTGAAAGAATGAACACTGGAGAAAACAGGCTTGTTCTACATCACCTTACAAGAGGTAACGTATTAAAAAAAGCTATTGAAGTAGATGGTGAAAACAAAGAGTTTTTCTATTCTAAGGAAGCAGAAAAAATCAAAGAATTCTCTACTCTTGTTAGAAGCGGAAAGATCAAAGGCTCTACAGGTAAAAAATTCACAACTATCTGTCAAATAGGTATCGGTGGTTCAGATCTTGGGCCAAGAGCACTATATATCGCACTAAAGGGTTGGGCTAAAGGAAGCAAAGTCAAAACTCTTGAAGCAAAATTTATTTCTAATGTTGACCCCGATGATGCTGCAGAGGTAATTGAAAACCTAAATCTTGAAAAAACACTCTTTATTCTTGTATCAAAATCTGGAACAACACAAGAAACACTAACAAATAGAGATCTCGTTCTTGATGTATTAAAGAGGTCTCCGATAGCAGGCTTTGACGCATCAAAGCATATGGTTGCTGTAACAAGTAAAACCTCCCCTCTTGCTCAAGATTCTTCAATGCTTGCTTCCTTCTTTATTGATGACTATATTGGCGGAAGATACTCATCAACATCTGCTGTTGGGGGACTAGTTCTATCACTTTCTTATGGCTTTAGTACATTTAAAGCGCTTTTGAAGGGTGCCCACGAAGAAGATGTTCTAGCTAAAAATAAGAGTATATATAAAAACCCATCTCTTATGGATGCTCTTTGCGGTTTATATTTACGTAATGTTCTTAACTATCCTTCCACGGCTATTCTTCCATATTCTCAAGCACTCTCGCGCTTTCCTGCTCATCTTCAGCAGCTAGATATGGAATCAAACGGTAAGCACGTTAATAGAAACGGAGAAGCACTTGAATACCCTACCGGACCTGTAATTTTCGGAGAGCCAGGAACAAATGGACAGCACAGCTTCTACCAGCTATTACATCAAGGAACAGATATAATTCCTCTTCAATTCATAGGATTTAAAAATAGTCAGCGTTCTCTCGATATAGAAACTGATGGCTCAACTAGCCAAGAAAAGCTAAATGCTAATCTTGTTGCCCAAATTGTTGCCTTCGCTCTAGGAAAGGAAGATTCTAATCCTAATAAGGAATTTAGTGGAGAAAGACCATCCTCATTAATATGCGGAGAAAAACTAACACCATCCTCTCTAGGTGCCCTTCTCTCACACTACGAAAACAAGGTAATGTTCCAAGGCTTCTTATGGAATATAAATTCATTCGACCAAGAAGGTGTACAGCTAGGAAAGAAACTAGCAAAGAAAGTACTCAATGGATGCGAGGGGGACAAGCTTCTAACAGCATTCTCTTCACTCTTAAAGTAAAAACAAGCCCTTCCTATCGAAGGGCTTTTTATCTAACTATATAATACTAAATATGGAGGCTTTTATGGCAAAAATCGGTTTTGACAGCAAAAAATATGTTGAAGAACAAACTAGGTACATTCTTGAACGTGTTCACAACACTCAAGGAAGACTCTACATCGAATGCGGTGGTAAATTGCTCTATGATCTTCACGCTTCACGTGTCCTTCCGGGCTTCGATCCAAACAATAAAATGAAGGTCTTCCAGTCTCTTAAAGAACACCTAGATATTATAATATGCATATATGCAGGCGATATAGAAAGAAGAAAAATCAGAGGTGACTTTGGCATCAGCTATGATGCAGATGTTTTAAAGATGATAGATGATTTTGCTCGTTATTCTCTAGTATGCAATAAAGTTGTTATTACACGCTTTGAAGGTCAACCATCAGCAGTACTCTTTAAAACAAAATTAGAAAGAATGGGCATTAAGGTCTATACACACTCTGCTACTCCTGGCTACCCTTCTAATATTGACTTAGTTGTTTCAGATGCAGGATACGGCAGTAATGAATATATAAAAGTTGATGCTCCTGTTGTAGTTGTCACAGCTCCAGGACCCGGAAGTGGAAAGCTAGCAACATGCCTCAATCAAATGTATCATGAAGCAAAAATGGGCTTACATGCCAATTACTCTAAATTAGAGACATTTCCTATTTGGAATTTAAGCCTAGACCATCCTGTAAATGTTGCATACGAAGCAGCAACAGTGGACTTAGCCGATATAAACTTAATTGACCACTTTCATCTCAATGCATATGGAGAACTTGCTGTTAACTACAACAGAGATTTAGAGGCCTTTCCTCTTTTAAAAAAGATTATTGAACGAATAAGTGAGAAAGAATGCCAATATAAATCTCCAACAGATATGGGTGTTAACCGTTGTGGCTTTGGCATAACAGATAACGAAGTCTGTGTTGAAGCAGGTAAACAGGAAATAATTAGAAGATACTTTAAAACCCTTACAGATTATGCTAGCGGATTATGTGACGAGGATGTTGTAACAAGAATGACAACTATTATGGATAAAGTAGGATTAAACGAGCACATGAGGAATGTTGTTGATCCTGCACGAAATGCACTTAAAGAAGCAATCAAAAATGGAAAAGGAAAGAATGGAACTGTTTGTGCAGCAGCTATCTCTCTTCCAGATGGTAGAATAGTTACAGCTCATAACTCTATAATCCTTCACGCTTCTAGCGCTTTAGTTTTAAACGCTCTTAAAGTTATGGCTGGTATTGATAAAGAAAAAGATCTTATCAGTAATAATGTCATTTCATCTATCACAAAAATGAAGAGAGATTTACTCTCCGGAAAAGGAGTTTCTCTAAACCTAGATGAAACACTAATAGCTTTAGCTATGTCAGCAGCAGAAAATGAAGATAGTGCTAAGGCCCTAGAGGAGCTTCCAAACTTAAAAGGAATGGATGTACATATGACACACATTCCGTCTCCAGGAGATAGTGCTGGGTTGAGAAAACTTGGACTTCAATTTACAAGTGACCCACTTTATCCAGCAAAAAATATTGTTTAACTGTTTGATTAGCAAATAAATAGGTAGTTAATTATTGCTTTATTGAACATTTTGTACGACAATTGTGTTATGTTAAAAGAAACACTTGACAGGAGTGATAGATCTTTTATTGAAGGTGCTAACTTTTTCTTTCCCCTTCAGCCAGAATCTCTCACTCCTGATGAAATAAAAGATTTAAATAATACAGCTTATTCACAGCGGATAAAGTCTAAATACTTAGTGAAGGCCCCGCGTTCTATAAGCTCAACTACCTTCATTATCCCTGTTGCAGATGGTAGTACAATTACATCTTACTATCTTGTTAATCAAAAATTACAAGAAAAAGGGAACATTCCTTTAGTTATTTTCTTCCATGGTGGAGGATGGTTCCACTCTAATATGGACTTCTATTCCACATACCTTAAGCATTTTGCTGCATCCGTTGGCTGTGCTGTTCTCTTAGTAGACTATAGGATAGGACAAGGCTATAAGTTTCCAACAGCTATCGAGGATTGCTACGATTCTGTTTTGTGGGCGATGGAAGGAGTAAAATATTGGAAGATAGATACAGATAGAATTTATATTGCCGGTGACGGCTTTGGTGCAACTCTCGCTGCAACAACATCAATACTTCTTAGAGACAGAAAGGGACCACAACCAAACGGAGTACTAATGCTCTACCCAATGACAGATGGCAGACTTAGAACACAATCAATGGAGAGCTATAAAGAAACACCTGTTCTAACACAAAAAATGCTTGGTTGGTACATTAAAAACTACTCAAGAGAAGTTAAGGACAGTCTGTCTCCATTAATGTCACCTCTTCTCTCTCTTGATTTATCACGCCTACCACAAACTCTAATTATAGGAGCAGAAATAGACCCATTGAGAGATGATGCCCTCTTATATAAGGAAGCCTTAGAAAATGGAGGAACAAAGGCTAACGTATTAATAGCCGATGGTGCTATGCATGGCTTTTTACCTTTCAAAAAAGCAAAAGGAAGAAAAGAATGCGAGAGAGTAATCTGGCTCTTTATTAATGGTAAGAACGCAGATTCTATAACCTTCGTATCCCAAAAAGAACTAAAAAAAATAAAGAAGGCTAAATCTTAAAAAAATAGAGCCTTTTTAACTGCCAACTACTTTATCAAGGGGGGGGGAGTGCTAACAATCAAAAGGCTCTACGCAATATTAACAAACTTGTTCAATATTTAATATTGATGTTACATTATACCGTTATTTTTGTTTATATTAATCTAAATTTTTTACAAGGAATTTACAATAACCCACAATGTTATACTTTTTGTTAACCCCAAAAAATATTTTAATAATGGCTGCAATTCTACCATCAATCATTCTTTTACTAAACATTTATAAGAATGACAGATTAGAAAAAGAGAATCCAAGACTAATATTAATACTTATTTTTAGCGGTATTTTTTCCACCATAATTGCAACACTACTTGAGCAATTGGGCTCCTACCTACTTCCTCTTTTCATTACCCAAAATACAAAGCTTTATAATATAGTCTTCTATTATATAGTTGTTGCTCTTTCTGAGGAGACATCAAAATACATCCTTTTAAGAAGAAAAACCTGGAACAATATAGAGTTTAACTGTAAGTATGACGCAATAGTATATGCTGTATCAGTTTCTATGGGCTTTGCTCTATGGGAAAACATTCTATATGTATTTCGTTTTGGTCTCTCTACTGCTTTTACAAGAGCCTTTACCGCAATTCCAGGTCACGCTTCATTCTCTGTCTTTATGGGATTATGGTATGGAATAAGTAAAAAGTATTCTAATGAGGGTTCAACATTTTTATCAGTAGCAGCAACAATTCTTTCTCTATTAGTCCCAATTTTACTTCATGGTACATACGACTATGTCTGCTCTAATACTACAACATACTCTCCAACGATAACTTTTATTCTATTCATAATAATTCTGTTTACTTTCTCCTATATTATTGTAAAAAGAGAAAGTAAAAACGATAGATATATATAAAAAAAACCCCACATTCGGCAAAAAAGGAGGAAACCGTGTGGGGAACAAAAGGAGGTTACAGAAATTCAAACAAGAAAAAAATTGAATCTCTATAATCGGAATATAAACGTTCACTTTAAGAATGTAAATTGCTTTTACAAAAAAATTTTAAAAATTTTTTATATTACTCATATAATTCTTTTAAGTATAACAGATTGTTCATATGAATTTTAATAGCCCCTTTTCGGGGCTATTAAGCTTAGTGTTTATAAGAAACGTGTAACAGCGAATGCTCTTTACCATTGAGTAATCTAGAATAAAGCTCCTTTAAAGCCTTATTATCTTCAGAATGCTTGAGAGATAGCATCTTATCTGAATTATAAAGACCCTTTCCTCTATTCTTACGTACTCCTGAATGAGCAAATGGCTGACCACCGCCTGCAACACAACCACCAGGACAAGCCATAATCTCAATTACATCAAACTTCTCACCATTCTTCATATCAGAAAGAAGCTTCTCTGCATTAGCTAGTCCGTTTGCGACACCAACGTGGAGAGAAATACCATCATCTGTTGTGCAATCAAAGACCTTAATACCATCTGTTCCTCTTTCTCCTAAATTAGCTATTTTCATCAAAGAAGAACGAGATTTGTCGCTCATTACATATCTTAAAACAGCTTCAGTAACGCCACCAGTTACACCAAAGATAACGCCAGAACCCGAAGAAGAATCATATGGCTGATCAACATTTTCTGGATCTAGCTCATTAAGAAGTATACCTGCTTCTCTAAACATATGAGTTAACTCTTCTGTTGTAATTACAGCATCTACATTGTATGAGCCATCTTCATTCTTAAACTCATCTCTTTGAGCTTCGAACTTCTTAGCAGTACAAGGCATAACAGCAACACTAAATAGCTTTTTGCCTTCTTCCTTTCTTTCACTCTTTATGACAGAAGCAAACATCTGCATTGGAGAACGACAGGATGATACATTATCCAATAGTTCAGGATGCTTTTTCTCACAATACTGAACCCAACCAGGACAGCAAGATGTAATTATTGGAAGATTTTCTCCCTTCTCAAGACGCTCTAAGAGCTCTTTAGATTCTTCAATAACTGTCATATCTGCACTGAAGGAAGTATCATAAACTTCATCAAATCCCATCTTTCTGAGAGCTGCAAAGATTTTACCAGAGACATCAACTCCTTCTGAAATACCTTGAATATTGCCCATAGCAACTCTAACAGCAGGAGCCACTTGTACAACTGTTTTAACAGATGGGTCCGAGATAGCCTTCCATACCTTCTGAATATCAGAACGAGGCATAATAGCACCTGTTGGACAAGCAACAGAACACTGTCCACAACCAACACATTGTGTTTCAGAAAGTGGTTTACCAAAGGCTGTAGAAATAATCATCTTAGAACCACGGAAGGCAAAATCAATAGCGCCAACATTCTGTACTTCATGACAGGTTCTTACGCAGTCGCCACAAAGAATACACTTACCTGAATCGAAAACAATGCATTCAGATGAGTTTTCAACTCTATTTTCTTCAAATCTATTAGGGAATCTAACGCCTTCAATATTGAATCTAAAAGCTAAATCCTGAAGCTTACATGCCTTGTTATTTACACATGTTGTACAATCTCTACAATGGTTAGCCAAAAGTAGTTCAAGAATATTCTTTCTATACTTACGTAGGCGCTGAGTGTTTGTCTTAATACTCATGCCTGCTTTTGGAGGAGTAGAACAAGCCGTAAAGAGATTTCCTCTCTCATCTTCTACCATACACATTCTGCAGGCACCATAGATTGAAAGATCTGTATGGTAACAAAATGTTGGTAATTTAACTCCTGTTTTTCTTATAACCTGAAGCATATTCTTTTCGCCATCAATTGCAACAGGCATTCCATCAACGTACATATAATCTGTATTCATCCTCATGCCTCCTTAATAGCGTTGAACTTACATGTTGAGATACATGTACCACAGCGAATACACTTTTCTAGATCAATCTTGAATGGTTCTTTAATCTTTCCAGAAATAGCAGAAACAGGACACTTTCTTGAACATGCAGAGCATCCCTTACATAGCTCTGGGTCGATATAAATCTTCTTTAATTTCTGACACTGTCCGGAAGGACATCTCTTTTCATAGATGTGTGCTTCATACTCATCCCTGAAATATTTAATTGTACTCATTACAGGATTAGGAGCACTCTTACCTAGTCCGCAGAGAGCTGTATGGGAAATAGTATCACTAAGCTCTTCCAGTAACTCAATATCACCATCTTTACCATTACCGTCAACAATACGCTCAAGTATTTCTAGCATTCTCTTTGTACCTTCACGGCAAGGAACACATTTACCACATGATTCATTCTGGGTAAAGTGCATGAAGAATCTAGCAACCTCTACCATACATGTGTGACTATCCATAACAACAAGTCCGCCAGAACCAATCATAGCTCCAATTTTTTTGAGATTATCAAAATCAAGAGGAAGATCTAAGTGATCCTTAGTTAAACATGCACCCGAAGGTCCACCGATTTGGACAGCCTTAAACTCTCCGTCGCCTCTCATTCCACCACCAATATCGAAGATAATCTTACGTAGCGTTGTTCCCATTGGTACTTCTATAAGACCAGTGTTAGTGATATTACCTGTTAATGCAAAGGCTTTTGTACCTGGGGATGTTGGAGTACCAACAGACAGATACCAGGAAGATCCTCTATTAATTATCTGGGAAACAGCTGCAAATGTTTCAACATTGTTTAGAACTGTAGGAGAGTCAAAAAGACCATGCTCTGTTGTACGAGGTGGTTTTACTCTTGGAAAGCCTCTCTTACCTTCAATAGAAGCAGTTAAGGCAGAGCCTTCACCACAAACGAAAGCACCAGCGCCCTTGGCAATATGAATATTGAAAGAGAAATTTGAACCTAAGATATTAGAGCCAAGAATACCATATTCTAAATCTTGCTCAATTGCTCTCTGTAATCTCTTAACTGCAAGAGGATACTCTGCTCTAACATAGATGTAGCCTTCTGTTGCACCAACAGCAACACCAGCAATCATCATACCTTCAAGTAGTCTATGGGGGTCACCTTCCATGATAGATCTATCCATGAAAGCACCTGGGTCTCCCTCATCTCCATTACAAACTACATATTTTTTCTCGCCTTTAGCTCTTTTGACCTGTTCCCACTTTTTTCCTGTTGGGAATCCTCCGCCGCCACGGCCACGCAAAACAGATTTTGATATCTCGCTAATTACGTCATCTCCGGACATATCAAAAAGAGCCTTACAGAAGGCTTCGTAGCCACCGATAGCAAGATACTCTTTAAGGCTATCTGCATCTATCTTTCCACAATGCTCTAAAACCATTCTAGACTGCTGCTTATAAAATGGAATTTCTTCCTGCTTTCTATATACGGTATCACCAATTTTATAAGCAAGACGATCGATACATTCACCATTCTTTATTGTCTTTTCAATAATTTCAGCACAATCATCTATTTTTACTTTAGTATAAAGCCAGCCCTGTGGTTCAATTCTGACAAGTGGACCCATTTCACAAAAACCATGGCATCCGCTCTTTTTAAGTCCTATCTCTTTGTCATGTGGTTCTTTTTCGAGAGTAACAGAGACATAGAGGCCCTGCTTTTCCATTTCAGCTTTGAGGTTTTCATATATATTTAAAGATCCACCAGCTACACAACCAGTACCACCACAGACAATAATTTTTTTTGTCTGATTCTCGTATCCCTTTTTAAACTCTTCTCTAAGCTTATTCAGTTCACACCTATCTTTAATCTTCATTTTGCACTCTCCTCTTTTTCCTTTATGCTTCGGATTACTTCCAATGCCTTATTAGGAGTCATCGAAGGGTGAACTTCATCATTTACTGTCATAACAGGAGCTAATCCACAAGCCCCAAGACATGAGACTGTCTCAACTGTAAACATTTGATCATCAGTTGTTTTCTTTTTTTCATTGACGCCAAGTTCGGATCTAACTTTTTCAAGAATTGGAACTGAGCCTCTAACGTGACAAGCTGTTCCATCACAGAACTTAATGACGTACTTTCCTTTCTTCTCTAAAGAGAAATTCTCATAGAAAGTAGCAACGCTATAAATACGAGCCTCACTAACACCTAGCTTTTCTGCCAAATAAGGAAAAATTTCCTGTGGTAAATAATGATAATGCTCTTGTACGCTTTGCAAGATTGCAATAATTGATGATTTTGATTCTTTTGCATCATCAATAGCCTTCTGCACAATCGAGTAATCGAATGAATCTGGCATATTATTCTCCTTTTAACATGACCGACTCCTCTATTGTACAATAATGAAGGTGTTTACTCAAATTGTTTAATAGCTAAATAATAGGGCGACTAAACAAAAACCTCTATGCTTTTAGGCATTGCATCCATTGCACCATGCCTTTGCACTGTAATAGATGAAGCGAAAGAAGCTTTTTCAAGACTAGTTTTAGCATCAAGCCCTTTAATGCGAGAAGCAAGAAAATAACCTAAAAAAGTATCTCCGGCACCAACACAGTCCACAGCATCAACTTTAAATATTGGCTGGTAGATAGTTTCCTGTTTAAAACAATAGTAGGAACCTTTGTCTCCCAGTGTTAGTACTACTTCAGAATTAGGAAATCTTTCTCTTAAAGAAGAGACTATGCTCTTTTCATCATCTACATTTAGCCTTGTAATTGAGCTGGCTTCAACTTCATTTAAAATGATAACTGTTGCCTTTTCTAAAGGAAGAGAGAGTATTTCCTCTGTTAAAGGAGATGGATTAACAACAATTTTCATCTCCTTCTTAAGCCCTAAATCATAAATGTAGTCTAGGTTGTTTATCTCGCCATTAAGCACAAGGTAATCGCCTTTGTTAAAATAAGAAAAGACTTCGTCTATTTCCTTTTTTTCAATTTCCTTATTTCCGCCACCATACAAAATAATTGAATTCTGCCCCTCTTTGTCTATCTCAATGATAGCTTGTCCGCTATACAGAGAGTTATAGACAAAGGCTGTATCAACATTATTTTCATTTAGTTTTTCAAGAATAAAGGAGGCATCCTTTCCTGTTTTTCCAGCTAAATAAACTAACCCTTTTTCACCAAAGGCTTTTCCTAAGGCAGATGCCTGATTCGCACCCTTTCCGCCTGCACCCTTAATAAAAGCATTAGAGGAAATAGTTTCACCTTCCTTTACTAAATGGTCGAGATAAAAACTTAAATCAATATTAATAGAACCATAAACAAGAACCTTCATCTTAAAACCTTCTTTAAATCCATATATGGCTCTCGCCATCCTAAATCCTTTAAATGCTGATAAATAGTCTTATTATCTTCCAATAGAAGTCCACTCTTTTGATGCCAGCCAAGAAGAATAAGGTAATAAAACTCAGGAGAAACACCAAAAAGGTCATATCCATTTTTATAGATACAGTCAGCTCTTTCTGTTCTTGTTACATACTGACAAGATTCAAAGTATTCATCTACAGTTAATAAATCATCTTCAAAAAGTGAATAAATATTCTCAAGCTTTTCTACCTTAAATTCAAAGCCGGCCTCATCCTTTGTTTCACACTCTAAATATATCTCTCTTGTAAAAGGAATAGCCCGTTTATATCTCTTAACATGTGACTGTCTTATCTCCTTAGGTCGCTTTTTGACATCAGTATACCTTTGCTGAGGAGAAAGAAGCACATCTCTTATCTCTAGATTTTCACACAGCTTTTCCGACCACTCAAAATCTTTTGTCTTTGTTTTCCCCTGTAATAAGCTTAAAGAAGGTGGCAGCTCTTCAACTTTTACCTTTTTACCTTCATATAACAGCCCGTCCTTGAGAATATCAGATAGCTCTGCTTTTAACATCTCTTGTACTTTTTTCCACTCAAAGGGAGTACTATACATAGCGACAGAAAGAGGAGGAATCATATTCTTATCATCTAAGGATTCCTCTTCTAGCATCATCTCGTATCCAACATCCTCAGGATTATCAAAAATAGAACCACAGCATGACAACATATCAGAGAGAGAGGAAAACGATCTATTTACCTCATTCGAGGGAAGAGTAAAATAGCTATAAAAAACATTAGGATTAAGGCCAAAAGCACGCTGAATAATGTACTTCAATATTCCCAAAGAACAGCTATCGGGAACTAAAATCCATCTTTCAATTATTCCATTCTCGACATTAGCTAATTCTTTTAATTTTTCAAGATCTAAGGGAGAAAAAGATGAGAAAGAAAAAGTTACTTTAAGTGGAATTATATCAAAATACGGATTCATGCTGAGGATATATTCTTCAACCTTTTCTATATCAAATTCAACCTTAAAACCTTTTGACATTACATCTCCTTAGTTTTTCATGGAAACTGGCTGCCTTGTATTTTCAAGCACATCTCGCCAGAGTGCACCTTCTGTATTAACGTGATTACGTTTTGCAACAGCTGCTTTAATTGGAATATAAACGAACCTATTATTTACAGAGGAAGCAATACATTGTGTCTTTCCTGCCATCGCAGCATGGACAGCATGTGCGCCTAGTCGAGCACAGTAAATTGAATCATAGCTGTTTGCAGGAGTAGAACGAATAATGTAGGAAGGATCAATATACTTAATTGATGTTGGTATCCCTTCTTCTTGAAAATACTCTTTAATCTTATCTTTTAGGAATACTCCGATATCCTTATATTTTAAGTTTCCACCTGCGTCAACTTCGCCCGTTGGAGGTATTAAGTTAGTACCTGCTCCTTCTGCAACAAGAATGACAGCATGTCCGCGGTCAAGCAATCTTTTCTTTAAATGCTCCAATAGACCATTAGGACCTTCCAAATCAAATGGATTTTCTGGAATGAGACAAAAATTTACATCACTTTGAGCTAGGGAAGTATGAGCTGCTATAAAGCCAGACTCTCTTCCCATTACTTTTACCAGTCCTATTCCATTATATGCACTCTTTGCCTCTACGTGAGCGCCCCTTACAGCTGGAACGGCAGAAGAAACAGCAGTATCAAAGCCAAAGGAAGTATCAATGAAGGACAAATCATTATCTATTGTCTTAGGTACTCCTACTACTGCTATTTTCAATCCTCTTTTCTTTATTTCTTCTCCAATAGCATTTGCTCCCTTAAGCGTTCCATCTCCACCTATTGTTATAAGAATATTAATGTTTTGTCGCTCTAAAGTATCAACAATCTCACCAACCTTTTGTCCTCCTCCCCTAGCAGAACCTAGAATAGTACCACCCTTTTCTTGTATATCATCAACGACATCGGGATTGAGGGGAATCATTGGCCATGGTGAATCAGCAAGAAGCCCAAGGTACCCAAAAGGAATACCGGAAATTCTCCTTACACCATACCTATACCAAAAACAACGTACAACACTTCTAATAACATTATTAAGACCTGGACAGATGCCACCACAGGTACATATAGCAACATGAACTCTATTGGGATTGAAGTAGATTTTCTTTCTTGGACCTGCTAATTCAAGCACATCTTCTATCTCTTCTTCTCCGTTTTCTTTATGGTCGATGTTTAAATAGATCTTATCGCTATCTTCAACATAATCAGCTCTACCATCTCCACTACTAAGAGACATTTGAATTGGAGAATCTATCTTTGCTTCTCCTATTCTATCGATATTGAAAAGTTGCTTAATCATCCTTAGCTTTCTCCTTTATTAATTCATCAACCTTTTTCTTATATTCCTTAAATACAGCATAAGAAGCTTCTTTGGCTTTTTTTTGAAAGTCCTTATATAGCTCAATATAATTTCGGGCAAAATCCGTTAAGACCACACCCTGTCGCTGAGCTCCACCTCTTTTATGTTCAACAAAATTAACGCCAACAGTTTTTTCAAGCCGATTAAGCATCGAGTACGCCTTGGAGTAAGAGAGATTCATCTTAGCAGCAGCAGAACGTAAGGAATATCCATCTCCAATAGCTTCTAGTAGCCAAAGAACACCTATTCCCATAAATTTTTCGCCGTTTTCATCGACTAAATAAATCTTTGTATCTAACTCCATAACTCCCCTGCTGCCTTATAAACAGTATCTACAAGATTTTCTAAATTCTCCTCTTCTACAGAGCAATAAGCTAAGCGAAGAGAGTGACCCATTATGTTTATAGTTCCTATTTTATACTTATCTAGAAGAAACATGCGTAATTCTTCTGCGTTTTTACCTAAGGTATCAAAAGCCATAAAATAACCAGAGTTAAATGGATAAGGAACTATTAAACTGTCCTCTTTATGCTTAAGTACTGCTTTCTTAACTGTTTTGTATCTTTTTTCCATGGAAGAATAGAGTATTTCCTTATCCTCTAAATAATGCTTTCCATCAGTCATTGCTCTAAGTAGCAATGATTGTCCTGGCCTATCACAATTAGATACAGTACATCTAATAGCACCCAGTATCTTTTTCTCCAGTGCTTCTATCTCCTCTTTTTTTAAAGAAGCAGAAGCAAACGTAATAAAGCCTACTCTAAAGCCCCAAACCATTTCCTCTTTAGTCGCAGCATCACCCTTGATTGCCAAGATATTTGAAGAAGCATCTGCTAGATATGAAAAAAGAGATTCCTTTTCTGTATCATCTTCATAAAACAGACCAAAATAAGCATCATCACAGATAACGAGTACCTTTTTGCCTGTTTCTGCGACCTCCTTTATTGCTTCTACAATTTCTTCTCTTTCTTCTTTTGATGGAGAATATCCTGTAGGATTATTAGGAAAATTCAAAATAATACGAGCACTATCACCCTTTGTTTCCATTAAGGCTTTTTTCATTCCCTTAGTGTTGAACCTTCCTTCACTATCAAAGCATTTAAAGGTTTTAAGGATACCGCCGGATGAATCTTCAAATATTAACTGGTAATTATCCCAATAGAGATCTGGGCACACAACCTCATCACCTCTATCAACAAAGAGAAGTGCTATTAGAGATATAGTATGAGTTAGACCGGAAGTGACAAGAGAAGAGGAGATATTCTTTCCTTTGAGAGTTGGATTCTTCTCAAATATTTTCTCCCTCCATAGAGCTCTTAGTGCTCTGTCCCCGCCGCCTGGAGCATAAGAAAAGATTTCAGATTTTTTTAAAGCAGAAGAAAACTGAGAATAGATGTCTGATAAACAAAAAGGTTCTCCTTTTGTCGTTGCTAGACCGACAGTCGCATTGTATAGCTTCGCCTTCTCTCCCGCTTCTGCAGATTGAGCAACAATACCCTTTGGGAAATACATATCTTTTCCCCTAGTAGAAAGCAAATTATAAATGCAAGAAGACTTTAAAGTTTCATTTAATTCTTGAGCTAGAACATTCATTTCCTGTTCCTCCTGTAATTAAAAAAAATTAAATTAATGAAAGAATAAGGACTAAAAGCAGTGTCGCCAATATTTTTTTTAAAATTTTTTTAAAAAAGATATCCATCTTTATCTTCTGTTTTCTCTTCTTCTATTCCAATCATTGAAGTAAATGCTTTCTCGTCTATTATCGTCACTCCATTCTTCATCGCATCAGCAATCTTACTACCACCATTTTTACCAGAGAGAAGATGTGTAGTCTTTCCTGTAACACTACTAGAGACTCTTCCTCCTCTCTTCTCTATTTCTATTGCAGCCTTGCTTCTTGGATTGAAGTGCTCAAAGGAACCTGTTATACACCATACTTGGCCAGTAAAGATTTGAGGGTAATCATCTTCTTCTGTTTTATCCATATCGGCAGAAAAATGCAAAGAAGACAATCTAAGAGAATTAACCATATCCAAAAATCTTTGGTCTGAGAATGTTTTAACAAGTGTCTTTGCTGTCTCTACCCCAATTCCCTTTATAGAAGTAAAAGCATTGTAATCCTCAAGAGATGCCGTAAGTCTAATTTTATCAATAGAATCAAAACCACCTTTAAGTAATAACTCAGCATTCTTCTTACCTAAATCTGGGATACCAAGAGAAGAAAGAACTGTAACGTATGGTCTATTTTTTGATTCCTCTACGCTCTTTTCTATTCCTCTTATTGTCTTTTCGCCAATACCTGGAAGCCCTATTGCAGCCGTATAATCACAGGTATATATATCTTCTACGCTCTCAAGTATCTTATTGTCATAGAGTATTTCAACTGTCTTTGGTCCAAGTGTTTCAATATCCATTTGATCACGAGAAGCAAAATAAGAAATACGAGCTTTAACAACATCTGGACAGTTATAATTAGGGCAGAATAAGTGGGCTCCCCTCTTTTCTAAAGCAGAACCACAGCATGGGCAATTTGGAGGAATAACATAAGTAGTATTACCTTCTTCATTTTTCTCTATAACTTCATCTACTGCAGGGATGACATCACCTCTTTTAGTAAGAGAGATTGTATCACCAATACAAAGCTCTAGAGAATCAATGTATTCTTGATTATGAAGAGTTGCTCTTTTTATTACTGAGCCCGAAAGAGGTACACTCTTTATTTCAGCTACCGGCGTAATTCTTCCACTTCGACCTACCTGGCACGTCACAGAAAGCAGAACAGAAATAGCCTGTGGAGACTCAAATTTATATGCAATAGCCCATCTCGGATGGTGCTCTGTATAACCCAAATCTTCTCTCACATCTAGTTCGTTTATCTTAAATACTAGCCCATCTATTTCATGATCAAGCTCTGCTCTTTTCTCTGTCATATCAGCTATGTAAGAACCAAGAGAATCAAAGGAATAGACTTTAGCGCTTAAGCCTAGCTCCCTCACTTCCTTCTCTCCTTCTTCTACGCGAGAGGAGATAAAAGCAAGGTTTGGATTAATTCTAAAACCTAGTTCCTTTAATTTAGCTAGAATATGCAAATGGTCTTTGGGCTCCTTTGTCTTATCTAGCCAAAAGCCTTCGTAGCAATACATATCTAGAGGAATACGCGCACACTCCTTTGATTTTTGGCGTCTAACTGTACCAGAAGCAAGATTACGCGCATTTGCAGCCTTTTCGCCCTCAGCTAACATACTATTTACTCGTTCAAACTCTGCTTTAGGTAGATACACTTCTCCTCTAACAGCTATAGTAAGTGGTTCAGATAACGATAGAGGAACAGATTTAATTGTCACGATATTTGGTGTAACGTCATTTCCAACTTGACCATTACCTCTTGTAACAGCTCGCTGTAATATTCCATCTTCATAATATAGAACCATCGAAATACCATCGATCTTCTCTTCTGCAACAAAAGACAAGAGTCCATTTTCCTTTTCAATTGAACGATTAAAGAAAGAAAGAACCTCTTCTTTCGAATAGGCCTTATCGAGAGAAAGAACAGGAATTGTATGCTCCACTTCAGGAAAGTCATTGGTTAAATCAGAACCAACTCTTCTAGTTGGAGAATTTAAAAGAGCATATTCTGGATACTCTTTTTCTAATTCAATAAGACGGTCTGTTAATCTATCATATTCTTGGTCAGAAACTAGGGAAATGCCCCTCTTGTAATATTCATCTTGATAAAGGCTAAGCTTTTCAGTAAGACTCTTAATTTCTTCTTTTATTTCCATATTACACATTATAACACAAACTCATCTTTCCTTGCACTTAGCACTAAAGAAGTGTTATCTTGTTTTTATGGCAGAACGCAAGACTTTTTCAAGATTCAACATGCGCTGTGGCATGGTGCTAAGAGCTAAAGAAGGTAATCAAAAGCTGGAAGGATTTGACATTCCAGAGCTTGATCCTCGATTCACACTTTTTACTGCAAATGACATTCCAGGTGAAAATGCTATCTATATTTTTGGTAAAAAAATACCACTTCTTGCTTCTTCTTTTATCGCCTACAAAGGACAACCTCTTCTTGTCTTATTTGGTCCAGATTATGAAAGCACAGAGCTTGCTTTAGAAAGGATTAAAGTAATTACTTCTCCATGTAATGAAAGTGAAGAATACTATGATATGCCTAGCCCTCTTTTTTATTCCTGGGGTTTAGATGAAAATGAAGAAATAGACAAAGAAAAAGAGACTTTAAAAAAAGTTGAAACTACATTCTATAGTGACAAAAAGAGACTTTCTCCTTGTATCCAATATGATGTTATATCATGGATAGATAATGGAAATATAATAACAGAATGTCCAACTCAATGGCCGGAGCTGGTCAAAAATACAATCTCTTCTTCCCTACAATTAAATCCAGAAAGCATAAAGATAAGTAATCAAAAATATTTATCTCATTACGATGAATACCTGTTAACGCCTGCTTTATATGCAGCCTTTACTTCTCTCGCTACACAGAAGACTAAGCTTCCTTCCGAGATGAGAGAAGAGAGCTCCTCTTATCTATCAAGCCTAAATTGTCATATCACAACGTGGGTAGATGAAAATAATAGGCCGAAGCACGAAGAAATAGATATTAGTGTAGACCAAGGTGCTTTTGCACTTCTGGGTAAGGAAGTACAAAGACAGATAATGGCCTCCATTCTTCCTAAGTACAATCTTTCTTCTTTTAAAGCAGTTGTTAGAACAATACATTCACCTTATCCGCCATCTCTATTTGCAGGCTCTTCTATTTACGCCTTTAGCTCCACACTCTCTTCTCTTCAAACATCTCGTCTTGCACAAAAAGCTGGAACAACACCACTTAAGTACATTCTTGAGACAAATAGAGAAGCAACAAAATTTACAGAAACAGCACCAAGCTATGACTTAACTGACCTTACAGAAAGAGTTAAAACAATGGAAAAGAGATCTGATTTCGATAGAAAGTGGCTTTCTTCTTCCCTGCACTGTGGTGAATTTGGGCTCCAAGGATTTTTATCTGGAATAGGCATTAGCCAAGCTCTTTCTATTGCAGGCTTTAGCACGACAGAAGCAAAAGACAATCAATTTGTCGGACAGATCTCTTATACAAGTAAGAAAAATGTCAGCATAACCGGCTCTGTTCCTCAATATATTAGCCAAGACAAGACGCTCAAGGATATGGTATTACAAAACTTCCTTTCCTCAACACCTAATGCCACACTTATTTTTTCCGATGAGCAAAATAGTGTTGATAGTGGACCAGATATTCTTTCTTCTTATTCTGCGATCTTTCTCTCTCAATTAATGAAAGCGGCAAAGAAGCTCTCAAGTATGGTTGAAGAACAGGAAGTGTCTGGATGCTTAGACCTAAAATTTAATTCTCAGAACCTATCAATGCCCTGTGAATTCGAGTACTCGGGACACGGCGTTGCTGTTTCAGAGATAAAGATACCAAAAACCTCACTAGTACCAGAGGTTAAAAAACTATGGCTCGATTGTTCTATCGTTCTTCCTTATAACAAGAGAATAATAAATAGGATCAAATCGATAGCCCTTTCTTCACTTACTAACATTGGTGCAAAACTATCTGATAACTTTGAAATAGATATTAGAATTTCAAGAGACAAAAGAGATGCAACTCTTTATTCATCTCTCGATAATACAGTTAAAACATTGGTTGTAAGCTCCTATCTTTGCGCACTTTGGCAGGCATTTGGAGAAAAAGGCCAGATTGGAGCTCTATCAAATACAAAAAATATAGAGCGCTATTTAAAAGGAGGAGACAGTGAAAATAGATTGTAACGTTGATGGTAAAACACTTACCCTATCTCTTAATTCAAATAAGCCCCTTTCACTTATTCTCCAAGAAAACTTAGACATCCAAAGTGTTACTGCACATTGCAAGGGAAAGATGTGTGGCCTCTGTGCCGTTTTGGTTGACTCCAAGGCAGAGCTTGCTTGCATGATTCCAGCCTTTGAGCTAAGGGGAAAGAACATAGTTACATATGACCAATTTCATAAATCAAGAGATATGAAGGATATATTAAAGGCCTATGAAAGCGTTGGAGCAGAACCTTGTAAAGACTGCTACGCTTCTCGTACAATCATCTTTCAGTCAATTATCGCTAGTAACATTACAGATGCAAAAGAGATCAAAAGCATAATGAGTGCTGTAAAATGCTCATGTATGGATACTCGTGATATCCTTTCTGTTGTAAAGAAAACAAAAGAAATAAGAAGGAAGAGAAATGTTCGAAAGTCTTAATTCCCCCTCAATTCATATGCCAAAAAACCTTAGTGAATATAGCCAAACAGCCCTCAGATATCCCAATCTTACCCCTTGGGCTGGTGGCACTGCTATTATGACAAGGGAAAAATCTTATCCATCTAGAGAAACAGACTCTGAAATACTATACCTTGGAGAAATTGAAGAATTAAAGAGAATATCACGAAACGACAGAATGATTGAAGTTGGAGCTGCCGTTACACTCTATGATATCTATAAAAATGAAAAGAGCTTTACTCCGAAGCTTCTATTAGAAAATATAGAAGCCATTGGAAGTCCATTATTAACATCTAGAGTTACAATTGGCGGAGCTATAGCAACTACGAATCCAATTACTACAATTCCTTCTTCCTTAATCGTACTTGGAGCCAATGCGGAAATTCGATATATAAGAAGAAAGAGAGTAAAGTCTAAATGGATTCCTATTTCACTACTTGTTAATGAAACAAAAAATGGTATCACTACTCTTCCAGAAAGAAGCATAATCACAAGAGTAAGAGTTTCGCGTGAACCTAAAGATTATTACTACTTTAAAGAAGAAGGTTCATATATAGACGATGTTGAAAACACCGTTAGTGTCTCATTTACTGCACAAAATGGCCAAGAAACACTTACGAATCCACATCTAGCTATCACATTTCCTCTTCAAGGTATTGTCTATTCAAAGGACTTAGATAACATTTTTATGCAGCTTCACTTCCCTCTAAGTGGAACAGAATTTAGCCAATTTTTAAATATTGCATATACTTTTATAAATGTTGTTGCACCAAATATCACAATGATGCAAAAGGCTAGGCTAAATTATATATTTGAAGACATGACAAATAAAATAAATGCTCGAGTACTGAACCCTGAGCCAGAAGAGGTTCTTCAAAATAGAGGAATTAGATTTTCTTCTTATTATGATGATGATTTAAAGAGACAAGGATGAAAAAGTGAGTAATTTTGTACATCTCCACAACCACACAGATTTTTCCCTATTAGATAGTGCTGCATCTATTCCTAAATACATTGCTAAATGTAAAGAGACTGGAATGAAAGCTCTTGCCATTACAGACCATGGCAATATGTATGGTGCTGTCACTTTTTACAAAGAATGTAAAAAGAATGGTATAAACCCACTAGTAGGTACAGAATTTTATTATACACATGATCGTTTTGTTAAAGACCCAACTTCAAAATATTTCCATTTAATTCTTATTGCAATGAGTGATAAAGGCTACCACAACCTAATGGAGCTTAACTCAATTAGCTGGAAGGAAGGTTACTACTATAAACCTAGAATTGATGACGAAACACTAAAAAGTCATAGCGAAGATTTAATCTGTCTTTCTGCCTGCCTTGCAGGAGAAATTCCTAGACTTGTTTTAGAAAAGAAAATAGACAAAGCAAAGGAAAGAATACAGTGGTTTAAGGATCTTTTTGGAGATAGATACTATCTTGAGCTTCAAGATCATGGGCTAGATGAGGACAAGATAATATTAGATGTTTTACCAAAACTAGCTAAAGAAATGGGAGTTCCTCTTGTATGTACTAACGATATTCACTACATAGAAAAGGATGACTCTAATGCCCATGATACTTTAATCTGTATTGGAACACAGGCGAAAAAGACAGATAAGAATAGACTACGCTATAAAGAAGGCGAATTCTACTTTAGAACTCCAGAGGAGATGGAAAAGCTCTTTTCATGGTGTCCTGAAGCAATAGAAAATACAGCAGTTATAGCTAGTAGATGTAATCTTGAAATACAGTTTCCTGGTCCTGTTCTTCCTAAGTGTGAAATTCCAAAGGAATACAAGGATGACGGTGAATACTTAACTGCTTTAGCATATGAAGGCTTAAAAACACGTTATCCCGACGCAGACGAAGAGACAAAAAAGTCTCTCACTGAAAGATTAGAGCACGAACTAGAAATAATAAAGAAAATGGGATTCCCTGCTTACTTCTTAATTGTCAGAGACTATATTCACTGGGCAAAAACACATGGCATTCCAGTCGGTCCGGGAAGAGGAAGTGGCGCAGGAAGCTTAGTTGCCTATACGACAACAATTACAGATGTAGACCCAATCAAATATAATCTTCTCTTTGAAAGATTCTTAAACCCAGAAAGAGTTTCACTTCCTGATTTTGATATTGACTTCTGTTTCGAAAGAAGAGGAGAGGTAATCGACTATGTTACTCAGCACTATGGCCACGATTCTGTAGGTCAAATTGTTACATTCGGTACTCTCAAGCCAAAAGCTGTTGTAAAAGATGTTGCTAGAGTCTTGGATATTCCTTTTGAAGAAAGTAATAGAATAACTGCCCTTGTTCCAGATGTAATACCTGGCATAAAGAAAGTGCATATCAAGGATGCTCTAAATTACGAACCAAAGTTAAAAGAAATAAGAGACCGCGGCGGTGTTTATGAAGAGCTTTTTGACACAGCAATGAGACTAGAAAACCTAAGTAGACACACTTCTTTGCATGCAGCAGGTGTTGTTATTGGAAGAGAACCTTTAGATAGGTATGTTCCACTCTGTGTCCCAGACCAAAAGACAGGTGGACTAGCAAGCCAATATACAATGCTTCAAATAGAAGAATGTGGCCTTGTAAAAATGGACTTCTTAGGCCTAAAGACACTTACTCTTATTAAACATGCTGTTGACCTAATACATAAACGAGAGCCTAATTTTGATTTAAACAAAATTGATGAAAGAGATAAAAAGACATTTGATATGCTTTGTCGTGGAGACTCCTCATGTGTGTTCCAATTTGAATCTAGCGGAATGCAGGATATCTTAAGACGAGCTCAACCAAATAACATTGAAGAGCTTGTTGCTCTTAATGCTCTCTATCGTCCAGGTCCTATGCAATTTATTGATGACTACATTGCATCTAAATGGGATCCAAGTAAGATTAAATACCCAGATCCCCTTCTAGAACCAATATTAAAGACAACCTATGGTGTCATAGTATACCAGGAGCAGGTTATGCAGACTGCCCAAATCATTGCAGGATATTCTTTAGGTGAAGCAGATATCCTAAGAAGAATCATGGGTAAAAAGAAGGTAGAAGAACTAGCAAAACAGCTAGATATCTTTACAAAAAGAGCTGTTGAAAGAGGACATAGCAAAGAACATGCAGAACAAATATTCCATATTCTAGAGCCTTTCGCAGGCTATGGCTTTAACAAATCTCATGCCGTTGCCTACTCTATTATTGCCTATCAAACAGCATACCTAAAAGCGAACTATAACACAGAGTTCTTAGCTGCAAACCTTACAAACGAAATGGGGAACCCAGATAAATTTAAGGAATACCTTAATCTTGCACCTAAGTATGGCATTAATGTAATTCCACCTTCAATTAACCGTTCGGAGACACAGTTTACCGTAGACAATGGTGAAATTATTTATGGCTTAGCTGCAATAAAAAATGTTGGCTCCAATGTTGTTGATACTATTATAAAAGAACGCGAAAAGAATGGAAAATATAAGAGCTTTATAGATTTTATTTCTCGTCAAGAAGACTCTACTCTCAATACAAGACTTCTAGAGTCATTAATAAAGACAGGTTGCTTTGATGAACTTGGTGTAGACAGAGCTACACTACTTTGTAACCTTGATGATGCTTTAAAATTTGACAAAGAACAAAGGAACCGCTCTGCTTTTGGTCAGCTCTCTCTATTTGGAGCAGAAGACGAAGAAGAGATGGATCAATTTGTAATGAAGGAAGCAGAACCACTTCCTTTAATAGAAAAACTCAAAATGGAAAAAGAGCTCCTAGGCTTCTATATCTCTGGCCATCCATTAGATACATTCAGCAGAGAATTGAATGAATGTATTAGAGTAGATCTCTCAGATCCCGATACATTTCCACGAGATAAGGAAACTCAGTTAATTGCTCTTGTCATAAGCCAAAAGGTAGTTATTTCTAAAAAGAATGGAAGTAAGCTATCATTCTTGACACTACAAACAAAGGAAGGAGAAATAGAAGCAGCTATATTTAGTAAAGCCTATGAAAAGCTTCAAGGAAAAACTGAGGTTGACAATATCTATGGCTTTATTGGTCGCTTTGATAATAAAAATGACAAGTACACTTTTATTATCTCAGATGTTGTGGCACCACAGGATTTAAAACCACTAGCTGTAGATTTTCTGAACATAAGAATTAAGAAAGATGTATCAATAGATAAAGAGTATTTATCTGAGCTTTATTCTCTATTAATGGACAATCCAGGACCACTACCGGTACATTTATCTATAAGTGGAAATAGACGCGAGGAATTAGTTCTAAGCTCTAAGGACGGCATAAATTATTCACATAATCTATACCAAATGCTCACTAATTTAAGTGTTGTCGAAAAAGTCTGGGTTAACTAACTTTTGTTATATGGAGGCTTTATGCTTAATAACGAAGTATTAATGAAAATTTCACTCTTTTTAGCAAGAGTTCTAAATGCATATTCAATTCTTCTTTGGATAAGAATTATTTTTTCTTGGTTTTCTAAAAATAACGCAAGAAATAGCTATGTCTATTGGATGGGAAGATTAGTTGATCCTTATCTCAACGTCTTTAAAGGGAAAAAAAGCACTATTGGAATGCTAGATTTTTCACCGATTTTGGCAGTTGGTGTTATATATGTATTTGAATCCATTCTACAATTCTATGGTTATTATGGAACATTAACACTTTCTCGTGTTCTCTACATCTTCCTTACGGCTTTCTGGTCTTATGGCCTATCTGTCTATTTCTGGGTTCTCTTTATTGCTCTTATTTTTAAAGTAATTGGAGCTTTCTCATCAAATCCCCAAACAAGAATGGCAACCTACACTGTTGCTTCTTCCGCTTCCTTTGTTACCGATTTTGTTCGCTCTTTATCAGGAAAGAAACTATTAAGTGAAAGGACTGTATCTATAATTTCACTCATTCTTGTTATCGTTGTCTATTTTATGACTAGATATCTAACAGTTTGGCTTTCTTCTCTTTTATTAAGGATTCCCCTATAAATGAGCTATCCTCTCACTTCTCTCCCAAACATCGGCAAGGTAAAAGAGAGCGAATTTAAGGCGCTCGGAATAGAGTCTGTAGAAGACCTCCTTCTCTATGCACCACGCTGTTATGAAGATAGGAGAGAAGAGAGAAAAATACGAGATGCAGATATATCGAATCCAACTGTCAATTGTCATATAACAATTATCTCTCACTCATCCTTTCCAAGTAAAAAAGGTAAGACGCTAAAGGTGTTGGCTGTTGATGATGATGGAACACAAATTAATCTTTTATGCTTCAATAGACCATTTTTAGAGAAGATGCTTAGAGACAATACATCTTGGTTTCTTAATGCCACAATACAAAAAAACTATGGAGTATATCAAACAGCATCTTTCGAAATAAAAAGGACAAAAGAAGAAAGTGGTTTAGGTTCAATACTCCCAATATATCCACTTGGAGGCTCCTTAAAGCAAAAAGATATTAGAAATGCAATGAAGGAAGCTTTTCTCCTTCTTTCTCCCATTAAAGAGGTTCTTCCTCTATCAATAAGAGAGAAAAACAATTTTCTTACAAGAGACGAAGCATTAAATTATTTACATTTTCCCGATAGCGAAGAAAGCATAAAAAAAGCAAAAAGGACTCTTGCTTTTACAGAGCTCTTTTTACTAGAACTAAAGGTTCTACGCACAAAAGCACCCAAGGTAGTTAAAAATGTTACAGCGACAGAGCTAGAGAGAAAATTTATATCTAACCTACCTTTCTCTTTAACACAAGACCAAGAAAAAGCGATAAAAGAGATAAGATCAGATCTAAGTAAAAAAGAGAGTATGAATAGACTCTTAGAAGGGGACGTAGGATCGGGTAAAACACTCATTGCTTGGCTAAGTAGTCTATATATCATAAGTAAAGGTGGACAAGTTGCATTCATGGCTCCAACAGAGCTCCTTGCAAAGCAGCATGCAGAAAATGCAGCACAGCTACTTTCTCCTCTTGGAATAAAAATTGCTTTTATAACTGGAGATGTAAAAGGAAAGGATAGAAAGCTTCTTTTATCTTCACTTGAAAATGGAGATACAAATCTTGCTATAGGAACACATGCTCTTTTTTCAACAGATGTAAGATTTAAGAATCTCCGCTATGTCATAATCGATGAGCAGCATCGTTTTGGAGTGGGACAAAGAGATGCCCTAAAAAATAAAGCTGTAAACCCACATGTTTTAAGTATGACAGCAACACCCATTCCTCGCACTCTTGCCCTTACTCTCTTTTTAGATATCGATATTTCAACCATAAAGACAAAACCAGAAGGAAGAAAACCGATTATTACATACACAGTAGGTCCTAATACGAGAGATAAAATGTATCTCTCTATCGCTGTTGAATTCCAACGAAAGCACCAAGCTTACTTTGTTTATCCCAGAATAAACGACGAAGGAGAAAGTGATTTAAGGGATGTAATGAGTATGTTTACCTTCTTAAAGGAAAAATATCCAACAGTACCTTCTGCTTTTATCCACTCTAAGCTTGATGAAGAAGAGAAGATGAGGATTCTATCGGACTTTAAGGAAAAGAAAATCATGTATCTTGTTGCAACAAGTGTTGTTGAGGTAGGTATTGATATTCCAGATGCTACATGCATGGTAATTGAACATGCAGATCATTTTGGATTAGCAGCTCTTCACCAATTAAGAGGTCGAGTTGGAAGATCTCAACTCCAATCCTACTGTTTTCTTGTCTTTGATGATAATCTAACAGCTGAAGCAAAAGAGAGACTAAGCGTCATGAAGAATACTAACGATGGTTTCTTAATTGCAGAAAAAGACTTAGAAATCAGAGGACCGGGAGAAATACAGGGCAATAAGCAGTCGGGCTTTCTTAAGCTTAGGTTCGCATCTCTTACAGAAGATGCAGATCTTATTCTTGAAGCAAAGAGAGAGGCAGAAATAATAGCGAATGAAGATCGTGGCTTAATTAGAAGTGAAAACGCTATACTACGAGAAGCACTGACAAATTAGATAAAAAGAAATATCATCTAAATGGAGAAATATATGTTTACTAGAGAAGAAGCTGTTGCTTTATGGCATAAATACAATAAAAGTGAAAGTCTTTGGCACCATGCACTATCAGTTGAAGCAGTTATGAGAGAGGGTGCTGAAAGAAGTAATAATGACAAAGAGTATTGGGCTCTTGTTGGACTATTACACGATATTGACTGGGAAAGCTTTCCAGATGAGCATTGTAAAAAAGCCCCACTCTTACTAAAAGAGATCAACGCCCCAGACTCCTTTATCCACTCTGTTTGTTCTCATGGATGGTCTATTTGCTCATCTGTAGAACCAGAAGGATACATGGAAAACCTGCTTTTTGCCATCGATGAATTAACAGGTCTTGTTACAGCTACAGCACTTATGAGACCCGAAAAAATGAAAGGAATCAGCGTAAAATCTGTAAAAAAGAAGTGGTCAAGTAAAGGCTTTGCCGCTGGAGTAAATAGAGAAATAATAGAAAAGGGAGCAGAAAGACTAAATACAGACGTTCCCTCTCTTATACAGTTAACAATAGATGCTATGACAAAAATTGCCAGAGAAATTGGTCTCTGGAATACGGAAGAATAATGAGAATTACTGGCGGTAAATATTTAAGAAGACAGGTTATATGTCCACCTGGCATTATTAGACCAGCAATGGATAGAATGAGAGAATCACTATTTTCTATTCTTGGAGATCTTACTGGTACTTCCTTTTTAGATCTCTTTTCTGGTTCTGGATGTATGGCTATAGAGGCAGCTAGCCGTGGAGCTTCCCCTATTCACTTAGTGGAAATGGATAGAGGAAAAAAGACAACAATAGAGAAAAACTTAAGCTATGTAGAAGAAAGTAAAAAGCTATTCATCCAAGATGCTTATCGCTTCATTATGTCAACACCCTTTAAATATGACACAGTATATGCAGATCCACCTTTTCCAATGGAGGGTAAAGTTAAGCTATTAGAGACTGTTAGTAAATATGACATTTTAAAAGAAAACGGACTCTTTATTATTCACTATCCTGCAGAAGAAAAGAACGAGTGGCCAGAAAAAATGAATTCTTTAATCTTTGTAGATGAAAGAAAATACGGAAGATCTTTACTTCGTTTTTATAGAAAAGAGAAGCAAAATGTTAACGATTGATGAAAATAATATAGGCCATGATTATGGTTACTTTATGAGTCCCGATACAGACTCTTTTTATAATGTAAAGCTAACAAAGTATTTTGGACTCAACCAAGAAGCAGCTGCCATCCATGCTTCTCTTAGAGGAGTGGGAATTAAAGAGCTACAGGAAACAAAATCAAAGACATGGATGATTTTGAGAACTCGCATGAGAATAAACAAAATGGCAAGCTTTCTTGATGAGTACAGAATTGATACCTGGTGCCAAAAAAAATATAAGCTATATAACCCTCGAGCAGTTTGTGCTTATGACAAGAATACTAACGAACTACTCTTTAGTGCAGAAAACCTTTGGATTATTATGGATACAATTAAAATGAGGCCAGAGCGACCAGATTCAATTATTGAAGCTCTTGGAGATGTGAAGAAGGAAAATCTAATTTTTGATCCTGTTTTTCCAGCCTTTCCAGAAAAAGAAGAATACAAAGGAAAAAGCACAGAAAAGATAAAAGCACATGTAAACTACTTCGATTACGATTGTAATAGACACGTAAATAATATTAGTTACGTCTCTTGGACTCTAGACTCTTTCTCTCCCTCTTTCTTGGATTGTTACAGACCAACCTTTTTTGATACAGTATGGAAGAAACAATGTCATTTCGAAGATAATATTAAGATACAAACAATACAAAAAGATGAATCATCTCTATCTTTTTATACTTCAATTACAAAGGAAACAGATAATGGAGAGGAAGAAGTCTTTGGTTGTATTTCATCATGGAAGGAAAAATAAAAATGGAAAAAGAAGAAGATATTTTGATACTAGATTGTCCTCGTTGCCAAGGTCCTGCAATAGTTGAAGACGAAGGGGACTGGTGTTGTTATATAACCTGTCTTGATTGTGGCTGTCACACAGTTGAGGTTGCTTACAAAAGTAAGGAAGAACGGTTAAACGGTCTAAAGAAAGCAGCTACACTATGGAATTGCGGTAAAGTAATACATACAGAACGTGGTGAATGATTAATAGTGGGGAGGCTTACGATTTACTCTTTCTTCCCCACTCAATTCTATCAATTGATTTACCTTCTTTACCATTTCTTCTAGCTTATAGCTAAGCTTATTTATCTCTTTTGATTGCTCTACTACTACTTCATTCAATTCTTCATTAATCTTTTCTAAATAGCTAATTTTTATTTCTAATCTTTCTATATCTTTATTCATGATTATATTTTCCCCTTTTTCACATAAAGTGCAACAAAGTCTTTAAAAAGGTGTTGCATTTTGTTTCATTGTGCAATTTTTCTGTGCTATACTCCTAAAAAAGGAAATAAAAATGAAAGGTGAAAGGGTTGCACAATTAGAGCTTTTGTTAAGATCTCATCCAGAAGGTCTAAGAAGGGCTGAAATTGCAAGAAGATTAGGTGTTCATAGATCTACTATTTCAAGATACGTAGACGATTTATCACAGCATATTGATATATATGAAGATAATAATCTTATAAAAATAAAAGAGAGTGAAGAAAACTCTCCTTTAGAGTTATCTCTCTACGAAACACTAGCCTTTAATATGTCCGCAGAAGCCCTTGCCTCTTCGGTATCTATACAAAACCCGCACTTAGCATCAGGATTGAGAAAAATTGCGATGAATATGAAATCCTATGCACCCAATGTCGCAGAAAACATTCTTACTCTTGCAGATTTAATTGATAAAAATTTAGAAAAGACAGTTCTTGAGACAGCTTCCTACAATACTATTATTGAAGTTCTTATTGATTGCTGGGTAAGTGGTAGAATCGCAAAAATTACAACAACAAATCCTGAGCAAAAAGAGATTGAAATAGCTCCTTACTTTATTGGTTTTACAGATGATAGTAGCGGAAGAAAACCAATGACAGTAACAGGAAGACTTAGACATACAAAGAATATATTAACACTTAATATTACTTCTATTGTTGCAGTCCAAATGCTTAATGAGACATATACAATACCAGACAACCTAAAGCCATTTAGCTTAGATCAAAATAATAGAAGCTATGATGCAATAGATATGGTTCATTTAGTATTAAAAGTTAAAGAAAGAAGTGCTTTAAACTCTTTTTCCACGCTAATTCATGATAATGTTACATTTAAGGAAACACCAAGTGGAGAATTACTTTGTACTTTAGATATAGAAAATTCTATAGAAATGTACCTACGTATAGTACAATGTGGAACAAGTATAGAAATAATTGCGCCAGAGAACGTAAGAAAACGATACAAAGAGCGACTGGCGAGTATACTTGCTATATACAAATAGAAATGTGGCCACATGGCCACATTTTATTTAATCGAAAACAACCCGAGGTAGTTTAGACAGAACAAAACAAAGATGGATATTACAAAAACAATACCAAAAACCACTAGGTTCTGAACTAGTCTAAACATTTCCTCTTCTTTATTCTTTTTTTCTTTATTCCTCATTTCTTCTTAAGATATTTTACAGAATCGAGGGCAACTGCTGCAATAATAATAACACCTTTAAAGACGAACTGTAGGTTAGTATCTATTCCAAGGAAAGTAAGAGCATATGTCATACCTGTAAAGATAAGGACACCAATTACAGCTCCTCCGACCTTTCCAATACCGCCATTAAAGGAAATACCACCAACAACACAGGCAGCAATAGCATCTAGCTCATATCCCTGTCCTGTTCCGGCAGAAGTATTAGCTCTAAATGCTTCTAAGAAAGAACCACATCCATATAAAACACCGGCCATAACAAAGATCAAGAGAGATACCTTAAATACAGAAATACCAGATACAGCTGCTGCTTCTGCGTTACCGCCAACTGCATACATATTTTTACCAAATGTAGTCTTATTCCAAATAAACCATACTACAACAACAGCAACAATTGCAGGAATAATTAATTTCGGGAATGTAATAAGGTCTCGTCCTATATATCCTAAGACCCATCTTCCACCAATCAAGTCCTTTATAGTGCTATCAATAGAACCTGTTGGTGTACCACTTGTTCCAAAGAATAATAAACCATAAATAATCAACTGAGTTGAAAGGGTTGTAATAAATGGATGTATCTTCAGCTTAGCAGTAAAGAAGCCCGCAAAAGCAGAAAATGCAACACAGAGAAGAACTGAAATAAAAAGTGCCATTATTACTCTTATACCCATAGGAATAGCATCAAAGTTCCATGGACCCATCTTGAAGAATGTAACAATGTTTGTTCCCCTGTGAAGAATAAGAGATGTAGCAACAGAACCCATAGCAACCATTCTTCCGACACTAAGGTCTGTACCTGCAAGAAGGATTAAGCCTGCAACACCTAGAGCATAGAACATTCTTGTTGATGACTGCTCAAGAATAGTTAATATATTTGGTAGTGTGAACAGGTTAGATTGTACTTTCATTGGTGCGATAATAACACAAACGATGAAGAATATAACAATTGCTATATAAAGACCATTTGCTAAGAAGAACGCACTTGGAGAGAATGTGGCAACATAATTCTTAAATTTTAGAGCCTGATCTTCTTTGAAGCTGGTTTTTCCTCCACGTAGGGCTCTGTTTTGCTGAACATGGTCAATGAAAGACTGATTCTTAATTGCTTTTGCATTAGAAACAGCAACCTTCATTTTGTTTTTTGCTTCAGTAATATAAGACTTGTTTTCATATTTAATGATAGCTGTTTCTTCTTTTCTCTTTGCACTATCACTGTTTTTTGATGCTTTGGCGATTCTTTCATCTCTCTTCTTAATTAAAGCATCATACTCTTTCTTATAAGCTTCTTTTACATCTTTAATAATATTATCTTGCTCAAAATTTACCTTTTCTTCATATTTTTTATAAAGAGCATTAGAGTAAGCAACAGCTTCCTTAGAGAGCGATATAACTTTTCCTTTATTCTTTTTCTCTATTTCTTTAGCTTTTTCAAGCTCAACAAAAAGAAGAGATTCTTCTTTTTGCTTACTTTCCTTACTAATTGCTTTATTTCTCCTTAAAGAAGAAATATCTTCCTTAATAAGAGAAACCTTAGTCTCTCCGTTCTCCCTTAAAGAGCTTAGCTTTTCCGAATACTCTTTTAACTTAAGATCCTGAGTACCTGGAAGAATTTCTTTTATCTCAAATTCATAACTATTCATTTTGCACCCCTTATAGATATTTTGCAGAAAGCCTTAAGAGCTCTTCCTGATTGGTCTCTTTAGTATTAACAATACCTGCAAGTCTATGGTTAGACATTACGGCGATTCTATTTGTTATACCAAGAATTTCTGGCATCTCAGAAGAAACAACTATAATCGTCTTTCCTTCTTTCGCCATCTTAATAATAAGCTGGTAGATCTCATATTTAGCGCCGACATCAATACCTCTTGTAGGCTCATCCATCAAAAAGACATCAGGTTGTCTCTCAAGCCATTTGCCGATGATAACTTTCTGTTGGTTACCACCACTGAGAGAAGTAATTAGCTCTTCTGTCGAGACACATTTAGTCTTCATCTGTTCTACTTGTCTATTAGCAGCCTCATACATTTTTCTGTTTGAAATGACACCGTTCTTTTTATAGGCGTTCATATTCGTAATACATGTATTAAACTCTATACTTCCATTACCAAACATACCATTAATCTTTCTCTCTTCTGTAACAAGAGCAAAATTATGTTTCATAGCATCCTTAGAGGAGTTAAAAATCATTCTTTGGCCACTAAGAATAATATCTCCAGAAGCAATGGTTCTAATACCAAACAAAGCCTCCAATAGTTCACTTCTTCCGGCTCCGACAAGACCATAGAGACCAAAAATCTCTCCCTTTCTTACTGTAAATGAAATATCTTCAAGTACAGGATCGTACTTAGTACAAAGATTTCTTATCTCTAAGTAATCCTTCTCCGGGCTATTATCTACATCGGGGAATCTCTTGTCTAATGAACGACCAACCATCTGTGATACAAGCTCATTCATGCTTGTGTCTTTAACAGGTTTGGAAGATATCAGCTTTCCATCTCTAAGGACTGATACCTCATCACAGATTTCAAAGATTTCATCCATCTTGTGCGAGATATAGACAAAAGAAACACCCTTTTCTTTCAAATCTCTAACTATTGAGAATAATTTCTGAACTTCTCTTTCTGTAAGAGAAGATGTAGGCTCATCAAGAACTATGACTTTAGCATCATAGGAGACAGCTTTAGCTATTTCAACCATCTGTCTTTGAGAAACAGACATTGTTCTCATAACAGTATGAGGATCAACATTCATTTTTAGATTTGAGAAGATAGCATTAGCTGTCCTCTCCATTTTTGCTTCATCAATTACTCCGCGACGTGTTGGATAACGACCTAAGAATAGGTTATCTATTACACTTCTATCTAAACACTGATTTAGTTCTTGATGAACCATTGCTACTCCATTTTCTAGAGCATCTTTCGGACCTTTAAAGTCTACTGGCTTTCCATCGAGGAAAATTTCTCCTTCGTCTTTAGCGTAAATACCGAAGAGGCACTTCATCATAGTTGATTTACCTGCTCCGTTCTCTCCCATTAGACCCATAACGTGGCCTTTTTCTACTTTCATATCTACGCCATCAAGAACTCTATTTTTACCGAAGGATTTTGAGAGATTTTTTATTTCGAGAACTACTTCGTTCATGGGCACCTCGTTTTTCATAATATAAGCATGCCTCAGCAAAAGGATGAGGCATGCTTATTAGTCAACTAATACTAAAACTCATCAGTACTTAAGCTTATCAAGATAGTCAGGACCAGAGTTGGTCTTGTTCATGTTGATTGCATAAGCATCAAAGTTGTTGAGGTTTGTGAACTTATCAAGAACTGAAGACTCGTTCTGTCCATCTCCCTGAACAATTAAGAGGTCAATGTTGAGAAGAGGAGCATAGTACTCAAGTGCTGGCTTATAAGAAGATGATAAGAAGTTGTCACCTGCATTATAGAGAGTAAGGAGAACCTTTTTAGTTGGAGCATTAGTCTGCTTGATTCCAGGGTCTCTACTTCCTTCTGTATAAGAAGTCCAGTTATCAATTGTAACACCAGAGTTAGCAGCCATAATAGCTCTTTCGTCAGCCCAGTAATCAACTGGAGCAGAAATCTTGTTACCATACTGGTCTGGTTCGAAAATACCCTTTGTATAAACATCTGCACCCTCAAGGCCATCAAGAGCATTTCTTAAAACCTGAAGAGTAGCTGTTGCCTGAGCATCAACGTTCTGAGAAACAGTACCTGTAAGTCTTCCCTGTCCAATAGCTTCAATAGCATCTGCGTTAGCATCATAACCAAAGATAGGAACACCAACTGGATAGTTAGAAGCCTGTAAACAACCCATTGCCATACCGTCGTTATTTGATACAACCATGTCAATCTGTGTACCGAACTTTGTAGCCCAGCCGCCCATAGCGTCTACAGCTGCGTTTGCGTTCCATGTTGTACCATCTGTACCTGTCATTGCCTTTCCTTCAAGTTCTACAACCTTGAATTCCTTGCCACCAACAATTGCCTTACCTTCCTGAGATACACCAGGATCTGTTGAGCCAGCCCATGTTCCAAGAGCTTTTCTGATACCTTCTGTTCTAGCTTTAGAGTCATTATGACCAACGTCACCAATACAAAGAACATAGCCGATAACTCCGTCGCCATTTCTATCGATGACTGCAGGATCTGCACTTGCAAGATAATCAGTAATGAGCTTACCCTGTACAGAACCACCTGCCTTAGCATCAAAACCAACATAATAAGTATTTGCGTTCCAATTCAATGTTTCCATATCAAGAACACCTGTTGTTGGATCAGAAGGCTGTCTGTTATAGAAAACAACTGGCTTATCTTTATTAGCGACAACACCTGTTGCTTCTGTCTGTCCCTGAGCGAAAAGTGCAACAGAAACAAAAGAAACAATCATTAGGATTGTTAATAGTTTTTTCATACATTATTCTCCTTTTTTTATGTAATGAATTATTACGATGGTAAAGCAGTACAATGAAAAAGCAACAAAACTTCTCCTTTGAGAAATAAAATTTACTTAAACTTAATAATTTTGTTGCAGATTGTTGCAACTAAAACAATTCTCTAACATTGTTAAATTTATCCTACAAAAAAATATCACCCAGAGTCCTTTCTCTGAGTGATACGCTTGTTTATTGGTATTATTTTTTAAATATTAATATCCCTGCTGGCACATAGCATCTGCAACCTTCTTGAAGCCTGCAATGTTAGCACCCTTTACATAATCGATATAACCATCTGCACACTTACCTTCTCTTACACAGGAAGCATGGATATTCTTCATGATACCATGGAGCTTTTCATCAACTTCCTCTGCACTCCAGTTGTAATGCATAGCATTCTGGCTCATCTCAAGACCGGAAACAGCAACACCACCAGCGTTAGCAGCCTTACCAGGAGCAAATGGAACTCTAGCCTTCTGGAATTCAGCAATAGCCTCTGGACGACAACCCATGTTGCTTGTTTCAACAACATACTTAACGCCATTAGCAATTAAAGCTTTTGCATCATCGCCATTGAGCTCATTCTGTAAAGCACATGGGAATGCCATATCAACTTTTACTTCCCATGGTTTCTTTCCCTTAACAAACTTTGCACCAAACTTCTTTGCATATGGTTCAACAACATCATTATTGGATGCTCTAAGCTCTAGCATATAAGCAATCTTTTCAGGAGTATTGATTCCTTCTTCGTCAAGAACATATCCATCTGGACCACTGATTGTAACAACCTTAGCACCAAGCTGAGCAGCCTTTGTTACAGCACCCCAAGCAACGTTACCAAAGCCTGAGATTGCAATTCTCTTTCCTTCGAAAGAATCACCATGCTCTTTAAGCATTTCGTTTGCAAAATACATTGTTCCGAAACCAGTAGCTTCTGGTCTTACTAATGAGCCACCCCAGCCCCAGCCTTTTCCTGTAAGAACACCAGTATTTTCATCTCTGATTCTCTTATACTGACCATAGAGGTACCCAATCTCTCTTGCACCAACACCAAGGTCTCCAGCTGGAACATCTGTGTCTGGGCCAATATATTTCTGAAGCTCTGTCATGAAAGAACGACAGAATCTTAAGATTTCTGCATCACTCTTACCTTTTGGAGAGAAATCAGAGCCACCCTTACCACCACCCATTGGGAGTGTTGTAAGAGAATTCTTGAAGATCTGCTCAAAGCCTAAGAACTTGAGAGTACCAAGTGTTACACTTGAATGGAATCTTAAACCGCCCTTGTATGGTCCAATAGCGTTATTAAACTGTACTCTATATCCTCTGTTAACTTGAATCTCATGGTTATCATCTTCCCATTCAACCTTAAACTCAAATACTCTGTCTGGTTCAACGATTCTGTCGAGGATCTTATTCTTCAAGTAAAGTGGATTTGAATTAACTGTATCAATAACTGATTCAATTACTTCTTTGGCTGCCTGGATAAACTCTGGCTCAGCAGGGTTCTTTCTCTCAAGCTCTGCCATAAATGTATTAATATCGTACATAACTAACTCCTTATGTACAACTAGCGTATAACCACTTTTCTCATCCGTCAATTATTAATTATTTTCCTCATTTTTCTTTACAATTTTACTATTAACAATGATTTTTTATTTTATTTTTGAGCATATCATAACAATTTTACAAAAGTGCAGTTTTTCTTTACAATTCTATATTTCTTTTAAGTGTAAATAATTACAAAGAATAATCTTCAATTGTTTCATTCAACAATTTACTGTATTATAAAAAAGTGGGGAGTTTAAATTGTTTAACAAAGAATCTTTAGAGAAGAAACAAAAAAACGCAAGAATTATAGATATGCACAGTCATCTTCTGCCTTCCATTGATGATGGCTCTTCTTCTGTAGATATGAGCCTCCAAATTTTGGAAGCTTCCTACAATCAAAAAATTAGAAAGATGGTTGCAACACCACACTTCTATCCAATGAAAACAACACTTTCTGCATTTTTGGAAAAAAGAGAAAAAAGTATAAAAGAGCTCCTTCCCTTTTACAGCAGAGAAAAGTATCCAATAGTCTACATTGGAGCAGAGGTTGCATTCTTCCCTAGCTTTGGTGAGTGTGAAGATTTAAAAAAGCTAACTATTGTTGGAACTAATACACTGATGGTCGAAATGCCATTCTCTCAATGGTCGGATTCAATGGTTAATTCACTTCTTAAAGCAAAGGAGAACTTTAACCTTAATATTATTATAGCTCACATAGAGCGTTATATTGATTTTCAAAAAAAGAATACGATAGAGACTCTTATAAAAAATAAAATTGTCATACAATCAAATGCAGAGCATTTTATCGAGGACAGAAAAAAGAGCTTGAAAGAGCTTAAAAAGGGCTTTATTCATATTCTCGGTTCTGATACTCATAATATGGATACAAGACCACAGAGAATAGAGGAAGCAAAAGAAATAATAAAAAAACATCTAGGCGAGGAATATATAGAGATTATATTAAATAATACAAAGCCTCTTCTTAATGGTGCTATTGCTCTAGATACTCTATATGAAAAGGAACAATTATGATTAATACATTATTTAAAATATCAACCCTTTTGTTATCTCTACTATTGTTATTACAGATTGTCTTAATAGCAATTATAGGTGTGGAGGAAATAGTACTTACCGTTTTAGGCTGGATCACAGTATTCTTTCTTTTCTCATCTATTGTTCTATATTTCTTAAAGAGAAAGGCAGAAGATAACTAACATCTCTTTTCTAATTGTTAAACTACTCATAAACTAAAGCTATGATTGAACTAGCTCTTCCTGCAGGTAGTCTAGAATCAGGACTAACTGCTTTTAATAGTGGTGCAGATGCAATATATTTTGGCTTGAAAGATTTTTCTGCCAGAAAAGGCGCCATCAATTTTTCTTTTGATGATCTATCTAAAATTAGACGTTTTAGCCTAGAAAATGGAAAAAAGATCTATATAACAATTAATACACTACTTTCCGATAGTGACCTTCCATCTCTTATTCGTCTTTTGGATGAAGTATCCTTCTATGGTAACGATGGAATAATCGTTCAAGATTTAGGATTATCAAGGATAATAAAAAAATACTATCCTTCTCTTTCTCTTCATGGCTCTACACAGCTAGCTGTACACACAACAGAAGGCGTTAAAGAACTTCAAGATTTAGGCTTTGAACGCGTTGTACTATCACGAGAGCTCTCTTTAAAAGAGATAGAGAAAATACGTAAAGATTGTCCTGATATTGAATTAAAAACATTCATTCATGGCGCCCTATGTTATGGCTTTTCTGGCCTTTGCTCAGCTTCCTTTTTAAAATGTAATAGAAGTGCAAATGGTGGCGAATGTGCTCAGCTTTGCAGGTCTTGGTTCGTTGATGAAGAGAGCGGAGAAAAGGGTTATTACTTCTCAATGGAGGACTTAAAGAGTGGTGAATATATTCTAGAGCTAAACAAAATAGGTATCGACAGTGTAAAGGTTGAAGGAAGATTAAAAAGTCCTGAATATGTAGCAGCAACAGCCCGTTATTATCGTTCTCTTTTAGATAGAGGATTTGCTAATAAAGAAGACGAGGACAGCCTATATACGACATTTTTAAGAAAAAGTGGACTAGGATACTATGACTATAAAAAGGATAGAGATAGTCTTCTCTCTTCTAATTATCCAGGTCACTATGGAAAGTACATTGGAATAGTAACTGAAGAAAGACAGAATAAAATGGTAGTTGAAACAAAAGAGAGAGTCGAAAGTCATGACGGCTTACAATACTTTGTAAATAATTCCGGACTACTTGAAGCTGTTAAATTTTCTAGTGTTATTCTAGATAAAAATAAAAATTACATAACTCTAAAAAAAGAGACTAGAGATAGCTTAATCGGAAAAAAGATTTATAAGATCTCAGACTCTACAAAAAAAGAAAAAACTCCTTCTATAAATATTCCTCACTACAGAAAGCCTGTAGATATTACTATCACTCTCCGCGACGATAGTATTGAGGCTGAAAGTGGAGATATTCACGAAAAGAAGACTATAACACTTTCTCCTTCAAACAACTCTTTAGATATAGCATCATTATTTGAAAAGCACTTCTCTCAATCAGGAGAAAGTCTCTTTACTCTGTCGAAATTAACACTAAAAAATCTCTCTTCCTTTTCTTCCCCTTTTATTCCGCCCTCATTTATAAAAAGCTTTAGAAGAGCCTTCTACCAAAAGATGGACGAAATGAAAAAAGAAGAATTAATTCTTCCTTCCTTTAACGAAGAAAAGAGAATGCTTCTGCCTAAAAGAAGTCTCCTTTCTTCTGACCTACCTTGGTCAACGAAAGCTAAGAAAATTGGAGAATATAACTACATAACATTTCCTCCTGTTACTTTCAATGAAGAAAAAGTATGGAAGGAGGTCGAGGAAGAAGCAAAGCAAAATGAAAACGTTGTAATAGGAATCAATAATATTTCGCAAGTTAGATTTGCAAAGAAGCATCCTGAGTACTTGTATTTTGCTGATATTTATTTATATTTATCAAATGCTTTTGCAGCTTCTCTTATAGAAGAAGAGATTCCAACTCTTATTGGAGGTTATCTTTGGTTTGAAAGAAAAGAAAAAACTCTTTCTTGGCCATTTACACCAACAGCTTGTAATTACGATCCTCCTTATTTTATATCTAGAGCATGCTATCGTCATGATGCAAAAAGCTTAAGCTGTAAAGGCTGCTCTAGAAATGAAAACTATTACATAAGTCAACGAAGCGAGAAGTACATAGTAAAAGTAAGAGATTGTATTACTGTTGTGTCTAGAATTGATGATTAATAACTCTTATTCTTATTTATTCTCTCAATTCTTGACAGTTTTCATTTTACATGTTTATATGGATATAGGTTAAATTTCGGAAAAACTCCATCACTTCCGTATATACAGGTAGAGCTAGCTAATGCTAGCTCTCTTTTTTTGTCACATAAAGCTGTTTATTCAATTATAAAATAAACAATTAAGCACATTATGTGATATTTGTAGAATTGCTCTCATCTTCTTCTATTTTTTCAAGAAAATAGGACCATAGATTATTCATAGGAGGAGGTGCTACGACAGTAATCTCTTCTTTCCTTACAGGATGAATAAAGGTAATAGATCTTGCATGTAAAGAAATTCCACCGTCACTATTACTTCTACTTGCTCCATATTTTAAATCACCCTTAATATGTAATCCTATTGCTTTTAATTGAGCCCTTATTTGATGATGGCGTCCTGTAAGGAGTTCTATTTGTAAAAGATTATACCTGTCAGAAGAAGAAAGAAGAGAATAAGAAAGCTTTGCTAATTTACCACCATTTTTTTCAACCGGATAAGCAATTGATTCATTCCTTTCTGTATCCCTTACAATATAGTGAACAAGAAGACCCTCTTTTTTCTTTGGCTTATTATCAACAATAGCCCAATATATTTTTTTCACACCAGAGCCCTTAAACATCTCATTAAGTCTAGTAAGAGCTTTCTCTGTTTTTGCATACATAACGATGCCACTTGTTGGTCTATCGAGTCTATGTGGTACTCCTAAATAGACATTACCCGGCTTATTATATGTTACTTTTAAGTATTGCTTTACATCATCTATAAGAGTTCTGTCTCCTGTCTTATCTCCTTGAACTAGTTCTCCACACTTTTTATTAATAATAATGAGATGATTATCTTCGTATAGTATTCTCTCTTTCTCTAGCATTATTATCTCCAGTTAAAAAAGTGTAGGCTGTGACTCTTCTGTTGTCTTAGTATCTTTTGTTTGTCTAATTGTCAGCTTTTCAACTTCCTTTGCTGTTAGCTGATTACCCTGACTACCAGATGTTTTTGCAACCTTAAAATCTGCGAACCTCATTGTCTCTTCAGTAATTCTATATTTACAGCCCTCTTTGTATTTGATGTTAATAATAGCACTTGGGAACAAGCTGATTTTTTTGATTCTTGCTTTCTCTGGTACTGTTGAATATGTTTTATCAGCTGTAAAAGCAGGAATACTAAATCTCTTAATCATCCAGACCTTTTTCTCACCAATTCGATCTCTAAAGATAATTGTGAAAATTTCCTTATTAATTAAATCCTTATCCCCATAGTTAATGTAGAAAATACCTTCCTTTCCTACATAAAGTTTATCAGTAACAGAAGTAACACGATATTCACCATTGTTCTTCATGTAGAAAATTTTATCAAAGGTGCTTACTTTTAATAGGCTTTCTCCACTCTTAACGCTGGTTCCGAGGTAGCCTGTCTCGCTGTCGTATCTTACATCAAGATTTCTTACAGCAACCTCCTTAGCACTCTTCTGTTCTATATTACCTAGCGTAGACTTTCTCTTGTAAGCTTCTTTATCAAACATTGCTTCAAGCTCACATAGATAGTCATCAGCATATTCAACAATATGTTCAATTTTATATAAACAACCGTCAATTTTTTCTTCCAATTGCTTTATTTCATCTTTGTTCTTTTCTATATCGAAAAGCGATATTCTTCTAATTGGTATCTTTAATAGCTTATCAATATCATCATCTGTAAGCTCTATATTATTTATTTCCTCCAAGAATGGTTTAAAGCCATTTCTAATTGCTTTCATAACTGCTTCATTGGTCTCTTTAGTCTCTATCTTTTTATATATTCTTTCCTCGATAAAGATTCTCTCTATAGTTCTTACTCTCAGTAGATCTCTGTAGTGTGATATTTCTATTTCAAGCTCTTTCTTTAATACTTCTATTAGATGCAAGGCATGGAACTTAATTTGTTCACTAATTCCAACAACCTGTGGCATACCATCCTTTATTACTAGAGAGTTAACACTTATTCTTTTTTGACAATCTGTTGTTGCATAGAGGATATCAACCATATCCTCAGAGTAGACACCTCGCTGCCAACAAATTTCTATTTTTGCACTTTCAGAAGAATAATCATCAATACTTGCTATCTTTAGTTGTCCATTAGCATTTGCTTTCTTAATTGATTCAATTAATAGAGAAGAGTTAACTTCATATGGAATTTCTGTAATTACAAGCTTCTTAGGATCTGATGTATCGAATTTTGCTCTAACAGTAATCCTTCCTCTTCCATCGTCGTACTCACTAACGTCTATTGTTCCTCCGGTAGGAAAATCAGGATATATTTCAAACTCTTCACCCCTCAATGCTTTTCTTTGGCATTCTAATACTTCAAAAACATTATGTGGAAGAATTTTTGTTGCCATTCCAACTGCGATACCACTTGTTCCAGTAATAGCAACTACAGGAACCTTTGCAGGGAAAACAACAGGTTCTTTATTTCTGCTATCATAAGAATCTACGTATTCTGTTATTTCTGGAGAGTATAAAACTTTTTTAGCAAAGGGCTTTAATCTACATTCAATGTATCTAGAAGCAGCTGCACCATCTCCTGTAATTATATTTCCGAAGTTTCCTTCACCCTCTATAAAAAGTCCATCATTCTCTATGTTTACAAGGGCTTCACAAATAGAAGTATCCCCATGAGGATGTAGCTTCATGGTCTCTCCAACTATTGTTGCAACCTTATTGAATCTACCATCATCGACCTTAATAAGAGTATGAAGAATACGACGCTGAACAGGCTTAAAACCATCCAAAAGGTCTGGAATAGCTCTATCTCTTATTACGTAAGAGGCATACTCTAAAAAATAGTCTTTATATAATTTCTCTGCTTTAGCCATAAATTTCTAATAAGTTCCCTACAATAAAATCTCTTCTTTCTGGTGTATTATCACCCATATAGAAGTCCATTTCGCTTCTTATATCAGCTAAATTCTCATATGTTACTTGTACAAGCTTTATGTTCTCATCAATAAAGCCCTTAAAGTCTCTTGGATTAATTTCTCCAAGTCCTTTGAATCTAGTTACCTCTGCTCCCTTAATTTTCTTAAGAGCCTCATCTCTCTCTTTTTCCGAGTAACAATATATACATTCTTTTTTGTTTCTGACTCTAAAAAGAGGAGTTTCAAGAATAAAAAGACGTCCCTGATTTATTATTTCCTCAAAAAATGAGAAAAAATAAGTCATTAAGAGCATTCGAATATGAAAACCATCAACATCGGCATCAGTTGCTATTACCACCTTTCCATAGCGTAGATTTTCAATACTATCTTCAATACCTAAAGCTATCATCATATTGTATAGCTCTTCGTTTTTATATATCTCAGATTTCTTCTTACCTTGTACGTTATGAACCTTTCCTCTTAAAGCAAATACTGCTTGATAGGATGGGTCTCTAGCCTTTGTAATAGTTCCTGCAGCACTATCTCCCTCTGTAAGGAAAATCATAGATCTTTCTGCTTCTTCCTTATGTTTAGCTGGATAGTTATTTAGGTGATACATACATTCCTTAAGCTTAGGAATATTAATAGAGGTTTTTTTGGCCTTCTCCTTAGCTCCATTTCTTACTGCAGCTTCTTCCTTATGTATCTTCTCATTGTTAATGATTTTTTCTTCAAGTCCCTTAGCGATATCCTTATTCTTCATAAGTGTATCAACTACAGCTTCTTTAACTTCTGAAACAATCCAGCTTCTTACATCTGTATTTCCAAGCTTATTTTTTGTCTGTGACTCGAAAACAGGATTCTCTATCTTTATAGCAATTGTTGCTACAATACCATCCCTTATCTCAGGCGCAGCCCAGGCTTTATGGTAAAACTCATTTATACCCTTTAGTATTCCTTCTTTGAAAGCAGCTTCATGAGTTCCTCCGTCTGAAGTATATTGTCCGTTAACATAACTGCGATAGCTCTCGCCGTAACCAATTGTATGAGTAAAGGAAAACTCTAATCGCTCATTTTTGTAATTAATTAAAGGATAAAGACCATCATCACCAAGAATTTTCTTAACTAAATCTGTTAGTCCGCCACGACTTCTAATATATGTCTTATTAAATTCTATCGTTAAACCTTTATTTAAGTAGGCATAATTCCACAATCTCTCAGTAATATAGTCAAGATTGAAGGTATATTGACCAAAGATTTTTTCATCATCATCTGGAATAAAGGAAACAAATGTTCCATCCGCTTCGTCTGTTTTCCCTTTTTTCTTATCTTTAAGCTTACCTCTTATAAAAGAAGCGTGCATATATTCGCCATTTCTATAGCTAGTTATTTCAAAAAAGGAAGATAGTGCATTTACTGCTTTAGTACCAACACCATTAAGACCTACAGAATATTTAAAGGCCTCAGCATCATATTTAGCACCAGTATTAATTACAGAAACACATTCAATGACTTTTCCCAGAGGAATACCTCTTCCATAGTCTCTAACACTACATCTATTATTTTCAACAGTAACAACTACTTTGTTGCCGTTACCTTGCATAAATTCATCAATTGAATTGTCTATTACTTCTTTCAACAGTATGTATATTCCATCATCTGGATGACTACCATTACCAAGACGACCTATATACATTCCTGGACGCTGTCTAATGTGATCTATGGAAGATAACGTTTTAATATTACTTTCATCATATGCCATAACCTTTATTATAGACTCAAATTTTTAATTCTTTCTACAAACTAATAGGAGATAAATCTTTACTTCTATGGAACTTTCCAACCTTTATTGCTAAACTGTCAGCATGAGTAAATATCCATTTAATGAGATTGAAACAAAATGGCAAAAGTATTGGGAAGACAACAAAACATTTAAAACAATTGAAGATGAAAGTTTTCCTAAAGAGAAGAGAAGTTACGTCCTTGATATGTTCCCTTATCCTTCGGGAGCAGGATTGCATGTAGGTCATCCGGAGGGATACACAGCAACAGATATCTATTGCCGTTACCTAAGAATGAATGGCTATAATGTTCTCCATCCAATGGGATTTGATTCTTTTGGTCTTCCTGCTGAAAACTATGCTATCAAGACTGGAACTCATCCATATGTAACAACACAACGCAATATCGACAATTTTCGTCGTCAAATTAAGTCTCTAGGCTTTTCTTACGATTGGGATAGAGAAATTAGTACATGTGATTCAGATTACTACAAATGGACTCAATGGATATTCCTCCAGCTATATAAAAAGGGCCTAGCTTATGAAGCATTTACTCCTATTAACTGGTGTCCAAATTGTAAAACCGGTCTAGCTAATGAAGAAGTTAAAGAAGGTAGATGCGAACGCTGCGGAACAAAGGTTGAAAAGAAAAATATTAGACAATGGATGCTAAAAATCACTTCTTATGCAGATAAGCTTCTTAAGGGTCTCGATGATCTAGATTGGCCTGAATCTGTAAAAGCTATGCAACGCAATTGGATTGGTAGAAGTGAAGGAGCATCAGTACTTTTCAAGCTAGAAAAGAGTGATGATTACCTAGAGGTATTTACAACTCGTTGCGACACCTTATTTGGTGCAACATACATGGTTATTGCACCAGAGCATCCTCTTGTAAATAAAATTACAACAGAAGAGCAAAAGGAAAAGGTTGCAAAATATCTTAATGAAGCTAAGCATAAATCAGACTTAGAAAGAACAGATTTAGCTAAGGATAAAACAGGTGTATTCTCTGGTTCCTACGCTATCAACCCAATTAATGGAAAGCTTCTTCCAATTTGGATTGCCGATTATGTTCTAATTTCCTATGGTACTGGAGCAATTATGGCTGTTCCTGCTCATGATGAAAGAGACTGGGAATTTGCCAAAAAGTTTAATCTTCCAATTATTGAAGTTCTTAAAGGCGAATGTGATGTTCAAGAAAAGGCTTGGACAGAGGATGGCCTTCATGTAAACTCTGGATTTTTGGATGGCTTAAATAAAAAAGATGCTATTGAGAAGGTTCTTTCTTTCCTTGAAGAGAATAAATGTGGTCACAAAGCAGTTAATTATAAACTAAGAGACTGGGTATTCTCTAGACAGCGTTACTGGGGAGAACCTATTCCTCTAGTTCACTGTCTAGAGTGTGGTATCGTGCCACTAGAAGAGAAAGATCTTCCTCTACTTCTTCCTCAGGTAAATAAATACGAACCTTCAGGAACAGGTGAAAGTCCATTAGTAAACGTAGATGAATGGGTTAATTGTACTTGTCCAAAATGTGGCGGAAAAGCAAAACGAGAGACAAATACAATGCCACAGTGGGCAGGATCATGCTGGTATTATCTTAGATATATTGATCCCAAAAATAGTACTAGATTCGTTAGTCAAGAAAAGGAAAATTATTGGCTTCCTGTCAATCTTTATGTTGGAGGAGCAGAGCATGCTGTCTTACACCTTCTCTACTCACGTTTCTGGCATCACGTCCTCTATGATTTAGGTCTTGTAAGTACTCCAGAGCCATTTAAGCGTCTCGTAAACCAAGGTATGATAACATCCTTTGCTTATCAAAGAGCAAATAAGACTTTAGTTCCTTCCGACTTAGTAGAAGAAAAGGATGGTAAATACTACAGCAAGGAAGATGGAGAAGAGCTAACACAGGTTATTGCTAAGATGAGTAAGTCCTTAAAGAATGTTGTAAACCCAGATGATTTCATTCGTGACTATGGTGCTGATTCTGTAAGAATGTATGAGATGTTTATGGGTCCATTGACAGAATCAAAACCTTGGGCAACTCAAGGCTTTATTGGTGTATATCGTTTCCTTGATAAGGTTTGGAAGCTTGCGACAGAAAAGGAAATTAAAGATATAGAGCCAACTAAAGAAGTTGAGAAATTGATGCACAAAACTATCAAAAAGGTTACACAAGATACTTCTTCTCTTAACTTTAATACTGCTATTTCGCAGATGATGGTATTTGTTAACGAACTAAGTAAGACTCCAATTCTACCAAAGGTAGCATTAGAAAATTTGGTTCTTCTTCTCTCTCCATACACTCCACACTTAGCAGAAGAATTGTGGCAGATGTTGGGGCATGAACCATCTGTTTCAAAGGAAAGCTGGCCTCTTTGGAATGAAGAAAAGACTAAAGATGAGGAAATCGAATTAGTCATTCAAATCAATGGAAAGCTTAGAGCGAGAATTAAAACTAGTGCTCAGAGTAGCAAAGAGGATCTCTTAAATACTGCTAAAAATGATGAAACTGTTCAAAAATGGTTAGAAGGAAAAGAGATTATCAAAGAGATTGTAGTTCCAGGAAAGCTGGTAAACATCGTAGTTAAATAAATGCAGAGGTCTCTTAAGAGGCCTCTTTTAAAAATGAAAGATATTAATAAGTATAACTTTAAACGAGGTCTAATTGACGGCCTTCCTATAGCATTAGGCTATTTTGCTGTTTCTTTTACGCTTGGAATAAGTGGAAGTAATATTGGTATAAAATGGTACCAAGGAGCATTGATGAGTGCCCTTAATTATACATCTGCAGGTCAAGCTGCTGCCCTAGATATAATGGCAGAAAATGGAAGCATTCTTGTTCTAATTGTTTCGACAATTGTAATTAACTTACGTTATTTATTAATGAGTGCCTCTCTTGCGGTTAGGCTTTCTCCTTCTGTTGGAATTGGAAAAAGAATGATTATGGGCATTGCTGTTACAGACGAAATATTTGCCATCTCTTCTTCTCAAAAATATCCTCTTAACCCTTTTTATAATTATGGGGCAATGACACTTGCTTGTCCCGGATGGGTTCTTGGAACAACAATTGGAGGAATAATGGGACAAATATTACCCTCCTTTATAACATCGGCTCTCTCTATTGCTCTATACGCAATGTTTTTGGCAATAATACTACCACCTGCAAGAGAAAACAAAACACTAGCCTTTCTTGTTATATTATCTATGCTCCTTAGCTTTCTATTTTCCAAAATTTCTTTCCTTTCTACTATCTCTTCTGGAATGAAAGTCATAATTCTAACAGTTGTTCTTTCTTCTATCTTTGCTATCATTCGTCCTATTAAAGAAGAGAAGCTGGAGGAAAGCTATGAGTAATTTTTATATCTATCTAGCTATTTTTTCTATCGCTATCGTTACATATTTAATAAGAGTTCTTCCCCTTTTATTACTAAGAAGGCCGATTAAGTCTCGTTTTTTGAATTCGTTTCTTTATTACGCTCCATATGTAACTCTAGCAACACTAACATTCCCTAGTATCTTGAGTTCTACTGGTTCATTTTACTCTTCACTGGTTGGTTTTATAGTTGCTCTAGTTCTATCCTTTTTAAAGCTTGGATTACCAATAAGTGCTGCAGGTAGCTGTATATCTGCTTTAATAGTAGATATTCTTATAGAAATGATGTAAAAAAGTGGCGAAATATCGCCACTTCACTTTTTTCTAGAATATTCTTCCTATTCTCTATCAACAATTTTAGCTAAACCACCTTTACTTGTTTCTCTGTATAGAGAAGGAATAGCTGTTCCTGTTTCCATCATTACTTCTACAACATCATCAAAAGAAACTTTATGTCTTCCGTCTCCCATAATTGCAAATGAAGCATGGTCTATAGCTCTCATACAAGCCATAGCATTTCTCTCTATACAAGGTACCTGAACCAAACCCATTAATGGGTCACATGTAAGACCTAAATGATGTTCTAGTCCCATCTCTGCAGCATATTCTACTTGGTGTATAGTTCCACCAAGTAGCTGTGTTGCAGCAGCTCCTGCCATTGCACAAGCAACACCAACCTCTCCTTGGCAGCCTACCTCTGCTCCACTTATCGAGCCATTAGTTTTAACAATATTTCCAACTAATCCTGCAGTAAGAATTGCTCTCTGTATTCTTATTTCTGGTATCTTATACTCCTGTTGTAAGTAATAAAGAGTACCTGGTAGAACGCCACAACTGCCACAGGTTGGAGCAGTAACAATTTTACCACCTCCTGCATTCTCCTCGCTTACAGCTAGAGCAAAGGAGATAGCACGACTTGTATTACCCAAGCTTCCTGCAAAATCGATAGATTTAGCATGTGATAGACAAGCTTTTCTTTGAAGCTTTAAGCCACCAGGAAGAACTCCTTCATTTTGAAGGCCATGCTCTATAGCATCCTTCATAACAGCCCAAACCTCACCGGCAAAATCAAGAATTTCCTTTCCTTCAAACTCTACAGCAACTTCCCACATTTGGTACCCATGGTAATCGCAATAGTTAAGCATTTTTTCCATATCACCAAGAATTAGAGCAGGATAGACTGTATCATCTGCTTCGCCTTTCTCGCCTTCTTTTACTATCTTTCCACCACCAACTGAATAGTAAGTGTCCTCTATTTTGTCTGCTTTAAATGTAACAGCATTAGGATGAAATGGCTTAAATGTAGAAGGGTACCACTCTATAGTTGCATCTACGCCATTATCTTCCATTACTCTTAATATCGCAGTATCTGTCATATGACCTTTTCCAGTAGCTGCAAGAGATCCATATAACTCAACAACAACCTTCTTTACTGAGTTATGTTCTTTTAAAAATCTTTCTGCCGCAGCTCTTGGTCCCATTGTATGGGAAGAAGATGGGCCATAACCAATTCTATATAATTCTCTTAGGGATTCCATACTTCCATTTTAGATTTAATCTATTTTGTTCTCAATAGCCTAAGATTTCTTAACAATCAATTCCATCTTGGCTTTTCTTTTAGCTTCGTCCAATAGTCTCCGTCCTCTGTTATCACAATTTCAAAGATCCTATCTCTTTCGTTACATAGATAGTACCAAACGCCTGGATAGAGATTTAGAGTTACAGAAGACGATGAGGTATAATCAAAGGATTGAGAGCTTGAATAGAGACTATGCCATCTTCCGCTCAAGAGTCCTGTCACTTCAATACCATATCTTTTAGCTATTTTAATGGTTTTTTTACTTATTTTTCCTTCGTATAAAGAAGATAAAAAAGATGATCTATCTATACTATTTAAGTCTGGATAATCCTTCATTAATGCCGACAACGATAGCTCTTTTACTGCTTTAGGCATCACCTCTGCAGCCTCTAAGAGCATATTCATAAAATTACCATATTCACCAAATAGATATACAGTCTTTTTTCTTCCTCTTTCCCAAAAGCCACCGAAAGGAGAAAGAGTACCTAATGGATAGAGACAAATAGGAACAAGAGTTGTGCTCTCAACCTCGATAGTAAAGTTTTTTTCATCTTCTTCTAAATATTTTGTTACAACCCTCTCCCCATCAAAATACTTCACTTTATACCACATAGGATCACCTGTTATTTGTTCCCATGGTATTTCTGAATAAAGAGAGACCTTTATTTTTGTATTAGGAGAAAAAGAACAGGAGACTAAAGAAAAAGAGAGAGCAATGCACAAAAGAATCTGTTTCATTTTAATAAAACAGTATTCTATGCATTTTTGTTCAATTTTGCTTTTTTCTTTAAATAACTACTTCTAAAATCAAATAGTATCCTTTGAACTCTGCTATCCTTATAATCAGAATACGTCCATGGATATGAAACAAAAGCATGCTTTTGATAGGTAAGCGTTACTTCTGCATAGAGATTTTGACCAATAGCAATGCGATGAGACCTATTCTTTGTTGTTGCAAGAATAATACTTGCTTCTGTAATTAGTCCCGGGTCAAGATTTATCTTTCTCTTTCCCTCTTCTTCCCATTCTTGCTCTAATAGATTAGTAAAGACCTTACAGGAAGCTAGTTCATCGGGAGAGATCATGGAAGAAAAAAGAATAAAGAATCTTTCAATGTTTTCACCCATTTCTTCACAGTAATAGGAAGTAAAATCAAAAGGAAATCTATCTGAAACTATCTCTATTGGACCATATTTTTCTTCCAATTTTTCTTTTAAGGATTGAGGAAAGCCTTTAGTAGATAATACACCAATAAAAAGATTAGTCTTTTCGTATTTTCTTGCTTCCATTACCTTACACCCTTTTCATATACTCCAAGCACTCTAAAATAAGATGTCGCAGCTTTAATTGAATCACAGATATCGGTAAAGGAAGAATAGGAAGGAAGAGTTGCATCAACGTAAAAGGTATACTCCCATGGCTTTCCGAGAATCGGTCTTGATTCAAGTTTTTGCATATTCAGTCCCTTTTGATAGAATATTTCTAATACCTTCATAAGAGAGCCCGGTTCATCTGAGACATTAAAGACAAATGAAACCTTCTCTTTCTTTCTATCTGCCATAAACCTTATGGCATTCTCTTCCCTTGCCATCACGTAAAACCTTGTATAGTTAGATGGATTAGTTTCTATTGACTGATGGATAATGTTCATATCATAGAAGAGCGCAGCAGGAGAGCCAGCAATAGCTGCTTTTGTCCTATCCTTTGTTTCTTTAACGTATCCAACAGCTCCTGCAGTATCAAAGAAAGGTATAATCTCTGCATCTGGAAGATTCTTTTCTAAGAATTCCTTGCATTGTGCTAAGGCTTGAGGATGTGAATATACTTTTTTAATCTCATCCTCTTTAACATTTTCAAAACCGATAAGGTTGTGGATAACTCTTACTTCTGTCTCCCCAACAACTTTTAGCTCAGAATGTATTTTTATAAGATCAAGTGGATCATATACTGCTCCACCAAGTGCATTCTCCACAGGAATCACAGCAAAGGAAGCACGACCAGAAGAAAGGGAGGAGAATGTATCCTTAAATGAATGACAAGGTAATACCTTAACATCTTGGTTAAAGAAACGACGAGCTGCCAATTCAGAAAATGCACCTCTTTCCCCCTGAAAGGCTACTACAGTTTCTTCACTATTGACTACAGTCCCCTCCGCAGATGCTTCCTTAATCGTTGAAGGTATTATTCTTGGTGTTTTTTCTAGTGTTTTTCCAACAACAGGACAAAGAGCCTGAATATCTCTCATTAATTTTTCAAACTGTTCCGGATATAGTGACTGAGGTCCATCTGAAAGCGCTTTTTCTGGATGACAATGTACTTCAACCTCTAAGCCACTGGCACCAGCAGCAATTAATGAAAGAGACATAGGAGAGACCATATCTCTTATTCCTGTTGCGTGAGAAGGGTCTCCAATAATTGGGAGATGAGAAAGCTTTTGGATGGCAGGAATAGCGGAACAATCGAGTGTATTTCTTGTCATTTTTTCAAATGTTCTTATACCTCTTTCACACAAAATTACCTTATCTGTTCCAAAACTCATAAGATACTCGGCAGCCATAAGCCACTCTTCTATAGTTGCACTTAAACCTCTCTTTAGTAGCACTGGCATTCCTTTCTTTCCAACAGCTTTTAAGAGCTCAAAATTTTGCATATTTCTCGCTCCAATTTGGAAAATATCAACATAAGAGGCCATCAAATCTACATCCAAAGGAGAAACTACCTCTGATACTACTGGCATATCAAAGGAGTCGCCTGCTTTTCTTAAAAGCTTTAGACCTTCTTCTCCTAAGCCTTGAAAGGAATAAGGGGATGTCCTTGGTTTAAAAGCACCACCACGAAGTATTACGGCTCCTGCTTCTCTAACCTTTTCTGCAATTTGCATTATTTGGTCATAGCTCTCTATAGCACAAGGACCAGCCATTACGCAGATTCTGTTTCCGCCAATACTTACTCTACCAACCTTTACTATTGTATCTTCCTTTTTTAACTCTCTTGAAGCTAATTTATATGGCTTAGAGATAGGAACAACATTACTTACACCTGGAAAAAGAGAAACTGTTCTAGGGTCTATATGGACAGAACCAACTGCACCAAGAACTGTCTCGTTCTCTCCGACAATCTCTTTAACCATGAATCCTTTTTCTGTTAGGAAATCTACTACTTTATCTCTTTCTTGTAAGGTAATACCCTTTTTAAGTACAACTATCATAAATTAATATTATTATTTTAAATGAAGGTATACAATTGGAGGAAATAAAAGTGTTAGATGAAAAATACCTTAATAATTTGTTCTCTCTTTTTCAAAATAGGCTTTCATCTTTAAAAGTTGCATCTTCGGCTGTTACTGAAATATCAAAATTAGATAATTCACCCTATAGAGTTTTAGTTTCAACAATACTCTCTTTGAGAACTAAGGATAAAATTACTTATGAAGCAAGTATGAGACTTTTTCAGAGGGCTCCAAATATATATGAATTAGGAAAAATGGACGAAGAGAGCATAGCTAACCTTATAAAGCCAGCTGGTTTTTATAAAAGAAAGGCTGGTGAACTAAAGAAAATAGCAAGAATAATCGAGACAAAATACAACGGTGAAATTCCACAAAATAAAGATGATTTGATGTCTCTTCCAGGAGTTGGAACAAAGACTGCTAATCTAGTCTTAGGATTGTGCTTTCAAAAACCATATATATGTGTAGATTGTCATGTTCATCGTCTTTCTAATAGACTAGGTTGGATAAACACAAAAACACCAGAAGAGAGCGAAAAGGAATTAGAAAAGGTACTCCCTCTTTCTTTTTGGATTGAATTAAATGATCTCTTTGTTCGCTATGGACAAAACATTTGTACTCCCCTCTCTCCCAAATGTTCACTTTGTCCAAATAATGGTAGTTGCAAAAAAGTAGGAGTCGAAAAAGAGAGATGATTAAGCTTGTAGTATTTTTAGGAAATCCTGGAAAAGAATATGAGAAGACAAGACACAATGCAGGATACCTTTTCTTTGATTATTTATTTAAAGGGAAGCCCACTCAAAATAAATTCCATAGCATCTATTACCAAGAAAATGATGTTAAATATATTAAACCACTAACCTTTATGAATCTTTCAGGAACTGCTGTTAGTGAATGTGCTTCCTTTTTTAAACTCAAAAGTGATGAAATAATGGTAGTTCATGATTGCATAGAGCTTAATAGTGGAGAGATAAGGATTCAAAAAGGAGGAGGACTTGCTGGTCACAAGGGCCTAAGAAGTATAAAAGAAAGACTTGGTGATGATTCCTTTTACAGACTTAGAATAGGAATAGGAAGACCAAAATTTGGTGATGTGAGACTCTTTGTAACCTCACCTTTCACAGAAGATGAGCTAATAGGCTTAAACCAACTCTTTTCCATTGTTGAACCTTGTTTTTTAAAATCCAAGGGAAATGAAAAGTGGAAGCTATAATTTTAGATAATTCTTAACAGTTGTGTTATACTTTTATAGAATAATGTGAACCTTAGGGGGAAAAATGGTTAATAGAGATTTACGAATAGCAAAGGTAACTCGTGAAGCAATCGAATACAATCAACCTCTTTTTCAAACCGGAGAAGGATTATCTTCTTTTTATCCAGAAGCAGCTTCTTTAGCTTATAAATATAATCAAATAATGAAGAAAAGTGGAAAGGATTTTGATTATATTTCTGCAGGAAAGCTTCAAGCAACTGCTGTCCTTCATTATGTTTATCAAATCGTTCTCTCTTATTTAACAGATGAAAATAATCAAGATTTTTTCCGTCGTCGTATTTCTACTATTGAAAACAATACCTCTTTAAAAAATGCTTTATCCTTTTATGTTGATGAATTTCCAACTGAATTAAGTATTGATGTTGATGTACAAGAGAATATAAGAGCATATTTTATTCACCAAGTAATGCTACAAAATAAGGCAATAATAAAAGCTGCAAAACCATTCATTGCTCCAGATGAATTAGCTACCCCCGATTCCTTTAGAGCTCTTTCTTCTGTCCTTTCATCATACGTAAAGGATGATTTAAGAAATGGTGACCCCAATATAAACGATATATTTACATTCCTTTGTATGCCTTCTCGTCTATACCCTGATTCCTTAACAGACCAAATACAATACATAATTAGAGAATGGTCAGAAATGCTTCCTCCTCATTTTATACGGCTTCTCCAATCATCAATCGATTATATAAATGAAGAAGAAAAGGATAGAAGCTTTCACACAGGCGGAGTACAAAACATACCTGTTAATGATTACTCATCAGAGCTAAGTGAAAACGAAGCATTCTCTTCTGATTCAAATTGGATGCCCTGTGTTGTAATGATTGCAAAATCTACTTTAGTTTGGCTAGATCAGCTATCAAAAGCATACAATAGGCCAATTACTTCTCTCGATCAAATTCCAGATGAAGAACTCGATTCTTTAAAAAACAGAGGTATAAATGCTCTTTGGCTCATTGGATTATGGCAACGAAGTGAAGCATCTAAAGAAATCAAAAACCTATGTGGCAATAAGGACGCTGTTGCATCAGCCTATTCATTAAAGGACTATGATATTTCTAATAAAATTGGAGGCTGGGAAGCATTAGAAAACTTAAAACAAAGATGTAATAAACGGGGAATAAGACTTGCTTCTGATATGGTTCCAAACCATACAGGTCTTGATGGTAATTGGGTATATGAGCATCCAGAATACTACATCAGCCAAAGCTATCCACCCTTCCCTAGCTATACATACAACGGACCTGATCTATCTACAGACCCTAACTGGGAAATTAAAATTGAAGATCATTATTACGATAAAACAGACGCTGCTGTAACATTTAGAATGAAAAATAGACACAGTGGTGAAACAAGATTTGTTTTCCATGGTAACGATGGTACAACAATGCCCTGGAATGATACTGCACAGCTAGATTATCTTAATCCAATAACACGAGAAGCTGTCATTCAAAAGATTCTACATGTTGCAAGAAATTTCCCAATTATTCGTTTTGATGCAGCAATGACATTAGCTAAAAGACATATTGAAAGACTTTGGTATCCCAAACCTGGTAAGGGTGGTGATATTCCAGGAAGAGCAGAGCACAGTATGGACGAAAAGGAATTTAATCAAAAGATTCCTGAAGAATTTTGGCGTGAGGTTGTAGATAGAGTTGCAAAAGAAGTTCCAGATACTCTTTTACTTGCAGAAGCTTTTTGGATGATGGAGGGTTATTTTGTCAGATCACTGGGAATGCATAGAGTATATAACAGTGCATTTATGAATATGCTCAAAAACCAAGAGAACAAAAAATATAGAGATTCTATTATTAAGACTCTTGAGTTTGAACCTGAAATATTAAAACGCTATGTTAATTTCATGAGTAACCCTGATGAAGATACTGCTATTGCTCAATTCGGCTCTGATGATCGCTATTTCTTAGTTGCAACACTTCTTTCTACTCTTCCAGGCCTTCCAATGATTGGACACGGTCAGATTGAAGGTTATAAAGAAAAGTATGGCATGGAATATCAAAGAGCATATTATGATGAGAAGCCAAATCAATGGCTCATTGAACAACACGAAAAAAGAATATTTCCTCTTCTAAGAAAGAGATATCTTTTTGCTAATGTTGATAACTTTAATTTCTATGACTGTATTAATAACGAAGGAGAAGTTGAAGAATCTGTTTATGCCTATGTAAATGGAAGTGGAAGAGAAAGAACACTTATTCTTGCAAACAATCAATATGAAAAAGTAAGTGGTAAAATTAGTTCTTCTAATCTAAAGGTTGTAAAAAAGGGTGACGATAGAAGAAAAGAAAAGACAACGCTTGCAACTAATCTTAACCTTTCATATAGCTCTAAAAATTTCTGTCTCCTTGATTGTTTTTCTGATGGCCTAACGTATATCATTCCTTCAATTAATCTTTTTGATGGCCTCTCTTTCTCTCTTAATGGTTATGAATCAAAGGTCTATTGGAATATAAGAGAAATTGAAGATACAGATGATAACTGTATTAAGAAACTGTACGAAGAATATAAGGATAAAGGTATTAGAAATTTTGATAAAGCATTATCCTTATTGAAGCTCAAAAGCGTATATCTAGCATTAAATTCTCTTAGAGAGGAAAGCTTTCTTAGTCTTATTGAGAATATAGTAAAAGGAAAAGGAACAAAAGAAAAAGAAAGAGAGCTTATACTAATATTAGCAGAGGCTTACTCTACTCTCTCAGAGACATATCCAGATATGGAAGAAGCAACAAAGGGACAGCTCGGAGTTATACCAAAGGATGTAGATCCTCAGCCTGTTATTAAGTTAATTCATTTAATTGGGCAAGCCTTTTCAAACAAAGGTCCGAAAGTATTTCCTTCTTGGTATAGTGTAGATGAAACCCTCCCTCTTTTACTTTCTTCTATGCTTGTTCTCATACCTTTCATATCAGAGGAAAATGCAACACCTAAGGATATGATGACAATAGCAGATAGATTGATGCTAACTGACTTTTTTTCATCGTCTCTTTCTTCCCTTAATATGGACGAAAACAGAAAAAGAGAATTAATACATCAATCTGCATTGCTCATCTCTGCAATTGTACTATACAGAGATGAAATGAATAACTCTTCGCCACTAGCAATGCTATCCTGTCTCTTAAATGACGACAGTGTTATGAATTTATCTCAATGTCATGAATATCAATCTGTTATGTGGTATAATAAGGAAAGTATGCAAAGAGTCATTTTAACATGTTCTCTTGCTTACGCTCTTTCTTCTAAGAGAGACGCAGAGGATGTTGATCTCTTTGCTCGTACTTTATTAGATAAAGAATTTAAGAGTGAATATAAACTTACTAACCTTCTTAAAGGGTAATTAGGAGGATAAAATGGGATCTTGGCTTACTTATTTAGCAGCTTTATTAATGGCAGTCGCAACTGCTTTTACATACCCTCATTCCACAGCCTTTGCATCAAAGTTGTCCGCTATTACAAATGTTCTTACTAATATTGGTATATTTGTCTACTTCCCAATATTCTTTATCACATTTCTTTCCGGTATTGCTTCATTGGGAAAAGATAAAATAGGACGAAAGGTTTTTAAATCAACACTTTCTTGGTCTATTATCTCAACATTTGTCCTCTCTTTTCTTGCTCTAATGTTTGTATCTATCTTTAATTCAAAATTCCCTGTTACTTCTACAGCAGGTCTAGATAGCTTAATCCAATTAGAAGAATACTCATCATCAATAGATACTTTCGGTGTTCTTTCTTTCACAAGCTATGCCTTTATTCCATCGCTTTTTCTTGCTTTAATATTTGGACTAGCAATAATACCATCTAGTGATATTATAAGACCTTCTTATACTGTCTTAAATTCATTATCGGAAGCAATGTATAGAATAGAGAGAACTGTCTCTTATTTTAGTGCCTTCTTTGTCTATATAGCAGCAACATCACTATTTTTAAATCTATGGAATGAAAAAACAATAATTGCTGCGCCATCATTCTTTATTAATCTCATCATCGCTATGCTGGCATTATTATTGATCATCATTCCTCTTTTATATTCAATTTTTACACGTTTCAGAAAGAATCCATATAAGCTTATTTCATCTTCTTTTTCTACTCTTTTAATATCTTTAACTAGTGGAAATATCTATCTCACAAGTCTTTCTAGCCAAGCTGTTTGCAGATCCAACCTGGGAGTACAGAAGAGAATAGCATCAACTGTAACACCACTTGGTATTTTAATAACTAGAGGTGGTACTTCCTTTGTTACTATTTTTACTATTCTTTCTCTTCTTTCTGCAATTAATGCCAAGGTTTCAGCTGCTGCTTTAATTCTAATTATTATTGTTGCTGCTTTATTGAGTTTTACTTCATTCCTCTCTTCTGGATATGAGACAGTATTCATCGCATTCTTATTATTAAGGGTCTTAAATATTAATATTTATGGTAGTGAAGCAGCCCTCATTGCTTTAATTCCATTCTTAAATGGTATTGGGACTCTGCTTGATAATATACTTATTAATCTAAGCTGTGATATTGCTGCAACAAAAATAAAAACCGATATAATGATACCATTTAAGGATAATATTTAATTATGCAAAACCAAAATAAGTTAAATCTTATATCTCTTTTGATTTTACTTATAGTTATTACATTAGCCTACGCTTTTGGTTTCTTTGAAATATTTATATATACGATAGCAACCAAAAGCACAGGTTCTTTAATAGAAATATCTATTAAATACCTGCCTTTTCTAGTTATTTTAATCTGCTCAATTTTTCCTCTTGCTTCACTACTTTTTAAGCATAAGCTTCATAGCCAAGATGGAGAAATTCTTCCTTTACTATTTACTATTATCTCCTTAAATGCATTCTTTATTATTCCAGATGCTTTAGATGCTATGGGATATGTTTTCTTACTTCCTAAAGAGCTAATTATTCTCGAGAGATTTGCACTTCTATCCTCTTTTTCAATATTCCTCTTATCTGCACTTCGCTATTTTGGTTTTTCATCTTCAAATATGCTTTTCTATAATTTAGCATTTCTCTCTTTTTCTTTTTTGCTCTCTATATTTGTTCCTTTTTCTTCATATAAAGGGAAAATGGATCTTCATTCATCCCTATATGAAGTGTACATTCAATTTATTATTCTTGCGCTTTGTCTTTGTACACTTATTACATTTATTCTTATTGCTATTAAAGATAAAACCTCTCTAAATATTAAAAGATCTATGGGCTTTATTACATTGCTACTTGGATTATATCTTTCTCTTTTTAATACAGAGACTGCATCTATTATTTCACCACTTCTCTTTATCCCAGGTACCATTTTATTAGTTCAAAATGTGGGAGATACATTATAATCATAACTACCGGCTCAGCCGGTAGTTTACTCTCTATGTAATAAGCCTTCGTTACCAGCCACGCGCCATGGCGCTCGAAAATAACAGCAAGCTGCTATTAAAGAGCTGAAGTCTTATTCGACATAGTGTTCTTTATTTACACCAAGTTCTTCTCTTTTCTTTTCTTGCTTTCTTCTTCCATATGAATCTCCAAACAATGCGGAGATATTCGTTTTACAAAAAAAGGCTTACTATCGCTTTCACGAATAATAAGCCCTTATTCAAAAGGTAGAAGATCAGTTATAATTTAAAACTGATTTATCATAATCAGAAGGTGCCTCAAAACCAAGAAGGTTCATAACTGTTGCAGCTATTGATGAAATTCCTAATCCACTATTTAGAGTCTTTGAATATTCTTCTTTGTAATTTGGATCGTAAATAATACATGGAACAGGATTTAGAGAATGTGATGTCTTAGCATTAGGCTCTCCATCTTTTTTCATCTTCACAGAACCATCCTTATTATGCTCATACATGTCATCAGCATTACCATGATCAGCTGTGATTACCATAACGCCACCTACCTTATCAATAGCTTCTTTAAGTCTTCCAAGCTGTAAATCCATAGCTTCCATTGAACAAACAACTGCTTCAAAAACACCTGTATGACCAACCATATCGCCATTAGGGTAATTAAGCTTAATTAAGTCCCACTTACCGCTCTCAATTTCCTTAATTACTCTATCTGTGATTTCAGCACACTTCATCCAAGGTCTCTCTTCAAATGGAACAATATCTGAAGGAATTTCAACATATTCTTCTAACTTTTCATCGAACTTACCTGATTTATTACCATTGAAGAAATAAGTAACATGTCCAAATTTCTGGGTCTCTGAAATAGAGAACTGCTTTACACCACTAGCACAAAGATATTCAGCCATTGTTCTATCAATAGCCGGAGGTGAAACAAGATATTGAGGTGGAATATGTAAATCTCCGTCATATTCCATCATTCCTGCATACTCAACACTTGGAACTCTCTTTCTATCAAATTCCTTTAAGTCTTTCTCTACAAATGCCTTACTAATTTCTATTGCACGATCACCACGGAAATTAAATAGAACTACACTATCTCCATCTTCAATTGTTCCAACTGGCTTTCCATCCTTAGCAATAACGAAAGCAGGTAAATCTTGGTCAATAGCACCAGTTTCTTTTCTCAGTGTTACAATAGCATCATGGGAAGAAGCAAATTGTCTACCTTCTCCTAATACATGAGTTTCCCAACCCTTTCTTACCATATCCCAGTTAGCATTATAACGATCCATTGTAATAACCATTCTTCCACCACCTGAAGCAATAGATGCATCAAAAGAACCATCACTATTAAGAGAAGCTAAGAATTCTTCAAATGGATCAAAATACTCTAAAGCAGAAGTCTCTCCAACATCTCTACCATCCAAAAGCGCATGTACTCTAACTTTTTTAACGCCTTCATTTTTGGCTTCAACAATCATTTGCTTAAGATTATCTATATGAGAGTGAACATTTCCATCAGAGAGTAGACCAATAAAATGAAGTGTTGAATTCTTCTCTTTTACATTACTAATAAGCTTTTTCCATGTTTCTCCCTTATACATATTCCCACTAGAGATAGAAGAAGCAACAAGCTTAGCACCCTGATCAAAAACTCGTCCACAACCCATTGCATTATGGCCAACCTCACTATTACCCATATCTGCATCAGTAGGAAGACCAACGGCTGTACCATGAGCCTTAAGCTTAGTCCAAGGAGAAGTTTCAAAGAACTTATCTAGGTTATGAGTCATAGCAGAAGCTACTGCATCTCCGTCCGTGTACTTACCAAATCCGACTCCGTCCATAATTACAAGTACTACAGGACCATTACGTTTAATAATTTCGTTTTTCTTTAAAGGTTCAACCATTTCTTTATCCTTTGAGGTTTATTACCTCTATTATTTATCTTTTAAGAGGTGCTGTTGCCTCTTCAAGCCAAGGTTTAGTTTCATCAAAAACATAATCAATCAATTGATCTTTTATCCACTGATGATAAGCATTTATTTGAGCTATTTCGATGTCTGTTAAGTATCTGACATCTATTAATTTTCTTTCATATGGAACCATAGAAAGAACTTCAAAATTATAAAATTCTCCAAACTCACTGCTACCATAGCTCTGACAGGCAATCAAGTTTTCGATTCTAATTCCATATCGACCTGCTTTATATAAACCAGGCTCATCTGAAACAACCATACCACTCTCTAGTGCAACATCTAATAATCTTGAAGAAATATTTACAGGCCCCTCGTGAACATTTAGCCTACAACCAACGCCATGTCCTGTTCCATGCATATAGTTTTCTAAAGAACACCATAAAAATTGTTTAGCTAAAACATCTAATTGGCTTCCAACTGTTCCTTTAGGGAATATCTGTCTAGCTAGAGCTAAATGACCTTTTAAAACTATTGTGTAGTCTTTCCTTTCTTCTTCTGTTGCATCAGTACCAAAGAGGAGAGTTCGTGTTAAATCAGTAGTACCAAATTCAAATTGACTACCAGTATCAAGTACAAGTAAACCATGACCTTCTACCTTTTTGTCACTTTTTTCATCTGGACTATAATGAACAACAGCACCATGTTCTCTAAATGCAGAAATAGGCTCAAAGGATGGGCCAAGATAACCCTCCATCTTCTTTCTCTCATTCTCAAACATATTAGCTATTTCAAGCTCAGTATAAGAACCAAGACAATCTAGAGATGCCATAAAATTAGCAAAAGCAACACCATCTAAGAAATGAGCTCTTCTCATTCCCTCCATCTCAACTGGATTCTTTCTAGATTTAAGCATTGTTGTTATATCTAGTTCATCGATGTTTCTCTTTTTACATAAATATTGAGCAAAGGAATAAGATACCTTTTTAGATGAATATAGCCCAACTCCCTTTTTTGTGAGAGAAGAGAGAGTAATAGAAACATTACTATAATCTTTTAGTGTAAATACCTTTTCAACTTCACTCTTTAGCTCTGCAGAAAAACGTGAATCATCAACAAAAAGAATAGCTTCTTTGAGAGAAATAAAAGCATAAGAGACGAAAACAGGGTTACATGGGATATCATTTGCACGTAAGTTAGTAAGCCAAGCTATGTCATCTATACTTGATATAAATGTCCATTGTGCTCCCTTTTGTCTTAGCTTTATTCTAACAAAGTTAACCTTAGCTGCAGCTGTAAAGCCTGCGTACTCATCCTTCATTGCTACGCACTTTGTATTAGGGATACTAGGTCTATTTTCCCATATTGAATCAAGCAAATCAGAAGTTGGTGCTAATACAACGCCCTTTTCCTTTAAATTTTTCTCCATAGAAATAAAGTTTTCTATTGATATTGTTGATTCATCAACTCCTATTTTTTCTCCTTTTTTCAAGTTTTCTTTCATCCATTCTAAAGGAGAAGGAACACCACCCAGTCCCTGTTTCATTAATACAAATTCACTATCCTTAGTCTCTTCTTCGCCTTGTAAAAAGTAACGCGAATCGACCCATAAAAGAGCTTTATCTATAGTGACAATAACAGTTCCAGCACTTCCTGTAAAACCAGATATAAACTCTCTTGTTCTCCATCTTGGAGCAACATACTCACTCTGATGAGGATCTGTACCAGTAATGTAATAAGCACTAAGACCTTCTTTTTCTAACTTTTTTCTGAGTTCTTTTACTCTTTCATTTATCATTTTATTTTCCCTTTTCCCCTCTTATTTCTCACATTTGTAAAAATAACAAGCGCAATGCCTACTACGATCATAAGGAAACAAAACACCTGTCCTTTACTAATATTAGCAAAGCTCTCAAATATATAAATATTCTGATTATTATTTGTAAAGGATAATACGTATCCAATATCCGCATCAGGCTGTCTAAAATACTCTATAAAGAAACGGAAAAAGCCATAGAAAAAGATATAAAAACCAAGAATTGTTCCATTAGCTAATTTCTTTTTTTCTTTAACTTTCTTTATTACAAAATATAGAATAAAACCTAATACAATACCTTCAAAAAATGCCTCAAATAATTGACTGGGCCATCTTGGAAGATTTATATATTCTCCAACTATATATTTTAATCCTACTTTATCTGCAATTTCTCTTACCCATGAATGATTAGTAGAAAAGCTTTCAGCATATGGGAATATCATACCAAGAGAAGAGGTTGTTACTCTTCCGTATAGCTCACCATTAATAAAGTTTCCGATTCTTCCCCAAGTATATGCAAATGGTACCGAGAGAGCTATATAATCAGCAAGAGAAAGAAAATCTAAATGCTTATATTTTGTATATATAAAGCCCCCAATAAAAGCTCCAATGACACCGCCATGGTAACTCATTCCTGGAAGACCAACAAAATTACCATTTCTAAATGGCCAGAAAATCATCCAAAAATGGGTTATATAATACAAAGCATCATCATAAAAAAGACAAGAACCAACGCGAGCTCCTATCAATAGACCAAAAACAACAGAAAGATAGAAGTTTTCACACGTTTCTTTTTCTATTGCAATATTTTTATCCTTCCTTATTGAATGTCTAAAAAGAATATAAGAGGTAAGAAAAGCAAAAATATACATTACTGCATACCATCTTATAGGAAGCCCATTAATTACATATGGGGAAATAAATGAAGGATAGTTAATATACATCAACATGGAAGAAGTATATATCTTTACATTTCTTTAAACAATTATTTGTTAGAAAAGAAGTAACAATGCTTAAGAATAAGAACACATAATATACAAATTTAAGAAATTCCTATTTTTACTGAAACGATTTATCATTCTTAATATGAAAAAAGTAATTTTTCTAATTTTATCAATTTTACTAATTACTGGTACTGTTTTTGCAGCACCATCTTTGGAGCGTTTAAACGCACCTAAATCATCATTCCAATCAGACTCAGGGGCTTCTTATGCTGCCTCATTGTCTGAATTACTATACGCCTTAGGCAATCTATATAGTTATCTTGATACAAACTTTTTATATGAAATAGACAACCAAAAGATGCAAAATGCTGTAATTTCAGCAATGATTGATTCTCTTGGCGATAAGTATTCATACTACATCACTCCAGAAGATGCAGGAGAATATAAAGAAGAAACAGCAGGTAAATACATAGGAATAGGAACTTATCTGACTAAAGTAAATCCTAAATATATTGATTGGGATGATCCTGAAACATATATGGTCATAATTACTTCTCCTTTCCCAGGTGGTCCAGCAGATAGAGCGGGATTAAGAGCAGGTGATATGATTAGTCATGTAAATGGAGAGGAAATATTTGAGCTAGATGCTAACTCTGCAAGTAAACTAATTAGAGGAAAAGAAAACACACCAATTACTCTTACAGTGAATAGAGGAACTGCTGTCTTTGATATAACCTTAATGCCAGAAGAAATTACAACTCCTTCAACTTCAAAAGCTATTTTAGATGGAGACATAGGATACCTCTCAATTACTGAATTCTCACAAACTACATTCGATAGTGTCAAAGAAGATGTCGCTTCTCTTGTTAAAGATGGTGCTACAAGTTTAATCATTGATTTAAGAAATAACGGTGGTGGTAACGTTGATACCTCTTTAAGTATTGCGAATATGTTTATAGGGGAAGGCAAGACCTTAATGACAACTGTCTTTAAAGAGACAGCATCAAATAGGAATACTATTTATAACTCTACAGGATACCTTGCTATTAATGAAGATTTCCCACTAGTTGTTCTTGTAAACGAAGGTACAGCATCAGCTAGCGAAATTCTTACAGGTGCATTAAAGGAAAATGACAGGGCTATTGTTGTAGGCTCACAAACATATGGTAAGGGTATAATGCAATTCTCAATAGAATTTATGGGAGGATACCTCAATTTAACTGTTGCAAATTATTATACTCCTAGTGGTAATTCAATACATGAAATAGGAATTACTCCAGATTTTGTTATAGATGTTCCAGAATATACAGATGAAGAATTATCTAATTATGCATCCTTCTTACAGACAGATAATATTCAAAAATGGCTTGAAAGTAATCCAGAATACTCTAAAGAGAACATTTTAAGCTTTGCTGATACCTATAAGGATACAGGAGTACCTGAGAGTCTACTCTGTTTATTAATTAGAAATGAATATATTTATACACTCGATTACGATAAACGTCCTGTAGCTGATCCAGATTTTGATTCTCAGCTTAGTAAAGCAATAGAAGTAATAAGAAGTGGAGTAACTATCAGTGATATAAGAGAAAGCGAGACTTCTTTATGAGACTTTTTCTTCTAAACAGCAATTATGATGGTTCATCTTTATATACTCTTAGCAGTAAAGAAACAAAATATCTCGAGAAAGTCTTAAGATTAGAGGTTGGAATTTCATTTACTGCTAAGGATAAGGATGAAAATTATTACAAGGCTACTTTACTTGAAAATGCTATTTTGAAACTTGAAAAAACAGAAAATCCAGAAGAGACACTTTTAGATTCTCTTTCTCCATATTCAGGCCCTTTCTTTCCTATCGATATATATATTTCAATTCTAAAGGGAAAGAAAAATGAAACTGTAGTGAGACAATTAACAGAAATCGGTGTAAGAAAAATAGTATTTGTTTCTTCCCAATATGTACAAGAGAAGGATTTTTCTTCTCATCAAAAAGAAAGATTAGATACCATAAGAAAAGAAGCAGTTCAACAGTCTGGTGGAAAGGCTCCTATCATTGAAGGACCAATTTCTTTTGATGAAGCAATAGAAAAAGCAGAAGGCAAAGTCTTACTCCTTCATCAAAGCCTAAGGGGAAAGACATCTTCTTTAAAGGAGGTCTTTTGTAATGAAAATTTTACAGAAAAAACTGTATCTTGTTTCATCGGTCCTGAAGGCGGTTTTTCAGACACTGAGTGCAATAAAGCTGAGTTATCGAACGCTGTGCCTGTTTTACTAAACACGAACATTCTACGCTCCGAAACCTCTGCGGTTTATATTGCTTCTGCTATTCAGGCTTTAATGCAAAATTAGGTTAAATATTTATCATTGACGACTTCTATAATACACAATAAAACAATAATTAGGGGTTGTTATATGAATATAAAAGTATATGGAAGAGATTCATATTTTTACAAAGTTCTTTTCTCTAATTTTTCTAATGAAGATACGATAGAAATGATGAGAGGAGAAGTTAAAAAGAAAGACATATCATTAGATGATATTGTCATACTCATTTCTAATAATTCAGAACAAATTGGAAATGCTATACTTGCGCTCTCTCCTAGTATTCCAATTTTAATAATAAATCGTAATTCTAATTATAACCTTTTTGATGAGACTCTCTCACCTATAATTATACTTCAACCACCATTTGATATATTTTCAATAAGAACGTCTATAAATAAGCTAAAGCTTTTTGTAAGCAAAAGGAAAGAACTAGATAAAATTATTGCTGGTAAAAGCTTAGCTATGGCTACCCTTAAAAGTCAAATTATTACGTCATCTTTATCAACAATTCCAATTCATTTAATAGGAGAATCAGGAGTAGGAAAAACAATGGCTGCAAAGCTTATTCATTCTTCTAGCTCTTTTACTAAACCTCCAGTCTATATTAATTGTGCTAATCTCAATTCCAGTCTTGCTGAATCAGATTTGTTTGGCCACACAAAGGGTTCATATACTGGAGCATTAACAGAAAGAAAAGGATTATTGTATCAAGCAGATGAATCAACACTAATACTAGATGAAATAGAAAACCTTTCATTAGATATGCAATCAAAGCTTTTAGATACTATTGAAAATGGGAAATATAGAACAATTGGCAGTGATAGTCTACGTAAGTCTTCTTTTCGCCTTATAACGATTAGCCAAAAATCATTAGAAGAGCTATTAGAAGAGAATAAAATAAGAAAGGATTTCTACTATAGAATAAGTAGTCTCTTAATTTCTATTCCTCCACTAAGAGAAAGAATAGAAGATATTCCTCAAATAATAAATTATTACGAAGAAAAAATGAAAATTAAAAAAGGTAGAATCAAAAACTATACACCTTTAATGAATGCAAGATGGAATGGTAATGTAAGAGAGTTACTTCACTTTCTTGATAGATTTTTTTCAATGAAAGTACACTAGACTCCTTTATTTAAAAAGCACTAAATCTTTAAACATTTTCATATAGTGAAAGAGATTGTATGAGTGTTAAAAACATTTTAAAAATGTGAAAAACTTGTTAAAAAGTGAAAAAAACAAGAGTTTTTCACATTTATATATATTCTTTAATTTATATTTAAAAGTTATACAATTATTATTATTTAATTATCATCGCTAACTAATTTAATTTATTATATTATAAGAAATTATTTAAAATCAACATTTTAGTAAACATATTGCTCTTAGATATAAAGTGAAGATAGTTTTTCACACTCTCACACTCTATTGTGGAAAAATGTGAAAAACTTGTGAAAAACTCACATATAGTGTCATTGCTTTTTTATTAATTTTTTAATATAAACCTAAAAAAATGTAATATTGTTATCATTCGTGATGACATATATAATCTTGATATGGCTAAAGTATACGGAATAGGTAATCCTTTAATTGACTATATTTGTTCTGTCTCTGACAAAGAACTAAATACCTTAAATTTAAGTAAAGGCACAATGCTTTTAATTGATACAGATAAAAGAATGGAAATTGTCGAACTAACTAAGGGTAGAGACATTAAATACTCTTGTGGAGGCTCTTGTCCTAATACTATGGTCACTCTATCTTCGTTAGGTGTTCAAACAATCCTTGCTGGAAGTATTGGTAATGACAATGAAGGTGATATGTATCGTAAAAAGCTCAATGAGAATGGAGTTATTGATCACCTTGTAACAAAATTAGAAGGTGTAACTGGAACGTCAATTATTCTCTTAACAAGTGATAAAGAAAGAACAATGAATACATATCTTGGAGCAAATAAGCTATTTTGCCCTAGTGATATAAAAGAAGAAAGTATAAAGGACGCTGATCTATTCTATTTTACTGGCTATATGTGGGATACAGAAAACCAGCAAAAATCTGTTCTAAAAACATTAGAATTATTCAAAAAAAATGGTAAGAAAATTGCTTTTGATGTAGCAGATCCCTTCGCAGTAGGACGTTATAGACAAACATTTAAAGATTTAATTCGCGATTATTGTGATATTGTTTTTGCAAATAATGAAGAAGCCAGATACTTAATGGATAACTATGATGCATACGAATGCTGTAAGAGTTTAGGTAAGTTATGTCCAATAGCTATTGTTAAGAATGGTAAAAAAGGTTCTTTTGTTTCTGAAAACAGAATAATATCTCAAATACCTTTATATGGAACAAGTAAACCAGTAGATACTACAGGTGCTGGAGATACATATGCAGCTGGATTTTTATATGGATATCTAACGGGAAAGGATACTGTTACTTCATGTAAAATCGCTTCTTATCTTGCAGGTGAAATAATATCTCAAACCGGAGCTCAATTTGATAAATCTAAAATAATAACGCTTAAAGAGTATATTAATAGTAACTTCTAGTAATTAATAACCCTCTTTGAAAAGAGGGTTTTATTATATTCATTAAATTAATAGTTTTCAGCAAGAAGCTCAAAATATGACTGAGGATGATTACAAGTAGGACATACTTCTGGAGCCTTTTTTCCAACTGCTATATGTCCACAATTTCTACATTTCCAAATCATTTCTCCATCTCTACTAAAAACAAGACCTTCCTCAACATTCTTTAAAAGAGCTAAATATCTTTTCTCATGTTCTTTTTCAATATTGGCAACAAGAGCAAATTCATTAGCAATTTTATCAAAACCTTCTTCTTTAGCTACTTTCGCAAATTCTTTGTACATTTCTGTCCATTCATAATTTTCACCTTCAGCAGCTGCCTTAAGATTTTCTATTGTTCCTTTTATTTCACCACCTTCAAGATACTTAAACCACATCTTTGCATGTTCTTTTTCATTTTCAGCAGTCTCTAAAAATAAGGACGCAATCTGTTCATAACCATCTTTTTTAGCTTTAGAAGCAAAATAAGTATACTTGTTTCTAGCTTGGCTTTCGCCTGCAAAAGCAATCTTCAAGTTTTCTTCTGTTCTTGAACCCTTCAAATCCATAGTTTTTCTCCTTTTAAAAGTTTTAATTATTTATCACCTATAATGTAACACAAAAATTTAAATAAAAAAGAGAGGAACATGTCCTCTCTATTTTTTATTTAGTTGCGATAATTCTTACTTGCTTATACAATCCTTCGCCCTCGCTCTTTGTTTCTACTCCATCGTATTCATTAAGAGCTGTATGAACAAGTCTTCTTTCAAAGGGATTCATAGGTTCTAGCAATTTACTTTTGCCAGATCTTTTTACATATTCAGCTGTTTTATAAGCATTTCTAACTATTTGTTCTTCATGTCTTACTCTATAGTTTTCACTGTCTACAACAACCTTCACATCCGGATCTATATTACCAGCAAAAACATTAACAATAAGCTGAATAGCATCAAGATTTTTACCCTTTCTTCCAATGATATAAGAAGAATCTGGAGACTGAATATCAACACCAATCTTACTATCCTTTCTATATACTATAGAAGCCTCACCTTCATATCCCATTTTTGTGATAAGAGTATTAATAAATTCAATAGTTTTTCTTTCAACATCATTTGATGCATCTAATCTATCATTAGATTTTTCTATTAAATTATCTTCATCTCTTTCATCATCACCATAATAAACTCTAATACGACATGAAGCTTTCTTAAAGATTCCCTTTTTAACATTTTCAAGGATCTCTACATCAAAATCCTCACCATTAAGATTAAGTTCTTCTATCGCTTTATTTCTTGCTTCTTCTTCTGTTTTACCTTCAAAATCTTTGAACATATATATTTATTACTCCCAATTATCTTTTATTCTTTTTTGCTGCTTTTTTAGCTGCTTTAATTGCATCCTTTTCTTCTATTTCTTTCTTATATTCTCCAACCTTTTTCTTGTTTGTATAAAGCTGCTGAAGAATAGAAAGAATATTAGAAACTGTCCAATATACAAGAAGACCAGATGGAGCATTATAAAGAACAAAGAAGAATATTAATGACATACCATATGTCATAAACCAATTCATTCCTTTAGAGCCTGTAGATGCAGTTGAATTCTGAGTAATCTTCATTGAAAGAATCATAGACACAGTATAAACAATTGGTAGTAAATGAATATTATTACCAATTAATGGAATATTAAATGGAAGTTTAAAGATAGTCTCAGGAATAGAAAGGTCTGGAATCCAACCAGGGATAAACATCGCTCCTCTCAAAGAGAAATCCTTATTTAATAATCCATATAATCCAATAAAGATTGGGAACTGAATTAATAGTGGTAAACAGGATCCCATTGGATTGATTCCTTCTTCACTATATAGCTTAGATATAGCAGCATTCTGAGCTTGAGGATCATCTTTATACTTAGCCTGTATCTCTTGCATTTTTGGTTGAAGAGCACTCATTTTAGCACTACTTTCTGTACCCTTCTTTGATAGAGGAATAAGTAAAAGCTTAACAAGAATAGTGAGAAGAATAATTGAAATACCATAGTTTGGAATAAGGAAATAGAATGCTTCAAGAGCGTATTTAAGTATGGTTTCAAGCCAACTTAACCATGAAACATCTAATGCCTTCTTTAAATTATGATTACTTAAACCGAAAATATTATTTTCAGCACTATCATAAATACCCAATGTTGATGAAAGCTGAGGACCAGCATAGAAGGAATAAACATCAGTAATTCTACTATCCCCACTAGCCTTTCTATTTAGATACATAATATTTTTCTGTGGTATTTCATTTCCCTCTATTTGCTCAACTGAAGATGAGTAAAGGACCGAATTTGTCTCAGGAATGACAAGATAAGCAAAATATTTACCAACAATACCAATCCAGTCCATTTCATCAGTAGAATTAAATGAACCACTGTTAGCTGTCTTTCTATTATTCTTTCCTTCTAATTTGTAATAAACTCTTCTATAGTCATAGTTACCATTAAGTGATTCAAATTCTGGTCCAACCTGAGATCCAACAGAAAGAGTATACATAACAGAATTATTAGATAGAGGAATTGGAGTTCCATCCTCTGTATATATAGAAATGGCAAGCTGTATCATGTATTCACTATTATTTGGTACAGCATACTTTTTCTCGATAGTAAAATTCTTTCCACTAGTACTATCGAAGAAGCTACGATTAAAAGTAACCTGTGTAATAGTATCTTTTTTACCAGCTATACTTTTTGTTTCTACAACGTAATTGAAGTCTTCATCAATCTTTCTTTCACCATTTTCACCCCAATACATCATAAATGAGCTATCATCAGAGTCTTCCTTAATAAGAAGATTGACATCATTTTTATTATCTCTGATTTTTTCGATAGTTCCACCCTTAGTATCGAATGTAACAGTAAGTGAATCTGTAGAAACATCAAAAAGACCTGTTTTTTCTACATTTCCAAGTGCATTGATTTTAGATCCAGACACTACACTAGAAGTAGAATCATAAACTTGCTCTACTGTGCTTTCAGCTGGAATAACATTAGAATTTAGGGTCTGCTGATAAGTCATACCAACTGTAATGACTATCACACAAAGAATAATGGCTATAATAGTATTCCTATCCATTTTATCTCCCAATTTGGATATATTCTCTGTATCTGGAAAGATGGAATAGGAACTCTGCTGATGAGATTGAAGGCAACTATTTCCTGTTTGACCTGTCTAATAGTGAAAGAAAATTAGACTCAAGCAAGGAAAAACTGGAAACCTTTCCAGGGTATACAATGAGGACATAGTCCTTAGTAATATCATCTGTCTTTTCTTGGCTTGAATGACGAAGATTGTAGTTTCGAAATATTTCTTTAGCCCTTCGTCTTAAAAGGTTTCTATCTACTGCTCTGCCATAATGCTTAGCTGGTATAATAATGAACCTATCATAACCAAGGTTATTTACAAGACTAAATAATCGCATTCCTGAACAGGAAACCATATATCCTGTATTAAAAATGCGATTAATATCATCTTTTTTTCTTAGTAATTCTCTCTTAATAAGGCTTCTTTTCATCACTAACTGTGAGATTATATCTGCCCTTGGCTCTTCTTCTTGCCAAAACTTTGCGGCCACCTTTAGTTGCCATTCTTGCGCGGAATCCAAACTTTCTTGTTCTCTTAGTCTTACTTGGCTGGTAAGTTCTGATACCTTTAGTGCTCATGCTCTAACTCCAATTTTTTACGCTTTTAAGCGGTAATTTTTTAATATAAAAAGACTCTGTGTCCAATTTCAAAAGTTTAACAATCTATCAATAGGTAGTCAATAACTCAGAAACAATTTACCTTTGTTATTACAACTTTATTAATTTTAGATGAAGGAAATAACTTATTCCAATCACTTATTATTCTTTTTTCTTCTATTTTTAATAGAGATTTTGCAGATAAAGAGGAAGGAGAAACATAAATTTTTCCCATCTTTATATCTTTAACAGAAATAAGTCTAGTGCAAGAACTTAGTCTAATACCAGCTATAACAGGCCAAGCTTTAAAAAATTCTAGACTTGATATATCTATATTGTTTTCCTTTAAATACTCTAAAACTCCATCCCATATAGTTTTATCATGCATAAAATTCTCCATTCTTAACTTCCATTCTTATTTGAGATGAAAGATTTTCATTATAATTTTCATCAGGTAAGAAAGTAAAAAATGCTTGACTATAAGAAGAAAAAGAAGAAAGTATTTTACCTCTCTTTTTACTATCTAATTCTAATAAAACATCATCTACTAATAATATAGGTTTTTTGCCAGTCATTTCTGTAAAATACAAGGATTCGGCAATCCTAAAAATAAGAGAACAAAGTCTAAGCTGACCTGTTGAACCCATATTATTAAATATTCCATATTGACTGATAATATTGAATTTATCTCTATGAGGACCAGAAGTAGTTGTATTCATCTTTATATCACGTTCAAAGGTATTATTAAGAGTATCAACAATATCTGAAATACTTTTTTCTTTCCATGAAGGTTGATAGCTAATACTTAATTCAAAATCAGTTTCAGATACTTCTTTAAAAAGGGATGGAAATATCTTATTAAAATCTTCAACTGTTTTTTCACGTTCATTTATAATTGAAAGACCATAATAAGCTAATCTTTCATTGTATAGTCTTACTACATCCTCATTACCAAGCTTTATTGCTGCATTCCTTTGATACAAAATTGTTTTATAAAGCCTAAGATTATCTAAGAATTGTGGTGAATATAGGCTCATCATTTGGTCAAAAAAACGTCTTCTATATTCAGGTTCACCTTTTATATAATTAATGTCCTCATGACATAAAATAATACATGGAAAGCTATATATAAGCTCTTTACGGTCTTTTATTTCTCTTCCATCTATATATATTTTTCTTTGTTGATTATAGTATGAAACGACAATTTTTCCCTTCTGATTATCATCAGTAAGATACTCACCTATAACAGAAAAACCGTCAGAACCAGTTTTAATACATTCTTTAAGCATACCTGTTCTAAAAGAGGAACCATAACAAAGAATATATAATGCTTCTAATAAATTAGTTTTACCTTGACCATTTTTTCCATAAAGGACAATATTCTCCCTATCAGTATTAATTGACTGGGAGAATAAATTACGAAAATTTGTAGTTTGAATTTTAGTATAAATCATCCTTGCATTGGCATTAATACAAAGAAATAATCTTTTTCAGGATCAGGCATAAATATCATAGCACCAGATGGCTTACTAAATTTAATACTTAGATATTCTGATTCAAAATTCTTAATAGTTGGTAATAATAATGCACTATTAAAACTCATCTTAACACTTGGACCACTGTATTCACATTTTATAAGACTCTTTGAATCGCCCTTGTCATTATTTTCACCACTAAGCATTACACCATCTTCAGATATATCCATAAAAATTTTCTTTGACTTAGTTTCAGTAAATAGGGATATAAGATTAACAGATTCAATTAAATCTGAAACTTTAAGCTTACAAACATGCTCTAAATCTTTAGGAATAACTCTTTCATAATTTGGATAACTACCAGCAATTAATGAAGAACTAATAATTCTATTTCCTATTTTTGCATATACATGGTCATTAGAGAATGCAATAGACATTAAACCTTCATTAGAAGAAAGGTATTGAACAAGTGAGAGAAATTTAACAGGAAGTATTACAGAAGTAAAGTTTGGAATTTCTTGTTCAATAGTTCTTTCAATAAATGAAAGTCTTCTTCCATCTGTAGCAACCATTATTAATTTATCATCTTTCTTTTCAATATGGACACCTGTAAGGAAGAATCTAGTTGTTGTTTCATCTGCTACTGCAAATGATGTCTTATCAGACATATCATTAAAATCTTTTTGAGGCAGAGAGAAAAATAGAGAATCTGAACAGAATTCTGGCTGAGGATATTTACTAGCATCCATAGTCTTTAAGTTAATATTGAATGTTTCTGAAGTATCAACAGGATTAATTGTAAGTTTTCCATTTTCTTCATTGAATTCCAGCTCATAATCTTCAATTCTTTTTAATACATCTAACAATAGATTACAATAAACAGTTGTTGCACCACTTATTATAGTATTAACAGGAATACTAGATGAGAAAGCCATTTTACCATCAGTTGCTTTAATAAATAATCTATCACTGACTGTTTCTAAATATACGTTACTTGAAATAGATAATGAGTTCTTTTGACTTGAGAATTTGTTAGCTATATCAATTTCCTGTCTTATAGTTTTACAAGAGCATGTAAATTTCATAAAGAATCTTTCTCCTATTTTCTATGATTATATCATAAATATAATATTTATTAGTAATAGTAGAGACCGGAAAAATGTGAAAAACTCATATTTTTCTTTCTCTTATAAATAATTAGAGTGTTAAAAACGATGTTAAAAAGTATATTTAGTTTTTAACACTTAATAAACAATTGTGAAAATATAAAAAGTTTTTAACATGGTAAGTTGAGTTTTTAACAACTTTTTCACATGTTTTTCACTTAGTTTTTCACACATCCTTCTTCCTAAGCATCCTATCTATAGCATCTATGGCTTTTCTCATAGATTCATCTACTTCTAATTGTGAATCAACTTGGTTTACTGAGTATCTTACAGAAGTATGATCCTTTCCTAAGTATTTACCAATGTCACTTTGAGTAAAATGCCCATATTTATAAGCTACATATATAGCGATTTGTCTTGGCTCCTTAATACCTTTACTTCTACTACTTCCTCTCATATCTACAAGAGAGACATTGAAATAATTAGATGCAGTAGTAAAAACATCATTAATTGTATAATCAACGTTTAATACAACAGGTTCTACTATTACATTTTTCATCTGTTCTTTTGCCATTTGAATTGTTGGAGTTGTACCGACAAGTTTAGCAATACCGCTTATTGTTATTAATGCTCCTTCTAGGTCTCTAACATTAGTTCTTACTGCCTGGCAAATATAATCAAGGACGTTGTCAGGAATATTAAGCTTATTCTCTTTATTCTTTTGTTTTGCTATTGCTAATCTTATTTCATACTCTGGTGGTCTCAAATCAACATTTAAGCCACTAGAAAATCTAGTTCGTAATCTATCGGTGATATCTGTTAATTCTGTAATAGGACGATCACAGGTAAAAATAATCTGTTTATTGTTGTTATAAAGATCTACAAAAGTATGAAATAACTCTTCCTGTGTTCCAGTTTTTTTCTGTAAAAAATGTATATCATCGATTAAGAGAACATCAGCAGTTCTGTATTTAGTTTTAAAATTGTTATTTGGTCCTCTTTCACCAAAGGTTGCAATAAATTCATTAGTAAATGTCTCTGCTGTAACATATATAACGTTCATATCTGGATGATTGTTATATATATAATTACCAATACCCTGTAATAGGTGTGTTTTACCAAGACCTACTCCGCCATAGATAAGACAAGGATTAAAGTTATTTACTCCCGGATTTTCTCCAATAACTAATGCTGCTTTATAAGCAATATCTGAATTATCACCACGGATGAAATTATCCAAAGTATATTTAGGATTTAAAGTAGGATTTTGTTTTTTTGAACTTTTTTTTATATTTTTATTGTTATCATCTTTTATCTTTGAAGCTACTTTTTGTGTAGATTTACCTATAATAAATTCTATTGTAATATCTTCACAAAGCTTCTCTGAAAGAAAGTTCTCTAAAACTTTTTTATGGTCTTTAATTCCCGTGAGGACAAATTCACTTGGAACAACTAAAGTGATGATTCCATCTCTTTTTTCTTTAATTTCAATTCTTTCGAGGAAAGGCTTTGTAGGTGGAAGAATATCTTCCATTTTATCTTTAGTGTCTTTCCAAAGTTCTATTAAATCTTCCATAACTTCTTCAATGATAATTCATCAAAATTTATAGAGCAAGGATACAAACAAAAAAACTCAATAATACTCGATAATAAAAAATTTATCTTTTTTTTACTACCCTTGTAACACAAAGATTAAATGTGATAACATAATATAATTTAATAATCGCGCACGCGCGAAACAAAAGATACCAAAAAGGAAAATTCATGGAAGAAAAAGAAGAAAGAATTTCAGGCCATACGGTCGATGAACTTAATGCTGAAAAAGAGGCAAGTAAAAACTATAACTCTTCTGGTATTACAGTTCTAAAGGGACTTGAGGCAGTAAGACAACGCCCTGGCATGTATATTGGTACAACTGGTATCGATGGCTTGCATCACCTTGTCTATGAAGTTGTAGATAACTCTATAGATGAAGCAATGGCTGGTTATTGTAATGAAATAACAGTTACTTTGAAAAATGGTGAAAATGGTGAAATCTGTTCTGTTAAAGATAATGGAAGAGGTATCCCTGTAGATATGCACAAAGAAGAAGGTAAAAGTGCATTGGAGGTTGTTTTAACTCAGCTTCATGCGGGTGGTAAATTTGACCATAATGCTTATAAAGTATCTGGTGGTCTTCATGGTGTAGGTGTTTCCTGTGTAAATGCTCTTTCTGTTTGGATGGAAGTTATGGTTCACAGAACTCCAAACATTTATAGACAGATTTATAGTAAAGGTATTCCTCAAACCCCTGTAGAAATTATTGGTCAGACAGAAGATACAGGTACTATTGTTTCATTTTCACCAGACTTTACTGTAATGGAAACAAATAAGTTTGATTATGATACTCTTGCTAAGAGACTTAGAGAGCTCTCTTATTTAAATAAGGGTATTTCCATCACACTAATTGATGAAAGAGAAGAAGAAACTAAAAAAGAAACCTTCCATGCTGAAGGAGGACTTTCTTCTTATGTTAAATACTTAAATGAGTATAAAACAGTATTGTCAGATCCTATTTCGCTTGAAGGTGAAGGTAATACTGAAAAAAATGGTAAGGGTGAACCTGTAAATGTTGAAGTAGCTATTCAATATAACGATAAGTTTGATGAAAAGGTTGTTACTTTTGTTAATAATATTAACACCCGAGAAGGTGGTACTCACCTATCAGGTTTTAAAGCTGCCATTTCTAGATGTTTTAATAACCAATTAAAGAATAGTCAGAAATATATGAAAATATATGATGGATCTTTAGATTCAAAGGATATTTCTGAAGGTCTTACTGCAGTTATTAGTGTTAAGATACCAAACCCTCAATTTGAAGGTCAGACAAAGATGAAGCTTGGTAACTCAGCTGTTAAGGGTATTGTAGATTCTCTTGTTTATGAGAAGCTTACAAATTTCTTTGATGAGTTTCCTGATGTACTAGATAGGCTATTGAATAAAGTTACACAAGCTGCCATTGGCCGTGTTGCTGCTCAAAAAGCAAGAGATAATATTAGAAAGAAGAATGAGGTTGGTGGTTTACCTGGTAAATTAGCAGACTGTTCTATGCATGATCCAGAGAAATGTGAGCTCTTTATTGTTGAGGGTGATTCTGCAGGTGGATCTGCTAAAAATGGTAGAGATAGAAATTTCCAAGCTATCCTTGCTCTTTGGGGAAAAATGCTTAATGTTGAAAAGGCTCAAGAAGCAAAGGTACTCAATAATGAAAAGCTTTTACCTGTTATTCAATCTATTGGTGCAGGTATAACTCGCTATAATGGTGGTAGTTCAACAGAAGAAGATGAAGAAGAAAAGAAGGACGACAAGCTATTTGATTTAAGTAAAGTTAGATACCATAAGATCATTATTATGGCCGATGCCGATGTCGATGGTAGCCATATTAGAACTCTTCTTTTAACATTCTTCTATCGCTATATGAGACCTATTATTGAGTCTGGATATGTTTATTTTGCTATGCCTCCTCTTTATAAGTTTTCTGGTCCAAGAATTACTAAGCCTATTTATGCTTATACAGAAGATGAAAGAGCTGAAAGATTGGAAGAAGCAATATCTTTTACAGGTGATGTAAATAAGGTACTTGTACAGAGATACAAAGGTCTTGGTGAAATGAACCCTGATCAGCTTTGGGAGACAACTATGAATCCTGAAACTAGAATGCTAGGTAAGGTTCATTTGGCAGATGCTGAAGAGGCAGATAGAGTCTTCTCTATGCTTATGGGAGAAGAAGTCGAACCAAGAAGAGAATTTATCGAGCAGAATGCAACTTATGCTCAGAATCTCGATATTTAATGGAGGGTATTATGGAAGATAATAATACTATAGTTCCAGAATCCCAAGAAACTAGACCTGGTGCTATTTTAACCTATGATTTAGCTGATCAGATGAAACGTAGTTATATTGACTACGCTATGTCTGTTATTGTATCGAGAGCTCTTCCAGATGCTCGAGATGGACTTAAACCAGTACATAGAAGAATCCTTTATTCTATGTGGGATATGGGAATTAGATATAATACAGCTAACAAAAAATGTGCTCGTATTGTTGGTGATGTATTAGGTAAATATCATCCACACGGAGATGCTTCTGTTTATGATGCTCTTGTTAGACTTGCTCAGGATTTCTCACTTCGTTATCCAGTAGTTTTCCCTCAAGGAAACTTTGGTTCTATTGATGGTGATCCACCAGCTGCAATGAGATATACCGAAGCTAGAATGGCTAAAATCGGTGAAGAAATGATGGCAGATATCGGAAAAGATACTGTTGATTTCATGTCTAACTATGATGAATCTCTTACAGAGCCTGTCGTCCTTCCAGCTGCTTTTCCATTTATGATTTGTAATGGTTCTAGTGGTATTGCTGTTGGTATGGCAACAAACATGGCTCCTCATAACTTAAGTGAGGTTGTTGATGGTATATGTGCTCTAATTGATAATCCAGAAATATCAATTTTGGAGTTATCGGAATTTGTTAAGGGTCCTGACTTTCCTTCCGCTGGTATTATTTATGGTAAAAAAGGCATTATGGATGCTTTTACTAATGGTAAAGGAAAAGTAGTTATAAGATCCAAATATGAAATTGTTGATGCAGATAGTAAGAGTAAAGATGACTTAAATAAAACACATACTGCTATCTATTTCACAGAGCTTCCATACCAAGTAAATAAATCTGAACTTGTTAAAAAGATTGATGACTATAGAAAGGATGGTGTAATTCCTGGTATCTATCAAGTTAAGGATCTTTCAGGTAGAGATGGTTTAAGAGTTGCAGTTTATCTTAAGCAGGATGCTGTTGCCAATGTTGTACTTAATATGCTTTGGCAGAGAACTGCACTTCAGTCAAATTTTAATATTTATAACCTTGCTCTTTATAATGGTGCTCCAAAGCTCTTTAATCTTAAGGATATGCTTTCTGTCTATATTGATCATAGAGAAAGCGTAATTGAAAGAAGAACTCGTTTCGATTTAAAGAAAGCTCAAGAAAGAGAACATGTTCTTATTGGTTTAAAGAAAGGATTAGAGAACATTGATAGAGTAATTGAGATCATTAAAAACAGTGAGGATAATTCTGTTGCTTCTATTAATCTACAAGATGAATTTGAGCTTACTTCAATTCAAGCTGATGCAATTATCGATATGAAGCTCGGTAAATTAAGTCATCTTGAAACAGATAAAATTCTTCTTGAGTTAGAAGAAATTGAGAAAAGAATTGCTGAATACAATTATATTCTTTCTGATAGAAGGAATGTTCTTGAGGTTGTTAAGAAGGAAATAAGGGAGCTTGGAGACAAATATGGTGATGAGAGACGCACAGAAATTGTCGAACAAGAGCTTAATGATGCTTCACCTGAAGATTTTATTAAGAAGGAAGAAGTTGTAATTAATATTACAAAGAAGGGCTTTGCTAAGAGATTAAGTGCTTCTGAGTATAAAGCAATTGGTAAAGGTGGTAAGGGTACTATTGGAGCAAAATTAACAGATGGTGATTATATTGATCACTTATTTACATGCTCTTCTCATGATATTCTTACTTTCTTCACATCTCTCGGAAAGGCATATTATATTAAAGCCTTTGAAATTCCTGAAAGTGGAAAGACAACAAAGGGTGTTAATATGAAAAACTTCCTCAAGATTGAGAATGAAGAAAAAATAACATCTATTATTTCCTTCTCTCAGGATACTATTGGAACAGAGCAAAGTATTTTGATGGTTACTAAATATGGTGTAACTAAGAGAGTAGAATTAGATAAGTTTAAGCATGCTAAGACAAGAGGCGTAAGAGCTATAACTCTTGATGAAGGCGATGAGCTTATTAATACAATTCTTGTTAATGATAATGATGATATTATGTTTGTTTCTAAGAGCGGAAAGGGCCTTAGAGTAAGCGTTTCTGATGTCAGAGTTATGGGTAAAACAGCTCATGGTGTAAAAGCTATGAAGCTATTAAATACAGACGAAATTGTATCTGCTCTCAAGGTTGAAAATGATAAGAATATTCTTCTCTTGACTGAATATGGAAAAGGAAAGAGAACAGGTTTTGATTCTTTCATTAACCACCATAGAGGAACAATGGGACAGAAGATATATAGTCTTGGTCAAGGTGATGGTATTGTTGGAGCTGTTACTGTAACAGACGATGATGATGTAATTCTTATTACTATGCTTGGTCAGGTGCTTCGCATAGCTGTTAATAAGATTAGCTATCAAGGAAAGAATGCTTCTGGTGTAATTATCGCAAAGTTTAAGAAAAAGAACGATAAGATCAATGCTCTTGATGTAACAGCTCATGAAGATATTAGTGAAGAAGAGCTTGAAGAACCAATAGAAGAATAAATTAATCTTCTTTTGGTTATTTGGTGCCTGTAGTGAAAACTGCAGGCATTTCTTTTCGGGGTATATAGAAATACAATAAATAGCCTTAAAAAGTAACCTATTTAATAGGGATTGATAACGTAAAATCCATAACCAAAACTGTATCTATAAATAGTAACAAAACTATTATATTATTAAGTAAATACTTATAATAAAAAGAATTATTTAGATGATAAAACTTATAAAAAAGGAATAAATTAAGAAATAAGATTTTAATAGTACAAGGCTATCCAAATCATCTCTTTTAATAAAAAGGAATTGATTAGTGATGATATTATTATGATGTTTCACGTGAAACTTTTTTATTATTTTATGAATAACTGTTTTAATTAAAATAAAAAGTTAATTAAAACTTGATAATTATTAAAAGAATATTTAG
>CAZLYD010000006.1:0-24864 GCA_964563815.1 uncultured Spirochaetaceae bacterium
ACATATTGTGTTTTTGAGCCTAAAGCTCTTTTCATGTTTTAAGTTTCGTTATATTCTCTCTAATATGAATACTCTAATAGAAAGATATAAGAATTTCCTTGATAAAGGAAAAACAGAAAGAGAATGTGTTAAGGAAGTTATTTCTTTAGCTCGTGACAAGGGTTATAAAGACATTTCTGAATTTGATACTCTAAAAAGTGGCGATAAGGTATATGTTAACAACTACAATAAATCTATCGCACTATATCATATTGGAAATGGCAATATTAGTAACGGCATGAACATTCTTGGTGCTCATCTTGATTCTCCACGCCTAGACATTAAGCTTAATCCACTATATGAATCTGATGGCATCGTTTACCTCGATACTCATTACTATGGTGGAATCAAAAAGTATCAATGGGTTACTATTCCTCTTGCTATTCATGGTGTTGTCTGCAAGACAAATGGAGAAACAATTAATGTTGTTATCGGTGAAGATGATGATGAATTAACACTCTGCATTTCAGACATTCTTCCTCACATTGCTCAAGATCAAATGAAAAAGAGTGCTTCTGAATTTATTCCAGGAGAGGATTTAGACTTAATTGTTGGTCTCGATGAGACAATTAAGGAAGAAAAAAAGGAAGATGAGAAAAAAGAGAGTGCCAAAGAAAAAATAGTTAAGCTTCTCTTAGATAAATACAACATCAGTGAAAAGGATTTCCTCTCTTCAGAATTAGAGGTTGTCCCAGCTGGAAAAGCTCGTTACCTCGGACTCGATAAATCAATGATTCTTGCTTATGGACAAGACGACAGAGTATGCTCTTTCACTTCTTTAGATGCTCTTCTTGAAAACGAAACACAAGAGAGAACAAGTGTTTGTCTCTTAGTAGACAAAGAGGAAATTGGAAGTGTTGGCGCAACAGGTATGGATAGCATGTTCTTCGAAAATGCAACAGCAGAAGTATTAGACAAAATGGGCTGCTATTCTTCATTAACACTAAAGAGAGCAATGAAGAATTCAATGATGCTATCTAGCGATGTAAACAGTGCTTTCGATCCACTAAATGCTTCTCTCTATGATAAGAAAAACTCCTCCTTCCTCTCTGGCGGTGTCGTATTTAATAAATACACAGGATCAAGAGGAAAGTCAGGAGCATCTGATGCAAATGCAGAATTTATCTCACTTCTTAGAGCAAAGCTAGAAGAAAATAATATCAAATATCAAATGGCAGACATGGCTAAGGTAGATGTTGGTGGCGGTGGAACTATTGCTAAATTCTCAGCCTACTATGGTATGCAGGTAATTGACTGCGGAGTTGCTATTCTATCAATGCATGCTCCTATGGAAATAGCTAGTTGCCAAGACATTGAAAATGCTAAGAAGACCTATAAAGCATTCTTAACTATAAAATAAAATTATTCCCCATTGGGCATTGCCTAATGGGGAGATTTTTAGCTATAGAAGAGAATATCTGAATATACTGGCATTGGCCAGTATTTTTTATCAGTAATTAGCTCCAATTTATCTGCGTACTCTCTAACCTTATCCATTCTTGGTAGTACTTCTTCTCTGTAATAATGAGACTGAAGAGAAAGCTTAAGGTTCTCTGCTTCCTTGACAGTGATAGAAAGTATACGGCATTCACTATAGAGCTTATTACTTAAATCAATTAACTCCTGTAATCTTTCTTTGCTCTTTAAGACAACACCTTCTCCAAGGACACTATTAATATCTTTAATCTCTCTCGCTAGTTCTCCTTCATAGCGATAAACAGAAGGAAGAATATCCTTTTCTACCATATCTATCATAGTTAATGCTTCGATATGTATAGTTTTAGAATATTCATCGTGGTGAATATCACACCTACTCTTTAATTCCTTTTGTGAATAAATACCAAAGGAACCAAATAGCTCTACATTCTTTTTAGCATTATATTGGTCGAAAGCATCAGGAGTAGAATCAAGAGAAAGAAGACCTCTTTCTTTTGCTTCCTCAAGCCATTCTTCCGAATATGCATTACCATTAAAGATAATCTTCTTGTGCTCTCTATAAACTCGACCAACGAGTTTATTTACAGCCTCTGTAAAATCAGGAGCATCCTTAAGCTCTTCATAAAATTCTCTTAGTGATGCTGCTACTGCTGTATTAAGAACAACAACAGGACCAGATACAGAGAAGGAAGAGCCCGGCATTCTAAATTCAAATTTATTTCCAGTAAAAGCAATAGGACTTGTTCTATTTCGGTCTGATGTATCTTTAGGAAATTCAGGAAGGACATGAACACCTAGCTTTAAACTATCTTTAGTCTTTCTTCCAATGCTTTTACCCAAGCTTACAGACTCTAATATCTCATTAAGCTCTTCACCAATAAACATAGATACTATTGTAGGTGGAGCTTCAGAAGCACCAAGACGACGATCGTTACCTGCACTAGAGATGGAGATTCTCATCAAATCCTGGTATTCATCTACAGCCTTAATAACAGAAACAAAAAAGAGTAAGAATTGAGCATTATCTATAGCTCTTTCTCCTGGCTCAAGAAGGTTTGTTCCATTAGTTGTAGAGAGAGACCAATTAATATGTTTGCCAGAACCATTTAGACCATCAAAGGGCTTCTCATGTAACAGACAAGCGAAATGGTGCTTTTCTGCTATCTTTTTCATCAATTCCATTGTTATTTGATTATGGTCTACTGCAACATTAGAAACAGTAAAAACAGGAGCTAATTCATGCTGACAGGGAGCAACCTCATTGTGGCTAGTCTTAGCATTAATACCAAGCTTCCAAAGCTCCTTATCTAAATCAGCCATATATAGAGCTACTCTAGTTCTAAGTGCACCAAAGTAGTGATCGTCCTTTTCTTGTCCCTTAGGGCTCCTTGCACCAAATAGGGTTCTACCAGTTAAAATTAAATCCTTTCTGTTTTTATAATCATCTAAATCGATTAAAAAATATTCCTGCTCTGCACCTACTGTTGAATATACTCTTTTCTCATTCTTACCAAAGAGAGAAAGGATTTTTAATGCATACTCATTAAGAGCCTCCATGCTCCTTAATAGTGGAGTTTTCTTATCTAAAACCTCACCTGAATATGAAATGTATGCAGTTGGGATACAGAGAGTATCACCCTTGATAAAAGCATAGGAGGTTGGATCCCATGCAGTATAGCCTCGAGCTTCAAATGTAGCTCTAAGTCCTCCAGAAGGAAAGGAAGAGGCATCAGGCTCACCCTTAATTAACTCTTTTCCAGAAAATTCTAAAATGACCTTTCCCCCGTCTAAAGGAGAAATGAAGGCTTCATGCTTTTCAGCAGTCATTCCCGTTAGAGGCTGGAACCAGTGAGTAAAATGAGTAGCACCCTTCTCTACTGCCCAGTTTTTCATTGCATTAGCTACACTATTTGCAACATTAAGATCAAGATCCTTACCTTCAGCGATTGTCTTTTTCAATGCTTTATATACATCTTTAGGAAGACGCTCAAGCATAACTGTGTCGTTGAAAACCATAGAGCCAAAATAATCACTTACTGTTTCCATATCCTCTCCTTAGTTTATTGTTTTATACATCAAAAAGGGATAGTTAAACAATAAAATGGTATAGATAAGTTAACTCTTAATTATTTTTTAGTCTGTTCCAAGCAATAAACCCAATGATTCCTTTACATATGTAATTGGTCCAAGCTTCCTATATCCATTAGCAGAGTAATAGACATACCAAGTGTTTTCAGCCTCCTTATAACGACAATCAACACTTGTTATATATCGAGAGGCCCAACCCTCCTCTGGTGTCCTCTGTACTACCTTATCAAAAGAGAAAGAAAGCCCATCCTCACTTGTCAAGAGAAGCATATTAGTTGTACTTTTTCTCTTTTCTTTATCGTATGAGAAAGCACATTCAAAAGCAGCAACTCCATCAGAAAGTGGGACAATATGAACAGAACCAACAGCTAGATTGCGGTATTTTGAATCTGGCTCTATATCAATTATTGGCTCAGGATTTACCCTATAGTCTCTATCTAGAAAATCTGACTGAGCATACATCAAACGAGCTGTGGCTTTTTGGTTAGTGTCATAGATACGAGTCTCACCAGCTCCAAAATAGAGCCGATAGCTACCATTAATCTCTATTATTTGAGGTCTAGATACTCTAACATTTCCATCTTTATATTGAGCTCTTGTTATCTTTGTAGAGTCAAGAACAATTTTAGGCTCAGACCAAAGAAGAAGGTCTGTTGTAGAGGTTACCATAATACGAGAGCATGAAATACTATTATCATTACGTTTAAAAAATGATGTCCTGTCATGTATTTCATAAAAAAGATAGTAGGTATTACCTTCTTTGAAAATGAATGGAGAATGAGCTCTAGCAACAATTAAATGTTCTCTTTTCCATTCAAGCCCAGAGGTAGAAGAAAGATGCTCAACTCCAACAAAGGTGTGAGCAAACATATGCCATAGTCCATCTGGAGATTCTTCAGGAAGAAGATAGCATGGGTCGCAAAGTCTAATAGCCCCGCGTGTTGCTATAGGTTCATCATTAAAGGAATACCAATAACAGTTTTGTAGCTTTTCTCTAGGAGGCAAACGCATCTCTTACCTTCTCTTCCATCCATCTAGTTGCCATTTTTTAGATACTATCTTCATAACCTTAGCATATATTAAGAAGGAAAAAACAAAGGTTAATACAATTACAAGAATATAAGAAATAGTGTATAAGCCTTCACTCATATTAAAAATAGAAGAAAAAAGAGACATTATCACAGTAAGTAAAACAAAAATTACTGCTATTAATAGCAAATTAAACAGAGTAGCTAAGATCATAAATAAAATAGGATTAATCTTTTTTTCACTCATTCTTTTTCTCCTTCATCTCTACTATGTAGCTAATGATTAATAGTATCACAGAGCATACTACCGCAGAGTCAGCAATATTCCAAGTCGGGAATCGCTCTAAGCCAAATAATCCATAAAACTTCACACTAATCCAGTCCACAACACGGAAAGAGCGAAAAATTCTATCAATTAAATTACCTATGCCTCCCCCAAGAATACCTGAGAGACACCATCTTTGTAGAGTATTAAACTCCTTATCTAAACGAGACGAATAGATAGCATAGGAAAGAGCTACCATCACAAGAATAGGAAGAATAATAAAGAAAATAAACTTTATTATACTACTTAGCCCAGAACCAAGAGAGAATGCGACAGCATCATTACGAACATGAACAATATATAGAAAATCTGAAAAAAAGGAGTACCCGATAGTATTCTCTTCAATATTTCTAATAACCCATATTTTTGTAATTTGGTCCAATAGAATAATTATTAAAGCCAAAAAATATGGCTTTATTCTCTCTTTCTTAATCACAGGTGTGTCTCCGCATCAATAAAGACTGTCTCTATCTCATACTTTTTCTTAGTTAAGCGCTCTAACGCTTTAACACCAAAGGTTTCGCTATAATAGTGACCTAAAGCAAGAATACTAATATTGTTTTCCATTGCCTCATGATACACCTCATGGTGTACCTCTCCAGTAATAAAGAGATCAAGACCACAATCTATAGCGCTTCTTAAATCACTTGAGCCACTACCAGATACTATCCCAACGCTCTCTATTCTTTCCTTTTTGGAGCCATTAATTACCAATGCATCTTTTTTCCCTAAAAGAGTAGCTATCTCTTCTACTGTCATAGGAAATGGTAGATTACCTCTTACTCCTATTCTCTTTCCCTTCCATTCAAAATCACTATCAAAATCCTTCATTCCAAGAGAAAGTGCGATTTGCGCATTATTGCCATATGGAATGTTAGCATCTAGTGGAATATGCGAAGCAAATAGAAATAGGTTACCATCTATAGCCTTTTTTACTCTTAGGTAATGACTATTATCGATAGCTATAGGAGAACCCCAAAATAAACCATGATGAACAACCAACAGGTCTGCATTGCTCTCTACTGCCTTCTCTATTGTTTCAAGACAAGCATCAACAGCGAAAGCTACCTTTTTCAAAGCTCTATCCTCTCCACCAATTTGTATCCCATTTAGAGAGATATCAAAAAAGGAATCGAGAGAAAGAAGAGAAGAAAGCATTTTAGTATATTCGCGAATTGTCATGAATAAAGTATAGAACATTTGACTAATAATCGTCCACTTCTTAATATTTAGGGGTGTTACAAGAAATTACAAAGAATGATATAGAACTAAACTTTTCTCAGTATAGCTTTTCTTCCATTCTCCCCGGAGAAAGAATTATCGGTCAAGATAAGGCTTTAGGCCTTATTAGACTGGGCTTGAAGGTAAATAGACCAGGCTACAATCTATTTATATCAGGAGACGATGGATCGGGGCGCCTTACAGCTCTTAGAGAAGAGATAATGAAAATTGAAAACGACACTTCGTTTCTTTTTGATGTTGCTTATTTGCATAACGAAAATCATAAGGAACGACCACTTTGTGTAATCTTCAAGCCAAACAAGGCAAGAGAATTTCAATTAGATTTAGACTCCTTAAAAGAAGAAAAAGTAAGTAAAAGTGAATTAATAGAAAAATGGAAGGATAATCAAAAGATCGTGAAATTTCTTAATTCGCTTCCTCCTTTTTCTTCTAATGAAGATGCTTATAAGATTAATATTCTTATTGACAGAGGAAATACAAAAAGAAGACCACTAGTTATTGAATCACACCCTTCCCATCAATCACTCTTTGGCTTTGTTGAAAAAGATGAAGCATCACATCTAGCAATAAGAAAAGGCAGTTACCAGGAAGCCTGTGGGGGCTTTTTAGTTCTCTCTGCTAGAGAAATAGTAAATAATGAAGAGCTTTGGACAACACTTAAAAGATATTTAGATATGACAGCTCGCTCTCTCACTACAGGTGCCGTACAGGGAGAGATGATGTCATCAATTAGACCTCAGCCTATTGCTCTTCTCACAAAGGTAATACTTTTGGGAACAGAAGAAATATATAACAAAGTAGCAGAAGAGGATGAAACATTTCTTCGCTACTTTAAGATTTCTCCAGAGTTCGACTATTGTATGGATAGTAATGAAAAAAATATCAATGGAACTATCAGCTATCTAAAGAAAAGCGGTGAAAAGCTCATTAAGCAAGAGGAATCTGCCTACCGTGAGATTTTACGCCACTCTTCTTTTATCGCAGAGGATAGAGAAAAGCTAACAACACAGCTATCAATACTGGGAGATTTACTAGAAGAGGCTGAAGTTGATGCACTAAGTAAAAATGAAAGCACAATAAAAGCTAGTAACGTCCGTTCTGCCCTAGAAAAAAAAGATTATTATAACTCGATGGCAGAGGAACACATTAATAGTGAGATTAAAGACGGAACGATGGTTATGTCTCTAACGGGCGAAAAGGTTGGAGTTGTTAATGGCTTAGCAGTAATGGACCGCGGTCTCTCTTCATTTGGTACTCCATGTGTTATTTCAGCAACCGTTGCACCCGGAAGCGAGGGAATAGTAAATATTGAGCACGAAGCAGGACTAAGTGGTAACATCCATGATAAAGGTCTTCTAATACTTGAGGGATACCTTCGACATAGATATGCTCAAAACTTTCCTCTTTCATTATATGCAGGAATATGCTTTGAACAAAGCTATGCAAGTATTGATGGAGACAGTGCCTCTTCTGCAGAGCTCTATGCTCTTCTTTCTGCTATCGGTGGCTTCCCTGTTAGGCAAGATATAGCTGTAACTGGGAGTGTTAACCAGATGGGAGAATTGCAGCCAGTTGGTGGCATAAATGAAAAAATACAAGGTTTTTTCAATGCCTGTTCTACTTGTGGACTAAGTGGCAAGCAAGGCGTAATTATTCCTTATCAAAATAGATCTTCTCTAATCCTCCCACATAGTGTTGAGGATGCTATAGAGAGAAAAGAATTTCATATTTGGACAATATCAAGTATCGATGAAGGCTTAGAGCTTCTCAGCTCTCTTTCCCCAGGAGAAAGAGATAGAAAAGGGTTATATACAAAAGGAAGCTTCAATAGAGCTATTGAAGATGGCTTACGCTCTCTCTGGGGCGCAAGCCAAAGTCAACGATAAAAAAGGCATTTTAGGGGACTCACTTAGAAATTTGATATAATACAATTATTAAGTGAAGCATTCACAAAAAAATAAGAATCCCAAGATGCGTATTCGTTTTACAAAAATGGCATAGCCGATTACTACGACTATGCCAATAATTTACAGGATTATAAACCTTTTTCTTTATACAAGACCTAATACAATAATTAAAATTACTAGAAGTGGAAGAATATAGTTAAAGTAAAGCTTCAGAGCTTTATTCTTACCAATCTTCATTCCCTCTCCTGTATTAGCTTCAGTAAGGAAATTTGAATATCCCCAACCAAACTTAGTTGTACAGAAGATACATACAACAAGAGAACCAAGAGGAAGAAGAAGATTACTTACTATAAAATCCCAACTATCCAAAAATGCTCTATTACCTATTACTGTAATACCATTTAAAAGGTTACCTTCAAGAGCAACAGGCAAAGAAAGAATAGTGAGAGCAATCGCATTGATAATTACGCTCTTCTTTCTAGACCATCCAAAGGTATCAATAAAGGATGCAATGATATTTTCCATTACAGCGATTACGGTACTAAGTGCAGCAAATGACATAAAGACAAAGAATAAAGCACCCCAAATTCTTCCACCCTTCATGTTTACAAAAACATTAGGAAGCGTTACGAATATTAAGGAAGGACCTGCGTCGGGTGTTACACCAAAACTAAAGCAAGCTGGGAAAATGATAAGACCGGATGTAAAAGCAACAAAAGTATCTAGGATACAGATACGAACAGACTCAGAGAGAAGAGTATGATCCTTACTCATATATGTTCCAAAGATTTCCATTGCACAGATGCCAAGTGAAAGAGTAAAGAAGGCCTGATTCATTGCTGCAACAAGTGTATTAATAAGTCCATTAGATTTAATTGCATCTACACTTGGAACAAGATAGAACTTCAACCCTTCTCCAGCTCCAGGAAGAGTAAAAGAATGGATAGCAAGAATAACAATTAGACCCAATAGGCCAAGCATCATTACCTTTGAAACTCTTTCAACACCCTTTTGTAGACCAAAAGCACAAACTGCAATTCCTATACCAACTGAGATAATAGTAAAGATAACTGACTGAGATGGAGAAGCAAGCATATTTGAGAAAACAGATGCTACACTGCTACTCTCAATATTAGAAAATTCACCTGTTAAGAATTTAAAGGTATAGTTAATCATCCAACCACAAACAGTGTTGTAGAACATTAATAATAAGTAACAGCCTGCAATGGAGAAATATCCTGCTATATGCCACTTGCTGTTCTTCTTTTCAAGTGTTCTAAATCCATTAACAGTACTCTTTCTACTTGCACGACCAATAGATATTTCCATACTAAGTACAGGAACACCTAAAATAATAAGGAAAATAACGTAAAAAAGAACGAAAAAACCTCCACCGTATTGACCAACCAACCATGGGAATTTCCAAACATTTCCAATACCGATAGCACAGCCTGCACTAACTAGCAAAAAGCCCAATCTCGATTTAAAGCTTTCTCTCTCTTCCATCTACCCCTCCGTTTTTCTAACTCACATTAGAATAGGAATAATTTTAAATGTCTTATATTTCGAACTCAAGATTTAAATAACTATTTATTATCTTTATTCGTACTATTTGCCCAAGCGTTTAACAAAATAGCAGTTGCAGAGGCAACATTAATAGACCCCTTCACTCCAAATTGCTTTATTGATACTCGTCCCAAGGATTTTTCTGCTACCCTTAGTGCCTCTTTCGATACTCCACTCTCTTCACTGCCTATTATGCAAATCCCACGAGAAGGAAAATTAAAGGTAGAAATATCTTCGCCTCCAAGCTCTAAAGCAAATGTCGGCAAGGATGGTATATTCTCACTCGTCTCCCACTCAATAATACTATTTGTTCCTCTACTTGTTCTTTCTGCTCTATTGTGGAGAGGCGAAGCTGAACCCGGAGAAACAATAATCTTTTTCACACCGAAGGCTTCTGCATTACGAAAAATGGAGCCAACATTATAAGGAGAACGAAGATGATCTAAGTATAGATAGTGATCAAACACAGTACGCTTAGAAACGTCAAAGGCACCACTATCATCTACAATATCCCAATCAGCCTTAGCTTCTCCAAGTATCTCTAGCGTCTTGTAGTAGATATCTTCAAAATCCTCTTTCTCACCCTTTTGGTAAAACTTCATTATTAAAGCTCTATCATCATCTCCAACCATATCTTCGTTTAAAAGTAAGGCAAGGGCACTCTCTAGGTATTCCTTACTAAAGGAAGAGAAATTTGCGCTATGGAATATTTCTCCAATTTTTCTTACTCTAACTCTCGCTTTAAGACTCTCAAGCTTCTTTATCGTTATCATCTTCGCTTACATTTCCAGGTACAACAAGAATAACAAATTCACCTTTAATAGAGGCTCTATTCTTATAATTTTCATATATTTCTTGAGCGCTACCTACATTTATCTCTTCATGCGCTTTTGTCAGCTCTCTTCCAATAACAACTCTTTTAATAGAAGGAAAGTCCACTAATTCTTCAAGTGTTTTAACAACTCTGAATGGCGATTCATATATGATGAAAGCATTACCATTTTTAATTAACTCTTCTATTCTACTTCGTCTTTTTCCTTTCTTAGGAGAAAGAAAGCCCTCAAAAGTAAAGGCCTTTCCAATTCTTCCTGAAGCAGAAATAAGAGAAACAAAAGCAGAAGCGCCTGGGATTGGTACTATAGTATGCTCACTCTCTTCTCTTACTCTTTCACATAGTCTCGCACCAGGATCCGAAATTCCCGGTGTTCCTGCATCAGAGCAATATGCAATATTGAGGCCTTGATCTAAAAGCTCAATTATTCCCTTAGCACTTTGCTCTTCATTGTATGAATGACAGCTAATTAGTCTCTTTTGTATTGAATAATGATTTAGTAAACCATTTGTATGACGAGTATCCTCACATGCTATTACATCAACACTTTTAAGAATGCTTATAGCGCGGTATGTAATATCATCTAAATTTCCAATTGGTGTTGCAACCATATACAGTGTACTCATATTTTTCATCCTACTTTAATTTTCACTTTTCTTTAAGCCTTTTATTATACTTACGATAGAGCCCTCTAAACTGGTCATATGTTATACCTAGTAGAGCTGCAGCCTTTTTTTGGTTGTTATCAGCCATTCTCAACGCTCTCATAATAAAAGATATATCTAAGTCTTCTCTTGCTTTTTCTAAGTCTTCTAATTCATAGGCGGAGAAAGGATCTACCTCTTCCTCTTTCTTCTCATATGGATTATCAAAGGGATGAAAGTTAACACTATCTATATAGCCATCTTTACTCTTGTATAGTGCTCTTTCAACTGTATTTTTAAGCTCTCTAATGTTTCCTGGCCAAGAATAGGAGAGAAGCTCTTTTTTCACTTCTTCAGTAAAGGTTGGATAGTAAGTTTTACCATATTCACTTGCCATTCTTAGAGCAAAATCCTCTGCAAGAAGTAGTATATCCTCTCCCCTTTCTCTCAAGGGCGGAATAAAAATTACATCAAAGGAGAGTCTATCTAATAAATCCTCCTTAAACTTTCCCTGCTTACAAAGAAGTGGTAGATTCGCGTTAGTTGCACCAATTATTCTTACATCAACCTTTTTTGTCTCACTACTTCCAACTCTCTCAAAGGTTCCATATTCAACTACGCGAAGAATCTTTTCCTGTACAGAGAGTGGAATAAGTCCTATTTCGTCTAAAAAAAGTGTTCCACCATCTGCTTCCTCAAACCTACCCCTTCTGCTATGTAAAGCACCAGTAAATGCACCCTTCTCATATCCAAATAGCTCGGACTCTATTAAGGATTGTGGAAGAGAGGCACAGTTTACAGTAACAAGACTCTTTTCCCATCGCCTTGACATATAATGAAGTTTTCTACTTGCTATTTCCTTTCCCGTTCCTCTTTCTCCAATAATAAGAATAGGCCTATCAACAGCAGCAGCACGTGCTATAGCAGTTTGACTCTCAAGATATGCTTCACTCTCTCCAATTCCTCTAATTAAAGGTGTTAAATAACTATCCATAGGCAAAATATACCACACATGGCAAATAAAACCAATAATAAGGAAGTAGGAATTAAATATTTTTTTATCTTTATTTTCATATTTGTTTATAATATATGCAAATAAAAAAATTGGCACACTTATTGCTTATCTATAAGTGTATAGGAGAAATATAAAATGAGTATTTTTACAAGATTTAAAGACATCGTTAATTCAAACATCAATTCTTTACTAGATAAAGCAGAAGATCCAGAGAAGATGCTTCGCCTTATGATTAATGAAATGGAAGAGACTGTAATTGAACTTAAGAGCTCTACTTCAGCAAGAATGGCAGAAGAAATTAAACTAAACGAAAGACTTGCTGAGGCAGAAAGAAAAGTAGAAAGATGGCAGCAGAGAGCAGAGCTTGCTATTGAAAAAGGTAAGGATGACCTTGCTCGTGAAGCTCTTATTGAAAAGAGAACAGCAGGAGAAGAATTAGAAAGAGTAAAGCTAGCTATGGAGGGAACAAAAAATTCTGTCGAAGAAGGCAGAAAAGAGATCTCAACTCTTGAAGAAAAAGTTAAAATCGCAAAAGATAAATTAGAGAATCTTCATCGCGAAAACCAGAGAGCTCAAGAAAGGAATAAGGAGACAGTTAACCTTAATGCTAGATTCGAGGATTTAGAGAATAAAATCAACAGAATGAATGCATATACAGAGCTTAGCCGTCAGCAGCACGAAGAAAGTGCTGAAGAAAAATTCAATAAAATAGAGAGAGACCAGGAAATCGAAGAAGAGCTCGCTAAAATCAAGAAGGAAAAGGGTCTTTAATTCATGTATGATGCTATCATTTTGATTATTATTTTCGGCTCCTTAGTTGCCATCATCTCTGTTTGCCAAAAGGAAAAAACAAAGAGAGCAAGGATAAAAATGGAAGCTGCATTGAGACAGGAGGAATTAGAAAGAGGCTACAAGCCTGGTAGCTACTCTTCCTATTCTAAAGACGAAGAAGATGAGGATTTGGACACATCCTCGCATCACATGACTAGAGATGAACTAGAAAAGGGTATTCGAGATTTGGAGGAGAGAATAAAAAATCTCGATACCATACGAAAGAATAGAAAGGAATAATAAAATATGGAAGTTAGAACAAAAAGGTGGACTCGTAGTCCAAGGGGATGTGTATTAGGAGTTGTTACAGGACTTGCTGAGTGGCGTGGTTTTCCAGTAGATACCACAAGACTTATTGTTGTTCTAATATTTCTTTTTACAGCAATTTTCCCATGTGCTCTTATTTACTTAGTTCTTGCCATAGTTCTACCGGAGCAAACGAGAGATGACATTATTTCTCGCAATGAGTGGAGAAAAGAATATAATGATTTTTCCACCTCTCAAAGAAGAAAAAGAAAGTACTACAATTTTTCTAAGGAAGCTGAAAATGCAACCTTTAGAGATAAAACAGAAAGTGATTTAGAAAGAGAATATGAAGAACTAAAGAAAAAAGTCGAAACAATGGAAAATGACATTTTCAATAAGGAGAAGGACTGGGATAACCGCTTCAAAAACGACTAAGGAGAAAATTATGAGAAGAATATTTCTCTTCTCCATCCTCCTGCTCCCTCTTTTGCTTACCTCTCTTACGAGCTGTGACGCATTAGGGAGCAGATTTTTTTACGCCCTAAATGGAGAAGAAAACAGAGTTATTAGCGAAGAAAGAGAGTTAGAAATAGAGCCAAAAAAATTAAATATCGATTGGAGAGAAGGAAAAGTTAAGTTAAAAAAATACAGTGGAGACAAAATAAAAATTATTGAAGAAAGCTGGTCTGAGCTAGATAGCAGAACAAGAGCCTTCATCGAAAGAGATAATGAAGAGTTATCAATTTTGTATTGTAGCCCAACTATATGGCTCCTTCCTTTTCTTCTCGAAAAAGATATAACTCTACTAATCCCTGAAAAACTAAAAGATTTACCAATATCTGTTAATGGAGAGAGCAAGGCATTGTAGCTGTCTCTCCATTCTTTTAAGCTTTATTCTAGTAAATATTTTTGTACGGTGTTAATATAACTCAACTCCAAAGGAGAAAGGAAATTATGGAAGAAGCTTTTTTACAGAGGACAGTAACTTGTGGCTCTCTTAGAAAAGGAGACGAGGGAAAGTCTGTTATTCTCAACGGATGGGTTCATAGAGACAGAAACCATGGTGCACTTCATTTTATAAATCTACGCGATAGATATGGTATGACACAGATAGTTGTCGATGATGATGCTTCAGCCGAATTACAGAAGGCAGCTTCAGAGTTGAAGCTAGAATACTGTATCGCTGTTAAGGGTGTAGTAAGAAGAAGACCAGATTCAATGATTAATGAAGAAATGGAAACTGGAGAAATTGAAGTTAAAGCTGAAGAAATTCAAGTTCTCAGTACCTGTGCTGTATTACCATTCATGATTGAAGATGAAAATAATGCTAGAGAAGACCTTAGACTTAAGTATAGATTTTTAGACCTTAGAACTAAGGGAATGCAAAATAGAATTAAGCTTAGACATGAAATCGTAAAAGCAATAAGAGAATATTTTTATAAAACAGATTTTTATGAAATTGAGACGCCAACTCTTATACGTTCTACGCCAGAAGGCGCAAGAGACTTTCTTGTACCATCTCGTATCTATCCTGGGAAATTCTTTGCTCTACCACAGTCTCCTCAGCTATATAAGCAAATATTGATGGTCTCTGGGTTTGACAAATATTTCCAAGTTGCAAGATGCTATAGAGACGAAGACCCTAGAGGAGATAGACAACTTGAATTTACTCAGCTCGACATCGAAATGAGCTTTGTCAAAAGAGATGATGTCCTTCAGTTGATGGAAGATCTCTTTAATCATGTATTTAAGTCAGTAATGAGTGTAGAGCTTCCTAAGCATTTTAGAAGAATCACATATCATGATGCAATGAATACATATGGCTGTGATAAGCCTGATTTACGTTTCGGCTTAGAGATTAAGGATGCCTCTTCTTGGGCAAATAAATCCTCTTTCGCTGTCTTTAATGATACTCTTTCTTCTGGCGGATACGTAAAGTATCTTGTTGCTCCAAAGACAGAGGGTCATGATTTCACACGTAAATATATAACAGAGCTTGAAGATGCAGCAAAGATTTATGGAGCCCATAGTCTATGCTGGATGAAGGTAGATAACTCTTCACTTACAGGTGGTGTTTCTAAGTACTTTACTGGTCTTGAAGAGGAAGTATTAAAAGAGACTCAGGCAAAGAATGGAGACCTTATTCTCCTTATTGCTCACGAGGATTGGAAGAAGTGCTGTAACTCAATGGGTGCTGTAAGAACAAAGCTTGGTAACAACCTCTCTCTTATCAAAGATGGCTTTGAGTTCTGCTGGATTATCGACTTCCCTCTCTTCGAGTACAATGAAGACGAAGGACACTGGGAGGCCGCACATCATATGTTCTCAATGCCTCAGGCTGAGTATCTTGATACTCTTGAGTCAGATCCAGGTTCTGTTAAGGGAGACTTATACGACTTAGTTCTCAATGGCTATGAGCTAGCATCTGGCTCTATAAGAATCCACGATATTGAATTACAGAAGAGAATATTCAGAATTTGTAATATTCCTGATGATGTAGCTCAGCATAAATTTGGCTTCTTGCTTGATGCATTTAAATTCTCTCCACCTCCACACGGAGGAATTGCTCCTGGTATCGACAGACTATGCATGATTTGTGCTAAGGAATCATCTATTAAGGAAGTTATTGCATTCCCTAAGAATACTGCAGCGCTTTCCCCTATGGATGATTGTCCTAACTGGGTTGATCAGAGTCAGCTAGATGAGCTAGGCCTCATAATTGATGAAAAAAAGAAATCAACAAAATAATTAACTATTCTTGTTATCTTTTCAAAAGAAATAGCATCATCCATAATAAGGATGATGCTTTCTTTTTGGCGGAATAGATAATGAGTGATAACCTTAATCAGATAGAACTTTTTTCTTCATTTAAATCAGCTATGCTTGAATACTTCAATAAGTATTCAAATGAAAAAAACGAAAAAAAGAAAAAGAGCACAATTTCTCATCGTCTTGCTCTTTTATTAGAAAAAAACATTTTAGCAGCGACCGATGTGGACATAGATATAGATGGCTTTGAAATAGTTGTTAAGGAAAAAGAAAAAATACTATTAGCTATTCTTTGGTCTAATTCCTATCTAACAGAAAAAGAAAAAGAGAAGGCTAAAAAGCTCCATTCTCTTTTCTCGCCCCGCCTCACTCTCGCCTTCTCTCTTCTTAGTGATAAGGATTACATCCTTGTTTACAGATTTGAAAACGATTATTTAGACTATCTACACATAAATAAAAGTGACTTTTCGCAAAATATATTAAAAAGATGCTTAGTCTCTGATAGTAATGACGATAGTGAACAATTAGTTCTTTTCCCAAAGAGAAAAAGAAAGAAATAGAGAAAGCTTTTTATTCCTTTTCATATATTCTAGCTTCGCCAATAAGCTTAAGAGCTGCTCTCTTTTGAGCGTCCTCACATCCATTCCAAGGCTTATCCTGGTTCTCACTCTTATACTTTTGTGTCATCCAATAATCATCATTCTTAACACGCAATAGGTTTCTCTCTAAAAGAGCAAAGAGCTCTTTTAAGAAAATAGCCTTCTCTTCTTGTGAAATAGAAGCATCTATCTTCGCAGTCTCTAAGGTATGGTAGAGGCATAATCCCTTTGAAGAGAGAAAAGCTTTTTTAAAATCCTCATCGCTTGTAAACAACGAACTAATTGTATATGCGTAGCGATATTCTCTATCACTCATTCTCCTACAAATCAAGCAGCCCTTCTCTCTTTCCTTAGCTTTTTTTTCAAAAGCCTCTACACTCTTTTTTACACTTCTATAATTCTTACTTTTTTTAATATTTTCAAAGGAAGAGAAAAAGACCCTTTCATTTTCTTCGTAATATGTATGTAGAGTGAGAGCAAGACTTTGTGGATTACCAGAAAAGGCTAATTTATTCAAATGGTGAGGACAAAAGCCTACCTTATTCGTCTCAACTCTTACCTCTGGAGTCATAATTGCAGAAGAAAGATAGTAACGAACACTATCTTCTTCTGCTTTTTTCATTAAGGAGCACAAAAGACACTCCTTATTCTCTTTTAAACTATCCCAGACAGGTATTGTTTCAAGGACAATCTTCACGAAATAAGCTCCTCAGCCTTTAATGCAATATTTTCACCTGTGAAGCCGAAGGCTTGTTTCAAATAAGAAAGGTTTCCAACTTCTCCAAATCTTTCACCAACATTAACAAAGCCCATTTTAACTGGATTATGTTGAGCATAGTATGAAGCAATCATTTCCCCAACTCCTCCTGGATACCTTCCATTTTCACAAACAAGAACGCGTCCACAACGAGAAGCAACCTTATCTAAAAGCTCTTCGTCAAGAGGACGTATTGTATGAAGATCAACAACTGTTGCATTAATGCCCTTACTCTTTAATATTTCAGCTGCTCTTAAGCTTTCATCTACCATTACAATACCAGTTGCAATAATTGCGACATCTTCACCCTGAAGTAATTCAATACCTTTGCCTAGCGTGATTTTATCTTCTGTTGTATAACGGAAATTAATTCCTTTTCTTGGTGTTCTAATATATGCATTTGTTCCGCTCTTATAAACCTGCCATGTTAAATCATACAAGCTTTGAGCATCAGAGGGCTCAACGATAGTAAAGGAAGGAATCTGCCTAAAAAGAGCAATATCCTCAAATGGCATATGTGTTCCACCATTGTATTGAGCTGTAATACCAGGATCAGAGCCAATACAAATTGCCCTCTGCTTTGTATAGCCAAGAGAAATAAAGAGCTGGTCGTAATCACGACGAGAGATAAAACAACCAAAGGAGTGAATAAAAGGAACAAAGCCAATACTACTTAAACCGGCAGCAACACCAACCATATTTGCTTCAGCAATACCAGCATTAAAAAATCTTGTAGGAAATTCTTTTTCAAAAGCAGTTGAACCAATACAAGAGGAGAGATCGGAATCTACAAAAACAACTCTCTCGTCCTCTCTGGCGATATCAATAGCAGCGCCTATTACTGCTTCCTTATAATGATTGAAGCTATGTGCGTCCTTTTTCATTATTTTGCCCTCCTTTCTTCTAGAATAGCGATTGCTTTTTCAGCATCTTCTTTCTTTATTGGCATAGAGTGGTTAGCCTTAATATTCTCTCCAGGAGCATATCCTTTACTCTTTTCTGTTACCATAATAATCATATGGGGCTTACCCTTTACACCTTTAGCATTTTCAATTGCACTATCAAGAGCAGCAATATCATGACCATTGACAACCTGAGTATCCCAACCAAAGCTCTCCCATCTCTTTTTCACACTATCTTTTTCTTCCGGGATAATATCCTTAGTGTATCCATCTAGTTGCTGTCCATTTAAGTCTTCAAACGCAATAAGGTTATCTAGCTTTTGAGCTCCTGCGAACTCTGCAGCCTCCCATATCTGTCCTTCCTGACTCTCTCCGTCACCAATAATTGCATAGGTGTAGGAGCTGAAGCCTCTTAGTCTCTGTCCGAGTGCTATTCCAGTAGAAGCAGAAAAGCCTTGACCCAGAGAACCAGCTGTAAAGTCAATTCCAGGAGTTTTTAACATATCACAATGAGAAGGAAGGTTTGTTCCTCCTTGGTTAAGAGTGCTTAAAAGAGAAGAAGGGAAAAATCCTTTAAGAGAAAGCGCTGCATAAACAGCAGGACCTGCATGGCCTTTGGAAACAACAAGTCTATCTCTATCCTCTACCTTTGGATTTTTTTCATCAACATTCATCTGTTTAAAATAAAGAAGCGCAAGTAAATCACAAATGCTCATAGCCCCGCCAATATGGCCTGAACCAAAAGAAGCAATTTCATTAATAGTAGCACATCTTATTTCAAAGGCTTTTTCTTCTAACTGTTCAAGAACTTTCTTTTCCATATATACTCCTTTTCATCGCATAAGTGCGATAGCCTTTCTTTGTTCTTCATTTAAATCATTCGTTTTAACAACTTTAGACAAGAAGGTAAGCTTCGCTGCCTGCTCTAAACACTCAAGTCTATCAAAAGCATTAAGTGGAGTTTTCCCAATAGTTAGAGCACCATGATTCTCTAATAAAAAGGCATTATTACCGTGCTTAGATGCCTCACTAACAGCTTCGGCTAGCTCCACTGTACCCATCCTTTTGTACTCTACCTTCTCTACCTCATCCAAAAGGTACCAGCTTTCAGCAATTAGCTTAGTGTTGATAGCTTCATCAGAGGATGCAAAAAGACAGCAATAGAGAGCATGAGAGTGTACTACACTCATGGCATCCTCTCTCTTAACATATATTAATCTATGCATTTCTGTTTCAATACTTAGCTTCTTTTCTGGTGTTAGGTTTTCACCTGTTTTAATATCGACAACGGCAATATCTTCTTCCTTAAGACTTCCTTTATCTAAGCCCGAAGGTGTAATAAGCATTACATCACCACATCTAGCACTAACATTACCACCGGTAGTTGTAGTTAATCCTTTATCATAACAACGTGCCATTACAGCACTAACCATCTTCTTACATTCTTCTATTTTCATACCGCGATTATAACACATAGCACCATTTATTCAAAACCACCTTTCTTTCTTTTCCATTAGTCCTGCATCCTTGTTAGTTTTCCTCTCTTTATCTATAATTCTCAATTAATGGAGACTATGAATATGAGAATGTCTAAAATGTTTGCAAGAACCCTTAGAGAGGCACCTAATGGTGCAGATACTAAAGGATATGAATATTTATTAAGAGCAGGCTTTATTCGCCAACTTGGAGCTGGTATTTTTACCCTTCTCCCATTTGGTATGAGGTCTACAAAGAAGATAGAAGAAATAATAAGAGAGGAAATGGACAATATCGGGGGACAAGAAATCCTTATGAGTGTCATTAATCCTGCAGATATTTGGAAAGAAACAGGTCGTTTCTACTCTATAGATAAAGAGATGGGTCGCTTCCAAGATAGAAACGGAAGAGATATGGTCCTTGCTATGACAAATGAAGAGACAGTCACAGATTGTGCAAGAGGCGAAATAGACTCATATAAACGTCTTCCTGTTATGGTTTATCAAATTCAGACAAAGTGGCGTGATGACCCACGTCCTAGAGCAGGCTTAATAAGAGTAAGGGAGTTTACTATGAAGGATGCTTACTCCTTCCATACCTCTCAGGAGTCTCTAGACGAGGCCTACGCAGATCAGTATAGAGCATATTTTAGAATCTATTCTCGTTGTGGCTTACCTGCCATTGCTGTTGGTGCAGACTCAGGTATGATGGGAGGAAAGATTAGCCATGAATATATGTATCTTTCTCCTATTGGTGAGGATACAATCATCACATGTAAAGAGTGTGGATATACAGAAAACAGACAGGTTGCAAAATTCAAAAAGGACTACATTAAAGAAGAGATGAAGGAGATAGAAAAAGTTGCAACACCATCTGCTTCCTCTATTGATGAATTAGCTTCCTTCTTAAATATTGATAAAAAGAAGACAGCCAAAGCAGTCTTTATGGTAGGCTCCTTTATAAATGACAAGAACGGAGAAGAGGAAGATAAGCTTATTTGTGCACTCATTCGCGGAGACTTAGAGGTTGAAGAATCTAAGCTAAGTAACGCAGTAAAGGCTAACAGCCTTAGACCTGCTCACGACGAAGAGATTTTAGAATACAATATGGTTCCAGGCTTTGCTTCTCCAATAGGTGCAAAGAAAGGCTTCGTTTTGTGTGTTGACGATTCTGTAGCTCAGTCAAACAATCTAGTTGCTGGAGCAAACGAAAAAGGATATCACCTTCTTAATACAAATTACGGACGTGACTATAGTGCAGATATTATTTGTGATATAGCATCTGCAAAGGAAGGCTTTACTTGCCCAACCTGTGGAGCCCCTCTCTCCTCAAGTAAGGGTATAGAAATTGGTAATATCTTCCAGCTAGGAACTCGTTACTCAGAAGCTCTTGGATGTACCTACCAAGATGAAAATGGTGTACAGAAGCCTGTAATTATGGGGTGCTATGGAATAGGCGTAGGAAGACTACTAGCATGCTTATGTGAGGAATACAATGATGAAAAAGGACTATGCCTACCTATAACAGTTGCTCCATACCAGGTACATTTTGTATCTCTTGTAAAAGATACTGCTATAGCTGAAAAAATTTACAATGATTTAGTCGAAAGTGGTATCGAAGTACTCTATGACGACAGAAAAGAAACAGCAGGTGTAAAATTCGCTGATGCTGATTTAATTGGTATTCCAATTAGAATTACACTTGGTAATCGCTCTTATAAGGAAGGAAAGGTAGAAGTTAAATACCGCAGAAGCGGAGAAGAGACAAGCTACAGTATTGATTCACTTGCTTCTGAAATTAAGAACGAAATCAAGAAGGAAATCGAAAGGATTAACGAAAAGATCGTTAATAAAGAGTGGAAAAGATAAAATAAAGAAAAAAGAGAGGACGTGGTTCAACAACCCACCCCCTCTCTTTGTTTATCGCTATAGTAAAAAAGTTATGAACACAACAAAAAAGACCTTAGCCTCGGCCTCATGGCTAGAGAGATTAGCAATTCTATATTCACTAACTGCTGTTATGATGAATATTTTTTGCATGAAGCCACTATCCTTTGGCTCTCCTTATATCATTTGCGATGGTGGTCTCCTTATTAGCTGGGGAACATTTCTCTTATCAAATGTAATAGTAGAAGTATGGGGAGAGGAAAAAGCAAAAGAAATTGTCAAATTCTCTTCTATCACTACATTTACCTTTCTTGTATTAGGTCGTCTTATTGTCTTAATACCGACGCTTCCTTCCTATAGCGAACAGGCTCTTTCCTTTTCTCTCGTTTTCTCAAATGGACCAAGAACAATTATTGCTTCTGTTTTGGCATTCTTTATTGGCTCCTTCATAAATGTAGAAATCATTGCAAAGCTAAAAAGAAAGAGAAAAGAGAAAAACAAAGATAATTATTTTTATTTCTTCCTTCGCTCGTCCTTTTCTACAATAGTTGGACAAATCTTTGATAATGCTATCTTTATGGTATTTGCATTTGCACCAATAGGCCTTTCTCTATATGAAATGGCGTGGAAGGATATATTAACATCTGTTCTATCGGGCACTGTAATAGAAGTAGTTATAGAATCATCCTTAGTGCCTTTTATTACAATCCCTCTCACAAAGCACATATTAAAGCTAAAGGAAAAAGAAGATGAAGGCTATAATTAGTGGAACAAGTAAAGGAATCGGAAGAGAGACAGCACTTCTCTTTATTGAAAGAGGAATCACAGTTATAGGACTAGATATTCTTTCTTCCACAATTGAAAATAAAAACTATACTCACTACCAATGTGATATATCAAAAAAAGAAACACTGCCAGAAATAGATAATGTTGATTATCTAATTAATAATGCAGGAATGCAAAATTCCTCTGATGATATTCTTATCAATCTCAAGGGAACAATCAATGTAACAGAAAAATATGGACTAAGACCCAATATTAAGGCAATTGTAAACATTGCTTCCGCTTCTGCCCATACAGGAGCAGAATTCCCATATTACTCAGCATCAAAAGGTGGAATCCTTTCTTATACAAAGCACTGTGCTATTGCTGTTGCAAAATACGGAGCAACCTGTAATAGCATTTCACCGGGAGGAGTTAGCACCTCTCTTAACAAGGTAGTAATGGAAGACAAGGAAATGTGGGATAAAATAATGGATCTCACACCACTAAAAAAATGGGCAACTCCAACCGAGATTGCAGAGTGGATTTACTTTGTTGCAGTTATTAATAAGTCAATGAGTGGAGAAGATATTTTAATTGATAATGGTGAAACACACCTTAATTCTACCTTTGTTTGGCCATAAAAAAGAGGGAGAACCAATCTCCCTCTTCTTATACAGCTCCAAGACTCTTTAAAAGATTAACGATATACGTTTTCTTAACAGCCTTAGCATATTCTAGAACTGTATGACCTTGATAATCACGAGCATTAATGTCAGCACCGCTTTTAATAAGGAAAGTTGTGATTTTTGTTTCAGGATTTGTGTTTACAGCAAGAATAAGTGCTGTCTCACCCAAATAATTTCTAGTCTCTAAATCAGCACCAGCATCCAAGAGTGTTTCAATAACCTTTGGATTCTTTGAACAGTTTGCAGCTAAATGCAAAGAATTTGATTTGTATTTTGGCTCACATTCCTTGATATCACCACCACAAGCAATAAGTTCTTTCAGAACAGCAACAGAATGATTGTATTGACTAGCAAGCATAACAGGTGTTAATCCCCACTCATTATGAGTATTAACATCAGCTCCCTTTTCGATAAGCTCCCTAATCTCTCTTGCTCTTGTTGCTTGAAGTGCAGCAGAGAGAAGCTTTTTATTTATTGATTCGTTTGCCTTTGCCATCTATGGCCTCCCAGTAATTATTTTGCAAAACATATTCTTATTTGTAAATATTAAAAGACCCCTTGGATGCAACTTTTTTCAAAACTAATTTCAATATTAGAAAGAATATACAAGATAAATATTATAAAAATTAAAAATGCCAACACAATATACTAGGGCCTTAATGAGCAAAGAGGTAAAACATAAACTCCGTCTTCTCTTCGGTAAGAAACACTGCCAGCAGTAATTACAGCTAGAAACGACGCTTTTCCAAGCCTTTCATCAACATCTTTTGCTATCTCTATTAAATGCTTTGCTCCTTCTTCTATTCTTTCACCTCCTCCAAGCTTTACTTCCATTAAAGCCCATCTACCATCTCTAAGAGTTATTACGATATCAGCCTCTTGTCCCTTAGCATTTCTAAAATGTTTTACTGTTCCATCTAGTGTATCTGCATATACCCTCATGTCTCTCACACAAAGATTTTCAAATAAGTATCCAAATGTTCTCAAGTCTTTAATTAAGCCATCAGGACCAAGCCCAAGAGACGCACAAGCTATTGATGGATCTATAAAATATCTTGTATTTGAAGTTCTAATAGCCGTTTTAGAACGAATGTTAGGATTCCACGCTACAGATTCTTCAATAACAAAAATTCTCTCCAAAATACTTATATATCCCCTTATTGTCACATCACTTAAAGTATTTGCATCATTTGTAAGCATATCATTTCTAATTACTTGTAGGTTTGCCTCAGTCGAACAATTTCTAGCATACGAACGGAGAAACAATCTAACTCTTTCTGGATCTATTTTTCTCTCTCCAAGATCTTCTGACATATCAGAACGAACAATACTTTCATAGTAATCTATTGCTTGCTGCAAGGCGACTCTATCTGTTTTACCTACAGCCTTTGGCCAACCTCCTCTTGCTGTAAGAAAAGCATAATCATTTAAAGATAGACTATGTCTTCTACCCGAATATGGCTCTCCATTAAATAAGCTTTTTAGAGAAACACTACCATCTCCCTCTTTTGACTCATACAAAGACATCGGTCTCATCAATAAATCAACAATTCTTCCTGTACCAGTATGATACTCTTCATCTCCGCTATTAATTCTTTTCTTAGGTAATCTTGAACCTGTCAAAATAAATTGCCCAAATTCATCTCTTTTATCCACCTCATATCTTATTTGATTCCAAATAAATGGAATAACTTGCCACTCATCAATAAGAAGTGGTGTCGCTCCATTTAAAAATGAAGATGGGCTCAACTTTGCTAAAGCGATATTTTGTTCTTTGCTTTCTTCATCTTGCATAAAAATACTTGTTTTAGCAAAACGCTTTGA
>CAZLYD010000006.1:24964-29887 GCA_964563815.1 uncultured Spirochaetaceae bacterium
CTTCATCTTGCATAAAAATACTTGTTTTAGCAAAACGCTTTGAGGTCGTTGATTTCCGAGTTTGTGAACTTTTCACTTCTGAGTTTGTAAGAATATTTTGAATAATTAAAACTATAACAATACAAAAAAGAAAACCCCAAACAAATAGCTATTAAAAAGATAAAGCTAAGAAAAAAGAAAATGACATTTGGGGTTCATTCTTGTTAAAAGTAGATAACTCGTTATAATTATTCTATGTTGGATTTAGACATTATTAGAAAAGTACCTAAGGTAGAATTACACGAACACCTTGATGGTGGATTAAGACCAGAAACAATTATTGAACTAGCTCAAGAGAGATCTATTTTGCTCCCTTCCTACGACAAGGATGAGTTGAAGAAGTGGTTTATTAGAGGCTGCCAACAAAAATCCCTCTCTCTTTATCTTGAAACATTTAGTATAACAACTGCTGTAATGCAAGACAAAGAATCACTATTTAGAGTGGCAAAGGAAGAAATATTAGATCTGGCTAAAGAGAATGTAATATATGCTGAAATAAGATTTGCTCCAATGCTACATACAGAAAAAGGCTTAAATGTAGAAGAAGTTGTTTCAGCTGTACTTAAAGGCTTAGAAGCAGGAAAAAAGGAAAGTGGCGTCGAATATGGTCTAATACTATGTGCAATGCGTAATCAAAGTCCTTCTCTCTCTTTAGAGGTAGCAGAGCTAGCTGTTGCTTTTTCAGATAGAGGCGTTGTCGGCTTCGATTTAGCTGGCGACGAATGTGGATACCCAGCCAAAAAGCATATCGATGCCTTCAACTATATTAGAAGCAAAAACTTTAATATAACAATTCATGCAGGAGAAGCCTTTGGCCTAGAATCTATATGGCAAGCTCTCCAAATATGTAATTCTGATAGAATAGGACACGGAACAAGAATCATAGAAGATATGACAATAGAGAATGGCAAAATACTAAAGATGGGCTCTTTAGCTAATTACATTGAAGACAAGAGAATCCCTCTTGAAATGTGCTTAACATCTAACGTTGGTACTGGTGCTGTCTCTAGCTATGAAGAACACCCATTTCCTCTTCTTTTTAAAAACCACTTTAGAGTATTTCTCTGTTCCGATAATAGACTTATGAGTGATACAAACCTAACAAAAGAGATGGAAATTTGTTCAACTATTTATAATTTCGAGCTCAAGGACTTTGAAAAAATAACTATAAATGCAATGAAGAGTGCATTTATTCATCATAATAAGAAGCTTGACTTAATATATTCAGTTATTAAAAAGCAATATGCTGATATTCGTTACGAATACGGTTTGTAAACTACCACCCACCCAAAGGTCATGGGTTTTCTGACTGAAATATTATAAATAAAAAAGGTGGCACATTGTCACCTTTTTTCTACATCAATCCCCATCTCTTTAATGGATTCATCCTCATTCTTATCGTTACATACAATAAGCCCCAGAATAATCCAAATAGATGTACTAAATAAGCAGTTCCAGTTCCGCCACTAATTTGACTACAGAAATCTATTAAAAAGTAGATTAACAACAATACAGGTGCTTTAATTGGTATTATTCCTAAAAGAAGTATTACTGCTCTCGGGAAAAGTAGTGAAAATAAGAGTAATAAGGCATACATAGCCCCCGAAGCACCAAGAACAACAGAATAGGCTTCTCCTGTATAGAGATATACGAAATAGGAAGAGAGAGAAGAGAGCGTTCCAGTTAAAAGATAATAGAGTACAAACTCTTTTGTTCCTATTCTTTTCTCTACGATACGACCAAAGATAAAGACACCAAGCATATTAGATAAAAGATGCCAAAAGGAGCCATGAACAAACATGTAAGTAAAAAACTGCCATATCCAATGCTTGAAGTAGATATACAGCGGCACCATAGATAGATAATATAGTAGAGAAGGGAAAATATTAGTAATAATGAAAACAACCAAATTAATTAAAATAATAAAAAGAGTTGCATTGTTATATGAATATTTAAACTGTCTGTTGATTATTGAATTCTTCACACTAGAAAGTATACTAAGAAGAAAAGTAAATAACTACACCCTTGAAGTAAAAATGAGTAAGATATAGCTATGGCTAACAGTAGAAGAGATAAAGCAGATTCATACACACTTAGAGCAAGAAAAGAGGGCTATCCTGCTCGCTCTGTATATAAATTAGAAGAAATAAATGCAACACATCGTCTTATTAAAAGTGGTGATACTATTCTAGATGTTGGAGCTGCTCCTGGTAGTTGGACTCTTTATACTGATCGTTGTCTAATAAAAGGCAAAGGCAGAATAGTTAGTGTCGATCTAAATCCCCTATCGCTTAATCCAGTTCCACAAACCGTCATTCCTCTAGTTGGAGATGCATTTAGTAAGGAAATAAGAGCAGAGTTATGTAAGCTAGGCCCTTATGACACAATTATATCTGACGCAGCTCCAATGACGACAGGAAATAGAACAGTAGACACAACCCGATCCGAATGGCTTGCAGAACAGGTTGTATATCTAGCACAAGAACAGCTAAAGGAACATGGAAACTTAGTAATTAAGATTTTTCAGGGTGGAGGACAGGAAGAAGTATTAAAAACGATGAGAGGAATGTTTACAAAAGCAAAAGCCTTCAAGCCAAAGGCTTGTAGAGATGACTCATTTGAAATCTATCTAATTGGATTAGATAAGAAAAAAGAAAGCTAAACTATAAAAAACAAGGAACGGCATTTACCGTTCCTTATTATTTTAAAGAAAAATCTTTTATCTCATTGAAGCAGTGAGAGCCTTTGTGAACTCACTTGGATCTTTAGGCATAACACCTTCCTGTAAAAGGGCCTGACCCAAAAGAACAACAGAGAGATTTTTAACCTCTTCATCATCCTTACTCTCTTCAATTCGTTTAACAAGCGTAGAAGAAGGATTAATTTCTAATATTGGTTTTACTTCCTCTTCTCCTGCTCCCATCTGCTTAAGCCAGCGTTGCATCTGAACAGATGGATCATTTTCATCTAAAATAACACTAGATGGAGCATCACCAAGACGATAGGAAACAACTACCTTCTTTACTCTATCCTCTAGAGCCTTAGCTATTTTATCAGAGATATCTTTCTTTTCTTCTTTCTCTTTTTTCTCTTCTTCTGTATCGAGTTCATCCATAACATCGCTACGGTTAATGGCCTTAATAGGAACAGAGTCATATTCATTAACCATGCTAATTACGAGTTCATCAATATCCTCATCAAGAAGAAGGACTTCGTAACCCTTATTCTTAAAGGCCTGTACTAAAGGAGAAGAAGAAAGGACATTCTTGTTATTACCAGCAATGTAATAAATAGTCTTCTGGTCCTCTTTCATTCTCTCTTTATATTCCTTGAGAGAAACCCATCCATCTTTAGCAGTAGAATGGTATCTAACAATATCTAATAGAGCATCTCTATTAGCATAATCTGAATATAGTCCTTCCTTGAGAGGTCTATTATAAAGTGTAATAAACTTATCAAACAAATCAGGGTTATTTTCGCTGATTTTCTTAAACTCTCCCAAAAGCTTTTTAACAGAACCATTACGGATAGTTGTCATTATCTTGTTCTCTTGTAAAATCTCTCTTGAGACATTGAGAGGAAGATCTTCACTATCAATAACACCTCTGACAAATCTTAAATATGGAGGAAGAAGTGTTTTATCATCATCTGTAATATAAACACGCTTAACATAAAGCTTTACACCTGGCTTATAGTCAGCATAGTTCATATCAAAAGGAGCTACAGATGGAATAAAGAACAATGTTGTATACTCTGTTGCGCCCTCAGCCTTTGTATGAAGATAGAATAAAGGATCTGAGTAATCACTATAGTTATTCTTATAGAATTCCTTATAATCCTCTTCCTTTAATTCACTCTTATTTCTTCTCCAAAGAGCAGAGCAGGTATTAATCTGTTCATTCTTATGCTCAACAGTCTTTTTTCTGTCACCCTTTTCATCTTTGTCATCACTATAGTGAACCTGGTCATATTCTAGATAAATAGGATAAGCTACATTATCTGAATACTTCTTAATCAAGTTTTCAATAGTCCAGCGAGAAGCATAAGTACTATCTTCATCCTTAAGATAAATTGTAATTGTAGTACCTTGTTCATCTCTATTGCTTTCTTCTACTGAATATGATGTTTCACCATTAGAGGACCAAAGATAAGCCTTTTCCTCTCCTGCTTTTTTAGATAATACATCAATCCTTTTAGCTACCATAAACGCAGAATAGAAACCAACACCAAATTGTCCAATAAGATTTGAGTCTTTCTTTTCTTCGTCAGTTAAGGAAGCTAAAAACTTTTTTGTACCACTAGAAGCAATAGTACCAAGATTTGCATTTAAGTCTTCTTCATCCATTCCAATACCATTATCACTAATAGTAAGAACTCTCTCACCTTCTTCTGTAAATGAAATCTGAATTCTTGGCTCAAATGAATAACCCTTAAGTGGTCCATCTACAAGAGACAAATACTTAAGCTTGTCTATAGCATCAGAAGCGTTAGAAATTAATTCACGGACAAATATTTCCTTATTTGAATAAAGGGAATGGATTAATAAATGCAGAAGGTCCGCAACTTCTGTCTTAAATTTTTTATTTGCCATTTATATTACTCCTTCGTAAAATCCCTTATAAAAATGTAACTATGATAGACAAAAACGACAAGTAAAACAAAACTCAGGTCTTTAGTTTATACACTCTATTTCTGTTTTCCCCTTCAGAAGCAAGAATGTTTTCTTCAATCATTTTTCTCAAAATAACTCTTGTCCTAGAATCACTCACTCCAATATAAGAAGAAAGAGTAGAACACTTAGCATAGTCATTTTCACTCAAGTACCTAACAATATCATCCTTATACTTAACGTTTTTTATCGATTGTTTTTTGTCGATTGTTTTT
>CAZLYD010000006.1:29987-76977 GCA_964563815.1 uncultured Spirochaetaceae bacterium
TCGATTGTTTTTATCGATTGTTTTTGTCGATTGTTTTTATCGATTGTTTCCTCAAAAACAAGCGATAAAGTGCATCTATCAGGGTCAAAGCTTTCCTTAATAACAGGAATGGGCCAACCTTGTTTCTTCCAAACATCAAAAATATTTGGAATACCACTGCCAGCACGTTCACCTATGTCAATGAGATTAAACATCTTGATAAGAATACCATTACGAGGATCGGAAACGCCCCCACTCTTTGCTGCATCCAAATCAATACGGAAGTCACCTGGATTTGAAAAGGTAATCTCATTTTTCTTTTTAATAATAACAAGGCCCTGTCTTCCATAGTAGTCGGCATTTATCAAACAGGCAGCAAGTGCCTCACGTAATGCTTTATGCACAGGAGTATCATCGATACGATCACCACCAGACAACATAAAAGGCACTTTAATATCCTGTCCAATCCTGTTATATACTTTAAAATAGAAGTCATAAATATTCCCACTCCAATCACCTGACGATGAAACAATACGGTCTGTCCAACGAGTATTTAAATCTAGTTGCTCTTGATAATCAAGGAAATAAGATGGAAACTCTTTTACAATTTTCTTTTCATATCCGAACATTAAAAGTCCTGCTGTAGTTGGATGCATCTTTCCATCCTCAGATCTTCCGACTGCACCCATCTTATAAAGGAATTCTACGTCCTCAAGTTCCTCCCAAACATGGCCTGGACGATATAGCCTCATTCTTATTCTATAGCGTTTAACACTGTCATAATCAAATACGCTTAGATCCATGTTTTCAAGCACAAGCATATCTTGAGTTTTAATTGCAGAATCTCGAATCATAGCATCATTTCTTCCTTAATACACTTGTAAGTTTATCGATATTACAGTGCTGTTTTCCATTATAAGTAAACATTCACTTCCATTATTATAAATCAAAATTTATACACACTAGCATGAATTATCATTTCATGATTTAAAACTATATGTCTAAAGAAACATATCTTTATTTTGTTTTTTTCTAGCTTAAACAAAATTTGTTAGTCAAGCTTATTAATTTACTTGCTTTATCCCTTTTTTTTATAGCTATAATATAAGTATGGATTTTTCACGACCCGATAATGCTAGAAAAATAAACAATTTAAAGGTTCTCAATGCACTTAGGCATAGAGAGCTTTCTCGTGCAGAACTATCAAGAGAGCTTGTAATAAATAAAGTATCTATTTCTGAAATATCAGAAGCTCTAATTGAGCAAGATTTAATAGAAGAAGGTAAAAAGGATAATAACACATCCGGTCGTCCTTCTATTAAGCTCAAAATCAAAAAAACGAGAGGAAGAGTTTTTTCTCTTGTCTTTTCATCCTCTACTATCACAGCTTCTGCTTCAGACTTAAGTGGTAACATATTACGCTTTGAACGTTTTTTAAAAGATGAAACAATGACAGAAAACATTGCTTCCTTTATAAACAAAATGACACAAGACAATCCTACAGTATATGGTATGACAATTGTCTCTGAAGATGAAATCGATATACCGAAAGATACATTTGCTTGGCCATTTACATATGAAGACAAAGCACTCTGCTATGCAAGAGCAGAGGAAGAGAAAAAAGAGGAAGAAAACTGTCTATACATATGCTTATCTGATACTATAGAAGCTTGTTACAAAGATCGTTTTCTACGTAATATTCCAACCTTTGGTCATATCAAGGTTTCTAATGATACTGAGTGCTTCTGCGGAGGAATAGGCTGTTTAAATGCTTTCACCTCTGGTCTTGTTCTCAAAAGCAAAAGCGGAATAAATCAATACAGAAAGCTCATTACTCAAGAAAGTGGCCTTAAGGAAATATACAAAGTACTGCCTTATCTAGTTTTAGCTATAGCAGAAGCGATACAAGCTAATGGGGCGGAAAAGGTAGTGCTATGTGGAGAATTATCACTTTTAGATGACTCTTTTTATTTTTCGCTTAATAACCAATTAAAAGAGACACTTCCTCCTCTTAGACGAAATGTCGAGGTTGTAAGAAATAAAAACGGCGATAAGGGGCTACTTTTAGGAGCCGGCATTATCGCCTTAGATAAATTCTTCTACCACACAGAAATATTAAAAGAATTAGAAAGAATACAAGCTAATTCCTCATCTCTGCTGTAAGAATGAAATAAAGTGGAAGAAGTAAGAGGAAAGCTAAATAATAGATAGACCAACCAAAAAGAAGGAATGCAAGAAGGAAGCTCAAAATAGTAATAGAAAGAGTTATAACTGTTGCAATTACAAAGGATAGAGGTCTGCGATTAAATGCTCTTATGATTACGGCTATTAGGTAGAATACAATAATAAAGGACGCAACTATGATTATTTGCTGAACAAGTGCTAATTCCTTTTTATCTTCTTCCTTCTCCACTCTTCCACTCTCGGCAGAGACGAATTTTATATTAGTCTTATTGCTCTTTGTAGCTGTACTAGAGGCTGAAGAAACAGGAGAAAAGCCATCTGTTCCAGTCTCTTTAGCATAAATTGTCTTTGCTTCATCGAGTGTGTTTTTACCCAAATATTCTTCTATTGTATCTTCATCATATTCTTCATTAACAAGAACATTCTTAATTCCTTCGTATCCTTGTTCTTCTAAAATGCCACGAAGAGTATCACGAAGACCCATCTTTTCTTCTAATTTTACTTTAAAGTCAGAAGCTAGCTTAGTGTTTTCTCCACCAAGTGATGCGATAACCATCCCTTCTGGATATGTTTCATCAAGTACAGCTCCTGTTAAAGCATCCATACCTTCTTCTCTTCTAAGAGCTTCTATTTCCTTTAAGTACTCATCTACTCTCTTTGTATATTGCTTGTAGATGTCTTCACCAAGGTATCCCTGAACATCAAGCGCTGTAAAAGTTCCCTTATATACTTCTAGTATTACTTCGTCTAATCCCTCTTCCGTATATATTTTCTTTATATCTTCCTCTGTTTGCTTATTATATGTTCCACCAAGCTCAACAATATTTCTTTCAGTTCTATCGAAAGAGAAACGAGTTGTTCCACAAGAAACAAGAAGTAAAGAAATAATTAAAAATAAAAGAAAAGCTTTTTTCATAATAAACTTCCTATAAGGTCCCCCCGTATGCTTGGATTATATTAAATAATCAAAACAAATAAAATACCGCTGCAAACTATCAGCGGTCTCCACCTTTTGTTTCCTATAATAATTTCCTCTTTTTACTTATTCTAACTTAAATATCAAAACTCGCAAGTAAAAAATATTTCCTTTATATTAAAGTAATTAATACAAACCTGGGTATATTATATTCAATATTTAATTCCATATCATACAAGTTAAAAACAAATCAAATACATAAAATTTTCTTTTTGTTTTAACCTTTTGTACTTATTATTTTTATAAGGAGGAGGAAAAGATGAGAGCAAATATCATCATTCATTCTGTTACAGGAAATCTGTATATAATTGCACAAGCACTAAAAGAAAAGCTTGAAAGTAAAAATATCGAAACAAAAATTTATAAAGTCGAAGATTTAGATTTACATGTTATAGCTGCGAAAGACAATGAAGCAAACGAGTATTATGAAGAGATATTCTCTCTTGCAACTGCAACAAATGAAAAATTAAGAAAAGCAGATATAATTCTACTTGGTACACCTTCCCTTTTTGGTCTTCCATCAGCAGAAATGATGTCATTTTTAGAGAAAACCCTCTCACTGAAAGAAAAAGAGGAGCTAAAGAATAAAAAGTTCTATGCCTTCGCAACTTCAAAATATGGACTAGAGAATGGCAAGAAAGCAATTCTATCTCTCTATAATTGGGCTGAAGCTATGGACATGAATATTATAAAGGAACCTCTTCTTGTTCATGACGATGGATCTGTTTTTATAAATAGACCAGGAGTTGATTTAGACGAAATGGCAGAGAAAGTAAGCTTAGCTCTTACATAAAATATCGGCTCAATTGAGCCGATATTTATTACCAAGAAGCAATTATTTCTTTAACTAATCTAGAGAATTTATCTTTAACTCTGTTTCCTGTTTCTATAACTTCTTCATGATTAAGCTTTTGATCTAGTATTCCTGCAGCCATATTAGTCATACAGCTTATTCCCATAGTCTTAATTCCCATTTGAGAAGCTGCAATAGCTTCTGGAACTGTCGACATACCACAGCAATCTGCGCCACAAATAGAAGCTAGTCTTACCTCTGCAGGAGTTTCGAAATTAGGACCAGCAAAGTACATATAAACGCCTTCCTTTAGGTCAATACTACACTTTTTAGCAGCATCTCTTGCCTTTTGCTGTAAGAGCTTATCGTAAGTATTTGTCATATCAAAGAAACGAGGGCCAAACTCATCATTATTAATTCCACGACATGGGTTTTCTGCACAAAGCTTAATATGATCTGTAATAAGCATTAAATCACCAGGCTTCCACTCTCTATTAACACATCCCGCAGCATTAGTAAGGAGAAGAGATTTTACTCCTAAAAGAAATAGAACTCTAATTGGATATACACATTCCTCCATACTCCAGCCCTCGTAGTAATGGAAGCGCCCCTGCATAGCTATTACCGTCTTTCCCTTTAAAAGACCACAAACAAAACGTCCCTTATGTCCTGGAACTGTTGAGTGTGGGAAATGAGGTATTTCTTGGTAATCAATAATTACAGGGTTTTCAATTTCCTCTCCCAAATCTCCAAGACCAGAGCCTAAAACAATTAATATTTCTGGCTTTAAAAGTCCTAACCTTTCTTCAATATATCTTGCACTTTCTCTTAACTTTTCCATTTTTTCCTACTTTAATCTCGATATTGCTTTAAAAAATAGTGCCCAAAACTTATCACTATCAACACCCATACCTTCTTTTACATTTTGGCTCTTATCTTCTTTTCCTCCAGTAGTTTTACCATATGTACTTTCACCCTTAGTCTCAACAACAACTGGTCTATGAGAAAAAGAGAAAATAGAAGGATCTGCTAGATATGCAATACAACAAGGATCGTGCATAGCTGGCATCTCTCCAACGTGCTCGAGAATAGAAGGAATATAGTAAGACATAGAATCTAAGAAGACTTTCTTATACTTAGAGTCCTTCATTGCTCTAACCTTATCCATAATCTCATCTGTAAGCTTTACCTGAAGAGTAACATCTAAGCCCATCATTGTAATTGGTGCTCCACATTGCATAACGATCGAAGCAGCTTCAGGATCTGCGAATACATTAAATTCTGCACTCCATGTTGTATTTCCAGGATGATCGATAGCACCACCCATCAATACTATCTCTTTTAGGCTTTTCGCGAAACGCTCATCAGCCTTTATACATGTAGCTAAATCTGTCCATGGTCCAACAGAAACATATGTAATTTCTCCAGGATTATTAATTACATAATCGAGTGCCCACCTAATTCCATTACCTCTGTTTTCGTGCTTAACACGAGGAGGAAAAACAGGACCCGAAAATCCATTCTCCCCATGTATTGTACCTGCAGTAACCTGCTTTCTTACAAGAGGAGAAGAAGCTCCTTTAAAGACAGGACAATCTAAATCTAAAACCTCAGCCATGTTTAGTGTGTTTTCAAGTGTCTTTTCAACTCCTTGGTTACCGGCACAAGCTATAAGAGCTTCAATTTTTATACAATCATCCAAGCCGGCAGCTAAAGCAATAGCTACTGCGTCATCATGACCAGTATCTACATCAAGTATTATTCTTTTCTTCTCCATCTTTCTTCTCCCTTAATAATGATATTTTACAACATCCTCAAAGCGTCGTCTGATTCTTTCTCTTTTTTCATTAGGGTAACCAAGAGCACAAACTAGAGCAACCTGGTCAGTCGAGTTATCTAGCGCTAATCTTTCAATGAGAAGGTCATTATTAAAGCCCTCTATAGCACAGCTCTCTATACCCAACTCACTGGCTACTGTCATCATATTAGCAACTGCTATATAGCCCTGTGACTTTGCCCACATATCAAGTCTATTAAGACTCTTAAGGTATTCATAATAGCCTCTATAATCTTCAACATATTCTTCAATTGTTGAAGGGAATCTCTTTCCTCTTTCATGTACAAAATCACCATCTGGATCATAGAAGGATGCTTTTTTTACTGTAACAACTAGCGTTATTGGCGCACTCTTCATGCTTTCCTGATTAAAACAGACATCTAGAATATCAAGACTTTTACAAACATGAATGTCAAAGTGTTCCATACCAAAGGATGTAGGACTAATTCGTCCTGCCTCTAATATTAAATCAAGCTTTTCCTTTTCAATCTCTTTATCTAGATAATGCTTACATGAAAAACGATTCTCTAAAGCCTTTAAAACTCTACTTTCCACCATTATTCTCCACCTTATATGCTGTCTCTAAAGCAAGCTCAATCATTTTTCTATTGCCTTCCATTCTATCTTCATCCTTAAAGCTTTCTCCAGTAACACAATTGTCTGTCATGGTTAGAATGCTTAAAGCATGTTTATGTGTATACATTGCATTACAATAGAGCGATATAGTTTCCATATCTTGAGCAAGAGCTCCCATTTTAGCAAAGCTCTTCCACTCATTCTCTCCAAGTGCATTATAAGAAGAGAAGTATTCAGAAGATAAAATCATTCCACAAAAATATGGAACATCCATATTCTTTACAACACTTAATGCATTTTGCAATAGATTAAAGTCTACACATGGAGCAAGTGTGCCATTTAAGCCATATTGCATTGTCCATTGTGTATCGGTTGAGCATGTTAAAGCTAGAATCAAAGAACCAACTGGAATATTCTCTTGTAGTCCACCAGAAGTACCTATTCTAATAATATTATCTACATCATAGTGTGTAAAAAGCTCGTATGAATAGATGCCAGCACTAGCACATCCCATTCCAGAAGACATTACAGTGATATCCATTCCTTTGTATTTACCACTGTATCCTAATACATTTCGGTAATCTGTAACTAAACGAGGATTATCAAAATAATTTAGAGCACAAAATTTTGCCCTAAGCGGATCTCCTGGAAATAATACTGTCTTAGCAATTTCTCCATCCTTTGCTTTAATATGGGGTGTCATAAAAACTCCTTTAAAAAATGGGCCCGAAGGCCCTATATGTTACGAGCTTCCTTTTTCGTAAGGAATACCAACAGATTTTGGTGCATAATCACGACCTGAGAAGATAACAAGAGCTATCAAAGTAACAAGGTACGGAATAATGTTGAAAACCTGAGAAGGAATAATCTTTAAAGCAGGAATCATAGAAGAGATTGTAGATAGAGCTAAGGATGCTCCAAATAAAACAGATGCTCCTGTTACTCCAAGTGGAGTCCAACGACCGAATGCAACAGCAGCAAGAGCGATGAAGCCTCTACCGTTAGTAAAGGTGTTAGTATACTGAATAGTCTGTGTTAAGACAGCACAACCACCAGCGAGACCACCAAAGAAGCCAGAAGAAAGAACACCAATATATCTAATTCTTCTAACATTGATACCTACACTATCTGCAGCAGCTGGATGTTCACCACAAGCTCTAAGATGCATTCCAAATGGTGTCTTATAGAGAACAAACCATGCAAGAACCATAACCACAATAGCAATATATAGAGTTGGATAGAAACCCAGTGCATCCTTTGTCATACCAACATTAAATGCAGCAGAACGGTCTGTTCCGTAGATTCTCTGACAAGTAAAGACTGTAATACCTGTTGCAAGAAGGTTAATACCTGTACCACTAATTGTCTGATCAGACTTAAGGTCTATGGAGGCTATAGCATGAAGAACAGATATTAAACAAGCTACAAGAGATGCAATAAGTAGAGCTACTGGAATAGATAGTGCACGAGAAGCACCACTAGCTTCCATAAGCTGGTGAACAATAGCAGCAGTACAAGCACCAATACTCATAAGGCCATCAAGACCAACGTTAGTTACTCCACTACGTTCACAAATCATACCGCCAGTTGCAATGATAAGAATTGGAGCAACAAGCATCATTATTGTTGAAAGTGTATTAATCATTTAGAAGCCCCCTTTCTTACCTTTATCTTTGCTCTCTTATCTTGAATGAGAGAAAGACCACTTCGGAATGAGATGAATATAACAATTAAACCTTGAATAATATTTACTACTTCCTTTGGAATACCTGTACCCTGCATTATAGAATAAGCCTGCTTTAATACACCAAATAGGTATCCTGCTAACAAGCATCCTACTGCAGTACTATTTCCAACAAGAGCAACGGCAATACCCATAAAGCCATAATTATCCTGGCTTGTTAAGATTTTAGAGTATCTAATAGAACCAAGAAGAACAATGGCACCAGCAAGACCAGCAAAAGCACCGGAAATAGCCATAGCTAATGTAATATTCTTAGTATCATTAATACCAGAGCAACGTGCAGCATCCTTATTAAAGCCTGTTGCTCTTAGTCCAAAACCAAGACTTGTTTTTTCCATAATGAACCAATAAACAATAACTGCAAGAATCATTAAGAAGAAGCCAATATTTAAGCTTGATTCTGGAATTAAGAACTTAGCAAGTAAGGAGCCAGCCTTTAAATCTGCAGTACGACCAGATTTGTTTACAGTTGCTTCAGGAAGAAGATACAAACAAATTAGAGGATATAAATATAAAGCAATGTAATTAAGCATGATTGTAGCAACAACCTCGCTTACCTTGTACTTTGCTTTAAAGAGACCTACAATACCACCCCAAAAAGCACCAGCTATAATAGAGACAAGAACACAAAGTACCCAAAGACCAGGAAAATTTGGAAGACAAACAGCAACAATATGTGCAGCTAGCATACCAACGGCATACTGACCCTCTGCACCAATATTGAATAGACCTACTCTGTTTGCAAAGGCCATAGAAAGACCACAAAGAATGTATGGAACACTAAAAGAAAGAGTTTCACCAACATTACGGAAATTCCATCCGCCATTTTTTGCAGCTTTACCAAAAATTGATTGCTCAACAGCAACAAAGAGACCAGAAGGACTCTTTCCAATACAGAGAAGAAGAATGCATCCGGCAAGGAAACCTAGAATAACAACTGCAACACTACTTGCACCCTTGCTATCAAGGAACCAATCAATAAAGGCAACCTTTTCTTTTTCTTTCTTCGCCATTATTTTGCCTCCTTTGCTTTTACACCAGCCATCATGAGACCAATTTCACTACTTGTTTTCTCACCTTCGTTGAAGATACCAACAATCTGTCCTTTGGAGATAGTAGCAATACGGTCACATAGGTTCATAATCTCATCAAGTTCAAAAGAAACAAGAAGAATAGCTCTACCCTTATCACGCTCAGCAACAAGTCTCTTTCTAATATACTCAATAGCACCAACGTCTAATCCTCTTGTTGGCTGAGCAACTAGAAGAAGATCTGGAGAAAGTGATATTTCTCTAGCAACAATAACCTTCTGCTGATTACCACCACTGAGGGAAGCACAAGGAGTAACAGAACCCTGACCAGAACGAATATCAAATTGCTCAATTAAATCATCAGAATTGCTTGTGATAGTTTTGTAATCAAGGATGCCCATTTTACCTGTATATTTCGATTTATAGAAATCCTTAAGAACACAGTTCTCAGCAACAGTAAATCCGCCGACTAAGCCATGCTTCTGTCTATCTTCTGGAATGTGCCCCATTCCTTTTTCAATTCTTTCACGAATAGTTAAATTAGTAATATCCTCGCCATTAAGAAGGATTCTTCCTTCTTCAACCTTGCTCAATCCTGAAAGAGCATATAAAAGCTCTGACTGTCCATTTCCATCGACACCAGCAACACCAACAATTTCGCCACTTCTTACAGTTAGAGAAAGGTTACGAACCTTTGCTACACCTATTGAGTCGTTAACAGTTATATTATCTATCTCTAAAACAACCTTACCAGGCTTACAAGGAGCTTTATCGATATCAAACTTAACAGCTCTACCAACCATCATTGTTGCAAGCTCTTGTTCACTTGTTTCAGGAGTAATATCAATTGTTCCAATATATTTACCACGACGTAAAACAGTACACCTATCAGCAACAGCCTTGATTTCCTTAAGCTTATGAGTAATAAGGACAATAGTCTTACCCTCTTTCTTAAGAAGTCTTATGATATCCATAAGCTCATCAATTTCCTGTGGAGTAAGAACAGCTGTAGGTTCATCAAGAATAATAATATCACTATCAGAATAAAGAGTTTTTAATATCTCAACTCTCTGCTGCTGACCAACAGTAATATCATCAATCTTTGCCTTAGGATCTACCTGCAAGCCATATTTTTCGCTTAATTCTGCCACTCTCTTTTCGGCATCCTTAAGAGATAGAATACCTGCCTTTGTTCGTGGCTCACGACCCAAAACGATGTTTTCAGTAACAGTATAGTTATGGACAAGCTTAAAATGCTGATGGACCATTCCTATACCTAGTTTTGTTGCAACGTTAGGATCGGTAATCTTAACTTCCTTCCCATGAATGAGAATTTTTCCAGCATCTGCAGGATAAGCGCCAAAAAGTACAGACATAAGAGTACTCTTACCAGCTCCATTTTCTCCTAAAACAGCTAGAACCTCGTTTTCTTTTACTTCCAAGTTAACATTGTCGTTAGCAACGATACCTGGAAAGGTTTTGGTGATGCCAAGCATCTGAATAGCATATTCGCTCAATTGTCCACCTCAGTCCTTTTTTTTGGTAAAGAACCAAACACTTTAGTCCTTTACTAAAAATTCCAAAGACACGCCCCTTTTGGGAGCGTGTCATATTTGGAAACAGTTAACAATCAGTCATCAATAGCTGCAAGACCTGCTGGGCAGATACCTGCTGCAAGAGAAGCTGCATATGTCTTGTTGACAACAATCTTTCCAGCAAGGATGTCAGCCTTAGCTGCATCAGCTGCTGCAACTGCGCTAGCCTTGAGCTCAGCGTTTGTCTTAGCATAGCCAACACCATCTGTCATCATGTTCTGAGTAACAACTCCACCCTTCCATGTTCCGTTCTTAACCTTGTTAAGAGCATCAAGAGTTGAGTTTTCAACCATCTTAAGCATAGATGTAAGAACTGCAGACTTTCCATCAGCATAGAGACCGTCAGCATACTGGTCAGAGTCAACACCGATAGCCCAAACGTTCTTGCCAGCAAGTCTTTCTTCCTTAGCCTGGTTGATAACACCTAAGCCAGATCCACCTGCTGCTGCGAAGATACAATAAACACCACTGTCATACATAGACTTAGCTGCTGTCTTAGCTGCTGCTGGATCGCCCCAGCTGTTTACGTAATAGTCTACGATTTCAGCGTTTGGATAAACACTCTTAACACCTTCGATAAAACCAACTTCGAACTTTGTGATTGTAGCACCAGCAACACCACCAACAAAACCGAACTTAGGATTAGCAACGCCATCTTCCTTAGCCTGTGTAGCTGCTGCAACACCAACTAGGTAAGAACCCTGTTCTTCTTCATAGATATACTGGATGAGGTTGTCTGTCTGGTTGAGGTAATCAACGTCAACGATGATCATCTTCTGGTCTGGATAGAGAGCAGCTGCTTCCTGAGTAGCATCACCCCATGTGAAACCAGTTGTAATAATGAGATCCCAATCAGCTTCAGCAGCATTCTTAAGGTTAGGGAGATAGTCATCAGCTGTCTGAGCTGTGATATTTTCATAAAGAGTTCCCTTTCCAGCGCCATTGTCACCGTAGAATTCAAGAATACCTCTCCAAGCTGCAGCGTTGAAAGACTTGTCATCGATACCTGTTGCGTCTGTTAAGAGGACTGTTTTAATCTGGTCAGAAGAAGCCTGAGCCTCTGTTGCACCCTGAGCAAATACTGCAAGGCAAAGAAGAGCCATGAGTAATACTGCTAATGTTTTTTTCATACGAAATTCTCCTTATTGCGATTTCCGCTTTTACTATTTTATGATGAATGGAATCTATTGTAAACACATACAAAGATATCTCACACTCACTTTTACTTCCTTCCCGAGAGAAGGAAGTAAACATTTTACTAATTAATTAGATAACTGTGATTCTACCCTGAGGCTCTGCATATTCTAAGCCTACATTTCCACCAAGAACATCAACGATATAGTTGATAATAACTTGGTTGTCGAGCATAACCTTATCGAGGATGAATGTGTTATCTGCAAACATTGTATAACCATCGCCCATATCCTGAAGCTTATAGTTATGACAAGCAAGAGTATATGTTTCATTAGGATCGAGGAGAGTCCATTCACCATTCTTTTCAACATAAACGTCCTTAACTCTTCTTTCTCCGCTTACTTCTACAAATAAACCATCACTATCTTTAACAACAGAAGAAGCAATAGATGTATCGATTGTATATTTAAGACCTGAAACCTGTAAGAAACCACCGCTTTCACCTACAGCCTTTCCATCTGCACTATAGACAGCTTGAGTACTCATTGAACCAAGCTCAAGAGCATCCAATATTTCCTGTCCTGTTGCATAGCACATACAAAGCATATTGCCATATGGATGAACAGCAATCATGTTAGCTGTTGTAATATCACCCTTATTAATAGTAGCTCTAATACCACCACCATTAACAAAAGCAACATCAGCACCACTCATAGCTCTATAAGCATCAGCACAGAGATCGCCAATAGCTGTTTCTCTATTTCTGACAAGTCTAATTCCGTTTTCATCACTAACAGAAAGCTCAACATCTGTATGTGCTACAACAGCATTAACAGCAGCTTCATATTCAGCTTTAATACTATCAATATATGCTTTAACCTGTTCATCTGATCCTACTTCGTTAACAAGCTCACTTGTGATTGTACCATCAGCCTTAATTGTCAACTTACCAATATTTTTGAGCTTTGTACCAGACTGTGTATAAACAACGCTGTCGCCATTCTTGTTTTCAACAAGCTCCATAGCAGCTTCTGAGTGAGAATGACCATCGATAAGAGCATCGATACCTGTTGTATTAGCAATTAAGTCATAGGATCTATTAGGCTCACTACCTTCTTCAATACCAAGATGAGCGATAACAACTACAACATCAGCACCCTTTGCTCTTACTTCATCAACGTATTTCTGAACTGTATTATAGAGATCCTGATTAGCATCAAAGTGATAAACAAATTCACCATCTTCCATAAAGTACTTTGGTGTAGACTTTGTGAGAGATTCTGGAGTAGAAACACCAATGAATGCAACACTTAGATATCCATATTCATTAATAACATAAGGAACTGTTTCAGAGAGAAGATTTGTACCATTACCTGAATATGAAATTGTAGAAGAGAGATAAGTAGCATCTGAGAGTGAAACTAGCTCTGACAATCTATCAAGACCATAATCAAATTCATGGTTACCAAAAACACAAAGGTCGTAGCCTACTTCGTTCATTATATCAACTAAGTATTCACCTCTTGATACTGTTCCGATAACATCACCCTGAATAGCGTCTCCACTATCTACTAGTGTAACATAGTTATCCTTTGCCATTTCTGCTTTATAAGAAGCAAGGCCTGCATAACCAAGATTATTATCAATTCCGCAATGTACATCGTTAGTATAAAGGACAACGATATCCTTTTGTGCAGCAAGAGCTTCTCTTGCACCTTGTGCAAAAACTGTGGTAATAGCAATAAGAGCAACAAGCATTACCATAGCAATTCTCTTATAATTTCTCATAGAATAACCTCCTAGTTTTCTAATAAGAAGAAATAAATTCAATAACAGTTAATTGTAACGCTCTAATTGTTATCATGCAAACACTTTTAAGGATTTAGTCCCCAATTACCCCACCCATTAATTACTAAATAAGAGTAGTATTATGACCAACATAAGACAGAAGAAGAATGAAGTGATAAATCAAGCTAAGAAAAAATTTACTTTTGAGAAATCTCCGAAGTATAATTAACAAAAAAATACAGGAGGGGACAAGGATGGGTTTATATAGCGACATTAAACGCGAATCATCTTATTCAGTTGCATCGGGCAATCAATATGAATACATGGTACTACAGGTTACATTGAAGGAGAAATTCATCGGAACCGGCTCTGGCAATTTGACTGAATTAGAGGAATGTATCAACAGACAAGCTAGAAGAGGCTACAGACTTCACACTATTAGCACATCAAACGGAGGAAGTAAGGGCCTTGCCGGTGGAGACCGAATACAAGCTACTATGGTCTTCGAGAAAATCAAACAATAAAATATTAGCTTTTAGTGCTACTACCGGTTCTATTTTGTGCCGGTAGTTTTCGTATTAACCAATTTATATAGGATAAAAAAGGCCTGAATTCTTATTCTTTATAAGAACACAGGCCAAAGAGTCTTTATACCCTCTTTGATTTTTCCTCTTCGATCAAAGCTAGGATAAAAGGCCCAACCCCCTTAAAATCATCTATTGCGATTTTTTCCTTAACATAGTATTTAAAGGAACCATCTCTATATGGATTTCCACCAAGTCCTGCAACAGAACAGATTCCACCAAGGTGGTATTCCCCATTCTCTTCCGTTAAATAGAGCTTTTTTATTCCCTCAAGTGCAGAGTAAGCATAATCAAGATAGCTAGAATCAAGATATGAAAGTCTAACGCCCTTGAAGAAGGAATAAGAAAACATACTACTTCCGCTTGTTTCTAGGTAGTTACCTTCTCTTTCTGGTAAATCTGGCACCTGGTACCACATTCCTTCTTCACTTTGGTATTGAATTATACTTTGAGAGAGAGAACGAACGATTTCAATTAAGCTCTCTCTTTCTTTATGCTCTAGGCTTAAAAAGTCTAGAACATCAATAACAGCCATAAGATACCAACCGATAGAGCGAGACCAAAAGTGTGGGCTTTGTCCAGTTACCTCATTACTCCATCTTTGACCTCTAGACTCATCATAGGCATGATATAATAAACCACTTTTATCATCCTTTAAGACACTGTAGGTTGTCTTAAGCTGAGATATTACATCGTCTATTTCTTCTTCATTATTAGTTCTCAGTCCATATTCTGCATTAAAAGGGCCTTCCATGTATAAGCCATCAAGCCAAATCTGCCAAGGATATATCTCTTTATGCCAATAAACACCATTGTGGCACCTTGGCTGCCTTATAAGCTGTTCTCTAAGTATATTTAGTGCCTTGGAAAAGCGTTCTTCTTTCGTTTTATCATAAAGAGTGAAAAGAGCACGCCCCGCATTAATTTGGTCTAAATTAAATTCGCCCATTCTATATGTTTTAATATTTCCATCCTCTTGAATAAGAGGATCATATAATGAATAGACCCAATCAAATATTGTTTCATCTTTATATTCTTTAGAAGCGCATAGAGAGGCAAAGAGAACAAGGCCATGCTCATAGTGCCATTTCATCATTCCACTAGTATATCTATTTCTTACGCTATCTATTATTTTTAAGGATAAAGGCTTTTCCATTTTTTTCTCCCATAGAAAAGAGTATGAAGAAAAAATGGTGCAAAAAACAAACCTTACTTTGTACTTTTCATTAATTTGATATAGTTTAAAGAGAGAAAATACAGAATAAGAATGCCTTTGTACTATCTATTTCTAATATTTCCAGGAGGAAAGCCTTTGACCTTTCTAAAAACTCTGCAGAAGTATGCTTGATCCTGGAAACCTGTAAGAAAAGCAATTTCACTTATTGAGGTTCCCGTTTCTAACAAAAGAGACGAAGCAATCTGTATGCGATATCTATTAAGGTAATCCCAAGGGCTAATTCCCATCTCCTTTCTAAATATCCTTGTTAGATAATCTTCACTAATATTAACAGAGCCCGCTATCTGCCATCTCGATATTGAATGAGTTGCATTTTCATTTAAATATGCAATCGCTTTTTTTACCAGAATAGAGGTTAAAGGAGGAAGTAGCTCTTCTCCGCCAAAGACAGCAATAAGCCTATTTATGAAGCCCTCTGCCTCAGTAATTGAAGTATTAACTAATAAAACACCCGGAACAGAGCTTAATTCCTCAGCCTCTTCCATTTTAAACTTATCATTAATTATTACTATAGGTGTTTTGCTAAACCTCCTCTCTTTTCTTATTGCCTCAATTCTTTCTACATCAACAGTAGAAAAGACAAAAAGAGATGACTTACTATCTAAAGCAATATCAGACAAATCTTTTATTTCCTCTATAGGAGCAAATTCTCTCATAATCTCCAAAGAAGAAGGGAAACGACCAAAAGAGTATATACTTCCCTTTCCTTCTCCCGGAATAGAAGCTTCAACTGCAGTACAAACAGACATATATTCTTCTTCAAGCCCAAAACAGAGGAATGGCAGTCTCTTTGCTTCCTTATGGTTTCTTATTAGATTCATCGCAATAAGAGACTTTCTTGAACCATTCTTTGCGTTCCATGCAATAGAAGAAAAGGATGAGATACTATTAATAGTTTGAACAATCTCATCATAGCTAATAAATTTCACCTTATTACCTAATAAGGAAGGAATATCATTTTCACTTTCAGATATAAAAGCAATTCCTCCTTCGCCTCCACTCTCCGCCATCTCTCCACATATTGAAGGATAAGGAAGCTTTATTTCTAAGGTATCTGGCGAAAAAGAAAAGGAACCACCATGCAAAATAAGAATACGTTCAATGTATTGCCAAGAGGATGTAGAGGATGAGAAAGAAGAGAAATCAACACCGCTTAGTCTAATAAGTAGCTTTGTTTCATCAAAGCTAATACTAGAGGAAAACGAGCTTCCTATTGTAGAAATTAGATAATCAAACAGATCTGAGAATCTCTTTTTGTCTAAATCGAGTGAAGGGAGAGAAGGTGGATACGTAATCGATATACCCTTATTTTTAATAAGAGAAACAAGAAACGAACCTGGTATATATTTCTTCTCTATTGTTAGGCCTTCTGTCTCGATAACAGATAGATTCAATAAGTGTTCTGCCTTCAAAATAGTTGAGAGAAGAACGTCTTTATCTATCATTAAGGAAAGAGCCTGCTCTTTAATAGAAAGTAAGGGCTTTTTTAATTCTTCAGCTATTGCTTCATAGTATTCAATCGCTTTCTTCTCTGCTTCTTCTGCCTTTTCGCTCTTTTCACAGGCGATTGAATATAAAGAAATATCTTGCATTGATGCAGAAATATCTGTTCTTATGCTCTCGATAATCGTGCTCTTGCAATCTCTATTCTTTATAATCATATATCCCTTTATCTCTGTTTCAAAAAAGAGTGGACATACAACAAAAAGACCCTTTTTCATCTCGTCTTCTAATTCCTCTGGGTATAATAATTCATCAGAAAAAGCAGTAGAAGAATTATATATTCGATCAAAAGAAAAGCCGCACTCAAGATGAGTTTTTCCTTCTTTGTCATAGATAAAGATAAATGCTTTATCTATTCCCATATTTGGAAAAAATTGTCTCATCTTTTCTGCTAATTCTTTATAATTATGAGCCTTTAATAGTGCATTAGCAAAGCTGTTGTGGCTTTTCTCCATCTCAACACTTCTGTAGTTTAATGTAGCACTAACACGAGCATCTCCTTCCATCATTATTTCATGTAACGTTTCAACCTCTGTTAGTGAAAAAGACTCTGACTGTGTTACATAACGCGCTAATCTTATAGAAGAAAAAAAGAGCTTCATCGTTCCACCATGCTTAATATAGCGCCAGCATAGCTCACTGTAATGACGACGGTTTTCTTCATTAATTGGTATATGATTAATAAAAATATCCTTTACGATAGAAAGAAAAGCTAAATAGCATTCCTCTTTTTCCATTCTTTCTTTAATCCATTTTTCGTAATCATCCCAATCGTGAATTGTTTTACTTGCAATTAAAAAGGATCCAAAAGACTCTAAGCAGCCACAGCTACGTCTATATATAGGAATAGAGGGTAGCATTACTACCTGTGCAGACTCATTAACAGAGTTCTCCATATCCGAAATCATAGAGAAGGATGAATCCAGCATCTCTCTAATTGGCATTCTAACAGTTGTTAATTCTGTTGGTGAAAGGAAGGCTTCCTGCGAATCATTAAAGCCAGCAACAGAAATATCATCTGGTATAAAATATCCTTTTTCCTCTAAATACTTTGATACACTAAAGGCCATTATATCTGATGAAGCTATGACAGTATCAAAATCAACCTTTGGAGTTTTCTGGTTTCTTTCAACAATTTCTTTAATTGCACTTTCGCCCTCTGCCCAAGGATATGGAGAGGAAATAAAATCCTCTTCTATTTCTATATTGTAGTCTTTTAAGCAATCTAAATATGCTTGGTATCGAGAGTTAGCAGACAAATGCTTTTCTGGCCCACGTAAAAAAACAATTCTCCTTGAACCATGTATAGTAATGAAGTGTTCAACTAATTTGTAAATGCCACTATAAGCATCAAAATTAACCGAAGGAATATTTTCTATATCTATTCCCATGCTCACTACAGGAATTTTTCTGCTTAATCCTATTGTATAATTTTGGGCTTCTTGCCAGGTTGCTGTTCCACTAAGAGTACTTGCCCAAACAACAGCACCATCGAAGTTTTTTTCATTAGCATAACGAAAAATATGGTTACGTAGGTATTCATCTGCTTTTTTATATCCTAGCCTTCCTCCAGGGAGAATAAATACAGTATTATCTTTATGTAGCTTTACCTCCTCATTGAGGGTATCCCACATTCTAACACCTGTACCTTGATGAATATTCGCAACTAAATAAGCAGTTTTCTTCGTCATTTATAAAACACCTTATCTTATTTTAACCGGTCAAATTGCTTTTTAGCAAAGATTTTATTAAGAAAACTGTCGGAATTAAACAAAAACTAATCTTTAGTATTTTAACTTATTATATATAATTATTAGTTAATAAAGGAGCTAGATATGAAACAGTTCATGGATAAAGATTTCCTTTTGGAAACAGACACAGCAAAAGATCTCTTCCATCGCACGGCAGAGAATGCACCAATTTTCGACTATCATTGCCATCTAATCCCAGAGCAAATAGCAAAAAACACTCGTTTTACGACAATAACGGATGCTTGGCTTGGTGGAGACCACTATAAGTGGAGACAGATGAGAACCCAAGGTTTCGATGAAGATAGAATTACAGGTAATGCAGACTCTTATTCTAAGTTCACAGCTTGGGCAGAGACAATTGAAAATCTTGTCGGAAATCCTTTATATCATTGGACTCACCTTGAATTACAGAGATACTTCGATATTTACGATGTCCTAAACAAGAAAAGTGCAGAAAAAATCTATAAGGAAGCTAATGAAAAGCTAAAGAATGATCCTACACTCTCTGTTTATGGCATAATGAAAAAATTCAATGTTTATGCAGTTGGAACAACAGATGATCCTAGTGATGATTTGAAGTGGCATAAGGAAATAAAAGAAAAGGGACTATGTCCTGCACTAGTCATTCCATCATTTAGACCAGACAAAGCTCTAAATATTGATACACCTACCTTTAATAATTACATCAAAACACTCTCCGAAAGTGCAAAAGTGGAGATAAAGGACCTTTCAGATTTGCTTTCAGCACTTTCACTTCGACTTGATTACTTTACTTCTCTTGGCTGTAAGGCATCTGACCACGCTCTTAAGACTTGCCCTCATACATTCCTTTCAAAGGATAAGGTAAATAAGATTTTCCTTAACAAAATGGAAGGTATAGAGCCTACAATGGAGGAAGCAGACGCTTTTAGAACATTCGTATTAACAGAACTCGCAAAGATGTATAAGAAAAAGAATATTGCTATGCAATTGCATTTTTCTTCAATTAGAGATAACAACAAGAAGATGTTCTCCCTACTTGGTCCTGATACTGGCTTTGATGCTTCCTTTGATGAACCACTAGCAACAGGCGTTTCCCTCTTCTTCTCTTCTCTTTCTGAGACTGATTCAATTCCAAAAACTATTCTTTATTCCCTCAATCCTAAGGATTACTACTCATTAGCAACACTAATGGGATGCTACCAGGGAGATGGAATTAGAGCAAAGCTACAGCTAGGTTCTGCTTGGTGGTTCTGCGATCACAGAGATGGAATGGAAGAACAGATGAAAACACTCGCTAATCTTGGTTCTCTCTCCTCATTTATCGGAATGCTGACAGATTCTCGTTCATTCCTCTCCTACCCAAGACATGAATATTTTAGAAGAATACTATGTAACATTCTTGGTAGATGGGTTGAGAATGGTGAAGTTCCAAATGATAAGGAATTATTAGATAGAATTGTTAGTGATATTTCATTTAACAACGCTAAGCATTTCTTCGAAGACTAAGAAGAAAAAGAGAAAAGAAAAGGTGTTGCACTGCAACACCTTCTTTTTTTGTATCTACTCTAACTAAACAATAACGTTAACGATAATCTTAACAACAAATAATAGAGCTACTACATATGTTGCTACTGAAATATCCTTTGTCTTCTTAGAGCAAAGCTTAATAATAACATAGGAAAGAATACCAAACATAATACCATCACTGATAGAGTAAGCACAAAGCATCATAAGAATTGTTAAGAATGCTGGGATACCCTCTGATGGGTCTTCGAATTCCATATCCTTTACAGGAGAAATCATAAAGAAACCAACAAGGATAAGTGCTGGAGCTGTTGCTGCACTTGGGATAGACAAGAAGATTGGTGACAAAAATAGTGAGAGTAAGAAGAAGACTGCTGTAACAATAGCTGTAACACCAGTTCTACCACCTTCAACAACACCAGTACTTGATTCAACGAATGTTGTAACTGTTGATGTACCAAGCATAGCACCAACTGTTGTACCTACTGCATCTGCAAATAGAGCTTCCTTACAGTTAGGAACTGTATCATCATCCTTAAGCCATCCAGCCTTTGTTGCACAACCAATAAGAGTACCAACAGTGTCGAACATATCAACAAAGAGGAATGTAAACATAATAATCAAGAAGTCTGGAAGATTGTTAAAAGCTGCAGCAAAATCAAACTTCATGAAGGTTGGAGCAAGAGAAGGAGGAAGAGAAGCAAAACCAGAGAATGAAGTAACGCCAAGTGGAATACCAATAATTGTTGTTGCCAAAATACCAATAAGAATATTTCCTTTTACATTGAAAGCAACAAGAATTGAAGTAATAACAAGGCCAATGAGAGCAAGTATTGCTGTATTACTTGTGAGGCAGAGCTTAACAAGAGTTGAATCATCGTTGACGATAACACCAGCATTCTGTAAGCCAATAAATGCAACAAATAGACCAATACCTACACTAATAGCTTTCTTAAGATTAGAAGGGATAGAGTTAACAATTGCTTCACGAACATTGAATGCTGTTAAGAGAATAAATATTATACCTTCAACAAAAATAGCTGTGAGAGCAAACTGCCATGAATATCCCATTCCTAAGCATACTGTAAAGGAAAGGAATGCATTAAGACCCATACCTGGAGCTAAAGCAAAAGGAAGGTTTGCAACAAAACCCATAACGAGTGTTGCAATAGCCGAAGAGAGAGCTGTAGCTGTGAAGACAGCACCTGCATCCATGCCAGAAACACTTAAAATACTTGGGTTAACTGCAAGAATATATGCCATTGCTAAGAATGTTGTAATACCTGCAACGATTTCAGTTTTTAAACTTGTTCCGGCTTTCTTAAGTTCAGATGCCTTAAAAGAAACCTTAATAAAACTCATATTCACACCTCCTAAGTGTTATACCTTTATCTATCTTAGACCCACTTTTTAGCAATTGACAACAAAAAATTGCAACAAAAAGCAACAGAGGCAACACTGTAGATATCAAGTAATAAAATAATTATATATAACGCAACTATTTAAATAAAAATAAAGCAAACAAATCCAACATCTAAGAATAATAGTTGCAACAAAAAACAACATTTTTCTTTATTTTTCACAATTAGGATATAAAATTATCTACTGAAATAGGAGATGTTAAAAATGGACAAGATTACAGCAATTAATCTTATTAACTCTTCCACAGGGCGAGAACTCTGTGACCTAGTTATTCGAAATGTTTTTGTTGTTGATGTTCTTGGTAACACAACAAAAAAAGAAGATGTATATGTTACAGATGGCTTTATTGTTGGCTACAGCGGAGAGAGAAAAGCAAGAAAGGAAATAGACGGTGAAAACAAATATTTAGTTCCCGGCTTTATAGATAGCCATTGTCATATTGAAAGCTCTCATCTCTCCCCAAGCGAATTTTCTAATGCGGTCTTACCTTGCGGTACAACAACAGTAATTGCAGATCCACATGAAATATGTAATGTAAAGGGACTAGCTGCTCTTTCCTATATGCTCAAAAGTGCTAAAGACGCTTATCTCGATATCTACTATATGTTCCCCTCCTGTGTTCCTTGTACTTCTTTTGAACACTCTGGTGCTATTCTTAATAGAAATGAAATAGAAAAGATGATAGATAGTGATAGAATTTTAGGACTGGGAGAGATGATGAATTACGTTGGTGTAGTTAACTGTGACGAAGCAGTAATGGACAAGCTTGATTCATGCTACTCTAGAAAGAAAATAATTGATGGACACATTCCATCAATTTCAGGCCAGAGCTTAGATGCATATCTATGTGCAGGAATTAAGACAGACCATGAGTGTGAAACACCAGAGGAGCTAAGAGAAAAGATAACAAAAGGAATGTATGTACTTCTTAGACAGGGAACAGTATGCCGAAACGTACTTCAATTGCTACCTGGAGTTGATGATTATAATTACAGACGCTGTCTCTTCTGCACTGATGATAGACAGCCTCAGTCAATAAGAGATGAAGGACACATTAATTACGCAGTGAATCTTGCTATAGAAAACGGCATGGACCCAATAAAGGCTATAGCGTGTGCAACAATAAATGCCGCAGACTGTTATCATTTAGATGATAGAGGCGCTATTACTCCCGGTAGAAGAGCAGATTTTTTCCTTACAGAGAGTCTCAAGAAAATCAAGCCAATTAGTGTCTTTGTAAAGGGAGAAGAGGTTGCAAGAAATGGACTAATTCTACTTTCTTCGCCTCATGTAGAACCATTTGGTGTAGAGAGCTCTGTAATAATTAAGGATCTTTCACTAAGCACCTTTTCTCTTCCCTTAAAGACAAATAAAGCTAGAGTAATCGATATTCAACCGGGTGGAGTTGTAACAAAGAAGGGCACTGCAACTGTTAAAAGAGATGAAAACAACGAGTGGGTTCATGACGAGAAAGAAGATATACTAAAGGTAACTGTAATAGAGCGCCACAATGCTACAGGATGCCACGCATCTAGTCTTATCCGTGGCTATGGTCTAAAGCATGGAGCTATTGCAACAACGATTGCACACGATTCACACAACATTATTGTTGTAGGCGACAATGATTTTGATATGCTTTCTGCAGTTAAGAAGCTAGCAGAAATTGGAGGTGGTATTACTGCCTTTATGAATGGAGAAGAGGTTGGAACACACAAGCTAGAAATTGGTGGTTTGATGACAGATTTACCTGTTTTGAGTGTTGCAAAGGAATTAGACGAATTACACAAAAGAGTTAATGAGAGAATGGGGGGCGTAAACAAAGAAATAGACCCCTTTATGACACTATGCTTTATGGCTCTTCCTGTAATACCTGCATATAAAATTACAGATTGTGGTCTATTTGATGTAACAGAGTTTAAATTTGTCGATGTATCAATAAATGAATAGGAGAAGGGCCTTCGCCCTTCTCTATTTAATAAAGTCAACCTTTTCTAGCTTTTTTAACTCACTATATATTATCTTTGCTATCCAAATAGCTCCTTCAGGTCTTAGATGAGTGTTATCTAATTTACCTTCTGGGTAATTAGAATAGATAGAAGAAGCAAAATTCATATAATACTTTTTGCTTTCTTCTTCTCCTATAGTTGCTAAATCTATCAAAGCACGAGTATGAACATCTAATAGTGGAACATTCTTCTGGTAAGACGCTGCCTTCATGGCTGCTATATAATCTTTATGAGTGTCCTCTAAAATACCATCGATAAAGCATCTACGTGGTACCGAGGTAGCTAAATAAACATTTACTCCCTTCTCTTCTAGCTTTGTCACCATATAACAAATATTAGCAATAAATTCAGTCCAAGGCTTTGTTCCTCTTTCATCACTTTTTTCATCATTGTGGCCAAATTGAATAATTGCAGCGTCACCCTCATTAGAAGACAAAAGAGCAGAAGAAAAAATACCACTATTGAGACAAGATTTAGTTGAATAGCCATTTTTTGCATAATTATAAACCATCCAATCTTCTTTCAAAAAAGGAAAGAAAGCTTCACCCCAACCCGTCTCTGGTTTTTTGTCTCTAGCCTTTAGAGCACATGTAGAATCACCTAATAATATTAATTTTTTCATTTTTATTTACTTAGATAAAGCAAAAGGCAGCCCCCACTTGCTGCCTTTTACAAATTTGAACAGGTTTATCTTTGGACTCTTCCTGAACCATCACCTTTACAAAGTGCTTCAACTTCTCCCAATCTAGAAAGATTAAAGTCTCCATTAATAGTATGCTTTAAGCAGGATGCAGCAACAGCAAAATTGATAGCATATTGCTCATCTGAGTAGTGGCTTAATGCATAAATAATACCAGCAGCAAAGCTATCTCCACCACCAACTCTATCAATGATATCTGTAATCTCATAATGACGTGAAAGATAGAAGCCTGTTTGACCAGAAAGAGCAGCACTCCAACCGTTGTGATCTGCGCTTCTACTTTCTCTGAGAGTAATTGCAACATATTTTACGTTAGGAAATTCTTTCTTAACTTTTTCAGCTAATTCCTTATATACATCTGTATCGAGCTTTCCACTTGTAACATCGCTATCTGCTTCGATACCAAGACATTTCTGAATATCCTCTTCGTTAGCGATAACACAATCAGCATACTTAACGAGCTCTCTCATTACAGAAGGAGCACTCTTACCATAGTTCCAAAGCTTCTTTCTGTAATTTAGGTCAATTGAAACTGTACTTCCCTTTTCTTTAGCACTCTTCATAGCACTTAGAGCACAAAGAGATGCACTTTCACTAATTGCTGGTGTAATACCTGTTATATGGAACCAGGTCTTATCATCAAACATTTCGTCGAAGTTAAAGCTACTAGGAGTAGCAGTTGCTATAGCACTGTTTTCTCTATCATAAACAACAAGAGAAGGTCTCTGAACAGCACCTGTTTCTAGGTAATAAATACCAAGTCTACTTCCTTTAACCATATTAATAGAGGAAGTATCGACACCATACTTCATAAGCTCTCTTTTGCAAGCTTCACCAACTGCGTTATCTGGAAGAGCTGTAACAAACTTAGCCTTTTCTCCAAAGATGGAAAGAGAAACAGCAACATTAGCCTCTCCGCCACCAAATGTAGCTTCTAGCTGAGGACTCTGAAAGAGTCTTTCGTGTTCTGGGCTTCTGAGACGAAGCATGATTTCTCCAAATGTAACATACTTAATATCAGTCATCTTTACTTCCTTTATTTTTTACAATTTTCTTTTAAGTATTTTTAATAGTCAATAAAAAGACGGAATATTCACTGATTTAGTCGCTTTTCAATGCTATAATCCCAATAAAGGATGAAAAAAAATGTCAGAAAACAAAATTTTCAATTTTTTTTACAGCTTAGGAATTGTTCCTGTTGTAAAAATTGATGATGAAAGCAAGGCAGAAAAGCTTGCCAAGGCTATGATTGATGGTGGCATTTGTTGTGCTGAAGTAACATTCAGAACAGATGCAGCAGAAGAAGCAATAAGAAGGATGAAAAAAGCATATCCTGATATGATTGTTGGTGCTGGTACTGTATTAAATCCAGAAACAGCTGAAAAAGCAGTTAATGCTGGTGCTTCCTTTATTGTCTCTCCAGGCTTGGATGAAGAAACAGTCAGATGGTGTCAAAAACACAACGTTCCAATTACACCAGGTGTATGCACAGCTAGTGAGATACAAAAAGCTGTAAATTTAGGGCTTAAATATCTAAAGTTCTTCCCTTCTGAATCTAGTGGTGGAGTAAAAATGCTAAAGGATTTGTCAGGACCATTCCCACAGGTTAAGTTCATGACAACAGGTGGCATTAATACATCAAATATCACCGATTATGCTAAGCAGTCTAATGTCATTGCAGTTGGTGGCTCATGGATGGTAAAGCCAGATCTAATTAATGGCGAGAAATGGGATGAAATAACTAATCTCTGTAAAGGTGCTGTAAAGGCAATGCAGGGCTTTGAATTTGCCCATATTGGCATTAATGCCAACGGAGAAGACAATGAAAAGGATATGGCATCCTTCTTCTCACTTCTAAATATGAGCACTCGCTTAACAACTGTCTCTACATTTATGAATAATGAAATTGAGATTATGAGAGATAAGGGACCAGGAAAAAATGGTCACATTGGATTCCGTGTCAATAACATTGATAGAACAATGGCTTATATGAAAAACCTCGGTTATACAATTGACGAAACCTCATACAAATACGATAGCAAAGGCAAATTGTACTTCTTCTATATAAAGGAAGAGGTTGGTGGATTTGCTATTCACTTCTTGCAATAAGCTAAGAGCCCCGCTAAAAAAGCGTGGGCTCTTCTATTTTCCAGCTTCCTTCTCTGTAGGTTTTTATTTCATCACTCTCTCTTACTTCACCAAAGAGTAAGGGAGAATGAATGTTATGACGCTTATATCTTTTGTCTACTTCACTTTTATTGTAGTTAGCATAGCAATATAGGCAATAATTTGGACAAGTATTGTATGACCCAATATCAGAACCAAGAAGGCAAAAGCAACCATTTCTTTTATATGAAGAAGCTGGAATATTTAGTTCAGTCCCTACTATTTTTTCCCATGTTTTCCTTCCCAGACATCCTTCTCTATCAAGATCTAAATCTCTAGTAACTGTATTTTCATTACATATTCCTATTCTTATTCCATTCTCTTTTCCACTATCTATAAAGGAAGAAAGAAGATTAATTCTATCTTCTCCCTTAACCGGTGTTAAGGAAGGCCAGTTATTCTTAACACCTTTATAGATATCAACAAAAGAAATAATACATTTATTAGTATAAGGACCTAGCTTTCTAGCCATTCTAAGAAAGGCCTCTTTATGGTACGAGAGAGTATAATGATTATCGATAAAGATGGGATCGTAGCGCCAAACAATCCTATCTTTACCAACTATCTTTGAAAGAGTAATAAAGGAATCTATTACCTTTTCCTTATCTCCAACGCCTCTCTCTATTCTCCAATCATAAGGAGTAATAGTAACAAACCAATATTGGTTATAGCTATCAAAGGAGGAAAGATAAGGAAGGATAGGAGTTGGATTTTTAGTACAAAAGGAGAGTCCATCTACTATTTTTGGGCTCAAGATATATCGAGTAATACTATTATCGTTATATGGATTACGAACTAACACCTCTCCTTTTTTAAAGCGCTCCAAAAGCCAAGGAGTATAGAAGGCAACAATATCTGTACGCATACTAATTTGTAAGAACATGATTTAATTATAACACAACAAGGAACGAATAAAAGTGTTACTAAAATAACATAAAATATTTATTTATAACATATTGACGAAATACTAACAATCATCTATCTTTCTACACATCACACTTAATTTGGAGAAAAAAATGAACATCAAAAGATTATTCACATTATTTCTTGTAACACTTATCGCTCTATCCCTCTTTGCAGGCGGAAACAAGGAAGAAACACAATCTAATAAGCTAAGAGTTGCTATGGAATGTGGATATGCTCCATATAATTGGACTCAAACAACAGATGCTAATGGTGCTGTAAAAATTGCAGGCTCAAAGGATTATGCCTATGGCTACGATGTCATGATGGCAAAATATATTGCTAACGAACTTGGAAAGGAATTAGAAATTGTAAAGCTCGATTGGGATTCTCTTGTACCAGCAGTACAATCAGGAACAGTTGATTGTGCTATTGCAGGTCAGTCTATCACATCTAACAGATTAGAAATGGTCGACTTCACAACTCCTTATTACTATGCTTCTATCGTCTGTCTTGTTAACAATGACAGTCAATATAGCACAGCTCAAGGCGTACAAGAGTTAAAGGGCGCAACATGTACAAGCCAGCAAGGAACAATTTGGTATGATATATGCTTACCTCAAATACCAGAAGCTAATATTCTAGCAGCACAGGAAAGTGCTCCTGCAATGCTTGTTGCACTATCTGCAAAGAGAATCGATTTAGTTTGTACAGATATGCCAACTGCACAGGCTGCACTTGTTGCTTATCCTCAGTTCAAGCTTCTTGATTTCTCTTCCTCTTCTGATGATTTCAAGGTAAGCCAGGAAGAAATTAATATTGGAATCTCCGTTTCAAAGAACAATAAAGAGTTAACAGAAAGCATCAACAAGGCACTAAGTAAGCTCACAGTTCTAGACTTTAATGCAATGATGGATGAAGCTATCTCTGTACAGCCACTTTCAAACTGAGGATAAGCAATGTCAATTTCACAGATGAATTTCTTAGAGAGGATGTGGTACATCCTCACACATTATAGTGTATCTCTACTTGATGGAGCTCTCACAACAATGGTCATCGCCCTAGTATGTACATTACTGGGGTGTGTTATTGGTTTTTTGGTTGGTATTGTACAGACAGCAGAACCAAAGAAGAATGCTTCCCTTTTTAGTACTGTATTATTGAAAATCGTTAAGTGGATTCTAGATGCATATGTTGAAGTATTTAGAGGAACTCCAATGATGCTACAGGCTGCATTTATCTATTATGGCTCTGCTCAGCTATTTAATATCAACCTCGGAATGTGGAGTGCTGCAATAATCATCGTATCCATTAATACTGGTGCTTACATGGCAGAAACAGTAAGAGGTGGTATATTATCTGTAGATAATGGTCAAAAGGAAGGAGCAAGAGCTATAGGCATGAGCTACTTTCAGACAATGACTCTTGTTATTCTACCACAAGCATTGAGAAACATAATGCCTCAGATTGGAAACAACCTCATTATTAATATTAAAGATACTTGTGTCTTATCTATAATCGGAACAGTAGAGCTTTTCTTTACCTTCAAAAGCATCTCTGGTGCACTCTACACATACTTTGAAGCAGCAACAGTAACGATGATTATCTACTTCCTTCTCACCTTCACATGCTCTCGTATCCTACGATGGATTGAAAGCAAGATGGATGGACCTGCTAACTTTGACCTTGCTACAACAGATACTCTAGCATTCACTAGCGGTCTTACAAGATACAATGAAAGCACAGGAGGATCACACTAATGAGCCTATTAAAAATTGAACACCTTGGTAAGACATTTGGAAACAATGAAGTACTAAAAGATATTGATTTCTCCGTAGAAAAGGGAGATGTAATAAGCATCATTGGTTCTTCCGGTAGTGGTAAAAGCACTCTTCTTAGATGCATCAACATGCTTGAGGATGCAACGAAGGGAAGAATCATTTATGAAGAAAAGGATGTTTTAAATGGTGAGATTAATGAAGACCTGTACAGAACTAAAGTTGGTATGGTCTTCCAGTCCTTTAACCTTTTTAACAACTACAATGTTCTTCAAAACTGTGTAATAGGACAAACTAAGGTTCTAAAAAGAAATAAGGAAGAAGCAACCAAAATAGCTATGTCCTTCTTGAATAAGGTTGGAATGGATGGTTATATCAATGCAAAGCCAAGGCAACTATCGGGAGGTCAAAAGCAGCGTGTTGCTATTGCTCGTGCGCTCTCAATGAGTCCAGACATTCTACTTTTTGATGAGCCAACATCAGCTTTAGACCCTGAAATGGTTGGAGAAGTACTAGAGACAATGAAAAATCTAGCTCAAAGTGGTATTACGATGATTGTTGTTACTCATGAAATGAGCTTTGCTAGAGATGTATCAAACAGAGTCTTATTTATGGCAGATGGAAAGATAGAAGAAGACGGAAAACCAGAGGAGGTCTTTCTTAATCCAAAGAAGGAGAGAACCAAGGAGTTCCTATCTCGCTACTTAAAAGAGAAATAAAAAAATATGGGCTAGAAAAAAACTAGCCCGATTTTTTTGAGACACAGACTCAGAATTAATAAGCTTTAGAATTTCTTGCCTTTTTGTTCTTGAGCATCTGCTTTCTTGCCATAGCTTTGTCCTTGCGGTGCTGGATGGCAGATGGCTTTTCGAAGTATCTGCGCATCTTATAATCTCTGATAACGCCTTCCTTCTCGACCATTCTCTTAAAACGCTTAATCGCTTTTTCGAGTGGTTCTGTTTCTTCAATTCTTACGAATGCCATTTATGTCTCACCTCCTCTGCCCGAAGGCTCAAGAATCTAAGAAAGAATAACTGAAAAGAAAGAGCTTGTCACTACCTGCATCTTTATTTTCATAAAACTCTCTTTTACAAGGAAAAAGAAAAACATTATTCTTTAATTATGTTTAATTTAGGTTTTCGTGCTCATGATTTCGGATCCTTTTCTTCTGTGGAAGAATTAGGTAAAAACATTAACTCCTTCTTTTCTCACTCTTCTATCCAGCTAGCACTAAAAAAGGTAGTGCCAGCTTCTCGTGACTGGAAAGAATGGGACGAGGATTATATAAACAGTATAAGGGAGACTCTTCTCTCTTACGGCGTTAATATTTCAATTATCGGCTGCTATATTAATCCAGTACACCCAGATGAAGAAAAGAGGAAAAGCGAATTAGAAAGGTTCAAAAAGTCTCTTTCTCTTTGGAGAGCCTTCGGAACTAAAATTGTCGCGACAGAGACAGGAACACAGAACCCTAATGGTGGCTATAGTCCTCTAACGGGAGAAAAAAAATACTTAGAGCTATTCTATTCAAGTCTATCAGAGATGGTTAATGAGGCTGAGAAGTATGGTGCTTATTGTACAATAGAGGCTGTTAACCATACACATACAATGGGGAGCTTAGAAAGAATGGCAAGAATGCTTGAAAGGTTTCCATCTTCTTCTTTAAAAGTACTCTTGGATCCAATTAATCTAGTTCCATATACAGGAATAAAAGAAAAAGATGGAATAGAGCTATATACTCCAACAAAAGAAGCGCAAAAGGCATTCTACAGCCCAATACTCGATACATACAAAGAAAAGCTAGTTGCTATCCATGTAAAGGATTACATTTTATCAGAAGAAGGAACAAAGATTGGAACACTTCCAGCTCTCACTGGCGTCTTTGATTGGCAAGGCTTTATTCAAGAGATGAAAAGGAGAGGATATAATATCTTCTGGTCTCTAGAGAATATGAAGCCAGAGACCGTAAAAGATACTGTTGAAAAATTAAACAGAATGTGGGATAACGCTTAAAATAGACCAACTATTTTGGCAGCTTTCAAGAGAGCAACCTGCGTTTTACTATCCTTTATCTCACCATTCATAACCATATCAACAAGAGTGGTGAGAGGAATCTCTTCGATATTTAAAAACTCATCTTCGTCTAAATTTTGCTCGCCCTTTTTTAGTCCTCTGGCAAGAAAGAGAGAGATAGACTCTGTTGTATATGCAACAGAAGGATACATTTCACCCAGGTCTATCCATTCATCAGCACTATATCCTGTCTCTTCCTTCAGCTCTCTTTTAGCGGCTTCTAATCTATCTTCATCCTTACTATCGAGCTTTCCAGCAGGGATTTCAAGCATAACACGAGAAAAAGGATAGCGAAACTGACGCTCAACAATAACAGACCCATTATCTAAAAGAGGCACTATTGCAGAAGCACCAAAATGAAGAATGTACTCTCTTGTACTTTCTTTTCCTGAAGGAAGACTAATTTTGTCTTTATAAACCTTAAGCAATCTTCCGTCATAAATGAGAGAGGAAGAAAGCTTTGTTTCTCTTAAATCTTCATCTTTATTCATAACTACCTCACTACAATAGGTACTGCTCTTCAAAAGAAACTGGCCTACTATTGTCCTTTAGTGTTTTCTCTAAATACTTTTTATCTAGAGCTAGCTCATCAACAATATTTCTTAAAAGAATCTCACTAATAAGATTTTGTTCACAAAATACAAAGTAGAGTGCCTTCTCTGCAATATTATTTACTCTCATTGAGTTAAGGTACACTTCCCTGTTTTTATCATCTTTATAGCTAGCTGTTAGAGAAGAATACAATTTCGATTTTCTTATATCGCTCTTAAGGAGCCCTAATTCTTTAATTAAGCCTTTAGTCTTACCATTAGCAGCATCTACAGCAAGTGGCTTAAGAGTAAAGAAAGTATATTCTTTACCTGGTAGGTAATGGTGCTTATCACAACGAGCAGCGTAGTTAGGCTCACTTCCGCCTTCTTTAATTTTGTCGCCACCAACAATAATTAATGGATCAAAATAGAGAGAAGGACACTCATCCCCATCAACACTATAATAGCGATAGGTATAGAAAGCACTTGCCAAGCAGCTCTTTTCTTCACAATATGCAGTTAAGGGTATTACATCAGTTGCAATATCAAGCATAAGACGAGCAGATGAATTAAAGAATTCTCTTCTGAAATTTAAGACTAGAGTTGGAAAGACAAACATACACCCCTCACTTAAGGCGTAGTTTCGAGCAACATAAGCTAATCTCTCATCAAAAAAGGATGCTTCATCTACAATAAAGGTCCCAACTGTTGGATTATCAAGTAAAACCTTTTCAAAATCAAAGCTATCTCTTACTCGTGCAATATTTTGTCCACATCTAACATATCCACCACGATAAGAAAGAGCATCGGTGGGATTATCAGTAAACCTAGTACTATCTAAATCTGTACGAATAAAAAAGACATTTCTTCTATCTCTAGTTCCTGTTTTTGTAGAAGAGGAAACTCTCTCTCCTTTACTTCTAGCAACCTCAGCATCTCTCCATACTCTAGCAGAATATTCAGTCTTTCCAGAGCCCATAGGACCAATTAAAAGTACACGACGACCAGGCGTTGTGAAATCAAAGTGTTGGAAAGTATCATGAATTTCTACAGTAGGAAAGCCTAAAGACTTTAAAAAATCTGCACTACCCTTTGCTCTCTCAGTATTCGGCATCTGATACTAGCCCTTTCATAATTGCAATACCAGCAGAGCAACCAAGTCTACTTGCTCCACTCTCAATCATCTCCATGGCACTCTTACTGTCTCTTATTCCGCCAGCAGCCTTAACACCAAGCCTATCTCCAACAGTTTTACGCATAAGAAGAACATCACTCTTTGTTGCGCCCCACTTAGAAAAGCCAGTAGAGGTTTTAACGTAATCAGCACCAGCCTTCTCAGAAAGCTGACAAGCAATAACCTTTTCTTCATCGCTAAGAAGACAAGCTTCTATGATAACCTTTAGTAATTTATCGCCACATGCTTCTTTAACAAGGCGAATATCTTCCTCAACCTCTTTATATTTTTTATCGTGAAGGAAACCAACATTAATAACCATGTCTATTTCATCTGCACCATCTTCAATAGCACATTTAGCTTCATATGCCTTTGCTCTTGTTTCCATTGCACCAAGAGGGAAACCTACAACTGAGCATACATTAACCGATGAATGCTCTAATTTCTTCTTACAAAGCTTAACGTAGCAAGAGTTAACACAAACAGAGGCAAAATTATACTCTTTTGCTTCTTCACAAAGCTTAATTATTCTTTCTTCTGTTGCATCCTGAGCAAGAAGTGTATGATCTATATATTTATTAATATCCATAAAAATCCTCCATTAATAGGATACCGTAGCAAAAGAGATTATACAATTTCACAAATAAGAAAAAAACAAATTGAAGAGAAAAGGTAGTAAATAGTAATATTTTCCTATGATTCTCAATTTTTTCACAAAATATGTTTTTGACTATGTAATGATGCTCTTAATCATTACTAATCTCTCATTACGTAAATATAAGGAAGGACAGAAAAAAAGATTTGCAACCATCCTTATTGCCCTTTTAATTCTTGTTGTCTATTTACTACTTATTTTGATAGATACCTTCTCTCTTCCTCAATATTTGGAATATGGTGCACTCCTTGTTGGTATAGTATTAGCTATCGTATTTAGAAAAAATATTTGGCCATTTAAGAGAAAATGCACTAAATGCGGAAAAAAGATGAGCTGGGATGCAACACTTGGGCGAGACGATAATTTATGTGACGATTGCTACTACGAAGCACATCCAGAAGAAAAAAAGAAGAAAGAAGAGGAAGAAAGAAACAAAAAAGGTCTCACTATTACTCAAAAAGAGATAGAAGAAAAATGCATTAACGCAAACAAAGTAGATGAAGTGCCTTGGCGCAGTTGGGAGCCAACAGAGCGTTGTGTTCTCACATATGTTTTCGACGACAATAACAACGTCCTTTTGATATATAAAAAAAGAGGAATGGGTAACGGTTACTACAATGCTCCAGGAGGACATATAGAGATAGAAGAAACAAAATATGAAGCAGCAATAAGAGAAACAAAAGAAGAAACAGGCTTAGATATTTCTTCCCCCGAAGAAATAGGTACTCTTTACTTCCAGTTTAAGGATGGAACAAGAATGCTTGGTTACGTCTTTACAACACACACATTCTCTGGCTCTCTAATAGAAGAATGCGACGAAACAAAGCCTTTCTGGTGTAAAATAGATGAATTAGATTACTCAAAGATGTGGAAAGATGATATTCTTTGGCTCCCTAAGCTCTTAAAGGGAGAAAGGTTTGAAGGCTACTTCATCTTTGATGATAGAGAGATGCTAGATGCAAAGGTCGTAGATTTTGAAGAGTGAAGAAATCTTAGGACTATGGAATTTCTCTCCGTCTCCTTTTCACAGAGCTTTATCTCCAGATATAGCACGCTCAATCCTTAGCAAAGCTTGGGAAAAAGGAATTAGGTATTTCGATTCTGCCTACAGCTATGAGAATGCTGATACAATCCTTTATTCCTTTTTCTCTAGAAGGAAAATAGAGAGAGAGGAATATAGAGTAATATCAAAGGTAATGCCTGTCGAAACGATGCAGAAAAAGGTAGAAAACACATTAAAAAGAATAAAGAGTGACTATCTCGACATTCTCTTACTTCATTGGCCAACAGACGAAAAAGAACTATTTAAAAGCTTAAAAAAACTAGAAGATATAAAAAAAGAAGAAAAGGCAAAAGAAATTGGTGTGAGTAACTTTCCTCTTTTCTTACTAACTAAAGCAACTAAGGACTTTGAAATCTCGTTTCATGAGAGACCTCTCTCTCTTTGCTGGAATAAGGATTATGAAGAAGAAAGAAGGACTGGAATTAAGATTCTTTCTTACGCTCCTCTCGCCTCTGGCTTTTTATCAAAAAAAGAAGAGAGAGAAGCTCACTTCTTTTTTGAAAATTCTCCATATAAAGAAGAGCTATTTAATCTCTTAGAAAAGTACTCAAATAAGTACAACACTTCTCTCTCGTCCATCTCTTACAGCTGGGTCTTACAAAAGAACCCATTTGGTATTATTAGAGGAGTAAGTAAAAAAGAACAGCTTGATATAAAAGAAATTGAATTAGATAACGAAGAAATAAAAGAATTAGATTTAATAAGTAGTAAAATCACTGCTCTTTCTCCTTCAGACAATATCTTCAGCCACAACTATAAGGGGGAAAAATGAAACGCCTTATTGAAGAAGCCAAAAGTGAAATAGAAATAAAAAAATCTAAATTCATCTCAATAGCATACCCTGTAACAACACTTGAAGAGGCAAAGGAAAAGGTAACAGAAACGAAGAAAAAATATAGTGATGCAACTCACGTTGTTCATGCTGCCGTTGTTGGAAAGAGTGGCACACTATATTCTTCATCTGATGATAGAGAACCCAAAAACACAGCAGGACGCCCCGCACTTGAAGTACTTAAGGGAAGTGGAATAACAGATATATGTGTCTGCATCATCCGCTACTTTGGTGGAACATTACTTGGAACTGGAGGCCTTGTTAAAGCATACTCAGATAGCACAAAGGAAGTACTAAAGATAGTAAAGACAGAGGAAAACATAGATTATATCTTCTTCTCTCTCACTCTCCAGTATGATTTATATACACCAGTAAAACTAAGTGCTGAGAAAAACAATGCCTCCTTCATTAATGAAAATTTCGGCGTTGGTATAAAAATTGAAGGAAAAATCCCATCCTCTTGCTACGAAAACTTCAAAAAAGATGTTCTTGATATTGGTCAAGGCAGAATACAACTTGACACAATACCTTCCTTTTCCTAAAATTTCCTTTGTAACTTTAACTGGAAGGATGTCCGAGAGGTCGATGGTAGCTGCCTTGAAAGCAGCCGTGGGGTAACTCACCGGGGGTTCGAATCCCTCTCCTTCCGTTTTTTGGAGAGGTGCGAGAGCGGCCGAATCGGGCTCCCTGCTAAGGAGTTGACCTGGGTAACGGGTCCGGGGGTTCGAATCCCCCCTTCTCCGAACAATAAAACCTTAGGTACTCCTAAGGTTTTCTTTTTAACTTATTTTAGTGAGAAACAAAGCTTTAGTATTCCATTTCTCATAAAGTATCCGTTCTTCTCTTGTTTTATGCATTGTCGATAATCTATGACATTTTTATTTAGTTTTTTATTGCATTTGAAATTTATCGTTTACAGTATTGAAGAAAGAGAATTTCAGAACCATTTACAGCTTTTCTTTTGCAACTGCCAACATAAGCTTAATTCTATTTTCTTGGTTAACTCTTGTAGCTGATGGGTCATAGTCAATAGCAACAATATTAGCTTCATCGTACATTTCCTTTAGAGGTCTTATCATACCCTTTCCAACGATATGATTAGGTAAGCATCCAAATGGTTGAGTACATACAATATTGCCATATCCCTTTTTAATTAGCTCCACCATTTCTGCAGTCAAAAGCCAACCTTCTCCCATTTTACAACCTCTATCTATAACCGTATCTGCGTATTCTTCTAATTCTTTTAAAGTTGATGGAACCTCAAAAATCTTTTCCTCTTTAATTGCATCTGTAAGATTCTTTTCAAACCTTTCTAATAGAGGAAGAATGAAGTGCTTAGAAAGAAAAGCGAACTTCTTCTTTGTTCCATAATATTCATTATCTTTAATCGAATTAGAAATACCATACAAAAAGAAGCCCATAAGCGGAGGTAGCATTACTTCACAGCCTTCTTCCTCTAAATAATCTTGAAGTCCTGAGTTACCAAGCTTTGAATACTTCATGTATATCTCACCAACAACTCCGACCTTAATTCTTTTTACATCCTTGCGTTCAATTGAAGCAAAATCATGTGCTATAGCCTTCAAATTCTTTGGAATGTTAGACCAGAAGTATCCGCTATTCCTCTTATATCTTTCCCCTAAGTCCTCCGTCCACTTTTCAACAAGCCTATCTGTTTCGCCTTCGTTCTTTTCATATGGCTTAGTTTGATTACGTAAATACATAATAGCATCTCCATATAAAAGAGCAGAAAAGCCCTGACAAAGCATAGAGAGAGTAATCTTAAATCCTGGGTTCTTGTTCATTCCTGATAAATTGAGAGAGATAACTGGAATATCGGGATATCCAGCCCTTTCCAAAGCCTTACAGAGAAGAAAATAGTAGTTTGATGCTCTACAGCCTCCGCCAGTCTGAGTTATTGCAAGAGCACATTTTTTAGGATCAACTATTCCGCTTTCTATTGCATCAATCATCTGTCCTATAACAAGAAGTGCTGGATAGCACATATCGTTATGAACATACTTTAGGCCCTTTTGAATAATAGTGGGAGAATCAGTATTAAGAACAAGTGCGTTATAACCGCGGTTAATTAATACCTTTTCAAAGAGTGCAAAATGAATTGGTGCCATATTAGGTGCAACAATAGTATAATCCTTCTTCATTTCTTTTGTAAAAGCACGACTCATTTAGTCTTCTCCTCTAAAGCTGCAAACAGAGACCTAAGCCTAATACGAACAGCACCAACGTTTGTAATTTCATCTATTTTAAGCTGTGTATAGATCTTATCATTACGTCTAAGAATCTCTCTTACTTCATCAGTAGTAACGGCATCTAAGCCACAGCCGAAAGAGACAAGCTGGACAACATCCATATCAGAGAAAGCTCCAACATATTCGCTAGCACCATATAGACGTGCATGATAAGTCCACTGATTTAATACATTAACACTCTGTTTCTCTTTTGGATAATAGAGTGAATCTTCACTTATAACAGAAGCACCAAGGCTTGTAATAAGAGTATCGATAGAGTGATTGACCTCCTTATCTACATGGTAAGGTCTGCCACAGAGTACAATTATGTGTCTCTTTTCTTCTCTCGACCTCTTTATGATCTCTTCGCCCTTCACTCTTATTTTTTCTTTATACCCTTCTAATTCCTCAAAGGCGCTAAGCGTTGCTCTATATACTTCTTTTTTATCAATATTAAAAAGCGATGAAATACGAGAAGCAAAGTGCTTTTTGTTCTCTAATGATAAATATCCCAAAATAAGAGAAGAAGAGCCTGTATTCTCATTAGCTCTTATTACTTCACCATAGTAAGCAACAACAGGACAATTGAAGTGATTAGTGCCCTTTTCTTCATCTATATTATATGAAGAACAAGGAATAAAAATTTTATCAACCTTCTCATTCTTTAAGTACTCAATATGACCATGCATTAGCTTTGCAGGAAAGCAAACTGTATCCGATGCAATTGAGTCTTGACCAGAAACATATAGCTCTCTATTAGAAAAAGGAGAAGTAACAACAGTAAAGTGTAGTTTTGAAAAAAGTGTATGGTAAAAAGGAAGTAATTCATACATCCCCAAGGAAAGAGGAAGCCCTATAGTTCCTCTTTCTCCTTCCTCTCTTTTATCAATATATTCTTGTAGAAGAGCTTGCTTATAAGCGTAAATATTATATCGAGTTTCATCACTCCTTTTTTTACCAAGTGGCTTAGTACATTTGTTTCCGCTAATATATCTTCTATTTTCATCAAAAGTATTAATTGTTAGTAAGCAGTTATTAGTACAGCCACCACATCTCATACTCTTCGTTCTATAAATAAAGCTCTCTAATTCTTCTCTTCCAAGTATTGTACTTTTCTCTCTATTTTCACTATTTGCTCTTTTCCTTGCATATAAAGCAGCCCCATATGCGCCCATCAGGCCTGCAATAGTTGGCCTTATTACATTAACACCTAGCTCCTTCTCAAAAGCTCTAAGAACAGCATCATTGAGAAAAGTACCACCCTGTACGACAATGTTTTTACCTAAGCTCTTAGCAGATGCTGTTCTAATTACCTTATAAAGTGCATTTTTTACAACACTTATAGCTAGGCCGGCAGATATATCACCAACCGTTGCCCCATCCTTTTGAGCTTGCTTAACCTGACTATTCATAAAGACAGTGCACCTAGAACCCAAATCAACAGGGTGCGAAGCAAGAAGAGCATAAGAGGAAAATTCACTAGTGCTCTTTCCTAGAGAAGCTGCAAAGGTTTGCAAAAAGGAACCACAGCCGGAGGAACAGGCCTCATTTAAGAAGATGTCATCTATAGCACCATCAACAATCTTAAAGCATTTAATGTCTTGTCCACCTATATCAATAATGAAATCAACATTTGGAAGGAAGTGCTTAGCTCCAATGAAATGAGCTTGTGTCTCAACAAGTGAATAATCTATTCTTAGTGCTTCCTTTAGTAAATCCTCACCGTATCCTGTTGTTGCTGCGCCTCTAATATTGAGAGATGGATACCTATTGTATATATCTAAAAGGTAGTTTCTTATAGTCTCTATAGGATTACCATTATTTGAGCTATAAAAAGAGGAAAGAAGCTCACCACTTTGACTAATAATACAGCACTTAATAGTTGTAGAACCAGAATCAAGACCAATATAGCAGGGACCACTATAAAAAGAGATATCTCTCTCTTTTAGTCTTGCCTCTTCGTGTCTCTCTTTAAACTTTTGGTACTCTTCTTCACTCTCGAAGAGAGGAGGAAGAGAAACATAACCTTCCTTTGCCTTATATGTACTTAGTTTTTCTTCAAGAGAAGAAATATCAACGACCTTACCTTCTCTATTTAGAGCAGCACCAAGAGCAACATAATATAGTGAATTAGGAGGAAGAATACCTTTAGTATTAAGAGCCTTGTCAAAATAATAACGAAGTGAAGAGATAAAGGTTAAAGGACCACCAAGATACAAAACATTGCCAACAATCTTTCTTCCCTGGCTGAGACCTGCGATAGTTTGGTTAACAACAGAAACAAGAATGGATGCTGCAATATCTTCCTTTCTTGCTCCTTGGTTTATCAGTGGTTGAATATCACTTTTAGCAAAGACACCACAACGAGATGCTATTGTATATATCTCTCTAGCATCTCGTGCTAGTTTATCTATTTCTTCCTTTTCAACACCCAAAAGTGTTGCCATTTGATCGATGAAGGCACCTGTACCACCTGCACAGGTTCCATTCATTCTTACTTCCATACCGTTAGTTAAAAAAAGAATCTTTGCGTCTTCTCCACCAAGCTCAATAATACAATCAGTTGAGGGAGCATATTGTCTACTTGCTATTCTTGTTGCATATACCTCTTGAACAAAAGGAATAGATAAAGCCTCTGCTATTCCCATTCCTGCAGAACCAGAAACGGAAACAAAGCATTCCTCGTCTTTTGCAATCTTTTTTACATCTCTTAGCATCTCCAATGCTTTTGAGATTACCTCTGAATAATGACGCTGATAATCAGTGTAAAGAATATCTCCATTCTCTGAAAGTAAAGCAACCTTCATTGTAGTAGAGCCAACATCAATTCCTAATTTATACATATTTTTAAATATAGTAAAAATAAAGCAGAGGGGGCAAGAAATTAAAAGTAAATAATTACCGCGGAATATAATATTTTACAAAGCATCACTTTAAACTGTCTCATTTTGTCGTTTTTTAGTACTCTTAGTAAATTAATCAAAAATCAACAGTTTTAAGGTATCGCTCTAATAAGAACGAACAAAAAAATCTAATTCAGGAGAAGAATCTTGTCTTTTGTAATAGAACAAATCATAGCCTTGTTTACAAGGCTTTCTGCAACAAGGTTTTCATAGAACACACCCTTATATTTTTATTCACTCTTAAATCATCACTAGATTCTTTATCAAGTAAAGCAATTAATAACCATGTATCTCCAAAGTATATTTTATACTTTTTATCTTCGTAATTTCCCCTGGGTGGTAAATCTAGTGTATGCATACAATAACAGATATTGATAAGTCCTACATCATTTAAATAATCAATGTCCTTAAATTTTACACCACTTGATACTATTGAAATCTAAAACTTTTTATTCTCTTTTACTAACTGAACAGGAATGTAATTGAGAACATTAAGAACACGAGTCTTATCAAGACCTATAACATACTTTTTTATATCTTCCTTATAATCTCTAATTAATTCTTGCTGTAAATCCAAATCCCCTTCAAAGGTTTTTCTTTCAATGTATTCAAGAATAACTCTCGGCATTCCACCAATAATCGTATAAACAAGAAAAGTGAAGAGAAGATACTCATTGTTGTTTGATTAAAAGGCTTACATTTTTTCATGTTTTCAAGTAATTCATTAATTACATCTTCTCCATATCCTTTAGCCCACAAGAGCTCTTCGAGATCTAAAGAATACATATCAAATTCTGATTTATAGCCTACATTATTACTCTCTATCCTTTGATAATTTACACCAAGCATTGAGCCACTACAAATTACATCAAAACGGTTATCAAGACAAAATGCTTTTAATGCAGTAGCAATCTCTGGAAAATCTTGAATCTCATCAAAAAGAATTAAAGTATCTCTCTCAATAAAACTTATACTTGGTTCTATTCTAGATATATTCTTAATTATTGAAGCAACATCATATCCATCTTCACATATAGTATTATTCTTTTTATCAATAGCAAAATTTATATTTATAAAGCTTTCATAGTTCTTAGCAAATTGTACCAACCTGTCTTGCTCCCTTAATATTAGGGACTTATGCTCTTTATCCTTCTTCCATTCATTTAGAAAAAAACACCACCTAGTCTCCTCAACTAAGTGGTGAATAAGATACAAATCTCAATTTCTAGAAGCTGTAGGTTCCACCAAGAGTGAACTGGATATCTGTGCTTGTTCCGTTACTCTTAATGTTTCCTGGATTAACTACAACAATATAATCCACTTGAGCATTCATAGCTAAATGCTCTGTAAATGTATAACCACCCTTAAGAGTTAGATCGAAAGTATATTCAATGCTATCTCTACTACTAGCATCATTATCTTTATGGTTTTCAGTGACGTGGTTAGTTGTTGGAGTTATTGGACTCTCTGTTGGATACTCTGGATGGAGAGAACTAGGATTGATTCTTGTCCAAACTGTCCACTGATCAAATGTACCATGAGCCATAAGGAATAAGTTAGCTTCTGCATTCCACTTACCCCAATTATCAAGCTTGGCATTTAAGTTGGCAACGATAGCGTCCCCACCATATCTATAGCCAAGGAATTCTTCTGTATATTGAACATTTCCACCAGCTTGATATATATCACGAAGAGCAACAACATAGTTAATACCATATTGTCCCTTAACTTGGTTTCTATAATTAAAGTCTGATCCTTTTTCTCCCAATCCTCCATCTCTTAGATACAAGAATGGATCTGTATATGCTGCTTCTCCATTGAGAGTAAGAGTTCCAAGCTTTGTTTGCTTAACATATGTAGCACCTAGCATATAACCCATAGCAGATGGTTCTGCAGGACCATTACCAGCCTTACCAGCAATTGGTTCACCAGGAAGAACATTCTCGTCTACTACTAACTGTCCATAGATATTGAAGCCCTTTAGAAGAGTGTAGTCCACCTCAAGAGAAAGGATAGAATTAGAGTGAGCTCTAGTATAAAGATTGTGCCAAAGCATTGAAGGATTAAGGACATTAAGATCAATGAAATTGTCTTCTGACATATACATTAAGCCTTCAGTTAAAACAATATTAAGCTTATCTGAGAAAAGCCTCCATTCTAATCTGTGAGATAAGAATAGTCTTATACCATTAAGATGCTCCTGTGTTCCTCTATTTCCGTAGTATCCATTATCTGTAGCACCCACTTCATACTTATAATAATTCATTGGATGAGTGAAGGAATCAACGAGGAAAGTATACTTAAAGCTATTGTTATAAGCTGTAGCTCTAATAGCATTGTGCTCATTTAAGTGGTCTCCAAGAATAAAGTTTCCACTCTCTCCTGGTCCCCAACCTAAATTAAACTTACCCCAAATAAGATTAAAGTTACTACTTCCTGCAGAAATATATGCCTTATGAGGGAAGGAGAAATCCATAGTCTTCATTGTTGCAGGTGGAACCATTAAGAGGTTTGTTGAAAAGACTGTTGAAGCAAATCTTTCTTTAGCATCATATTCAGCCTGGAACTTTGCGTTAGATATATTAATACCAAAGTAACCATAATAGTTATCACCAACCCACGCGTCTGAATATATAAGAATCATTGGAAGCGTTGAATTTGGATCTCGACCCCACATATCACGACCAACAAAGTCAGAAGGATTAGTATGAAGGTATGTTTCTAAATTGATTTCACCACTAAAAGCAAATAGCTCCTCTTCATGGGAAAGCTCACTTCTAATATAAGAGAGGGCCTCTTTATCGCTACTACTCATACTCCCTACGTCGAGAAGAGAAAGCATATGCTCTATTTCACTCTCTGACCAAGGACCTGTTGTAGAAGGAAGTGCATGACCCTGTGATATATAAAGCGATTTAACGGCACGATAAATTGGACTATTAACATCAATAATTCTTTCTCCATTAACAGAAGCAAAAACTGATATTGATAGCATCATAACAAATAACAATATTAATATTCTTTTCATATCTTAATGCTAAGCGATTATCACTAATAATTCAAAGCCTTTAAAAAAACTAACATTCCCTATTATTTATCTGAGGCAAGTGAATCTAGAGTAAAAAGACACGACTATCTTCTTTTCTTCCTCGTCTAGCATTGTCATTATTCTTTCTTTTATTGAAAGTGGAATCGAATAATAGGCTTCAGCTAAAGAGCCTGTAATTGATGCAATTGTATCACTATCTCCACCAATACTAACAGCTCGTCTTATAGCGTCTTCGAAGTCTGAGCTTTCATAAAAACAAGTAAAGGAAGCAGGGCACGTTCCGTCACAAGTGAAGGAAGTAGAATACGAGTGTAATAACTCATCATAATTCTTTTCAATTTTGTAATAGTATTTCTCTTCATATTCTTTTAAGGCGGAAAGCGAATACCTTCTGCTGCGAGAAAGAAAAATCTGTACAGCTGTAGCTTCAGCTCCCATAAGTGCATCGCTATGGTTATGTGTTACTCGAGTTATAGCTCTACTCATCTCTATACATTCATTTAAAGTACGAGACGCAGATGCAACTGGGCTAATTCTCATTGCAGCACCATTACCTTTACTCATATATGGTCCCATCGTCTCGTCCTTTAGCCAAAGAGAAAAACGCTTACCGTAACCAGCATTAGGATACTTTTTTCCCCATCTTCTCATTGCTTTTTCAGCCTCTTGAGCTAAACTATCAAAGCTTTTTCTTTCGTCTCTATCCCAATTAAGAATACCTTCTGCAATAGCAATTGTCATAACAGAATCATCAGTAAGAAAACAGGAGGAAGGTAAGAATTCAAAGCTAGTACTATTTATGTTATTAAATTCAAACCTTGAACCTACTGCATCACCAATAATAGCACCTAACATTTTTCCTCCTTAATTAATACACTTATTCTATTAAGAGAAAAGAAACGAATCAAATTCTATTATTCTACTACCCTAAAGGAATCCTTTTTGTAACAATAGATGGCTATGGAAAACGAAAAGAAATCAGCATTAACTAGTAGAAGTATAATAATTGGAATACTTGGCTTAATAATAATTACAACCTCTTCTCTATATGTAGCAATTAAGATGGGAGCCCTCCCTTGGCCCACAGTATTTGTAACTGTACTAAGTATGGCTGCACTAAAAAAAGCAAAAGGCTCAACAATGCAGGAAATTAACTGTACTCATACACTAATGAGTGCAGGAAGCATGGTAGCAGGAGCAATAGCATTTACTCTCCCTGGCCTTTGGATTATAAATCCTAATTCCACTATAGCTCTTTCTTCCGTTCTCGCTTCTACAATTGTTGGAGCAGTACTCGGTACTATATTCACATCTATATATAGAAAGAAACTAATTGAAGAAGAAAAATTACCTTATCCTATAGGAGAAGCTAGTTATAACACACTAATGACAGCAGAGAAGGAAAAGAGTGCCCCTTACCTTTTTTCTTCACTCTCCTTTTCTTGTATTTTTACCTTTATCCGCGATTTTTTCGGAAAAATTCCTTCTGTGCTAACCATTATAAAAGGAAGCAGCATTATCCCAGCACTAACACTATATGTCTCTCCAATGGCTATCTCTATCGGTGCAATAATCGGACCATCACTTGCTCTCTTTTGGACACTTGGAATGGTCTTTGGCTACTATTTATTAACTCCATTTTCTCTATTGTTTGGTATCTTCAAAACAATGGAAGAGGCTTCAATATTTAGATCAAACCTTGGCTTAGGGATTATGATTGGCACAGGCTTTGCTGTTGTATTAAAGGCAATTATTAGCCTTGTTAAGAACAATAAAACTGGAGAGAGAAAAAAGGAAGAGCATAACAAAAAAGAAATACTCTCATTTTATATTATTCTACTACTAGCACTATTAATCCTTATCTTATTTACAGAAATGACTCTGCTTGAAGCTTTTCTCACAATACTTGGTGCTGGAGTTGCTTCATACCTATCAAGTATGCTCACCGGTCAAACTGGTATTAATCCAATGGAAGTATTCTCAATCCTTGTTCTTCTTGCTATCCACGCTATCACAAAATGTGGCAATATTGCCTCCTTTACAATAGCTATGACTGTTTGCGTTTCTTGTGGTCTAAGTGGAGACGTTATGAACGATTTCAAATCAGGTTCTCTTGTTAAAACAGAGCCTAAGGACCAGATCAAAGCTGAAGCCATTGGTGGAATAGGCGGAGCAATTATAGCAACACTAGCAATCTTTATTATAAAAGATATATTTGTTTTGGGGTCTGTAGAAATGCCAGCTCCTCAAGCAAAGGCTGTTGCATCAATGATTAGTGGACTCGAAAATCCAGTTGCGTTCTGGCTTGGAGTCGTTATAGGCTTCGTTCTATATCTATTCTCTCTGCCCTCCTCTGCTTTTGGACTCGGAATGTACCTTGGGACAAATATTACTATCAGCGTTGCTCTTGGTTCTCTTATTCTTTTTATAGCAAAAAAGCTTAAGGGCGAGATAATTAGTGAAAAATCAAACCTAATATCTTCTGGCTTACTTGGAGGAGAAGGAGTGAGTGGTGTTATTATTGCACTAATAACCATGATCAAAGGCTAAGGATATAGAAAAAGAAGTCTTAACTACTAGATTAAAAATCAAAAATGATTCATCATTCTTGATTGTCATGAGACTATAGCTCAGCTGGATAGAGCATCAGTTTGCGGAACTGAGGGTCGGAGGTTCGAATCCTCTTGGTCTCGAAAATATTCTCCCTGAAAATAAGGGAGATTTTTTATCACTAAAGCTCAAAGTATATATTGAATATTTAATTTTATATTTATAACCCAAAACAACGAACTGCTTAAATAGGAAGCTTTTTCTTATGTGATAAACAATATGACCATAATTCCTTCGGGCGATATTTCTGCAACAATTCATTATTTTGAAAATGAATGTACGGAAGAAGAATTTTATTGGCTCGGCTCTATATTTGAGGATATAGCCGAAAAAACGCAGAGTAAAGAGCTTATACAAGTGCTTCGCAGCCGTCTTGCAAGGGCTACCACCGAAACATATTGTCAGCAAAATTTCAAAACCGAACATATGTAAAAATGGGTTGATCATACAGAGTATGTTAGGAGCGTCAATATGAATATCGATTAAGCAGAAGATAGAATTGGTAAATAAGCCTTATTTTTTCAAGTTCTGTAATGAAGAGAAGAAAAAGAAACGATTATAAAGGCTTATAAAAGAAAAAGAGAATCATTGTTAAAAAAAATTAGAGCGATTTTGTTGAACAAAATAGTACAATAATGAGCTTTAACACATCTGAATCA
>CAZLYD010000007.1:0-5266 GCA_964563815.1 uncultured Spirochaetaceae bacterium
GATAAAAAGTCTAAGCTCCTTAGAGAAAGAATACAGAAGCAAAAGGATGTTCCTCTTTCTGCTATTTTAGAGCTAAACGAAAAGGAAGAGTATTATGGAGTAGATCTTCCTTTTTGAAATAAGTCCTTCGCGAGGAAGGACTTATTTTATATTTCTAGCATTCTTTTAATAGATGCTTCATCCATTACTCCTGAGTATTGTCCTACTTTTGTTTTGTTTTTGTAGAAAACAAGTGTAGGGATGGTCTCTATGCCGAACATTTCTGCAAAGGAAGGGTCTTCATCTACATCACATTTACAAAATTTAATTATTCCATCATATTTAGGAGCAAGATTATCAAGTATTTTTGACTGTGCACGACAGGGTCCACACCATGAAGCATAAAAGTCTATTACAACAGGTATTTCAGAATTTAGAACTTCTTTTTCGAGTTGTTCTTTTCTAATGTGATAAATCATTTGATTACCTCCTTTATTAAGATAATCATGGAAGAATAAATGTGGCAACTGTTGCAATATTATCTAGTCTCTCAATAGGAAGAGTGAAAGAAGAAACAGGAATTAAATTTTTTGAATAGATAAAATCTAATCTTTCTTCATAATTTCCGATTCTTCTTGTAATGCCACTCTCTGTCTCAACGCTAAAGTGAGTTAGATAAAATGCATCATTCCATTTTAGAGTGCTTAAGGTATCAGAAATAAGGAAGCTTTCTTCCTTTCTATATTCATAATCTGTCCAATCTGTCCAATCAAAGGAGGATGGTGCAACGCTTGAGAGGAAGAAAAGCTTATTCTCACTTTGTAGCTGTTCAGTCTTATTGATAAGACTTTCAATCAGTCTATCCTCTTCGCTTTTCATCAATTCTATTGTTTCTTCATCAGTAAGAGAAGGAGGAAGTGTTGGGTGATAATCTACCACAATTATATCAACTGTTTTGTTTTCTGTGATATTTAGGCTTATATAATCTTTGTTCATATAAGAGGATATGAGGTTAGAAAATACAATCGTTCCACCGTCTACTGTGATAGCACTCTTTCCTACCGCTGTAGCAACTTTTGCTTGGTTAGAAAGACTACCGGAGAGAGCGATTATATCAAAGTTATAGGAAGAAAGAAGCTTTCTTACGATAGCTATCGCTTCTTCATCTAATTCTTTCTCTCCAAGAGGAATGAATATCGTTTTGAGTTCTATGCTTTTAGTTTCATCATATACATATTGAACATCTTTATTTTCATTAAAGAAGAAAGGATATGTAAGAGTTGAGAGATCAGAAGGGTAACTGAGAACCTCATTTTTGTTTTTTTGTTCTTGTATAACTCTGTACCTAGTTTCTTTTTTTTCTCCTTCCTTTATCTCTCCGATATTACTTCTTGCTTCTTTAATTGTATAAGTAGCACAGGAAGAAAGAAGAAGGATAATAAGTGAAAGCAGTAATACCTTTTTCATATTTTAAGTTTTTCTCCAAACTCTTTCATTTCGCCTTCTTCGTACTTTTCTTTAGAAGGAATTGAAAAGCCTTTGTTGTCACCAAAAAATCTTGGAATAACATGAATGTGTAAGTGTGGCACTTCTTGTCCTGAGGCTTTTCCATTATTAATAAGAATGTTAGAGCCATCAGTTTTGAGTACTTCTTTCATTTTTAAATCGACTCTTTTAGCTATTTCAATCATGTGAAGAAGAATATCAGTGTTAATTTGACTAAATGTTGGGACGGGCTCTTTTGCAATAACAAGAGCATGTCCTTTGTTTATAGGACTATTATCGAGAATGACAAAACATAAATCATCATCATAAATTTTAACTGATGGAATTTCACCATCTCTAATTTTTTCAAAGATTGTACTCATAATTGAATTCTAGCACCCGAAAAAGGCTTTTTGAATAGTAAAGTTAAATCTCTTTTTTAAATATAATTGTAAATTTTTTAGAAAGATATAGGTTCTAACTTATTTTTATTTAACAAGATACTTGATAAAATAACAAGAAATCCATAAGATTTCAAAGTTGGAAATTTAATATTAGAATAATAGAGCTGTGGTATTCTTCCACACTCAATTACAAAACAGAGGAAACATAAGACTATGAATCACGATCTTCTTGGAATGAGAAACATCGGTATTAGCGCTCACATTGACTCAGGAAAGACTACACTGTCTGAGCGTATTCTTTATTACTGCAACAAGATTCATGCTTTCCATGATGTAAGAGGAAAGGATGGCGTTGGTGCTACCATGGACTCCATGGAGCTAGAAAGAGAGAGAGGTATCACAATTGCTTCTGCTGCAACTAACGTTGACTGGAAGGGCCACGAAATAAACATTATTGATACTCCCGGTCACGTCGACTTTACAATTGAAGTTGAAAGAAGCTTAAGAGTTCTTGATGGAGCTATTCTTGTTCTTTGCTCTGTTGGTGGTGTTCAGTCTCAGTCTATTACTGTAGATAGACAGATGAAGAGATATCATGTACCTCGCATCGCATTTGTAAACAAGTGTGATAGAACAGGTGCTAATCCATATAAGGTTAAGGACCAGCTTATTGAAAAACTCGGCTTAAATGCTGTCTTAATGGAAATACCAATTGGACTAGAAGATAAGCATGTGGGTGTTGTAGACCTTGTTAACATGAAAGCTAACTATTTTGATGCTGGTGCTTCTGGGGATGGTTTAAGAGTAGAGGAAATTCCTAGTGAATTACTCGAAGAGGCTCAAGCTAAGAGAGAAGAACTCTTAGATGCTGTTTCCATGTGCTCTGGTAACGAATATCTTATGGAAGCTATGCTTGAAGATAGCGTTACTATTGATATGTTAAAGGAATGTATAAGAAGAGCTACAATCAATCTTGAGCTTTGCCCTGTATTTATGGGTTCTGCACACAAGAATAAGGGTATTCAGCCACTTCTTGATGGTGTCATTGATTATCTTCCAAATCCAACAGATGTTGAGAACAAGGCTCTTGATTTGGATAACAACGAAAAGGAAGTTATACTTAAGTCAGAAGAGGATGTTCCTCCTGTTATCCTTGCCTTCAAGCTTGAAGATGGTCAGTATGGTCAGTTGACATATATTCGTGTTTATCAAGGTAAGATTAAGAAGGGTGATACACTCTTTAATACAAGAAGTAGAAAGAAATTCCTTGTTGGTAGACTTGTAAAGATGCACGCTTCAACTATGGAAGATATTGCAGAGTGTGGATGTGGTGAAATTGCTGCACTATTTGGTATTGATTGTGCTAGTGGTGATACTTTCTGTGCTCCTTCTCTTAACTACTCAATGACAAGTATGTTTATTCCTAACCCTGTTATCTCTCTTGCTATTACACCTGTAGACAAGAAGGCTGCAGATAATATGGCTAAGGCACTTAATAGATTTACAAAGGAAGACCCAACATTCCAGACATATGTTGATCCAGAGTCTAATCAGACAATCATCAAAGGAATGGGAGAGCTTCATCTTGATGTCTATATTCAGAGAATGAAGAGAGAATACAAGGCAGAGGTAACAGTTGGTCAGCCAGAGGTTGCTTATAGAGAAGCTATAAGTCAGCATGCAGATTTCAACTACACTCACAAAAAGCAGACAGGTGGTTCTGGTCAGTATGCTCGTGTTGCTGGTTATATTGAACCAACAGTTCAGGTTAATCCAGATGAAGCAGCTCCAGATTATCTCTTTACAGATGAGGTAAAGGGTGGTGCTATTCCTACCGAATACATTCCTTCCTGTGATAAGGGTTTCCAGCAGGCTGTTAAGAAGGGTACTCTTCTTGGTTTCCCTGTAATTGGAGTAAAGGTTTGTGTTAATGATGGTGCTTGGCACCCTGTTGACTCTTCAGATATGGCATTCCAGACAGCAAGTATTGCTGCTTTCAGAGAAGCTTATGAGAAGGCTAAACCAGTTATTCTTGAACCTATCATGAAAGTAGAAGTCGAAGGTCCAAGTGAATTCCAAGGTAATATCTTTGGTTCTATCAACCAGAGAAGAGGTATGATTATCTCTTCAACAGAAGATAATAACCAGTGTACTGTTATTGCTGAAGTTCCACTTGCAGAGATGTTTGGTTATTCTACAGTTCTTCGTTCTCTTACTCAGGGTAAAGCAGAATTTACAATGGAAGTTGCTAAATATGGTAAAGTTCCAACAAGTGTAGCTGAAGAACTCAAGAAAAAGTACGCAGAAAAGAAGAATCAGAAATAAATCTACTCTAGCTGGGGTATGTGTTATACTTAAATTACCGGAGGATTACGATGGATTTAAAGCAACTAACTAGTGTTAGCCCACTAAGGGCATTTGAAAAAGCAATAAATGGTGGACTTGGAAAGGGTAATATGGGTGTTATCGTTTCCAAGAAGGGTGTTGGAAAGACAGCTTGCCTTGTTCACATTGCAACCGATAAATTATTTAAGGGTGAACATGTTATTCATGTTTCTTTCTCAGGAAATGTTGAGCATGTTATTAATTGGTACAAGGAAGTATATAGAGAAATTGTTGAAGTAAACTCTCTTGATGACGCTCAAGATATTTACAATCAGGTTCTCAGCAACAGAGTTGTCATGAACTTTTCTCAGGAACAGGTTTCAATTGAAAGAGTTCTTCAATCCTTAGAATCTCTTATCAATAATGGAGCTTTTGCTGCAGATGCAATTCTCTTTGATGGATTTAAGCTTACTATTGCTAGTGAAGATGATATTGCAAAGATTAAGGAATTTGCTAAAAAGATGAATATTGAAGTATGGTTTGCAGTTTCTCCTGTAAGACCAGATGTCGTATTTGACGAATATGGTGTTCCAAATACTCTTGAAAAATATTATTCACTTATCGATGTTCTTGTAGCTCTTAAATATGATGACAAATTAGATAAAGTAAATATGACAGTTGTTAGAGCACATGGCGAGAATATTCCTAAGCCAGCAAAGGTTGCTCTTGACCCAAAGACAATGCTAATTGCTAATTGCTAATATCTAAAATTACAGAGCAAAGATAAAGCGACATGGTTTTCATGTCGCTTTTTTGTTGTGGAACCTTTTGTCTTTTACCATTTATCATTTTATTTAGAAGAAAACACAACTCTTCATGTTCTTCATTAGTTAGATTTTCTGTTATTTGTTTTTCCAGTGCTTCGCCTAGACCAAGGAGCTCTTCTTTCATTTTATATGCTTCTTCTGTTAAACAAAGAGCTTTGCTTCTTTTATCATCTGTGTTTTGCTCTTTTAACGAGTATAGCAACTCTATCATTTCTCATATCCACTATTCTCATTAGTTTTTTATTA
>CAZLYD010000007.1:5366-27868 GCA_964563815.1 uncultured Spirochaetaceae bacterium
ATGAAGCTGCTGTCAGTTTTCTAATAGTATTACAACTTCAGCTTTAATCGCATCTCCCTTTCCGATGCTATCTAAGCCTTCATTTGTCTTTGCTTTAATACTAATAGCGGATAGGGGAAGAGATAAAAGGAGGGATAAGCTCTTTTTAATTTCTTCAATGTATGGCGATAGCTTAAAGCTGTCGAGTGTTATGACACTATCGATGTTTATAATATTAGGCTTTGTTAAAGAAAGGATGTGAGACAGAAGCTCTTTGCTATCTGCATCTTTCCATTTTTCATCTTCAGGGGGAAAAAAGTGACCAATGTCAGAGAGAGCAAGAGCACCAAGAATGCTATCAATAAGAGCATGTATTAAAACATCGCCATCCGAATGTGCAGCTTCTCCTTTTGAGTAAGGAAGTGTTACTCCCCCCAAAACAAGCTTTCTTCCTTCTTTTAAAGCATGTATATCATTACCAAATCCAATTCTCATTTTCTTCTCTCTCTTTATATCTGAAGAGTATGTTATTTTGATATTATTTTCGTCACCTTCAACTATTTTGCACTTCTCGCCACTTTTAATATATAGCTCAGTGTCATCCTTGTAGGATTCGTCCTTTTCTACTTTTCTATAAATACTAATAAGCCTTTCTTTGGAGAAAATCTGAGGAGTTTGTAGCCTTACAACATAGTCGCGATCAATGTCGCTAGTAATATAAGAGGAAGAATCTATTCCTTTAAGAGCGTCTGTTACTTTGATGGCAGGGGCAGCAGCACCAAAAATTTTGGCTTCTTTTAACACAGAGAGAATTGTTTCTTCTTTTATAAAAGGTCTTGCTCCGTCATGGATAGCAATGAGAGTAGAATTAAGAGTAAGAGTTGAGAGAAAGAGAACAGCATTCTTAACAGATTGTGTTCTATTATTTCCTCCTTCAACTAGGTATAGAGGACAGCTAATGCTTGTTTTCTCTAATGCTTTTTCTGCTTCTTCCTTTCCACCTTTTTTGTATGTTACAACAACGCATTCAAGCTCTTTAAAGCTAAGAAAGGGCTTAAGAGAACGGGAAAGAATAGATTCTCCATCGATCTCTAAGTATTCCTTCTTTCTTTTTTCGTCACTATCTTTATTAAAACGACTACTACTACCTGCTGCTGTCAGAATTAGGGAAAAGTGAATTGGCATTTTCTAAATAGGAAAAGATAATCTTCCTTATTTCCTCCACATCTTTATTTAGCACATATGAGGATTCATCTACAAGCATATTTATTGCATTGTCGTAAAGTCTCTTCTCAACAGATGGCAAGCTTCTCACTTTAGATCTTCTATATAGTGTAGATACTACCTTTGTAATAGAATCTATCGATCCTTGTTTAATGAGTGTTTGGTTTTCTAATAGTCTTTTCTTCCAGTCAGGTTCAATTGGAGTAGAGTAATCACCTAGTACTTTAAATGCATCAAGAAGCTCTTCCTTTTTTGCTAGGTGCCTTAGCCCTAGGTCTTTGGCCTTTACTACTGGAATAAGAATTGTTGAATCAGAAGATTCGTCATATAGCTTAAGATATTTATTATCGTTTCTAATTTCTATTTTTTCTATTCTACAAACACCAACTGATGGGTAAAAAACGCTCTCTCCTATAACAAAAGTATCATGTAAATCACTATTTCTCATATATTTAGTTATATCAGAAAAAAGAAAAAGCGTCAAAAAATGCATGGAAAAGTTTTTCAATAAATAACGGTGTTCACTTTCATATTCGTCTTATTCTATAATGAGAGCATGAACAAAAAAGAAAGAAAAACTGGAGTTCTTCTCCACATAACAAGTCTTCCTTCTCAATATGGAGTTGGAGATTTAGGCGAAGAAGCCTATAGCTTTATTGATTCAATTAGCTCCAATGGTATAGAGCTTTGGCAGATATTACCAACAGGTCCAACAGGCTATGGCGATAGTCCTTATGCATCCCGTTCAACATTTGCAGGAAATGAGCTATTTATTTCCCCTAAGGCTCTTTATTTAGATGGATACTTAACGGTTGAGGATGTTCTTGTTAAAGCAGAAAATAAAGATAGAGTGGATTATGGCGAAGCTCGTAGAATTAAGATGCCACTCTTATTTAAAGCTGCAGAAAATTTCTTGAAGAAAGCCAAAAAGAAAGAAAAGGAGAGCTTTGAAGCTTTTAAAGAAAGTGAGGGCTGGTGGCTATTTGATTATGCTTTATTCCAAGCTCTATGTTCTAGATATAATGACTCAAGATGGTTTTCTGTTTGGCCAAAGGAATTAAGAAAAAGAGAAGAAAAAGCACTGGAAAAAGCAAGAAAAGAAGAGAAGAAGATAATAGATATTTACTGTGTTCTTCAGTATTTCTTTTACACTCAGTGGGATAAGCTTAAGTCATATGCTAATAAAAAGGGTGTATCAATTATTGGAGATATTCCTATCTTTGTTGCTTCCGATAGCGTTGATGCTTGGACAAATACTTCTTTGTTGCAATTTGATGAAGAGTGTAATCAGCTATCATCTGCTGGTGTTCCACCAGATGCATTTTCTCAAACAGGTCAGCTATGGGGGAATCCACTCTATGATTGGGATAAGATGAAAAATGATGGCTATAAGTGGTGGATTTCTCGTATTAAGGCCACTCTAAAGGTAGCAGATATTATCCGTATTGATCACTTTAGAGGTTTCGATGCTTATTGGAGAGTTGAAAAGGGAGAAGAGACTGCTATTAATGGAAAATGGATTTCTGGTCCAGGACAAGATTTTTTCGATAAAATACATGCTGAACTTGGAGAAGATTTACCAATTATAGCAGAGGACTTAGGTGTCATTACTGATAGTGTTGAAAAGCTAAGAGATGATAATAACCTTCCAGGAATGAGGATTCTTCAATTTGCTTTTGCTTTTACAGAGGATGGTGAATTTGATACAACTAATAGCTATCTTATTCATAATATTGATTCTTGCTCTGTTTCTTATACAGGAACTCATGATAACAATACAACGCTTGGTTGGTACAAGAGTCTGGATGAAAGAACAAAAGATATTGTAAGACGCTACTTTGAGTGCTCTGATGAAGAAGTGTTGTGGAAGATGATTCGTTCTCTTCTTCTTTCTCGCTCAATGTATGTTATTTTCCCTTATCAAGATATTCTTGGACTTGGAGAAGAAGCGAGAATGAATGTTCCTTCAACCTGTGGTAGCTCTAACTGGTCTTGGAAAATGAGAAGAGAAGATATCGATTCTCCTTCTTTAAAGGGTATCAAGTATTATTCTACGATGTTTGGAAGAGTGAATAAAAAGTGAACATAATACTGATAGAAAAGGAAGAGCGTAGTTTTTCTTCCTTCGACGAAAGATATATTCACATTAAGAAGATTCTTTCACTTAAAAATGGTGATTCATTTAAGTGTGGAATAATTAATGGCGAAGAAGGCAGAGCAACTATAACGAATTTTGATGATAAAAGCATAGATTTTACTTTTAAGGGAGAGAGAGATGGTTCTTATCTCTATCCCTTAACCTTAATTGTTGCTCAAACTCGTCCTATCTGCATGAAGAGAATACTAAGAGAAGCAGTCTCTTTAGGAGTTAAAAAGCTCATTCTTCCCATCTCTGATAAAGGTGAAAAAAGCTATAGAAATTCATCCTTCTACACTAGTGGTGAATACTATGAAACGATGAAGGATGGTGCGATGCAATCTGGACATACTGGAGTAAGCGAAATAGTAGTAGGGTGTACAGTGGAAGAAGCAATAGAAGAAGCTAGTAGAGATTGTAATTGTCTTTTGCTTCTTGATAACGTAATAGGAGCAGAGTCTCTTTCGTCATTAAGCCTAGAAGGAAAGAGTGTAGCACTTGCTATCGGCCCAGAGCGGGGCTGGTCGGAGAGAGAGCGAGAGCTTTTTCTCTCTTCTTCTTATCTGCCAACACTTATAGGAAAAAGAATTCTTAGAACAGAGACTTGTGTCTCTGCCTCCGTTTCTGTTGCTCTATCTAGAATGGGATTAATTTAAAATACTATCAAAATAGTGTTTCTTCATATCCATTTCAAATTCTTTATCTGAGGAGTACTCTCTTTTTAACACTTTAGGCCATAAAGAAGGGTCTTCCATACAGAGATAGAAAAATACATTCTTTTTGTATTCCTCTGGAAAGTAAGAATAGACAGTTGAAAAGAGCTCTTCTTTAACAGAAAGTGGATAAGAATACTTTCCAGCTGTCTTCTCCATTTCCATCTCTAGTACTTTACTCTCTCTTCCTTCTTCTCTGAGCTTTCTTAATACCGCCTTTGTAAAGGTTAGAGTGCCAAAGCTAATCATTGTAATATCACGAGGAGAGAAAGAGGATGTGATAGCTTCTACAACCTTTTTGTATTCCTCTCTCCATCCTTTAAAGTAGAACATTGGATGAATATGAAAGCCGACCCTGTTGCCATTGTCTCTAGCTCTTATCGCATCCCTTATTCTTTCTTCTAAGGGTGCTGTAAAGTGTTCTTCCTTTTCTATTATTGTTGGTGCATTGAGAGACCATGTAAAAATCATATTCTTAGGCCACTTACGGTTGAAGCAGTTTCTGCTGGATTTACTCTTGAGCTCTATGATTATGTTCTTATGCTGCTCTGCAAAATTAGATAGAGCACTTAGTGTTCCCCAATCGTCACCTAGAAGAAGAGAATCAGAAGCTTGACCTGTTCCTATATGCCATACACTATCATCAAGCTCTAGGCTTTTTAGCTTTTCATCTAAATTCGAGACAATTTTAATTTGGTTTTCATTATAAAAGGCTTGTACAGAACAATATGAACAGGCAAAGCCACATTGCATTACACAGTCTAATGTTCTTAAAAAACAACATCTAGTTTTTTCTCCATCAACGGGGCAAGGACATTTTGATAGTACTATCTTTTGATCTAAAACAGTCTCCTTCGTCTTAATTTTCTTTTCTACCTTTGGAAAGAAGGAAGAGTAATCTGTTTCACTGGAACGCAGAGTAAATATATAATCTCTCATTGCTTTTATATACTCGTCTCCGCCTCTTCCATCTTTTCGCTTTTTGTATTCTTCTATTCTCTCATCACTTATAAAGCTTTTTTCTTTCCACTGAATGAGGTCTGCTTCATTTTTTAATATTTCAAGCTTCTGACTCTGTGTGAAATGGAGGGATGAAAAAAGACGGGTTATATTTTTTTGTGTTTCTTCATTGATTTTGCTTAAAAGGCTAGTGTATGCGTCCATTCCTACATTCTACTTAAAAAGATGAATGGAAAAAAGAGAGAATAAGGAGTAATGTATTTTTATGTCAGAAAGCATGAGGGAAGTAGCAAGGTCGTTACCAGAAAATAGTGGTTGTTATCTTATGAAGAATAAGAGTGGGACTGTTATTTATGTAGGTAAGGCAAAAAACTTAAAGCGAAGAGTTTCTTCTTATTTTTTACCTAATCGCAATGCGAAAACTGCAGCTCTTGTTGAAAAGATTGCTTCAATTGATTATGTAATAACAGGTAATGAATATGAGGCACTCGTTTTAGAAAACAATCTAATAAAAAAATACAACCCTCACTATAATATTTTGTTAAAGGATGGTAAGAGCTATCCAGTTATTAGAATTACAAAGGAGGATTTTCCTCGTGTCTTTAAGACGCGTAGAATAATTCAAGATGGCTCTTCTTATTTTGGCCCATATCCTGATGGTAAGCGCTTAGATCTCTATTTAGATACAGTAAAAGAGATGTACCCACTTCGTCTCTGTTCTGGGCCACTAAAGAAAAGAGAGACACCATGCCTTTATTACCACCTGCATAAATGCTCTGCTCCTTGTATTTCAAAGATAACTAAAAATGAATATCAGGAATATATTAAGAAAGTGAAGGCATTCCTCTCGGGTGATGATTCCTCTCTCATACAAGAAGTAAAAGAAAAGATGATGAAGGAAGCTAAAGCACTAGATTTTGAAAAAGCAGCAAAGGATAGAGATTTACTTCAAGCATTAACGGTCATGCAAAAGAACCAGGCAATGGAGGATTTGGAAAACAAAAAAGACAGCTCAGACAGACGAGATTATATTGCACTTGAGATGAGAGCCTACCTATGTACAGTTGCCATAATGCAATTTAGAGAGGGGCACTTAATAGGTAAGGCGCTCTATAGAGCAGAATGCATGGGAGATGAAACAGAGACGCTTCTTTCGTTTTTAATTCAATATTACAGTGATGGCGATACTCTTCCAGATGAAATTTTTGTCTCTCACTCAATAGATACAGAGCTTGTTACAAAGTTTTTCGATAGCGAACTAAAGAAAGAAATAAAGCTATTAATACCAAAAGAAGGAAAGCATTTTAGGATACTGCGCTTAGCTAGTGAGAATGCCACACGAGATGTTGAAAAGAGACTTAGTGCTGTAGATAATACTCCTGCTCTTACAAGGCTAAAGGAAATAACAGAAATTAAGACTATACCTCATTTAATTGAGGGCTTTGATATTGCACAGCTCTCAGGTAAATATACTGTTTCTTCCTTGATAGTTTTTAGAGATGGGAATCCAAGTAATAAGGAATATAGACACTTTTCTATTAAAAGCCTTGAAGAGGGTGAGATAAATGACTTTGCTTCTATCGCTGAGGCAGTATTTCGCCGTTATAAAAGGCAAAAGGCAGAGGGGGCTATGCTTCCTGATTTAATTATGATTGATGGCGGAATTGGACAGGTTCATGCAGCTTTAAATTCTCTAGATAAATTAGACTTAATGATTCCGGTGGTAGGACTAGCAGAAAAGGAAGAGGCTATTGTTTTTCCAGATGGTAGATTTCTTCTTTTAGACCATAGTGATCCTGGTCTAAGAGTTTTAATAGCTCTCAGAGATGAGTGCCACAGATTTGCTACATCCTTCAACCAAAGAATGAGGAGTAAGGAAGCTTCCTTTAGTCTGTTAGAGTCTATTGATGGAATTGGAAGGACGAGAAGTGAGCGAATAATGAAAAAATATGGAAGCGTTGAAGCTATCCTTGCACTAAGTGCAAAGGAGTTAAGCATCGGTGCTTCTATTCCGCTTAGTGTTGCTGAGAGAGTGCTAAGAAAACTAAATTTCTAAGCATTCTAGCGATAATTCTGAGTCTTTTCCTCCATTAACTAGAATAGAATAGATAACGTTTTCCATACTTATTTTTAATAAATCACCAGTGGCTGTTTTTACTTCCTTATCGGCTTCTCCAAGTCGAATTATTATTCTTTTGACTTCTTCTGCATTATAGTTTTTCATAGCAGTACGAAACAATTCTTTTTCCTTTAATGTGTAAATGCCAACCCTTTGCACTGAGGAATAGAGAGAAAAGGATTTTATTTCTCTAAATATTTCATCTTCTCTCATTCCTCTTTTTTTCATTTTTAAAGCTTCCTCTAGCTTTCTATATTGATTAGCACATACTTTAATGGCTGCGATAATTTCACTACTATTGTTAGTAATTAATGAATCAACTATCTGTAACGCTCTTTCCAGATTTTTTTCGCCTAGAGCTTTAAAAAGAGAGTATCCATTTTCTCCCTTACTATATGTTGAGTAAGATTCTATTGTATCTAGAGTGATAGTTTTCTCATCACTCTTTTTTAAACGAAGGAAATTAGTTACTGCAATTACAAGATTCTTCATCTCTTCTGTGTTGTTTTCAACACTGTTTAGTATTTCTTCTATTGCATCATTTGCAATGAAAAAGCCTTCTTTTCTTACTCTTGTTTGTATCCAAGCTCTTTTTTGATCCTCCCTCATCTCCCAGAAAACTATTGTATTATTCCCAGCAGCTAATAAAAGGGATTGTTCTATATTTTTTTGTACTGTGTCCTTTGATGCAATTATTAGAGTAAGATCGCTTTGATCTGTTGTTGCGGCCTCAAGAGTTGCGCTATATATTTTATCTGTTTTTTTTATCTCTTCAAAATTTTTTAAACTAATAAAACGGTGTGAAGCAAAGAGAGAAGGCTGACTGACAGCATTTATATATGCATTTTCTTCATCGTCCCCAACAAAGAATGAATATACTTCACAGTCGGGATACTTTTTGAGAGTATCCTTTTTTAGTTTTTTAATATATTCATTCTTCTCTCCTTCTTCAGGTCCAAGAAGTATATGTAGCTCAGTCATTTTTATATTTCCTTATTATCTCTACTAGGCAGCCATAAAGAGAAAAGCTTTGACTTCTTATAATTCCCATACTATCATTTTCAGCCCAAAGCTCCATATAGGAGGGGGAAAGATGAAGTCTTCTTAATTCAAACCTGCTATAATCTCCTTTGTCTGCTAGCACTATATCTCCATCCTTATACTTATCTTTCTTCTCTATAATTGCAATATCTCCAGGAATAATTCCACTGTCGGTCATGGACAAAGATGATACACAGAAGGCGAAGCTCCCTTCTTTGTATAGAGAGAGTGGAATTAGAAAGGTTGAATCTGGTTTTTCTTCTAATTCAGACAAATTAGGCTCAGTTCTATAAAAGGGAATAGGAATATTTTCTCTTCTTTCTCTTTCCTCTTTTATTAGTGTGATACTTCGTTTTTTTCCTTTTTTATATTCAATAAAGCCTTTATTGGCTAGAGCAAGAAGAGCATAATGTGCTGCTGCAGGAGAGAATGAAAAGTGCTCACCAATTTCTTTTAGTGAAGGAGCGTATCCGTTTTTTGTAAACGATGAGGATATGTAATTTAATATCTCTTCTTGTCTTTGGCTTAAACCTTTCATTCTTTCATTTTATAAGAAAAGAGGAGCTTTTGCTCCTCAATTTAATTATCTTTAACTATTTCTTTTTCTTTTTTTGCTACGCTTTGTATCTTATCGGCAATTTTTTCTATACCTTCATAAAGTTCATAACAGTCAACAGATACAATTTTTTCTTTTCTCCAGATGAAATGAAGAACGGCATCGAGGTGAAAACCAATACCCTTAGCTTCTTTTTTTACTGCGATGTCTAAGTCCTGAAGATAGTCGTCAGCGAATCCTAGCTTCTGGAGCTTTTTGTCAAGAAATGCTCTGTCTTCTTCGTTTGGTGTGTAGCCAATTCCTCTGAATGTAATGTTCATTTCTTTTTCTCCTTTCAAGGATAATCCTTGTTTCTGGGCTCTTTTCCTATCGGAAAACCAAAAAGAAGTAATCTTCTTTTCTTTATTATCCCACTAGAAGGAGAAAAAAGAAAGAAAAACTAGAGCTTCTTGAGCTTTGGTGTGTGCTTATTCTCGTCTAGAAAGGCTTGAATGATATTAATGAGGTAGTCACCAATGTGTTCAAGGTTCCTCTCTATTTCTAATAGCATCAGTTCAGCCTTTACATCAGAAGAGGGGTTTTGAAGCTTTTGCATAACTATATCTGCTAGTCTGTTATGCTCAATATTCATCCTCTCCTCGTAGTTTTGTGCGCTAATTAAAACATTTGGATCCTTAGATGCGAAGTTATCTAGAACAAAGTTTAAGAATTCGAGGGTTAGACTTTGGTAGCTTCTTACATTCTCCTTGTCTTCTTCTGAGAATACTATGTCTCGCTTTGCTCTATCTTCTCTAATTTTAGAAAGGTTATAGATGCTGTCAGTAATAGATTCAAGCTCATCGATACTTCTAATTAGAGAGTTTAAGGTTTGAGCATCTGCAGTAGCTATTGAATCCTGCTGTAATTTAACAGAAAAATCTATGAGCTGCTCCTGCATTTGGTCTGCATATTCTTCCTTTTTCTTAAGACTATTTATTTCGTTTTCAATTCTCTCATTTTCACCCTTATTGAAGACTGAAACATAATCATTAAACATACCAACTGTGAGCTCTCCCATTTTGCCAATTTCCTCTTTGAGAGCGATTAAATAGAGCTCTGGAGTATCCATTTTGGTTGATGAGATATATCTAAAGTGGTAGCTTTCATCATCGTATTTTGCTTTTTCAGGAACAATTTTTTCTATAAATGATGCGAATTGATTGATGAATGGGAAGAAAATAAGGGTATTGAGAAGATTAAAAATAGTGTGGAAGGCTGCAAGGAAGGTTGGAAGTGTTTCTCTTAAAGCTAAGCCAGACATAGTGAAGATATCACCAGGTGTTAGGTAGTTTACCATTCTCATTAGAGGACGGAAGAAGATTATTGCGATGAAAGAACCTACAACGTTGAATAGAACGTGACCCATTGCAGCTCTTTTTGCATTTGTTGAAGTTCCAATAGATGCTATATATGCTGTAATTGTTGTTCCAATGTTTTGCCCCAGACATAACGCTGATGCTGTCCATACTCCAATCCAACCCTGGTAGGCCATAGTAATTGTAATTGCCATTGTTGCAGAAGAGGACTGAACGATAGTCGTAAGTATTGTTCCAATTAATACACAAAGAAGTATTGAGCTTACGCTTCCATCTTCAAAATTAGCTAAGAATTCAAGTACAGCGGTGTGTCCGGAGATATCTGGCATGGAAGACTGAAGAAATTCTAGGCCTAAGAAGAGTAATCCAAAACCTAAAAAGACTTCAGCTATTTCTCTTCTTTGTATTGTCTTACTAAACATTAGAGGTAGTGCAACGGCAATAGCAAATAAGCTTATAACTGTAATATCAGCAGAAAATCCAAGTAGAGCAACTATCCATCCTGTAACAGTAGTACCAATGTTGGCACCCATTATTACTCCGATAGCTGATACAAGATTCATTAAGCCTGCGTTAACAAAGGATACAACCATGACTGTTGTTGCAGAAGATGATTGAATGAGAACAGTAATTAGGAAGCCTGTTAATACTGCAAGTACTTTGTTTTTAGTCATTAATTCTAAAAACTTTTTTAATTTGTTACCTGCTGATTTTTGAAGACCATCAGATAGAATTTTCATTCCATATAGAAATAAACCAAGAGATCCCGTAATTTCGATTAATGATACTAATAGGTTCATAAATATAGTTTATATCATAATTGATCTAAAATTCTACATTTCTCTTGCTTTTTATCATTATTGTTATGAATAGATAATAAATATTAATAAAAATTATTTATCGATGTATAAAATAAATTTAAGATTTCTTCTTTCCCCAAGTTGGATCTAGTGCCATTTCGCTTCTGTATTTAGCAACGGTTCTTCGTGCTAGTGTTATTCCTTCTTCCTTCAGCTTATCGGAAATCCTTTGGTCTGATAGTGACTTTTCCCCGGTATTGTTTTCGATTATTTCTCTTATTCTCTCTTTAACTGCGTTCTTACTTAAATCTTCACCATTATCGCTCTTCACTTCACTAGAGAAGAAGTAACGAAGTGCCATATTACCCCAGTCTGTTTCGACATATTTTTGTTGAGCCATCTTAGAGATTGTGCTTACATTTACACCTAACTCTTCTGCACATTCTGTCATTGTTAATGGCTTAAGAAACAGTGGGCCATAGAAAAAGAAATCCTTTTGTTTTTTACTGAGGAGTGTGCCAAGCTTAATTAGAGTATTTTCTCTCATTTTTAACATAGATATTAAGCTCTGAGCACTATTAATATTTTCAGATAAGTATTTACTTGCTTCTTTTTCTTTTTCACTTTTTGTTTTCTTTAGTGACTCTCGCATTTCCTTATAGGAATTATCTACCTTTACCAGCGGAAGATTGTTGTTGATTAGTGTCATTACTAAGGTATCATCTACAACATGGAATGAGAGCTCGGGAAGGACGAAGGATGTGTAGCTAGTGTTGTATTTTAGGCCGGGGAACGGCGTGAGCTTTTTAATAATGGATAGCATTTCATCTAAATCCTCTCTTCCAATTTTTAAAGCTCGGGCAAGTTGGTCAAGCCTATTATCTTTAATGTAATCAAGACCGCGATAAATTATATCCTTGTATCTTTTTACTTCCTCTTTGTTTTTTTCTATTTCTTTTATTTGTAGTAGTAGTGCTTCTCTCCAGTCCTCTGCACCAACTCCTGTTGGTTCAAGGCTTTTGATGGCAGAGAGTGCTGAGTGGAGGTATTTTTTCTGTCTTTCAGGAAGAAAATGCTCAGGCTCGGGCCCTGTAAAGCCATATTCGTCAAGACAAGAAATAAGCGTTTCTGCTGCTTCCCTAGTATTATTGTCTATATCAAGACAGCCTAGTTGCTTTAATAGATGCTCTGTGAGGTTTTCTTTTTCACTAATTGTTCTTTCAAACCAGTTGTTTTCGCTTTCATCCTTGTAATAGGAAGAGTTGGCTTCATCTTGCGAGAAGGTAGCTTCTCTCTTTCTGCTAGAATAGTCATCTATATAGCTTTCTCTTTCTTTTAGCTCTATTGTTGGATTTTTTATTGCTTCGTTTTTTATTCTTTCTCTCAGCTCTTCTGTGGGCATTGTGATGATATCTATTAGCTGCAGAAGGGAAGTATCAAGAATCTGACGCTGTGATTGCTGAGTGGAAAGGTTTTGGTTCATTTTCTTCTAAAAGTCCCTGCCAAAGTATATTTCTCGAGCTTCGTCACTCTCTAGTACTTCTTCTCTTGTTCCGCTTACAATAATTTCACCCGATGATATTATATGTGCCATTGTTGTTATTTCTAATGTATCTCTAACATTATGGTCTGTTACAAGTACTCCGATTCCACTTGAAGAGAGTAGCTTTATAATTTGCTTTATCTCATATACTGCTTTGGGGTCTATCCCTGCAAAGGGTTCATCTAAGAGAAGAAATTTGGGAGATGTAGCTAAAGCTCTAGCTATCTCTGTTCTTCTTCTTTCTCCACCACTGAGGGTATAACCATATTGCCTTCTAACTCTATCGATACCAAAGGCATTAAGAAGCTCTTCTAGCTTTTCATTTTTTTCCTTTTTACTTAAGCCATTTTGAGTTTCTAGTACAAGCTTAATATTATCCTCTACTGTGAGCTTACGAAAAATGGAGGCCTCTTGAGGTAAATACGCGAGTCCTATTTTGCTTCTTTCATGCATTCTAAGAGAAGAAATGTCTTGGTCGTTAAGATAGATGGAGCCTCCATTTTGTCTAATAAAGCCAACAATCATATAAAAGGATGTGGTTTTTCCTGCTCCATTAGGTCCCAATAATCCTGTAATGTCACCACTATGCATAGAAAAGGAGATGTCTTTTACAACATGTTTTTTTCCATAGTATTTTGAAAGATGCATAGCAGTAAGAGTATCAACCATTTATTGTTCCTTTAATTCCACCACTGAGAGTAATTTCATTATTTGTCATATCTACAACAATTATATCAGCTTCATAGTTGTCTCCATTCCATTCAACGTGAGACCTTCCTTTTAGCGTTGCATTTTCCTTTTCTCTGTCGTATATGAGAGACTCAGAGGTGCATTTCATTAAGCTATTATCAGAAATCTTAAATAGTGTGACAAGCATAGAAAGCTCGAGCCTTTCTTCTTCCATATAATAGTAGAGACTTCCTGCCTCCATATATAGCTCCTGCTCTTTGTCATCGATTTCGACCCATGCTGGTATTATTATAGTCTCGCTTGCTCTATCATATAAAAGCTTACTTGTTCTTATTTCTATATTCTTTTCGTTATCTATAATGCAAACAGAACCAAAGCATTCTACTGTTTCCCATCCATTACCACTTAGCACCATACTATCACTAGTGATTGTTAAGGAATCTGCAATAACCTTTGCACCTTCTTCTAAGGAGACCTTCTCTTCTCCATTTTTTAGTACTAACGAGCTCTTACCTCCTGAAAAGGAGATAGGTGACGCAAAGAGAAAGGCGACAAGAAAAGGAAGTAGAAACACAGCGGTTAGTTTTTTAATCAAAGTCTAATTCTCCTTTTTCTATCAGAGAGAAAGAGTAGGCCTCTTCTTTTAGATCACCGACAAAATCAAAACCAATAATGTGGGAAGTATTGTTTCTTACCTCAACTCTTCCTTTTGTTATGATTTCATCTTTTTCTTTATCATAAACAAGGCTTGATGCAAGAACAAGCATATTATCTTCTGTCTTGGAAAAAGAAACATTGCCTTCTATTTCAATTTTGCCACTATTAATCCAAATTTTGCCACTATTGCCACTGCCTTCCACTTCAATCTCTCCACTCTCTGAATAGGAAGAAAAAGAGAAGTTTTCTAATAAGCAGTATTCGTCTTTAGAGTAGAACTCTATCTTTTCTCCTTCAAGCATAATAGGAGAACCATCCTGTTGTGATATTTGACACTTTGCATTCTCAAGAACAACGTCTGGGTATATTGCTTTTTCTATTTTCTCTCCTCTGTCTGTTCTATTTTCTTTAGAGCAAGAGGAAAGAAGTATAAGAAAAAACAATAAAACTAGTGTCTTAATCTTCATTTTTTATGACACTCACAATAAATGGCGAATACTTATCCCTTTTGTTTCTAAAAAAAAGATAAGAAAGTAGAAATCCAACTAGGATAGCTAGGAGGCCCAAAAGGGCACAAATTATTTCATTTTTAATAAAAATAGATGAGATAAGAAAAGAGGGAAGGAAGAGCATTAAAGGGAAGAAAAGACAGAGAAGTATTGTGAATATCGATTTTCCTTCTGGGCTTTCAACGACAACCCTATCTCCCTTTTTAATATCAAGCTTTTGGGGATTGGTTACAGTAAAAGAAGTATCCTTATTTCTACAGAAGGTCTCTGCATGGCAACCGTTACAAGAGAAAGAGCATCCAACTTTAATTGAACCATCCGAGATATCTAAAATGGAAACTGTCTGTGTCATTATTTATATCTCCCTAATGCTTACACTTACGTCTTCATCGATGACAGTAATAGATGTAGCTTTATGACTATTTTCATCTATTTCTACAACAACACCTTCTATTCTAGGTTTTTCCCATTCTTCTTTACTTCTAGTTGGAAGCTGCGACCTATATTTCTTTATTTCGACTTCGGGATTAAAGCCTCCAACACTATAAAAAGAACCAACTCTTCCATTGTCTGAAATAAAAGCAGTACCTTTTTCAGTTACAGCTTCATCTGCGCTAAGAACCTTTGTATGAGTTCCTATAATGGCACTAACTCTACCATCTAAGAAGTGTAGCATTGTTGCTTTTTCTGCTGTTGTTTGAGCGTGGTATTGCACTAAAATTACAGGATTGTTTTCAACCTTTTTCAAAAAGCCATCTATCGAAACAAAAGAGTTTTGAATGGCATTCTTCATTCCAGAATTTCCTTGTAGGTTGACAATTAAAAAAGGAGTATCCTTTATAGTAATATTTTTTACAGATCTTCCTGGACAAAGAGGAGGGTAGTTAAGTGGTCGAAGGATAAAGGAACAATTACTTTTTAAGAATTCAACCATATCTTGTTTATAAAAAAGCTTTTCGCCACCTGTGATTAAATCTACTCCAAGCTTACCAAGCTGCAATGAATGAGCTTTGCCAAGCCCAAAGCCATTTGTTGTTCCTTCGGCATTTGCAATTGTGTAATCAATATTATACTTCGTTTTTATTTGCGTAAGACCATTTTTAAGTGTGGCAATACCACATCGTCCAACAATCTCTCCTAAAAATAAAACTCTAATCATAATTAGGATAATATCCTAAAAGTAGAAGCTTGACCACAATTGGCTATTAGACTACCATCAAAAACGTTATTGCCCAGGTGGCGGAATTGGTAGACGCGCTAGGTTCAGGTCCTAGTTCTGGTAACGGTGTGTGGGTTCGAGTCCCGTTCTGGGCAAAATATTAAATATTATAAGCATGAATTCTTCTGTTTTCTGTTATTTTATAAAGTAGAAATAGATTTAAATCTGTTTCTATATATACAAATTTCACACACAAAATCACGCAGTCTCTGCCCCAATAAATGAACTTTTTACAAAACACAAAAATCATCTCACCTGTGAAGGCTTTTGAAAAAGTTTTAATAGTAAAAAATGACGAAAGAAAAAATGAAGTACATACTAAGGATTCAAACGGATTAGAAAAATGGTTTGATTATGATAAGTATGGTAACTTAATTCACTTTAAAGATACTAAGGGTGCAGAAAGTATATATATAGAAGGCTTCCAATCTGTTTTATTGCAGGCTACAGAAAACCAGTCTACTTAAGAGAAATAAATGGGTATGAGTATTGGTTCGAGTATGATGTAATTCATTATAAAAACTCTAACGGCAAAGATCGTTGGTATGAGCTAGATAAGAATGATTTGAACGAAATGAAAAGGGATACTTAATTCGTAGTATTGATTCAAACGAAAAAGAAATAAAAGAAAAATCTTTAGGGCACTAAGCGGGAAGCCTCGGCATTTGCCGAGTAATTCACTTCTCTAGCTTAGTAATTACGCCACACTCTGTTGTCCTTTCCTTTTTCTTTGTAGATGGTTTTTATGTACTCGGAAAAGAATTCATTACTACTGAAAAGAGTAGAAACATCAAGAGTTGTATTAACGAAACCTGCAAAGTATTCGCGGTTAATTGTTATTGCTCCCTCAATTGCTTTTTCTTCCTTGAATGATTTTTCTGCCTTATTTCTTGTAGCTTTATCAAAGATTAGCTTTGATTCTTCTTTTAGCTCTTTGCTTGATATTTCTTTTGTTTTATAGGAAAGCTTATTTCCATTAGCTTTTAGAATTCCATATTGGTTTGGTGTGTTAATCAATGATGATACCGCGATATCTGTTATGCTTCCTTCTTCTTTTATTGATTGGATATGTAAGTGTCCTGAGAGATTTAGCTTAACATTATATTTCTCATATAGCTCAATCAGCTTACTTGCATTATCGAGCTGGTAACCCCAAGTGTAATTTGGGTTATGGACGAAGAGATTTTGGTGTGTGAAGGAAATTACCTCAATCCCCTTATCGTTTGCTTCTTTTAGCTTTTCTTCAATCCAAGATAAGGTTACTCCTCTAATAGTTCCTTTTATTCCTGTATTTGAGTCAATACAAAGTAACCATAGCTTTGGGGAAGCTTCATAGATGTATGAGTTTGACCAATCGTCACGAGCTATTGAATCTCCATATCCATAGTCCCACCAAAGGTTTTCAAATTCTTGACTAGTGAGACTTTTTATTTCTTCAACGCTACTATCTGTATATCTATAGGCTCTTTGGTTTACATCGTGGTTTCCACTAATAACGAGTACGACTATCCCCTCGTTCTTTAGTTTTTCTAGCTTTTCTTTTAATTCCTCATTGCTTCTTATTTCTCCATTTAGTGTCAAATCACCAGTAATTACTACAATATCTGGCTTAAGAGAAAGCATGTCTGAAATAAAGGAATCAGTAAGTGCGGAAGAATGTAGGATGTTTTTACCGTCTCCGCTTTCCATAGTTCTTAATAGAAGCTCTTCATTTTCAATTAAGGAAGGAGAAAAATAGTGCAGATCACTTGTATGCACTATTGTTATTGCTTCATTCTTGCATGAAGAAAATGAAAAAACAAAAAAAAGTAGAGTAAAGTAAAAGAACAATTTTTTCATACAATAATGATAGACAATTCTTTTCGTATGTAAATAAGTGGAGCGTTTATTTCGGTTTAAAAGGAAAAAATTGGTAAAATTTCGAAAATGAAAGATTAATGTAAAATATTTCAAAAAATGAAGAAACGTTTTTTTTGAACTGTTAGATATTAAGAATTGATTTATTTGTAAAAAAATGCTCGATAAAATGATGTTTTTATTAATTAAAATATAAACACTTGTTATGGAGATATGAAAAATATCTATTAATGAAAATTTTTTTACTTTACATCAATAATATGTGAGATAATAACGGTTGATGATTTTTTAGGAGGAAAAAAATGAAAAAAGCTATTATCGCTTTATTAGTTGTTTTGACACTATTAGTTCCTGTATTTGCACAGGGTACTACTGAAAAAGCAGAAGATAACAGTCCAATCGTTCTTGAATTCTGGACACATGAAGATGCAGCTAGACAGGAACTCGAAGACAGATATATCAAAGAATTCTGTGAACTCCATCCAAATGTAACAGTTAACGTTACAAGACAGAGTGCTGAAAAGCTCAGAGAGCTTGTACAGACTGCTTTCGCATCTGGTGAAGGTCCTTCATTCTTTAACCTTCCTATTGAAAATGAATATCAGTATATTGAAGCAGGTCGTGTTGCTCCAGCTGATTATGAAACACTAGGATTTAAAGATGCTAAAGATCTTCTTGCTAGCTACGAAGATGGCATGATTGATGGCGTTTATTATGAAGGCGATATCTATGGTCTTCCACTTGAATTAACAAACTGGTCTATCTTTATGAATAAGAAGGTTTTCCGTGATGCTGGCTTAGACCCAGAGACAGATTACCCAAAGACATGGGAAGACATGGTTGAAGTAAGTAAGAAGATCGTTATCCGTGATGGTGATATTCTTATTCGCCGTGGTTTTGACTTCAGATATTCTTATGAGCTTACATACTTTGTTCCAATGGTTGAGCAGCTTGGTGGTTCTCTCAGTGAAACAGAGGGCTGTGTTAACAAGGATGCTTGGGTTAAGGCTCTTGCATTCATGAAGAATTGGGGTCCAAGTGGAGAAAACCTCGGTAACCCAACATTGACAGCTGCTAGAAAGCTCTTCAATAAGGACAACAATGACATTGCTATGGCTAACACAGGTCTTTATCAGGAAGCAAGAATCCTTTCTGATAACCCAGACTTCTACAACAGTGGCGAGTGGATGGTTGTTCCTTACCCAGTATTTGAAGATGCTGTTAAGGATGTTGCAGGTTGTTACTATGGTCACTTCTATATGGTTAATGCTGATAAGAGTGAAAGAGAGCAGCAGATGGCTTGGGAACTCATTAAGTACTTCCTCTTAACAGAAGGCCACGCAGAAGAATACCTTACACAGGTTGGTATCATTCAGCCTACAAAGGCTCTCATGAATGGTGAAACATATGCTTCAATGCCATACTCAGATGTATTCAGACAGGATTTTGCTGATTCTCATATCGTTTACTATGGTAAGGGTGCTACAGAAATCCAGAGCGCTATCAACAGTGCTATTAAGCAGGTTATGCTCCAGGGTGCTGATCCAGCAGCAACATATGACGCTCTTCAGAAGAACGTTCTTGAAATCCTCGCAGACTGAGAAATATTTAATTTAACACTCAAGGCGGGTCGAGTATAAATCGACCCGCTATTAAAGGTAATAAAATGAGTAAAAAAGGTTACAGTATTGAGAGAAAACAGGCTAGGTGGGGATTTGCTTTCACTATTCCTTGTCTAATTTTCTTCGCAGTATTCAGCTTCTATCCAATTATAAGTGCATTTATAACATCCTTAACTAACCGTGATGCCATTAGGAGAACGTGGAATTTTATAGGTTTTGATAACTACGTCTATCTTTTTACCCAATCTAATGGTGGTTTTTCATTAATTAACTCCTTAAAAGCAACAGGGATATTCACTATTGGAACATTTGTTCCTATGGTCGTTGTTTCTCTTGTTCTTGCTGTTTTGATTATGCAATTACGTAAGCCAGGACACTCTAAGCTGTTCGAGCTTGCTTACTATACACCTGCTGTTCTCTCTAGTGTTGTTGCAGCAACTATTTGGATGATTCTTTTCCAGCCAACGGGTCTTTTTAATCAGATATCTAATTTTGTTATGAGGACATCTGGTAGAGATTATCAATGGCTTACTAGTGATGTTATGCTCCAAGCTTCTACTATCATCGTATATTTCTGGAAGTATATTGGCTACTTCACTATTTTGTTTATTACTGGTCTTGCTTCCATTCCACCAACACTCTATGAAGCAGCTCTAGTAGATGGTTCTTCTAGATGGCATACCTTCTGGAGGATTACTCTTCCATTACTTAAGCCAACTATCATGCTTGTTTCTATTATGGCAATGCTACAGTGCTTAAAAACATTTAGCACTCAATATATGTTTGTACAGGGTGGTACAGCAAGAGAACCAATAGATGTAATAACAATGAATATTTATTACACAGGTATTGTTAATAGAAGATTAGGTCGCTCTAGCGCTATGTCTATTATTCTCTTTGTCATTATGCTCTTCTTAACCTTCTTGCAGTTTAAAGCACAGAAGGGTGGTGAAGATTTTGAATATTGAGGTGAAGCATGAATAATAATAAATTTGTAGGCAAAGTAGGAATAGAAGAAATACTTACATATGCAGTTCTTATTCTTGTATTAGTATTCACATTGTTACCTCTAGTATTCATGGTAACAGCTTCCTTTATGGATGCTAAACAGATTATGTCGATGCCATATACATGGATTCCTAGTAAGAGTTATTTTACTTCAGAAAGTAGAACATTCTTTACTAATTTCCAGAAGGCTATTTTGGGTAACCATGGAGAGAAGGTATTCTTCCGTAATCTATTCAACTCTTTAATAGTTGCTATTACTTGTGCTCTTACTACTGTACTTTTATCTTCTCTTTGTGGATATGGCTTAGCTAAGTTTAACTTTAAAGGTAAGACACTTGTATTTATGGCAATTATGAGTACCATGATGATTCCTTTTGAAGCAATTATGATTCCTCTATATCTTGTTGCATCAAAGTTTAAGATGATTAATACCATTCAGGGTTTAATTATTCCATTCCTGGTAAGTGCATTTGGTGTCTTCCAGATGAGACAGTATCTTATTACATTCCCAAGTGAATACTTAGATGCTGCTCGTGTTGATGGTTTAAATGAATTCAAGATTTATTATAAAATCGTTCTCCCCAATTCAACACCTGTTATCGCAACACTCGGAATTCTCTCTTTTAGAAACCAGTGGGATAACCTTTTGTGGCCACTTCTTTGTTCTCAAGCAGAAAAAATGAAGACTATTCCACTCTATATCTCAAAGTTTGCTGAAGAAAAGCAGACAGATGAAGGTGCTTTGATGGCTTGTGCTCTTTTAGCAAGTATTCCTATGTTTGTTTTATTCTTTACGTTATCTAAGTATTTCTTAGGTGGTGCTGCAGTATATGAATCAAGAAAGGGTTGATTAACTTGTCTTGTATGTTGGGCTTGTTTTCTCTTTGAAGACAAGCCTTTTTTTGTAAAATGAATACCCCATCATCGTGCGGAGGTTCCGAAAAACTTTAGCTTTGCACAAAATAAAAAGAATCTCCATAATCAAAGGTGCAACCGACTGTATTTTCGAACGCCATGGCGAGGCAGGTAACGAAGGGTTATTACATAGAGAGCAAGCTACCTGCTGAGCTAGTAGTCTTGATTATTTAAACACTTACTTATTTTTAATTGTTGAAAAATAAACTATTTTAGTTTACTGACTCTTTTTAATACGTCATTTTTAATTACTTCTAGTGTTTTATGAGCTATTGGGTTAAGTGCTTCTTCTGCTTTAGAAAAAGAAGGTAAGATAAGAGAGATTAATTCATCTAGGATTTTTTCCATCTCTTTTCTTCCAACTATTCCAGAAGAAATAATGTCTTCTCTTCCTATTCGATCGATTTTTTTTCATTTCCGATTTTCATTGCCATATTTCTCTTAAGGTGCGGATAGATAGTAGTAGAAGTAAGATCATATAAAGGAGCAAGGCGGGGAGATGAGGGCTGCGATGTATAGAGGAGAGAAAAGTTTTTGCCATGAGCATCACAGTTACCAATGAGGTAGTTGAAAACTGTTGCTTTAGCAAATTCTTTAAGTGAAGAGAGTGGTAGCTTTGTTTTATCTAGTAGCAGTGATGATATTTTTCTTATGGATGGTCCACCATCTTCTTCGTACTTGTTTTCAGGTAGAATAGAGAGTGCTTGGCACATATTCTCTTGATGGAGACGAAAAACTTGACCATTTTCTTCTAATCTATCAAAACGTTTAGAGATAAAAGCAATTCTTCCATTGTAGTCTCGTATGGTTATCTCTGGAACCTCTAGTCCCATAAAGGATGCAATCTTTGTAGTAACGTATTCATTAATTGCGTAATCGTTGTTACCTGCTTTTAAAATTACATTTGAAGGGGCACCTAATATGGGTAAATATAGTTCATCACCACTTTGAAACAGTGCAATTTTATCTTGAGCTCCAGCAAGACTCATTCTTGCCTCTCCTCCCCAAGATAAGAGAGGAACAACATCGCACTCTTCAAGTTTTGTTGTTATAGTCTCTTCATTGATCTTTATGTATGAAAAGGAGAAGGTGAGGATGGAACATCATCTTCATTTAGTATTTCGAATGCTCCAGCGATATCTCTTCCATAATAAGAAAGAAGCCTAAAAAATGACGTAGATGATACATGAGCATTTTTTGCAATGCGTTCTCTCATTTCTCCGTCAGGTAGTAAACCACTGAAAAAGGGAGACTAAGAGAAAGTGGAAAACTGGCATTATCTGTGTATTTTAAACGAATACCGAAGGTTGCGTCAGTAAAGATTTCCCCTATAATTTTATCTCTATAATAGATATTTAGTTTGGCCATTATTTATCTCTTGCTTCTAATTCTATTCCAAAATGTTTTAAAACTCTGAAAACTTTGTCTATCTCTAGTGTCGGCTTGCCATTTTCTAGTTCAGAAAAGAATCTGACACCAACATTAATTATTCTACTGGCTTCTTTTTGAGTTAAGCCTATTTCCTTTCTTTTGTTTTTTACTAGTAGTCCAATATCTTTTACCGAAGAAACTATCATACTATTATTCTATGTTCCCGA
>CAZLYD010000007.1:27968-64280 GCA_964563815.1 uncultured Spirochaetaceae bacterium
CGGGAATACGTTTTTTGTTTTAGAGATAGGATAAAAAAAGGCAAGCCTGTTTCCAAGCTTGCCTTTTGGTTTTTTCTCTATCTTACTTTAGGTTAGCTTCGAGAGCAGCAATTTCTGCTTCTGTTAAGCCAAGAGAAAGGAGGTAGGATGTAGCACCACTCTTGAGATCTGCACTCTTAAGATCTGTGACACCAAAAGCTGTCATGAGAGTCTTTTCGATGTTGCTAGAAGCAATAGCGTTGTACTTTTCTGTTCCTTTTTCAACCTTATAGTAGTTTTCATAAGTCTTCATATAATCAGCAATAACTTCATCATATGTTGCGCCCATGAAGCATTCAAGAAGTGCACTAACAAAGCCAGCTCTGTCCTTTCCTTCTGTACAGTGAACAAGGTAAACACCTTCATTAGAAGCAAAGTATCTTAAGCCCTCTGCAAGACCTTTCTTGAATTCATCAGCCTGGAAGTCAACACCGAGGTTGAGGTAGATAACGTTCTGCTTGGAATAATATGTAGAATCGAAATTATCGTATGAAGAAGCAGTTGCTTTATCATTAGCAAGGTTCATAGCAACTGTGACGCCATTTTCGCTCATAGCCTTATCTGCATATGTATTTCTACCAAGTTCAGGATTAATTGGGCTAGATGTTCTATAGAGCTTACCACTACCCATACCTGTTGTTGTGACTTCTCTGAAGTTAGCAAAGTCGTTATCACTGAGCTCACTATAGTCTTCTCTGTTGTTAGTTCTTGTTAAGTCATGGAGAATGTACTGAGAGAGGTATCCACCTTTTTCTGCCATTTCGAACTTAATTTCAACAGGATATGTTACGCCTTCAAAAGCTGTCCAGAACCAAGTTTTGTCTTCATTAGTTGTCTTATATGCCAAACCATATGTTTCACCGAAGTTACCCATATTGATAGCTAATGAAAGATAACCAGTTGGCTGACCATTTTCTCCAAGTGGAGCGATGATAGCTGCAGAACCCTGATCAACGTAAGAATATGTTGGAACTACAGGGAGAACTAATTCTTTGTCTAAGAAAGATACTTTAACAAGGTCGCCTTCTTCGTATCCAAGAGCGAAGAAATCACTGACCTTGCTGTCCATGTAGACATTACCATACTTTGTGAACCAAATATCACTATCAAGACCGCCGATTGTGATCTTTCCATCATCTTCAGCTTCTTCAGTAATAACGTGGATTCTTCCTTCTGGTTCTTTATAGTCTTCAGAGATAACGCCACCAAGAACTGTTGTGATATAATCCATAACAGCTTCGTCTAGTGGAATACCTGTATCGAACTGAGAAGAAGCAGCTGCGAAAGCATAATATGTGTCACCACCTGCTGCAACGAAGTTATTTGTAATAACAGCATATGTTGCATCTGGTTCGAATGGAGCTCCATTAACACTATTGATAGTTACACGGTTAATAGAAGCAGGACCATAGTATGTTGACTGAGGATAGCTTTCGCTATTCTTGTCATAAGCCTTTGTTGTATCGATTGTGAAATCAATTCCTGCAACCTGAGGGAAGCCTCCGATAGAAACAGGAGTACAATAAGTAGAAGCTTCGAGTGCTTCTAAGAGCTCAGAACCCTTTACATATACAACTGCAATAGTATTTCCGAATGGAAGGACAGTGTTAACGTCTTTCTTTGTAACATTGCCAGAATGGATCCATGCTCTAATACCACCACCGTTAGTGATTGCAACAGTATGCTCTTTGTCAACTGTAAGGCTTCCTTCGTCCTTGAGGATAGTCCACATCATAGCATCTGTAATGAGGTCTCCAAGGTTTGTTTCTTCTGTTCTGTTACCTGGTTCTCTGTCGCCATTGAGTTCAACGTTGTTAGAAGCAAAAATGATATCATATTCAGCGTTAACTCTATCAATGATTGTCTGAGCAACTTCAGAAACAGATTCCTTCTTTGCTAAGCCCTCTGTTGAGAGAAGGTAGTTGTCTTCAATAACACCAGTTTTGCTATTGATTACGATAACACCAATATTAGCAAATGCTGTTCCTGTTGACTGAACTGGAAGACCCTCTTCACTTTCTGTCATGACAGTGTGTGAGTGACCATCGATGATGAAATCAAGACCTGTTGTATTGTTGTAAACATCAATAGATCTGTTAGGATCAGATTCACTATCTACACCAAGGTGGAAGAGACCGATGATTGTATCAACACCTTTATTTTCAAGAGCGTCGATAACTGCCTGTGTCTGAGAATATAGATCATCTTCGGCAACAAAATCTAATCCCTTGATAAGAGCAGGGTTAGCCTTTGTCTGAGCTTCTGGTGTTTCAAGACCGATGAAACCAATAGTAGCACCCTTTCCAGTATCGAAAGTAACAGCTGAATTATAGATAGGTCTACCGTTTGCATCAAAGACGTCTGCACAAAGAACTGCAAATTCTGCCTTTTCGAGATTTTCAACAAGCTGTGGGTATCCATAATCGAATTCGTGGTTACCAAGTGTTGCAAGGTCATAACCTGCAGCATTCATCATTGTAACTGCATCAGCACCTTTGGATGTGCTTACATATGTAGTACCCTGGCTAAAGTCACCAGCATCTACTAAAAGAACGGTTGCACCCTTCTTTTCGAAATCATCCCTTAGCTGGGCGATGTAAGCATAGCCCTCAATGGCACCATGAACATCATTTGAGTGTAGGATTACTGTTCTTCCATAGTACTCCTGGTTTTCAATAACAGCCTGTGCAAACAAGCTTACTGAAAGAACAAGAACAACCATTAAAGTGAACAGTCTTTTAATGTTTTTACCCATAATTACTCCTTTAAGTATTGTATTTATAGTCTTAGACTCTTTCATTGTTGCGTCAAGTCATTACGCTGTTTCTTTTTCCTTATCATTTGCAATTTTACAATTGGGATAGTTAATAAATAAGATAAAAAATTAATTTTTTATATCTTTATGTCTTTACCATGATGATAAAAAATTGAAAAATGTATTAATATGTTTACATGTCGGGAATTGAGTGATTAATTTCTGATGATTTGTTAGGTTACAAGGAGATAAAAAAATGGCTATCGATTTGAAAGCTTATGGTATTACAGGTACCAAAGAAATCGTCTATAACCCATCCTATGAATTATTATTCGAGGAAGAGACAAAGTCAGAGCTTCAGGGCTTTGAAAAGGGACAGGTAACAGAACTTGGTGCTGTTAATGTTATGACTGGTATTTATACAGGTCGTTCTCCAAAAGATAAGTTCATCGTTGTTGATGAAAATTCTAAGGACACAGTTTGGTGGACAAGTGATGCTTACAAGAATGATAACCATCCTGCATCAAAAGAAGCTTGGGATGCTGTTAAGAAGATTGCTATCGACGAACTCTCAAATAAGAGATTATTTGTTGTTGATGCTTTCTGTGGCGCAAACAAAGATACAAGAATGGCTATCCGTTTTATCGTCGAAGTTGCTTGGCAGGCTCATTTTGTAAAGAACATGTTTATCCAGCCAACAGAAGAAGAACTCAAGGACTTTAAACCAGACTTTGTTGTTTATAACGCTTCTAAGGCTAAGGTTGAAAATTATAAAGAACTTGGTTTAAATAGCGAAACAGCTGTTGTATTCAATATTACATCACGCGAGCAGGTTATTATTAATACTTGGTATGGTGGAGAAATGAAGAAGGGTATGTTCTCAATGATGAACTACTACCTCCCACTTAAGGGTATTGCAAGCATGCACTGTTCTGCTAATACAGACCTCAATGGTGAAAACACAGCTATCTTCTTCGGCCTTTCAGGTACAGGTAAGACAACTCTTTCAACAGATCCAAAGAGACTCTTAATTGGAGACGATGAGCATGGTTGGGATGACAATGGTGTCTTCAACTTCGAAGGTGGATGCTACGCAAAGGTTATTAACCTTGATAAAGAATCAGAACCAGATATCTACAACGCTATTAAGAAGGACGCTCTTCTTGAGAACGTAACAGTTTCTGAAGATGGTAAGATTGATTTTGCAGATAAGTCTGTTACAGAAAACACACGTGTTTCTTATCCAATCAATCACATCCAGAACATTGTTAGACCTGTTTCAACAGCTCCAGCAGCAAAGAATGTTATCTTCCTTTCTGCTGATGCTTTCGGTGTTCTTCCTCCAGTTTCTGTTCTCACACCAGAGCAGACAAAGTACTACTTCCTCTCTGGCTTCACAGCTAAGCTTGCTGGTACAGAAAGAGGTATCACAGAACCAACACCAACATTCTCAGCTTGCTTTGGCCAGGCATTCTTAGAGCTTCCTCCAACAAAATATGGTGAAGAGCTTGTTAAGAAGATGGAAAAGTCTGGTGCTAAGGCTTATCTTGTCAACACAGGTTGGAATGGAACAGGTAAGAGAATTTCCATCAAGGATACTAGAGGTATCATCGATGCTATCCTCAATGGTGACATTCTCAATGCTGAAACAAAGAAGATTCCATACTTCAATTTCTCAGTTCCTACATCTCTTCCAGGTGTTGATCCAGCTATTCTCGACCCAAGAGACACATATTCAAATAAAGAAGATTGGGAAGTTAAGGCTAAAGATCTTGCTGGTAGATTTATTAAGAACTTTGCTAAGTATGAAGATACAGAAGAAGGTAAGGCTCTCGTCGCAGCTGGTCCTCAGCTTTGATTAAAACTAAATAAATCTAAGCCACTTAGTTAAAATCTAGGTGGCTTTTTCTTTTAGATGAAATAATAAATTACAACAATGAAGTAAAGCATAATCAAACAATTCCCCGTAAGATCTAGTAATTAAATCGCAATTAAGTAAAAAGTTGAAAGCTTTTGCGATTATAAACCGTAAAACTAGCTAACTATCGCTTTGTTTACTGAAGAAGTTAACCATGATTTATAGAGAAATGTATCTCGATAGAATAATGACTTACTTTGTGCATCTTTTGTGAAAATACTTATGGTCGTTCGTCGTTCTGGCTAGTCTTCAATACTCAAAATGACCATGGAAGAACTCGAAATAGAAAGAAATGTTCCTCAAAGTCGGATTGTGAGTTATCGCTACGATTCACTAGAATACGAAGAGATATAATTAGCTCTATTAATCAAAAAGTGGCGAAAAGAATTAGAATGAGAAGAGAAATAAAGAGTATAAGGGTTATTTAATCTATTCCTTTCGTCTCAGGTCGTCTCTTCCCTTAAGGTGATCGCTGTCGTTTAATGATTCTAAGAAGTAGAGATTTGTATTCTCGTCATATAAAAGCTCTGTGATGCTTGTGTTCTCTAAGTATTTAGAGAAAGCGAAACGAGAAGAGAAGGGGAGAGAAAGGAGACCTGCAATGAGTGCTCTAATTAAGCCACCATGAGCAACAATTAGTATTGAATTATATTTGCTTTCTTCTATTTCTTTAAAAACAGGAAGTGCCCTCCTATAAGCCATCTCACCATTTTCTCCTTCAGGGAATGAGAGGTCTTCCTTTCTGCTATTAAGGCGAGTAAAGAAATCCTTGTTTTCATTCTTTTGAGAGAGAATAGGAATACCAGTAAAAAGGCCGTAATCTATTTCATTTAGTTCTTTTCGTCTCTCTATCTCTTTATTCCAGTTTTCGTTAAGAATATCACTTGTCTCTATTGCTCGCTTGAGAGTACTCGAGTATATTTTGTCAAAGCTTTTCTCTCTCAGTCTTTCTTTCAGTAATAAAGCCTGCTGTCTTCCAATATCGGAGAGAGAACAATCTGCATTAAATAGATCTGTATCCTGTTTTCCATGTCTAATTAGTGTTATTCTTTTCATATAAATTCTCTGTATATTTTTGCTGTTTCGTCTATTAGCTTAGTATATTTGTTATCTGGATAAATTATTCTTTTTCCTATTTTTTCCGCTTCCACATTCTTTGCCTTCATTCCTGCCATAGCAGCACCAAGAGCGCTTATTTCTTCTGTTTCAAGCAGATGGATAGGAGATGAGAGAGAAGAAGAAAGATAAGAAAGGAACAATGGGTTTTTTGTTACTCCACCACCAACAGCAAAGATAAAATCCTTGTTCTTTTTGTATTCCTTCTCTAAATTTCTTCGCATCATCTCTGTTACTACTCCAAGATACAAGTAACAGCTCTCCATTATTTCTTCAGCCTTCGTTCCTTCTTTTTCTCTTATTATCTTTAAGTCTTCTTCTTGCTTTCCACCAAATAAGAAGTCTCCATTAGTTGAAATAATGGAAGAAGGAAAGGTGCTATTGAGACCTTCTATTTTCTCATTAATGAGAGAGTAATCGGTGCCAAAATTAGTTCTTTCTCTCATTCTTTCCATTGTTGAACCAAAGTTTCTAAAGGAGCGGGTTGCAATAAAGGAAGAAGGAAGAAAGGAGGGAAGAAAGTATGATGTGTCGAGTGGAGTAAAGAGAGAAGCTTTTTCTTCTTCAATTAGAGTTGCAAGTACTTCAGATGTTCCCATTGATGAATAATATAAGCTTTTATTTTTCTCCTTAAATGTATTAGTGATAGCAAAAAAGCCAACAATATGGTCGTGTCCACCAAGGCCATATGTTATTTTCTCTTTCTCTCCTACGTTGCTTCCAATTGGAAGAATTGAAGAGGGAAGAGGAATAGAGAAAATATCTAATAAATCTTCTATCCAATTTCTTTTGTATATGTCAAATAAGCCTGTTCTGCTAGCTTGAGAGTAGTCGTAAGAAGCAACTCCAGTTTTAATGAAAGATAGGTATGAGGAGAGGGGAAGAAAAAGATCTGCGTTTTTAACAGGTGGTATGTTTTTCTTCATCCAAAGTATTTTATTAATAGAGAAAAGTGGCTTGAAGTTTGCTCCGCTTATTTCGGGTCTAGCATATTTTCTAATTACTTTTCTTTCTTCTTCTGTGCTTGTTACCTCTCTTTCATTCCATAGTGGTGGATTACATATTGCTTTTCCATTCTTTATTGGAACAACTGTTTCTCCAATAGAAGAAAAGCCAACAGCTTTTATTGTGTATTTTGTCTTTAAGAAGGAAAGAGAAGAATCAACAAAGCGCTCTATTTTTGCTAGATCAAAATAAGTAATATCATTGGTTTTTACTTTTGGTGTTGGTTCTTTTAAAACAGAAAGAATAGTACCCTCGTCTGAGAGTACTAAACACTTCATATTTGTTGTTCCTATATCAAAACCAAGATAAGAGTCCATACCTACATTATATATCTAGAGTGAGATGTGTGGCTTTTTTTTGTGCACAAAGGGATGCGAATTTTACTGCGTTTTCTAAGCTTTCCTCGTTTAGTAGACTATGAGTGAGTGAGGCAGTAAAAGTATCACCACATCCTATTGTATTTACGACAGCTACGTTTTCGTTATCAATCGTGAAGAAGGAGGAGCCATTATAGACCCATGTGGAATACTTACCTCTTGTAATTACGCTTTTTGTTCCATATTGATTAAAGAGATGCTTTGCAATCTCAATTACCCTTTCCTTTACTTCTGTATTTTCTTCGTTTTCAGATACCTCTTTCTTGATAGAGAAGGTTGAGAGAAACTCAGAGAGGTTAGGCTTGATTATATCTGGTGAATATTTAAGAGATTCTTTTAAATCATCTCCTTTAACGTCAAGAATAACGAGCTTACCTCTCTTTTTGCTCTCTCTAACAATTTCTGGTATTAAGTATGCTGAAAACCCTGGAGCCTTTGTTCCTGATATTACAACTGCCCTATGGTTATCTACTTCTTTTAAGAAGAGATTAAAAAAGTTAGTACTGTCTACTTCTTCAACTCTATTAGATTCTTCAACAAGCTCTGTAGATGTCTTTTTTTCCTTATTAATTATTGTTGTACAGGTTCTAATTTCTGCTTTTACTTCCAAGTGGCGTATATTTACTCCTTCCTTTTGGCATAGCGAAATAAATTCATTTTTCCTAATTCCTCCAAGGGGAAGGAGATTGAGAGATTCACGACCTAGCTTTTTAAGTATCTTCGAAACATTAATTGCTTTTCCAGAGCATACCTGTTTTACCTCAGAGCTTCTGTTTACTTCATTTTCTCTGAAGGAAGAAAAAACAATAATTTTTTGAAATGTAGGACTTAGACCAATAGTAAGAACAGAATCCATCTTTTATTTACCGCTCTTTCCTTCTGAACCCATTACGTCTATTATTTCACTACAAATTGATGCAACCTTATTAATTACAAGCTTACTGACAAATCTTGGATCACTCTTGCTTTCTGGATTATTGAAGCCACTGAGAGAGGTATCAAAAACGCCATGAACCTTAAGCTCTGTTCCAACATTAATCTTTCTAACGCCTCTTTCAATTGCCTTTCTAAAATCTGAATAAGGAACACCAGTTCCACCATGGAGAACGAGTGGAGTTGTTGGAAGGAGGGCATTGATTCTTTCAATTCTTTCAAAATCAAGCTTTGGCTCTGCCTTATAAAAGCCGTGAACAGTACCAACAGCAACTGCTAAGGCATCGATACCAGTTTCGATGACAAAGCTGAGTGCCTTTTCTGGCTGAGTAAACATAATAGATTGGTCATCAACAACAATGTCGTCTTCCTTTCCGCCAACGTGTCCAAGCTCTGCTTCAACACTAACGCCATAACGAGAAGCATATTCAACACATTCTCTTGTATCCTTAACGTTTTCCTCGTAGCTTTTTTTGGAGCTATCAATCATAACAGATGTAAAGCCATTATCAACACAGCGCTTTAATAGGCTAATATCTGTACAATGATCAAGGTGAAGGATTAAATCAATACCAAAGTCAGCAGCAACTCCTTCTGCCATCTTTACAGTTGCTTTTTCTCCCATAACCTTTATGCCACTTGTTGTTGCCATTGCAATAACTGGACTCTTCTTTTCTGCTGCTGCCTTTGCAATACCAACAAGGTTATCAAAAGAGAAGAAATTGAAAGCAGGAACAGCGTATCCTCCTTCCATTGCTTTAATCATTTCATACTTCATTGTTACTAGACCCATATATTCCTCCTAAGAAAGTCTATTCTTTCTAAAACTATTTTCTTATTTTTTTCAATATCTCCACTGCTTAAAATTAATGTTTCTTCTTCCCATTGTGGAACCTCTACTCCCATTAGTGATGAAAAACGCTCTTCGCTATTAATAAAATCTTCATCTCTAATGCTGTTACGCTTCTCCATCATTACTTTGTGTAGACTATATGGCGGTGCCATATAGCAAAGAAGGAGATTAAAGCTTACTCCGGCTTTTTCTCTTATGAAAGCAGGGTAGGACTTGTTTTGTAATTCTTGTGTTAGCGGGGCAGATAAAACAACACTGTTTCCCAATTTTAAATTCTCTATTGTTATATCCCATAGAGTTTTGTATGTTTCATCCCTCCAATATCGATAAAAAGAATATCTATCTAAATTAAAGAGTCCTATCTTCTTTTCTATTCCCTCTAAAAAGGGCTGGTTTATTGTATCGTAGTCTATATATGTAAGCTTTTCTTCTTTTGCAACAATTTCAGCAAGAGTAGTTTTTCCTGTTCCTGCTTTACCGGAAAATACTATTAAACTACTCATAATAAACCTCGCTTACCGTTACCTGTGGTATATACTTCTTAAAAAGAGAAAGACCACTAATGTCTGTTCCTTCTTTTTCGATTTTGCTTGAAGCAGCACTAATGGCGTACTTTAACATTTCTTTTGCATCTTTTTTCTCTAGATACGAGACAGCACACCCAGCAACCATACAGTCTCCTGCGCCTTGTGTGCTTTTTACATTTACACTTAACGCAGGTGCAAAATATTGGTGGTTTTCTTCTATTAAAAGAGCACCATCTTCGGAAAGAGAAACAACAACATATTTTACTTTGTACTCTCTTATTATATCATGTCCTAATTTTACTATATCCGCTATATTTTCGCTCTCTAAGCCAAATGTTTTCTTTAATTCATAGAGATTAGGCTTAATTAGCGTAGGGGAAGCTTCTAGCGCCTTTAGTAATAGTGGTCCCTCTGCATCAACAAAGACTGGCTTATTGTATTTATTTGCTAATTCTACCATCTCCTTGTATGCGTCTTCTCCTATTCCCTTGGGAACACTTCCAGATAGAATAACCAAAGTGGAGAAGGGTAAGAAAGAAGAGAACAATTCTTTAAAATCTTGCCATTTTTCAGGAGGTACAACTTCTCCACTTTGGTTAACTTCTATAGTCCTTTTACTCTCATCATCCCATATTTTGATGTTTTCTCTTATTCTACCCTGAGCCTCTATAAATCTATAATCCAAATTCTTTTCCCTTAAGAGAGAAAGGAAATCCTCTTTGCCCTTTGTATACAAAAAGCCTAAGGCGTTTGTTTTGTATCCCATCTCTTCAAGAGCAAGTGATACATTTATAGCTTTTCCAGAAGGATCAAGGCGATAGCTATTAACTCTATTCATAGATGATAGACTAAAGGAGGAAAGGAATAGAGTTTTATCAAAACATGGGTTGAGAGTAACAGTTGTAATCATCTTTATTCCTTTACACTTCCTGCAACCTTATTGATGAAAAATTCCTGTGAAAGATTGAAAAGTATTAAAGCTGGAATAGCTATGATTACACTTGTTGCCATTAATGAACCCCAATCTGTCATCTCATCACCTTTAAAGGTAGTGAGACCAACTGTAAGGGTAAAGGAAGCCTTCTTTGTTATAAGAGATGAAGCAATTAAGAATTCCTGCCAAACCTGAATGAAGGTATATACTGCTGTAGCTACAATACCGGGAGTAACAAGAGGCAAAAAGATTCTTGAGAACATCTGAAGAGTTGAGCATCCGTCTAGCTTACCTGCTTCTTCTAGTGCTAGTGGTACATCGCTGTAGTAACCTGATTGCAAAATAATAGAGACAGGAAGCTGAAGAGCGATATAGGGAAGAACTAAGGATGTGAGCTTATTGTACATTCCTATCTTTGTACAAAAGAGAAATAGGGGAACAAGAAGTACTACAACAGGGAACATCTGTGTTACTCCCAAAAATTTTCTTAGCGCCTTAGAGCCCTTAAACTTAAGTCTTGTTATTGAGAATGCAGTTAAGGAGCCAAGGAGTGTTGTAAAGAAAACTGTTGAGAGTGTTACCTTTAAGCTATTAAGTAAGAATTGTAAAACCTTATAGTGAGAGAAGGCTAATGAATAGTTACTAAGATTAAAGTGCTTAGGAAATAGCTCCGGTGGCACTACATATATATCCAGTGTTTCCTTAAAGGATGTACAAATAATCCAATAAAAAGGGAAAAGAATGATAATGAGTAAAATGAGTGCAAAGAAATAAACTATAAATGAAGAAAGAGTAGAGCGTCTTTCTATTTTTTTATTACTCATATTTCCTCCTAATAATATTACTGAGAGAACGGAATACTACTATTATTGTTAGCATTATAGTGAAAGCAATTACGCTCATAGTTGACGCATTAGACAGAGAGAAATAAGAGAATGCCTCTCTCTGGATAAGGATAGAAAGAGTTGTTGTCATATCTGCAGGTCCTCCATTAGTCATAACCTTCATAATGTCATATGCATTAAAGGTCCAAATAAAGCACAAGAAGATACAAGAGAAGAGTGTTTCTCTGATAAATGGCAGATAGACATAGATAAACATCTGTAAGCCGTTAGCACCCTCTAATTTAGCTGCCTCTACATGGTCTGTTGGAATTGTGCAGAGCTTGGCGTAGAGCATGAGAGTGAAAAATGGGAATGCTCTCCATACGTTAGCCATTATGGCTGCTGTCATTGATAATGGTCCATTATCGAAGAAGGAGAAATTAGGGTTTACTAATTTTGATGCCCTAAGTAGATAAGTAATAATACCTGCCTTTTCATTCATCATAAGCGAAAAGATATATCCTGTGATGACAGAAGGTAGAATCCAGGGTATTAAAACAAAGGATTTAAGTATTGAGGAGCCCTTGAAGTTGCTATAAAGAAGAAAAGCAGCTCCAACTCCAATTAGAATTGAAATGACTAGGTTAGTTCCAGTCCAAATGGCGGTTCTTCCCACAGCCTGCCACATTCTAGTTTCCTTCAGCATTTTGGCATAATTGTCAAAACCAACAAAGGGTCTATTAACGGAAGCTAGACTATAGTTAAAAAAACTAAGAACGACGTTGTATATCATTGGATACAACAAAAAAACGCCAAGCATTAAGACTGTTGGCAATATTAGAAAGTAAGGTAATACTTTCTCTCCCAGTGATTTCTTCATATAAACCTCACAGGATGTGCCCGTAGGCACATCCTACTTAAAGTTAGTTAATAGTATCTAAAAGAGCCTGAACTTCTGTGTAGCCGATTGCACAAGCTTGTTCTGGTGTGAGTTCACCCATCATACAACGAGCATATGTTCTGTTCCATGTATCAAATACTTGAGTAAGAACACTTGTTAGAGGAACAGGATATTCTGCCTTAGAAATCTGTTCGCGGAACATATCATATTCTGGAACGTTATATGGTTCATAGTCGTAAGCTCTGCTATCTGCTGGAAGACCACGACAAATCTGACCCTGCATTTCTGGCTGAAGTGCCCATTCGATGAATGCCTTAGCACCTTCTGGATTTTCAGCTCCAGAACCGATTGACCACATATAACCACCCATTGCAGAACCATTAATTCCGCTTGGTCCAAGTGGCATTTCTGCAAAAGCACAATCCTCTCTGTTTTCGAAATTAGGGAGAACAGAAGCAATCTGGCTTGGTGTCCACCAGAGCATTAAGACCTGTCCCTGAGAGAACCAAGAACGAGCTGTAGAGTTGTCGAGGTTAGCATCGTGTGGCATACAAGCATACATTCTTTGTGCCCAATGCATATAGTCGATAGCTTCTGGAGTATTTAACTGACAAACATACTTTCCATTAGCATCCTGTGTGTAAACATTGACGCCCCAACAAAGCATAAAGCCACCAAGGTCATAGATACAGAATGTGTTTCTATTTAAACCACCAGCCATTGCATAGTAGCCCTTTTCGAAGCCAGCTTCAGCAATCTTTAAGACATCATCTGTTGTTTTAGGAGCATCAAAGCCAAGCTCAGAAATAATCTTTTGGTTGTAAGCTAAGATACGGCAGTCTGGATCAAATGGAATACCATACCAATGCTCACCAAATTTACTTGCGTTGACAGCCTTTTCTGAGTAATACTCCATATCTAGCTTTGCAACTACATCATCAAGTGGGGCAACAACGCCACCGGAGACGAACATAGGAAGAGATGAATGGTTGACCATGATTACATCATAATCGTTTCCTGTGTTGTGTGAGAGTAGAGTCTGAGAATCGAGTGAATCATATTCAACCTGCTCGAAAACAAGATCATACTGAGGGAAAGCAGCTTCAAACTTTTCTTCAATATTGTTTGGAAGAATCTTCTGATCATATGAGCTTGTCCAAATCATTACTCTAACTGTTGATTTTTCTTCTTTTCCAGCTTCCTGAGCTCCTTGAGCAAAAAGAGCAAAAGCTAAAAGTAGAACGAGAAATGTAGAAAATACTTTCTTCATAGTTTCCTTCCTTTTTGAACTTTTAGTTTCAAATGTAACCTTTTTTATAATAATTCGACAGAAATATAGAGTTGTCAACTTTTTCTTTTTTCTTAAAGAAATTTTTATTATTAAGAAAGGAAGGCTTTTCTCTTATTTTAAAGGAAGCTTTCTGAGCCAAATATTAAATATATCTCTATTAGCCAAGAATTCTATTATTTTAATTTTGGCTAATAGAACCAAATCTTTAGATTCTTTTCTAGTTGAAATAGTGCTTAGTAAGGTGGTGAAGAATGGAACTATTAAGCTAATTGGTGTTTCTCTTTCGACTTGCTATATTAAAGTGTGACATAATTCTATAACTGAAATTATATCGTGTTAAGGCTTCTTTATTTATAAAGAAGTCAAGAATAATGTTGTATTTTGGACTAAACAAATATATCCTTTAAAAAAGTTACTTTTGTAATAAAAAAGGAGCATATATGAAAAAGTTTTTTCTAGTAGCTTTAATTGCATTATTTATCACAGGTAGTTGTTTTGCTCAGGGTTCTTCTGAGGCAAGCACTCCTTCCGATCCTGTTCTTGCAGCCATTGAAAAGGCTCAGACAATGACACTTGAAGAGCTTGAAGCAGCTGCAAAGGCTGAATTTGAGAGCAGTGGTGTTACATTTGCAGCTCGTGGTGTTACTTCTGGCTTAAAGAAGGTTCTTGCTGGTTTCCAGGAAAAGTATTCATGGTTTAAGTATGAGGCTTTCTCTTCTTCTAAGGACCTTGCACTCTATACAGAGCTTACAACTGCTCTTGGTCAAGACCAGTATGTTTGTGATGTTGCAATGGTTCAGGATGGTTCATCTTTAAAATCTTCTTTGATTGACACTGGTTATGTTTATAATTATGTTCCTTCATCCTTTGATATTAGCGATGAAGACAAAGACCCACTAACAGCTTTATATGTTAACAAGAACCTTTTCTGGAATGTAACTGGCGAATATGGCTATGACTATATCCAGAATATTTGGCAGCTCACAGGTGTTGATGGAAAAGAACTAAAGGGTATTAAGCAGCTTTCCTTCCAGAATCCAGCTAATGAAACAGTTAACATGTCATTCTTGATCATGCTTACTAGCCCAAGTGCTTGTGAAAAGTTAGCTTCTGCTTATAAGAGCTATTTTGGCGCAGAATATGCAGCAGGCGATGGATACCAGAACATTGGTTATAAGTTCTTAACTGAATTTGTTAAGAATGTCACAACATGGCATAGCTCAGATACAACAGCTGTTAAGAACATGGTTTCTATGACAACTGGTCAGGTTGTTTATGGTCCATTAAACAAGGTTAAGGACTACCCAACAACAAATGACTATAACAAGGAGCTTGCAGTAACTGGATGGAATACAACAATCGAAGGCTTCGATGCTTATTTCTACAAGATGTGGATCATGATTCCTAAGACAACAAGACTCCCATACACAGCTTGTCTTTTCTTAGAATACTTCTTCACACCAGAAGGCTTCACAGAGGGATGGTCATCTCTTGGATATTACCCAATCAACACAGCTATTCCTGCTGTTGAGACAGACCATACTCTTACAGAATGGAAGAATAATTCTATTGTTGAAGATATTGATTACATTGATTCTGTTTATAAGGAAGCAAGTGCTTACATTAGAAGCCTTGTAACTGTTTGATTATTTTTTAAATCAATACGAGGGGAGGTTTCGGCCTCCCTTTATATAGAAAAAACATAATAGATTTATCCGATTATCTTTTTCCCTTGGAGATAAAATGAAGATTAATACTAAATACAGAAGAAGAATTAATAATGCTATTAGCTACTTTAGTAAGCCAGCTAACGTTATTACAATTATTTTCTTCTTTATTCTTTTTATCACTGTCTGTCTTCCTTTATTTTCTCTTGTAAGAGATTCTTTTATTGTACACGCTGGAGAAGTTAGAGATTGTGGCGCTAAGGCTGGTACTTATACTCTCTATCATTGGAAGACGATTTTAGCAGAAAAGTTATATAACTACTCTCTAACTACCTTTTGGAAGCCATTACTTAATTCAATTTTAATGGCACTTCTTGCTTGTCTTGTTGCTGTAGGACTGGGGGGAGTTGTTGCTTGGTTAATAACTCGTTCAGATATGAAATGTAAGAAATTCTTATCAACGATTTTCGTATTTCCATACATTATGCCTAGCTGGTCTATCGCAATGTTTTGGGAGAATTTCTTTAAAAATAGTAAGATTGTTGCCTGCTACAATCAGGTTGGTATGCTCGAAAGTCTCACTGGCCTTTGTGTTCCGGAGTGGGCTTTATATGGATTTTTTCCATGTGCTATGTGCTTAGGTATTCACTATGCTCCATTTGCATACCTTCTTATTGGTGGAATTTTAAGGAATATGGATGCTAATTTAGAGGAGGCTGCAACTGTATTAAAGGCATCACGCTTTAAGATACTAAGACGTGTTACTCTTCCTATTGTAATGCCATCTCTTATTTCTACTGTACTTTTGGTATTTTCTAGTAGTCTCTCTAGTTATACAGTTCCATCCTTCCTCAATAAAAATGGATCCTTTGCAACTGTCTCTACAACAATGAGATCTCTTTTTAATACCTCGAGTATGCAAGGTCAGGGCTTTGCTGTTGCCATTATTCTACTCCTATTTTCTGTTGTAATTCTAACACTAAATAACAAGTTTACTGGTAAGCGTAAGTCATTCACTACAGTAAGTGGTAAATCTGGTCAGGTTTCTCTTGTTAAGCTGGGAAAGGCACGAGCGATAATTACTGTTGTAGTTTTAGTTATTGCTGTCTTCTTAGCTATTGTTCCTCTTGTATCTTTTGCTCTTGAGTCGCTGATGGAGGTCCCTGGTGATTATTCAACCTTAACTCTCTATTACTGGACAACAAGGGATACACTTGAGGATAGAGTATTTGGTTCTTCTCAGGGTATTTTATGTAATCCTACGATATGGAAGGCAATGGGAATGAGTGTACTTTTATCACTTGCTGTTGCTTTTATATCTGGTACATCTGGAATTATGATTGGTTATGCTGTGGCTAGAAAAAGAGGCTCAAGACTTGCTAGATGGGTCTCTAATATGGCATTCTTCCCATACCTAATTCCAGCAATGAGCTTTGGTGCTGTATATCTCTCTGTTTCATATATGAAGTCCTTCTCATTTTTACGTGGCTCGATTTGGCTTCTTATAATAGTTGGTGGAGTAAAGTTCTTGCCATTTGCTTCAAAAAGCGGGGCTAACTCTATGATGCAGCTGTCTGTAGAAATAGAAGAAGCAGCACAGATTATGAATGTTCCATGGTACAAGAGAATGACTAAGGTATTGTTCCCAATACAGAAAGCAAGCTTTATTAGCGGATATCTATTACCTTTCATCTCATGTATGAGAGAGCTTTCACTATTTGTTCTTATTGCTGCCCCTGGTTCAATTATTACTAGGGTTCTTCAGGATTTTGAAGTAAATGGCCTTACTCAAATTAGTAATGGAATAAACTTCTTAATTATTATGGTTGTTCTCCTTGTTCAGCTTCTGACTAATAAGCTAACTGGAGCAAGTATCGATAAGGGTATCGGAGGTTGATATGCCAAAAATTGTTTTAGAACATGTAACAAAAAAATTTGACAAGTTTGTTGCTGTAGATGATTTAAATTTAGTTATTGAAGATAGAGATTTTATTACTCTTTTGGGTCCTTCTGGCTGTGGTAAGACTACAACACTTAGAATGATTGCAGGCTTAGAAACACCAACTGAGGGAAGAATAACAATTGGAGACAAGGTCGTTTTTGATAGTAAAGAGGGCATTGATGTTCCATCTTCTCGTCGTGATATAGGATTCTTGTTCCAGAACTACGCACTCTGGCCACACATGACTGTCTACCAAAATATCGCTTTTGGTCTCGAAAACTTAAAATGGCCTAAGGATAAGATTAAAGAGAGAGTCGGAGAGATGATGAAGATGCTAAAAATTGAACAATTTGTATCTCGTTATCCCTCTGAGCTTAGTGGAGGACAACAGCAGCGTGTTGCTATTGCTCGTACCTTAGCTCCAAGTCCAAAGGTTCTCTTCATGGATGAGCCACTATCAAATTTGGATGCAAAGCTTAGATTAGAGATGCGTTCTGAGCTTAAGAGACTTCATGTTGATACAGATTCTACATTTGTATATGTTACACATGACCAAATGGAAGCTATGGCACTGGCAACAAAGATTTGTCTTATGGATAAGGGTGTTTTACAGCAATACGAACCACCACTAGATGTCTATAACGCTCCATCTAATCTCTTTGTTGCAGATTTTGTTGGAAATCCAACAATGAATTTTGTTCCTTCAGCTTTGACAAAGACAGGAGAAAAGGAAGGAAATTTGGAGCTTTGCGGAAAGGAAGTAAGGTTTATTTCTTCTACACCAATTGCCGAAAGCACAGATGTTATAGTTGGTATTAGACCTGAGTTCATCACTTTGGGAGAAGGTGATTTCTCTGGCCTAGTATATACAACACTTCCTTCTGGTATGGAAACAACAGTAAAGCTAGAAGTAAATGACACCTTCCTTACTAGTGTGGTTTTTGGTAGTGTTGATTATCCATATATGAAGGAACTAAAGTTCTCTTTTAATGGAGACGGAATTATTCTCTTTGATAAAAAGAGTGGAAGTAGAATTGCTCTTGGTTCACTACTTAGATAGAAAGAACGTTTCTTGCAGTTGGTAAATCTGTTACAAGAACATTTACTAAGCCCGTTTTTAAAAGTGAAGAAATACTTCCAATTTTTGAGTAGCCGCTAGCAACGGCTATTCTTTTTTTTATCCTTCTTAGTGTTTCAAGCTCAATTGCATATGGGCCAAGGGTTGATGGTATTAAAATCTTTCCTGACTCATCGAAATAGTAGTTAAGGTAGTCACCCGAGATATCATCAGTGAGAGACTCTAAATCTTCCTTTTTAAAAACAGATCTTCTTAGCTGTGGGTTTCTTGGAAATGGTAGACCAACACCACCGATAACGAAATCAAGGTCTAAGTAATACTTATCCATAGCCTCTGCTTCTTCTTTTTTTAGATAAGAGGAGAGTGTGTCCTTTGTTTTCTTGTCCATTCCGACACCCCAATTGTGGATATAGCTAAGAGAAACACTCTCTGCATCGTAATATGCATTATTCATATCTTCTCTGTCATAATTGAGTGCTGGAACGATTTTCCATTTTGTTCTTTTATCTGCAATTCGTAGCTTGTTCTCTCCGCTTTCTTTCACGAATCTTCCCATTCCTATAGAGAAGCGAAGATTTTCATTAGCGTAGTTAGAAAGTATATATTGAACAAGTGCCTCTGTAATAAAAGCGTGGCTTGTTCTTTCACTTGCTGCACCTGGAACAAGAACAAGCTCCTCTAAGCCATATAACTCTTTGAAGCGTAGTGTAAGCTTATCTAATTCTTCTGGATGAACTGATGGTGGATTAAGTACTATTTCTACTAGTCCTCTTTCCTTTGCAAGATTAAGATACTTTCCAACTTGAACATGTGATACTCCCAGTTCTTTAGCTATTTCACTCTTTGTTTTAGATTTTTCATAGTAATCTACAGCAACACTATATAGTCTTTCGTTGGAAATCATATTGCCCCCTATAAAATCTATTTCATCATCCTGTATATATTTTGCATATCTATTTCGTCTAATTCCTTAAAGTCTCCAATTTTCCTTGTAGAAAAGAATGAAGCTTTGTGTGCTAGCTCTTGGATAGTTTCCTCGTTTAAAGCAATACCTATTTCCTTTAGTGTTATTGGCATATTGATAGAAGTAAAATACTCTTCCATTTTTTTAATTGTCATAAGTGCTGCTTCTTCTTCATTTTCCTTCTCTATTTTAAAGAGCTCTCTTCCAAGAAGAGCAAAGCGCTTTGGGTTTTCTTTATATACATAGCGAGCCCAGCTAGGCCAAACGATAGCGAGTCCTAAGCCATGAGGAATATCGTATTTACCACTGAGCTCATGCTCTAATTGGTGGGATGCCCAATCTCCTCTTTTTTCGTTCCCTAGTGCCATAAGTCCGTTATGTGAAAGAGATGAGGCCCACATTAAGGAAGAACGAGCGCTGTAATTAGAGCCATCCTCTAGTGCTATTTTTCCATTCTCAATTACAGTTTTTAATAGAGAAATGGCGAGATTATCTGTTATCTCTAGTGTCTCGCCCTTAATAAAGAAACGCTCTAGAGTGTGCATTAATATATCTACAGTGCCACAGGATGTTTGTTCCTTTGAAACAGAATATGTCAGCTCTGGGTTAAGAAGTGCAAATTTTGGACGAGAAATATCACTATTGCAGCCTCTTTTGAGCATATTAGAGTCATTTGTAATTACAGAGCTATCGCTCATTTCAGAGCCACTAGCTGCCATAGTTAAGATAACACCAACGCCAACTGCTGCTTTTGGCTCTCTTTTTTTACTATAGAAATCCCAAACGTCTCCATCGTCTTTAAGTGCATAACCTATAGCTTTAGCAGAATCTATTACAGAGCCACCACCGATAGCTAGAATGAAATCAACATTTGCTTCTTTTGCTATTCTCGTTGCTTCTCTTACCTTTGATAGTCGAGGATTAGGAGAAACTCCTTTAACTGTTATATAATCAATATTCTCTTTTTCCAGAAGTTTTGTTACTTTTTCTAAAAGATGGTTTTTTTCTATTCTAGAAGAACCATAGTGTATTAATACCTTTTTTGCTCCTTCTTCCTTTAGAAGAGAGCCAACACTATCTATAGAAGATCTACCGAATATTACTTTTGTTGGTGTATATAGCTTACTTAACATTATTTTCCTCTTATTGTCATTTTATCTTTAATTGGGTTATAGCGAAAGATAGAGAGAAAAATAAAAACTTCTCTTCAAAAAAGAGTTTCTGTTAGTCATAATAAAGGGATGAAAGTAATTGTTATTGGGCGTGGTTGTGTTGGCTCCACTGTTGCTCACAATCTTTATGCGTCATGTTCTCTCTTTTTTTTAGTTGGACTAGATAGAGCACTTTATTCTTCTCGCCCACTTGTTTTTAATGGTTCTACACTCAGTGTTGAAACAATTACTCCTTCTTCCTCCTTTGAGGCAGATTTAATTATTAACTGTGTTAAGAACTTTGATGCAGAGGACACAATAGATTTAATGAAGCCTTTTGTAGGAGAAAAAACAGTTATTATTCCACTACAAAATGGATTGGAAAGTGTAGATTTGTTTTCGTCTCACTTTGGAAAAGAAAAGGTTCTGTATAGCTTTATCTCTAATCTTTCGTGCTCCAGAGATGGAATAAATGTCACATCCTTTACTCCGGGCTTAATTACTTTGGGGGAAAGAGACAATAGTAAAAGTGAACGTGTATTAAGAATAGCAAAGTTCTTTAATTGTAGTGGAATGCCAACAAAAATTGCTGATGATATTCATCATTCTCGTTGGGTAAAGTTTATGACAAATATATCTTTTAATTCTCTAACTGCTTTGTTTGAAATTACATATGGAGAGCTGAGAGATAATGATAACTACTTAAGGCTAATAAGATTAATTGCTCAAGATGTAAAAACTGTTGCAAAAATGGAGGGAGTAACAATTACACAGCTCGATATAGAGGGGATGATACAATCAACGCTCTCTCTTCCGCCAATGGGTCGTAGTAGCATGTGTGATGATATAATTAATGGGCGTAGAACTGAGAATAATTACTTTGCAGCCTCTCTTTCTAGGATAGCTAAGCGTCATGATTTTTCTCTACCTCGTATCGATTTTCTATATATACTTTTGGAGGCTAAAAGCTATGAGTCAAAGAGAAGAGGCTGAAGCATATTTGACACTTCTTTCATTTTTTAATGGAGACGAAGAAAGGGCTTGGAGGGAATACAAAAGTGTAGAGAAGGAAGATATTCCTTTCTTTGTTTCATATGCAAAAAAAATTACATCTTCACCACTAGAGGAGAATCGATTTACAGAGATATGGAGAGAGGTTAGAGACTCTTTTGAAAATGAAAGGCTTGCTTTTTCTGTTGTTGGTGAAAACAGTGAGTTTTTTCCACTTAATGAGGGGAAAACTAGTGTTCATTTTCTTTATTGCGGGGGAAGACTAGAATTACTAAGGAAGAAAAAAATAGTAGTTTTAGGAAGTGGCATGCCGTCTTTAAAGGCAAAAGAAGATACTATTTTAGCAGTAGACGAAATAATAAAAAGCGGAGCTACCTTACTTTCTCCTCTTGATAATGGAATTGGTGCTTTTGCTCTTTCTGTTGCAATAAAAAAGGGTGGAGATGCAATAGCTTTACTCTCTTCTTCTCTCTCTAAATGTCCTAATGAGGCTCTCTTGCCATTAATGGGGCAAATATATGAAAAGGGACTCTTACTCACACAATTTCCCCCTTCAACAAAGAGAGAAAAATGGCACGTAGTGCTTCGTAATCGCTTGCTTTCTTCGTTGGGAGATGGCTTTTTTCTTACCGAGGAAAAGAATGGAGGACCAAGCTGGCCTATTTTTGATAAAGCGATGGAAGAAGGAAAGAAATGCATGGTTCCTTATACGTTACTTGATAATCCTAATTACAGTTGGTTTCAAAAGAGAGCTGAGTGCGGGGCTCTCATTTATAAGAAACCAAAAGATATAAAAAAACTAATAGGAAGTGAAAAACAGAAAAAGAAAGCGCAAGGTGAAATAGAAGGGGATCTTTTTTCCTCAATTTTGCCTTGTTAGTTTGTGCATTGTTGACGCAATACTCTTAAGATAATACCATCAAAAGAATAGATTTAGAGGAAAAAAGTATGAAAGAACTTACAGCTAATGAGCTAAGAAAAAAGTATATTGAGTTTTTTGTTTCTAAGGGACATAAGCAGATTTCTGGAGCTTCTTTAATTCCAGAGAATGATCCAACTGTTCTCTTTACAACAGCAGGTATGCATCCGCTTGTTCCATATCTTCTTGGTCAAGAGCATCCTGCAGGAAATAAGCTTTGCGATTATCAGAAATGTATTAGAACTGGTGATATAGATAGTGTAGGAGATCCAAACCATTTAACATTTTTCGAAATGCTTGGAAACTGGTCTCTTGGTGCTTATTCCAAAACTGAGATGATTGCTTATTCATATGAATTCTTAACAAAGGTTTTGGAAATAGACCCAGCACTATTATCTGTTACAGTCTTTGGCGGTGATGAGAGTGTTCCTCGTGATACTGAGGCAGCAGAAAAATGGGAAGAATTAGGAATTTCAAAGGATAGAATTTATTTCCTTCCTCGTGAGGATAACTGGTGGGGACCTGCTGGAGAAACAGGACCTTGTGGACCAGATAGTGAGATGTTTATCGATACGGGTCGTGAAAAGTGCTCTCCTTCTTGTCGTCCAGGATGCCACTGTGGAAAGTATTTTGAAATCTGGAACGATGTTTTCATGCAATATAGAAAGGAAAAGGATGGTAGCTTCCATTCTCTAGAGAGAAAGTGTATCGATACTGGAATGGGTATAGAGAGAACTATTGCTATTTTGCAGGGTAAAAAGAGTGTTTATGAAACAGAGGTCTTCGTTCCTATTATTAGAGCTATTGAGGGCTTATGCGGAAAGAAATATGGAGAGAATGAGACAGATGATGTTTCAATTAGAATTATTTCTGACCATATAAGAACAAGTGTATTTATTCTCGGCGACCAAAGAGGTATGGCTCCAGGAAATGTTGGACAGGGTTATATTCTTCGTCGTCTTATTAGAAGAGCAATAAGACACGCTAGAAAGCTTGGTATTGAATCCTCCTTCCTCTCTCGTCTTGCTTCAGTTGTTCTTGATCTATATAAAGAACCATATCCAGAATTAGTTGAGCACGAAGATTTTATCTTTACAGAATTAGAGAAAGAGGAAGAAAAATTCTCAAAGACACTCCTTAACGGAGAGAAGGAATTTGAGAAGATGCTTCCTAATCTTTTAAAGGGAAATAATAGAGTAATTGGTGGTCGTATTGCCTTCAAGCTTTACGATACTTATGGCTTCCCAATTGAGATTACAGAGGAATTAGCAAAAGAGCATGGCTTTACTGTTGATAGAAAGGGCTTTGATGAAGCATTTGAGAAGCACCAGGCAATAAGTAGAGCAGGCTCCGAGCAGACCTTTAAGGGAGGACTTGCTGACCATAGCGAAGCTACTACAGCTCTTCATACAGCAACTCATCTTCTTCATAAGGCTCTCTCTGTTGTTCTTGGCGGATATGTAAAGCAGCTTGGCTCTAATATTACAGCTGAACGTCTTAGATTTGACTTTAATCACCCTCAGGCTTTAACAAAGGAAGAGCTTAAAAAGGTAGAAGATCTTGTTAATGAGATGATAGAGAAGGATCTTCCTGTTGTATGTGAAGTAATGACACTTGATGAAGCAAGAGAGAAGGGTGCTGCAGCTCAGTTCGATGATAAATATGGAGAGAAGGTTAAAGTCTATTCTATCGGTGATTTCTCTATTGAAGTTTGTGGTGGTCCACACGTTGAGCATACTAGTGAGCTTGGACACTTTAAGATTGTTAAGGAGCAGTCATCATCTGCGGGTGTAAGAAGAATTAAAGCAATTCTCGAAAAGTAGTATAGTGGTCTTCGGACCACTTTTTTATTTGTTTTTTGTACTTTGTTTTATCTCGATCTCAACCTGCCTTTTTACGTACTTTGGTAGATCTTGAATTGTTTTTTCTAAGGCCTTGTCGTAAATAGTATAAAGAGCAGAGGGGGAGAAGAGGAAATCTTCTTCTTTTGGTGAAATGAATAAAACATAAGCAGGGGTATCGAGAGCAGTAGAGATTTTATCGATGATATCGAAGGAAGGATTACATTTTCCTCGCTCTATTTCAGATAAATGCTTAGCTGTTATACCAATCCTCTCAGATAATTTAGCTTGGCTGAGCTTTAGACTTTGTCTTATTTTTTTGAGATTATAGCTGAAATCATTCTGAGCACTCATGGCATTAATTATAAGTGGATGAGCTTTTCCTGTCTCTGAACTTTTCTATTGACACAACTACACCTAAAAGGTTTAGTTATCTATATTTAATGCTATTAAAATAAGAGATTATAATTACATATAAGCTCTTATACAAAGCAAAATTAATCACTTTTATGTTGTGATGGAAAGGCTCTAAATTAGCTTTTTGATAACGAAAATGTAGTTCACTTTTTTATTATCTAGTGTCTTCTACTCTTACTTGCTAACTGACCGCAGGCTGCGTTTTCATCTTCACCCTTACTTTTTCTTATTGTATATTTTATACCTTCTCTCTTTAGATAAGAGGTAAACTTAGATACTTCGCTTTGACTAGGCTTCTTAAATGGCAGAGCCTCTACAGCATTCCAGCTTATAAGATTTACCAATACATCTAAGCCTTTTATAAAGGATGATAGGCTTTTTGCGTCCTCTTCTCTTGTATTAATACCACTTAGCATACAGTACTCAAGTGTTATTCTTTTCTCACCCTTATGCTGGAAAGAAATGAGTGCTTTCTTTAACTCCTGTAATGGGTAAGAGTGGTTAATCTTCATTATTTGGTCTCTTACTTCATTTGTTGCTGCTACTAGTGATACAGCAAGCTTAACTTGAAGGTTTAATTCTGATAGTCTTTTTATGCCAGGTACAAGACCACAGGTAGAGACTGTTATTCTTCTATATGATATATTCAAGCCGTCTTCTCTATGAAGCTCTGTAAGTGCTGCGATAACCTCTTTAAAATTAGCTAAAGGCTCTCCCATTCCCATGAAAACTATATGAGAAATGTGATTACCAAGCTTTTCTAATTGGATATATTCTTCAATGATTTCTGAGCTTGTTAGATTTCTAACTAAGCCCATCGTTCCTGTAGAGCAAAAAGCACAACCCATTGCACAACCAACCTGGCTAGATAAGCATGCAGTATAACGACCCTTACCGTCACTAAGGCGTACTGTTTCAACTACAGAAGAGTCCTCTAGCTCTAAAGCAAGTTTAATAGCACTATCAGAGATGTGAGTACTTAGTACTCGACTAGTTAGCGCAGAAGGAAACTCTTTAGAGAGTCTTTCTCTAACTTCTTTAGGTAAGGATGTCATTTTGTTAAAATCTGTCACACCCTTTATGAGTGCATCTCTTACGATTTTTGCTTGAAATAATTTATCTAAAGAAAGTAACTCTTTTAGTTCTTCTGGTGTTTTACAATAAAGCTGTGTCATATGGTGATTATATAACAAAAAACCTTATTCTTACATTAGTTAAGAATTATTAAAAAAAGGACTTTAAAAAAGTTATTTTTTTGCTATATTTAGCACAGGAAATATTATTAAGGAGAAAAAAATGAATAAGAAGATTATTGCTTTAATCCTCATTGTATCACTTGCTATCTGTTCTGTATTTGCTGCTTCTACAACAGGAACAAACAAAAAAGATTCTATCTCTGTTGGTGTTGGACTTGGTACAAATAGTGGTGTAGCTATAAAGTATGGTATGGGTAAATTCGACGTTCAGGGTGATGTTGGCATTGCTATCAAAAATAGCAGTATTGCTTTCAGTGGTGATGTAGGTGCTTTCTACAACTTCTACAATATTAATTTTAACACTGGAACATTTACAAAGACTCAGACAATCGCTCTTACAACAGGTCCTGTTGTTGCTCTCTCTGTCAAAGATAGTATTCTTGGCTTAGATGCATTCTGGACAGTTGGTGCTGAATATACATTCTCAAAGGTTCCTGTAACACTATTTACTAAGCTTGGTGCTGGCTATGGCCTTGTCTTTACTAGTGATAACTTCAATGGCAGCATGTCATTCTATGGTGTTTTTGGTGCTCTTTATACATTCTAAGAAAACTGATGAAGTAATTAGTCCTCCAATGAAAGTTGGAGGATTTTTTAATTTAAATAGTAATTATTGCTTTAAGAATGGAAAAAGTAGCTAAGCCTAGTCTCTCTTTAAGGGCTGCATTTAAGCTTTTAATTAATACAAAAAATTCAATTTATAACTTTTTATTGACATGTCGTTCATGTGGTGTTTCAATTTTCTTAGGTGGAAAAACACACCTATATTTTAAGCCACCATATGCAAACGTTTGCATATGAAACGGAGGAGACTTTGCCTAACTATACAACGCTCAAGGATGTTGCTGAATTAGCCAAAACTACAGTTGGTACTGTTTCCTATGTGCTTAATGGAAAGGGTAATAGGTATATAAGTGAAGAAACAAGAAGAAGGGTTATTGAGGCTGCTTCAAAATTAAACTACATAAAATGTAATGGCGCTTCTTCTTTAAAAGGAAAAGATCGTTATCTTATTGGAATCCTTATTCCACAGTTCGAAAACCAGTTCTTTGGGAGAATCATTAAAGCTGCAGAAGACGTATTTGTTAAGGCTGGCTTTGATATGATTATTTGCGATACCTATGATGATCCGGAAAAAGAAAAGGATATTATTTATCGCTTAATGGCACAGCGTGTAGATGGCATTATCGTAACTCCAACAAGAATGGGTGCTGAGAATACTAAGCTGATTAGAGAAATAGGAATTCCAATGGTTGTTGTAGATAGACCATTAGAGAATACGGATGGATATTTTTGGGTTACAACTAATAATGCAGGCTGTGGTGAGAAGGGCATAAAGTACTTAATGGAAAAAGGCCATAGGAAAATTGGTTATATTGGGTGGAATTCTGGTATTCCAGATTTGGATGCTAGAAAGAGTGCTGTTCTTGAATACTCAAGGGATAAGGCTGAGATTTTCTCTTATGAGGGAGTTTTTTCAAGTGATGCTGGCTTTGAGTTAACAGAAAAGCTATTAGATGAACATAGTGATGTAAGTGCAATTTTCTATGGCTTCAACGTTCAGGCAAAAGGCGGAGTGAACGCTATTGTAAATAGAGGACTGAGAATACCAGAAGATATTTCTGTCCTATTAATTGGTTCACCCGAATGGTCATACACAGGAATGAATAATTTCTCTCGTATAGATATGAATGATACTGAGCTTGGTGTAACAGCTGCAACTGTTTTACTTAGTCTCATTCAAGGTAAGGAGATGGAGCCAAAAAGGTTTATACACGATTGTTCTGTAATTGAAGGACGATCGATATTAAATAAGGAGGAATGATAGGATGAAGAAAGTTTTAACCATTCTATTATGTGCAGTGTTTGTATCTTGCACTCTCTTTGCTCAGGGAGCAACGGAAGATACATATCCAAACAAGAACATCAACATGACAGTTCCATATGGAGCAGGTGGAACCACAGACCTCACAGCCCGCGCGCTTGCAAATGCTATGGGCAAGGAACTTGGTGTCACCATTAACGTTGTTAACACTCCTGGTGCTGGTGGTAGTGCTGGAACACTCAATGTCCAGAACAGTAAGGTTGACGGTTATACAATGCTTGCAAATGGTATGCTCGCATTCTGTACAATGCCAGTTAATGGATATACAGATAAGACATTCCGTGAATGGGATATCTGGGTTGCCACTTATGCTCCAAATGTTATTGTAGTGCCTCAAAACTCTCCTTTCAATACTATTGAGGATTTAATTAAGGCTATTCAGGAGCATCCTGGTGAGATTACTGCTGGTACAGCAGGTATTGGAAGTGGCGGTCATTTTGGTGCTGAAATCATTAAGCAGATTGCAGGTGCTCCTTATAAGCACATTACTTATAATGGTGGTGGTCCTGCTTTCACAGCAACACTTGCTGGCGAAATTGATTTCTGTCCTCAGCTTCTTGCTGAATACAAAGATGCTATTATCACAGGTCAGGTAAAGGCTCTTTGTACACTTGCTGATGAAGACATCACAATCAGTGAAGGTGTAACAATTCCATCAATTAAGAATTATTACCCAGAAGCAGCTTCTCTTTTACCAATGGGTGAAGTAACAGCAATCCTTATTCCAAAAGGACTTCCAGAAGCTTCTCTTGCTAAGCTTGATGCAGCATTTGAGGTAGCAGTTAAGGATCAGGCTTTCTTGGATTTCTGTGAATCTAGAAGCTTTACTGTCAATCCAATGGGAAGAGCAGACTCTCAGGCTTATCTTGAAAACTTTGCATCAAAGGCTTGTTACTTGATGTATGATGCAGGTGCAGTAACAATCAATCCTGCTGATTTTGGAATTGAAAGAAACTAATCTTTATTGATTAATCTATGGCTGCCTTTTATACAGGGGCAGCCTACTTAAGTAAGGATATTTATTATGGAGAAGAAAACAAAGGATTTGGTCTTCTCTTTTGTCCTCGCTATCCTCGGCGTATATGTTTTTGTCGGAGGATTAGGCGTCTACAGAAAAGCAGCCCGACCCCCATATAATATTACAGAATTTACAGTCTCTCCTGGCTTTTTACCAACAATACTTGGAGCACTATTATTTGTTTTTAGTATTATATTTGCTTTTACTCTTTTAAAGAGTGAAAGAGGTATGAAGACTGAACTAGTTGAGAGGATGAAAGAAGCTGGAATAGGCTTCAAAAATAGTGTTACAGATAAAGAGAATCTCTATACAGCGCTTGGTGTCATCTTAATGGCTGTTTACTCATTTCTTTTGGTAGAGTTCCTTCCTTTTTGGGCTTCATCGCTTATTTTTCTTGTAGCTCTATTTCTTTATCTCAAAGCAGGAAAATGGTGGAAGAGTATCATTGTTGCTGTTGCTTCAATCGTACTAGTAGTAATCGTTTTCCAGTACTGCTTTAATGCAGCATTACCATAAGGGAGGAAAGAAATGGCTTTACAATATCTTGGTACTGCATTTATGACTGCTATGCAGCCATTTAATCTTCTTGTTATGTTTCTTTCAACATTGGTAGGCCTAGTTATGGGAATGCTACCAGGCTTATCTGCAACAATGGCAATTGCACTCTTAACTGGTTTAACATACAATTTTCCGACTCAGACTGCATTAATATCACTTCTGTCTATATATGTAGGTGCAATTAGTGGTGGTTGTCAGAGCGCAATACTTTTGAATATTCCAGGTACTCCAGCAAGTGCGGCTACTGCTCTTGATGGTTTCCCGATGGCAAAAGAAGGAAAGGGAGGACTTGCTATTTTCTTGGCAACAGGAGCATCTTTCTTAGGAACCTTAATTAGTGTTATCTTTGTATTAACATTTACTCCACTTTTAACAAGCCTCGCACTTAAGTTTGCTTCTTGGGAGTTCTTCCTTCTTTCTATATTTGGAATTCTTATTTGTGGAACAATTACAGCTCAGTCTAGCCCAATAAAGGGATGGATTAGTGGTATTCTTGGTCTCATCGTTTCTTGTATCGGTCTAGATACTGTCGACACTATTGCAAGATTTAGCTACGGCAATGTTAACCTAATGTCTGGTATCCAACTCATTCCTGTAATGATTGGTCTATTTGGTTTTCCTGAAATCGTTAAAGCTTTCAAACGTAAGAGTGACGATAGTGTTATTAAATCTTCAAGGTTTGAAGTGAAAAAGGGTGTTAAGCTTCTTTCTGAGAATATCATAACAATAATTCGTTCCGCTTTAATTGGCGTAGGCGTTGGTATTATTCCTGGTGTCGGTGAAGATACGGGTGGCTGGCTTAGCTATTGGGCAACAAAGAGTTTATCTCCAGAGAAGGAAAAGGATACATTTGGAAAAGGAAATCCAAGAGGTGTTATTACTGTAGAAACAGGTAATAACTCTTGTATCGGAGGAGCAATAATTCCTGTTCTTTCATTAGCAGTTCCTGGTTCTGCTCCTGCAGCAGTACTTCTTGCAGCATTTTTAATGCATGGCTATAGACCAGGTCCTCTTCTTATGACAGAATCTCCTAACTTCCTTTATAACATATGTATATATCTAGCACTAGCATCGATAATGATGTTTATTATTGCACTATTTTTATCAAAAATTACTGTAAAGATTTTGGGAGTAAATAAGAAATACTTAATGCCAATAATCTACGTACTATGTGTAATTGGTGCATACTTAATAAACTATAACCTCTTTGATGTTAAGGTTATGTTTGTTTTTGGTCTTATTGGTATGATTCTTACATCGTTAGAGTTCCCAGCAGCACCATTCTTATTAGGTGTTATCTTGGGACCAATGTGTGATTCTAACCTTAGAAGAGCTCTAAAACTTTCAGATGGATCTTTTGCTCCTATGTTTAAGAGGCCTATTTGTGTCTTCTTCTTGTTGCTTATTGTAGTTCTTCTTTTAGCTCAGTTTGGTTTCTTTAAGCTTTTCAGGAGGAAAAAGAATGCCAGGTAAGATGGATGGTCAAATGTATGCCCCAGTCTCACTTAATGCAAAAAAAGTTGTAGAAAAGGGAGAATTTGTCTTTTCAGTAATAGGCCTAGACCATGGTCACATTTATGCCATGGTTAATGGCCTAATAGAAGCAGGTGCAGAGATTAAGAATGTATATGACAAAGACGAAAAAAAGGTTGATAGCTTCTGTTCTGTTTATAAGGATGCAATAAGAGTTAATAGTGAAAGTGATATTATTCTTGACGATTCTATTTCTCTTATTGTTAGTGCAATAAGACCAGATAAGCGTGTTGAGCTTGGGCTCTCTGCTATGCAGAATGGTAAACATTTCTTCTGTGATAAACCAGGATTCCTTCTTTTAGAAGACATCGAAAGAGTTGAAAAGATGTATAAGAAAACAAGCAAGAGATATATGGTTTATTTTGGTGAAAGAATTCATGTTGAAGCTGCTGTCATGGTTCAAGAAATGATAGATAAAGGCTTACTGGGAAAAATAGTTGCAGTTAACATTCTAGCTCCACATCGCCTTAATAAGCCAACTCGACCCGATTGGTTCTTCCTAAAAAGTCAAAATGGTGGAATTCTTCAAGACATTGGATCACACCAGTTTGAACAACTACTTTCTTATACTCATAGTGATAGTGCAAGGGTAGAATATAGTGCCGTAGGTAATTATGAGAATAAGGATAAGAGTGATTTTAACGATTTTGGTGAAGCTGTTGTAACTACATCTAGCGGGGCCTCTTGCTTTGTTAGAATGGACTGGTTTACTCCAGACGGTCTTCGTGCATGGGGAGATGGCAGACTCTTTATCGTTGGAACTAAAGGAACTGTTGAAGTAAGAAAATATGTAAACGTTACATCTGATGTCGATAGTAAGGATAACATCTATTTTGTCGATAAAGACGGAGAACATTATATTAATGCAACAGGTCAAACAGGCTTTCCATTCTTTGGTGAGTTTATTCTAGATTGTATTAACAATACAGATACAGCAATGACTGAGGAGCATGTCTTAGAGAGTGCTAGAATCGCAATTACAGCTCAAAATATGGCAAAGGAGATGACATGGAACGATTAAGATTTGGTATTATAGGAACAGGCGTTATTGCAAGTGTTCACGCTAAAGCTCTCTCTGAAATAGAGAATGCTTCCTTGGTCTCTTGCTACGACCTTAACGAAGAAAGAGCAAAAAAGTTTGCATTCGAAAACTCTTGTAAGTCTTATAGTGACATAGATCAGTTCTTCGATAGTGTTGATATTGTCACAATAACAACACCATCCGGTGCTCACTTAGATGTTGCACTTTCAGCAATAGAACATAAAAAGAATGTTATTATTGAAAAACCATTAGAAATAACTATAGAGCGTTGTAGGACTCTTATTGAAAAGGCTAAAGAAAATGGTGTTATCCTTGGTGGTATATTCCAGTCTCGTTTTCATGAAGCACCTCTTTTAATTAAAAAGGCTCTTGATGAAAAACGTTTTGGTAAAGTTGTTCTTATTGATGCTCAGATTAAGTGGTATAGAAATCAAGAGTACTATGATAGTGTTCCTTGGCATGGTACATGGAAGCTCGATGGTGGTGGTGCTTTGATGAATCAAGGAATCCATGCAATTGACCTTCTTTCATGGTTTGGTGGAAAGGTTAAGTCGATTTATGGTGAATGTGCAACCTTAGGACATGAGAATATTGAGGTTGAGGATACAGCTAGTGCTGTTCTGACATTTGAAAATGGTGCTCTTGGTGTTATTGAAGCTTCAACTGCTTCTTGGCCAGGATTTTTGAAGAAAATTGAGATTACAGGAACAGAAGGCAGCGTAGTTTTAGAGGAAGAGAGCCTTAAAACCTGGTCTTTTAAGAATGAAAGACCAGAAGATAAGACAATAAGAGAGAAATACTCCTCCTGTACTACATCCGGTGGAGGTGCTTCAGATCCGAAAGCAATAAGCTACTATGGCCATAAGCTTGTTTTTATGGATGTCATTAGAGCATTAGAAACCGGTACTGAGCCATTAATTACAGGCGAAGAAGCAATGAAGGCTGTTGAAATTATTGAGTCTATTTATAAGAGCTCAAAGGAAAAGAGACCTGTTTATTTAGATTAATTAGCTGCTCGAAAGGGCAGCTTTGTTTTTTTAAATATTTTGTTATTCGAAAATGAAATATTGATGAATAATTATATTAATTATTTTTTTCTTTACAGTATAAAAAAGCGGAAGTAATATACTAGTATATTAGTGGAGGATATTATGGATATGACACTTCGCTGGTTCGGTGAGTCCGACTCAGTAAAACTATGGCAGATTAGACAAATTCCAGGAGTAACTGGCGTTATAACAACACTTTATGATATTCCTGCTGGTGAGGTATGGCCTATTGAGAGAATAGAAGCCTTAAAGAAGGAAGTCGAAGAGAGTGGATTAAAGATTTTAGGTATTGAATCTGTAAACATTCATGACGCAATAAAAATTGGAAATGATGATAGAGATAAATATATAGATAACTACATCACAACACTCGAAAATCTTGCTAAGTGTGATATTAAATTAGTTTGCTACAACTTTATGCCTGTCTTTGACTGGACTAGAACAGATTTAAGTAAGAGAAGAGCAGATGGTTCAACAGTGCTTAGTTATGACCAAAAGGTTGTAGACCAGATTGATCCTCAAACCTTCTTTGATCAAACAAATGATAGCTCTAATGGCTTTGTTATGCCTGGTTGGGAACCAGAGAGACTTAAAAAGGTAAAGGAGCTATTTGAAGCATATAAGGATGTTAGTGAAGAGAAGCTTTTTGATAACCTGGTTTATTTCTTAAAGAGAATACAGCCTGTTTGTGAAAAATATGGCATTAAGATGGCAATACATCCAGACGATCCTGCTTGGCCTGTTTTTGGTCTTCCTCGTATTATTACTACAAAGGAAAAGATATTAAAGCTAATGAAGGCTGTTGATGCACCATTCAATGGACTAACATTCTGTGCTGGATCCTTTGGTACAAATCCAAATAATGATTTACCTGGAATAATTAGAGCTCTTCCTGGAAGAATTCATTTTGCACATGTTAGAAATCTTCATCATTTCTCTCCTGGTGTCTTTGAGGAAGCTTGTCATTTGTCATCTGATGGTTCATTCGATTTATATGAGATAGTAAGAGCACTATATGAAACTGGCTTTGATGGTCCAATTAGACCAGACCATGGTCGTATGATTTGGGGTGAGGTTGCTATGCCAGGATACGGCTTGTATGATAGAGCTCTTGGTGCTTATTACATCGAAGGACTTTGGGAAGCCATAGAGAAAAGCGAAAAGAGGCTTCTTAATAAATGAGAAAGACTAATAGTCAGACGATATATGAAAAGATAAAAGAAGACATAATCTATTTGAGGCGAAAGCCGGGAGAGGAGATTAATATTCTTCTTCTTTCAGAAGAGGAAAATGTATCACGTTCTCCAATTAGAGATGCTCTTATTGTTTTACAATCAGAGTCTCTTGTTGATATCTTTCCTCAAAAAGGAAGCTGGGTCTCAAAAATTGACTTAGAGAGAGTGGCAGAGGAAAGGCTATTACGTTTTTCTCTTGAGAGCTGTGTTCTTGATAGCTATTTTAACCATATCAAGAATTCCGATTTAGCAAAAATGGAATACTATATTGAATTGCAAAAGGAAGCTTTAGAAAAGGGCGACAATATAGGATTTTATTCAGCAGATGATGAGATGCATCATATATTCTATAGCGGAGCAGCTTTAGAGAGATTTTGGCTTCTTATAAAAAAAGAGAGCGGAAATTATCGTCGTATTAGGCTTCTTTCTTTAACGAGCAGGGAAAGTGTAGAGCTTAACATTGAGCAACATATTTCTCTTTTAAATGCTCTTAAAGAGAAGAACATTGAAAAGGCTCATAGAGTATTACAGGAGCACTTATCAAAGTTAGATTGTGAAGAAAAAGAGATAGTTAAAAAATATCCTGAATATTTTAAGGAAATGTGAGGTAATTTATGATTCTTACTAACTTAGGACTAAAGAGTAATGAGTGGAAAGAGAAGGGATACCATGTTCCCTCTTATAATAGAGATGTTGTTATTGAAAGCACTAAAAGGGAACCTGTTTGGGTTCACTTTGGTGCTGGTAATATTTTTCGTGGATTCCCTGCTCGTTTGCAACAGCATTTGATTGAAGAGGGCATTACTGATAAAGGTATTATTGTTGCAGAAGGCTTTGATTATGAAATTATTGATAACATCTATAACAAATTTGATAATCTAACACTTCTTGTAACACTTAAGGCTAATGGTTCTATTGAAAAGGATATTATTAGCTCTGTAACAGAAGCATATGCATTCGATTATAAGAGAGAGACGGAATGGAATCGCTTTAAAGAGATTTTCTTGTCTCCTTCCTTACAGATGGTTTCTTTCACTATTACAGAGAAGGGATATTCGTTAAAGAATGCTGAAGGCGAATATATGGCTTTGTACACAGAAGACTTCTTAAATGGACCTGGAAAATGCAATATGATGCTATCTAAGCTAACAGAATTGCTACTTCTTCGTTATAGAGAGAATAAAAAGCCTATTGCTCTTGTTTCTATGGATAACTGTTCTCATAATGGGGAGAAGCTTGAAAATGCTATTACAACGATAGCTAGTGAGTGGGTTAAAAACGGAAAAGCAGAGTCTTCTTTCTTAGATTGGATAAAGAGCAAGGATGTTTCCTTCCCTTGGTCAATGATAGATAAAATCACACCTCGTCCAGACTCATCTGTTGCTGCTATCTTAAGAGAAGATGGATATGAAGAAGCAGAGACTGTTATTACTAGTAAGCATACTTATATTTCTTCCTTTGTTAATGCAGAAGAGGCTCAATACTTAGTAATTGAGGATGATTTCCCTAATGGTAGACCAGAGCTTGAAAAGAGTGGTGTCTATTTTACAGATCGTGAAACTGTAAACAAGGTTGAAAAAATGAAGGTTTGCACATGTCTTAATCCTCTTCATACTGCGTTAGCTATTTTTGGTTGTCTTCTAGGCTACGAGAGAATATATAGCGAGATGAAGGATGAGGATTTAGTTGCTTTAATAAAAGAGATAGGATACAAAGAAGGTCTTCCAGTTGTTGTTGATCCTCTTATTATTAATCCTCGTTCCTTTATTGATGAAGTAATTAATGTTCGTCTTCCTAATCCTTTTATGCCTGATACTCCGCAGCGTATTGCAACTGATACTTCTCAAAAGCTGGGTATTAGATTCGGTGAAACTATAAAGGCTTATATTGAAAAAGGACTAGATATTTCATTATTAAAGAATATTCCATTAGTATTTGCTGGATGGCTACGCTATCTATTGGCTGTTGATGATGATGGTAATGCTTTTGTTTTATCTCCTGATCCTCTTCTTGAATATGCTCAAAGAGAGCTAGATGGTATTAGCTTGGGATATACAGGCTCTTTAGATAAGGTAAGAGAGATTCTATCTAATAGCAAGATTTTTGGAGTAGACCTATTTAGTGTAGGACTAGGAGAAAAGACACTTGAGTACTTTAAAGCTTTAATTGAAGGAAAGGGTGCAATAAGAAAGACACTACATTCTCTTAGATAAACAACAAGAATTTAACTTTTTAAAAATTTGAGGCCACCAATTATTTGGTGGTCTCCTTTG
>CAZLYD010000007.1:64380-75908 GCA_964563815.1 uncultured Spirochaetaceae bacterium
CAAATGAGTTAATAAGTAAAGGTCATAAGCTCTTTTATTGGCGTGGCAAAGCATCCGCAGAGCTTTAGTTTATAGTTTGATCAGACAACAAGCTCTATCCTATAGGTGTAAAGAAGGGTAGAGGTACGCTTAATTCCCTTGAAAAATTTTCAAACTACAATAGGTTTGAGTTTGCCATTAAAGCTTCAAAAAACAATTATGGCTATAATAGAGAACAAAAATTACTCACAATACCTTTTTACTTCGTCTCTTTTCTTGCAAAGGATTTGATGGCTGGTACGATAAACATATAAGACTTATTAGAAAAACAGCCACAAAACAATCTTATAATGATAATTGTGACTGTTTTTATCAAAATTAATTGTAGCTAGAATTCTCAATCTCTTAGAGAATATGATTTAAGAAATCTTTTGCTCTTTGTGTTTTTGGCGAATTAAACATCTCTTCAGGCTTTCCTGTTTCAACTATCTCGCCATCTGCCATAAATACTACTTTATCTGCTGCGGCTTTAGCAAAGCCCATTTCATGAGTAACAAGAAGCATAGTCATTCCATCTTTAGCAAGTGAAAGCATTACGTCTAATACTTCCTTTATCATCTCTGGGTCTAAAGCAGATGTTGGTTCGTCAAATAGCATTGCTTTTGGCTCCATAGCTAAAGCTCGTGCTATGGCAACACGCTGTTGCTGTCCACCACTAAGCTGAGATGGCTTTTGTTGCGCTTTGTCTTCTAGTCCAACTCTCTTGAGTAGAACCATTGCTTTTTCTTCAGCTTCTTTTTTTGTAAGCTTTTTAACCTTAATTGGAGCAAGTGTAATGTTATCGATAACAGATAGGTGAGGGAAGAGATTAAAGGACTGGAATACCATTCCTACATCCTCCCTTATTTTTCTAATGTCTGCATCCTTACTCATGATATCAACATCATCAATTATAATTGATCCACTCTGTGCTTTTTCTAGTCCATTAACGGTTCTTAAAAGAGTACTTTTACCACTACCACTAGGACCAATAATAACGACAACCTCTCCATCGTTAATAGTTAAATTAGCATTTTTTACAGCATGGAGAATTGTTCCATCATTATTCTCATAGTCTTTATATACATTTTTTATTTCTATCTTAGCCATTCTTGTGTAACCTCTCTTCCATTAATCCTACTAGTCTAGAAAGGATAAGTGTGAGTATTAGATAAATTAGTGCAACAACTAGCATTGTTTCTAGAGAAAGGAATGTGCGAGAAATGTACTCTCTTCCTCTTTTTAGAATATCTGAAAGAGCTAGGATGGAGACAAGCGAAGAATCCTTAAGCATAGATATAAACTCGTTTCCAATTGCAGGAAGAACAACCTTTATTGTCTGTGGAAGAACAACAGAAAAGAATGTCTGACTCTTTGATAGTCCAAGTGCTGTTGCTGCTTCAGTCTGCCCCTTTGGAATTGCCTGAATACCTGCCCTTATTATTTCGCCCATATATGCACCAAAGCAGATAGAGAGTGCGATAACTGCTGCAACTATTCCATCTATGTGTATTAGTGAACCCAGTGCATAGTAAAGGAACATTAATTGAACGAGAAGAGGAATGCCACGGATTAATTCAACATAGATGCCACAGATTTGGTTAATAATCCTATTTTTTGATGATGAACCGATCCCTGTTAGAGTTCCAATTATTATTGCTCCAAAGATGGCAAAGATAGTACATTCAAATGTTGTAGGAATACCTGTTATTGTATACTTAAAGATTTTCCAATAAATGTTTGGCTTTAAAGCACATAAAAGAATAAGAATAATGACAGAACCAAAGAAAGTAAGACGCCAAGATGTAAAGAGGTGCTTATTACCTTTTTTAGGAATTAGAACACCATCTGTCATTGTGATGACTGTAGGGGCTTTTTTACTTTCTGTATTATCTACTGAAATTACTTTATTTTTAATTAAACTTAATGGTTTATTGTTTTCCATTTCCATATATTTTTCCTTTCTCACTAAAAAGCCAGAGGAAGTAAAGCTTCCTCTGACGAGTTTATGTATTTAAAAAGATATTATTGGAGACCATATTTAGCTTTTAATTCATCAAGCTTACCATTTTCTTTTACTTTAACGAGACCTTCATTAAGGATATTTAATAGTGTTGTATTACCCTTTTTTACAGCCATTCCCATATCGTCTGTTGAAGTGAAGGAGCCAGCAATCTTTAGAACCTTTGAGTAGCTTTCATTCTCAAGAACAAAGTTTTCAGCAACAACACTATCAAGAATAACTGCATCTAGGTTGCCATTAGCAAGGTCGAGAACAGCAGATGGAGCTTCGTCATATTTTTCAACCTCTAAGCCAATGTCTTCACAAGCGAACTGGCATGTTGTGCCTAGCTGGACGCCAATCTTCTTTCCAAAGAGATCGTCTTCGTTTTTGATATCTGTATTAGTATTCTTTGTTACAATTGAAAGAGCGAATTGAAGAATAGGAGTTGAGAAATCACAGGTTGCCTTTCTTTCATCTGTGATTGTTAATCCTGATGCACCAATGTCATACTGACCACCCTGAATACCAGCGATGATTCCATCAAATGATACGTTAACGATGTTAATTTTAATGTTCATTGCTTCTGCAACTGCTTTTATTAATTCAATTTCATATCCTGCTTGATTACCATTATCATCAATGTATTCTAGTGGAGGATAGTCACAAGAAGCAGCGACTGTGTAAACAGTGTCAGAGCTAGATTCTTTAGTTGCCTGAGCAAATAGAGAAAGAGAGAGAAGTGCGATTAAAACAAGAGTAAGAAGCTTTTTCATTTTAGTTTTCCTTTTTGTATATTTATTTAAAGATGAACATACAATAATCATTTGTTTAGACTAGGTCAACTACTTTTTGCATAAAAATACAAAAAAATTGAATAAAAAGCTAGGGCATTTAATCAAATCATTATAATATAAGTAAATATTGGTGAAAAAAATTTTTATAGTAATAACGAATATCTTTTGAAAAAGTAAAAATAGTCAAGAAAAAGAAGAATTATTTTACTTTTGATGAATATTTATACGCATACACTGATGCATAAAAATTAATTTTGATGTCTTCGAATTTTCTTAATAAAAGCATTGTTTGGGGAAGATAATTTGAAAGCCTTTTTGCTATTACATTAAAGCCTTGATTTCGATCAAAAAATTATCACTACTAAAAATAGTGCAAAATCATAGAAATTGGGAATGAAATAGTAAAACTAAGATTAGCTAAAAAATCCCCCTTATTATTTTATAAGAGGGAACTATGCTTAGCAGTGGAATTTTTCTTCTTCCTTTACCTTTCTTTTTTCTTCTATTGCTTTCTTAATAAGAGCCTTTCTTTCTTTAATAGCATTTATTTCTTTTTCTGCATCTACTTCTGGATAATGGAGATTACACTTAAGTGCTTCAATCATTTGATCTGTGCGGTTATGAATTTTATATTCTTTCCCATCACGAATGAAAATATTACCAGTTTGACCAAAGATAAGCTGAGTGTTGTATTCTCTACATGCATCGTGGACTTTTTTTACCCATTCATAGTGAAGAGGTCTAGAACCAAGATAATTTTCGCCTCCTGCAAGAACTGTTTCAATTTTTCCGCTCTTTAGATATGGGGCGATATCAATTTCACCAATAAAAGGCTTTAAGCTTACCCATCTATGTTTACAAGGTAAATCAAGTAAATAAGGAATTCGTTCGTCTAATCTTTTTTGGTTTTCACAGGAGACAGAGAAAGAAACATTATCCCAGCCATCATTCCAATCTTTCGGAAGACAGGAGGCAATACGATCTGCTCTCTTAGTTAGGAGTGAAAATGTAACATTTGGTCTACGACGAATAAAATCCCAGGCTTCCTCTCTCCATTCGTCTGCTTCTTCAATAAAGAAGTCACTTGCCATACATACACGAACAAAGGAGCCATCATTAAGCTTCCAATTACCTTCTTTATCCTTTTTTATAGGCAGATTGAAGTCTGACTTGTTTTTTAAAACTTGGTTTGTGTCTCTACCATAGCGTTTATCTAAGAAATAAGCGTAGCAATTTTGGCAACCTTCAGAACATTTGTGGCAACCATGCCAAGGGTTCCATATTTTATCATTGAGATCCATATTTTTGCTCTCCTTTATTTAGAGTAATGTGTTTGCTTTTTTTATGAGATTAAGAAGAGTATTAAAATCCTCTTGTCCTAGGCCATTAATTAGAGTATCTAGATCGTTCTTTAGTTCTATTTTTGTCTTTTCAACTAACTTTCTTGCCTTCTCTGTTGGTTGGATATAATAAGCACGCTTATCTCTTTCGGATGGACTCTTTGTTATATATCCTTTACTTTCAAGAGATGTAATGTGTGCTGTAATCATTGGTTTTGATACACCTAATAGAGAAGATAGCATTACTGGAGTATGTGGTCCTTCTGTTTCTGTAATAATATTTAGAACACCCATTTCACTTGGTCTGATTGGAAGGTCCTTCTTTTTATCCATGTATTTTTTTGAAAAAATAGAAAAAATAGCATTATAAGAAATGTAAGTATCCATAATAATCCTACTAATTATAGTTCATCTAGGTTAACTATAATATAGTTCATATTACTTAACTTGTTAAGATGTTTTTGGATTATAAATATTAAAAAGGGGAAGGACAGACCTACGGAATTGGTGCATAGATGTTCAATATTATTGGGCAGGTGATTTCGTGTGGAATTGTAGTAACCTGGGTGATGTGATTGATCCATTAGATTTAAAAAGTATTGGTGTGGTGTAATCTGCTCCTCTGCTTTTTTAACTGTCCCTATTACGCAAAAAAAGAAAACAGTTTGGATTTATGAGTATTTAATAAAATCAGAAGTAGATAAAGAACATATTATAAGGATTGCCCTAGACGATGGAATTAACAATAAATACCGCGCTCCGATACATTATGCGAATGCTCGTGAATAAATCCTTTTGTTTGTTATAGACGGAAAACCTTTTTTTTGTTGGATTATATTAAATAGCTTATGCATCAGCTTTACGTTCTTCAAAAAGAGTGGTGAAATCTCCTAAACGTCATTTTCACGATTTGCCATTAGCTATTGCTGTGTTAGAAACAATTCCAGAAATGCTACAGCTGTTTCTAACGGAGGTTTATATGTTTAGTATGTGCCACGCAGGCACATACTAAAGCCCTTAATTATTAGGCATATTTTTGATTCTTGTTCGATAAACATAGGTATAAATAATAATTGAAACAGCTAATCCTACAGTTTCTGCCAGTGGAAATGCCCACCAAGCACCTACTAAGCCGAAAATGCGACTTAAAATAAAAGCTGCTGGAACAAGAACACCAAGCTGTCTAATGATAGATGTAATCATTGTACCCATACCGAAGCCTGTTGCTTGGAATGTAGAGGAGAGTGCAATAGATATAGAAGCAAAGATGAAACAAAGAGAAATAATTCTTAAGGCAGGAACTCCAATTCTGTACATTTCTGGTGTTGCTGAAAAGAGAGCAAGAAGAGTAGAAGGAAAGAATTGGAATAAAAGTGTTCCAAGTAGCATTATTGAAAAAGCAATGATTGCTCCCCATTTAACTGTTTCTAGCATTCTTTTCTTCTTTATTGCACCATAGTTGTATGCAATGATAGGAACCATTCCTGCGGATAATCCAAATATAGGCATGAAGACAAAGGACTGAAGCTTGAAATAGACGCTGAAAACAGAAACAGCTGTAGTACTAAAGCCAATTAGAATAGCATTAAGGGAACTAGTCATAACTGTTCCGATACTGTTTGTTATAATGGTTGGAAAACCAACCTGGTATATTGCAGAAACAAATCTTTTTTCTAGCTTTAGATGATGCTTTCTAATTGTTATAAACTTATTTCTTCTTACAAAATAGAGAGAGACGAAGAAGTTTACTGCCTGTCCAATTATAGTTGCGATAGCTGCTCCGCTTATTCCCATTTTAAAAGTAAAGATAAATATTGGGTCTAGGATAATATTTGTTACTGCTCCTGAAATCTGGGAGACCATACATGAAAAGCTATCACCAGTTCCTTGGAGTATTCTTTCGTTCATCAGTGATAAGAATACAAATAGCGATAGAGGCATTACTATAAGAGCATACTCTACAGATAACTCTAGTAATTCTGGATCATTTGTAAATAGAGATAAGAATGGTCTAGAGACAAAGATACCAAAAATAGCAAAGAAAACCCATGTAAGGATAGCTAGTGTAAGACCGTTTCCTGCAACATTTTCTGCTGTCTCAATTTCTCCCTCTCCTAGTTTGCGTGACATAAATGAGGCCATACCAACGCCGGTGCCAACGCCAAAAGCAATTAGTAGGTTTTGCAGTGGGAATGCAAGTGAAACAGCAGTGAGAGCTGTCTCCGAAAGCATAGCTACAAATATGGAGTCAACTATGTTATATAAAGCTTGAACAAGCATTGAAACCATTAATGGTAGAGACATCTTAACTAAAAGTCTTGGAACGGCTTCTGTTCCCATAATATTTTCTTTGTTATTTTTATCCATAGCATATGATTAAAGAATAAAAAATAAATAAAGACAACTACCAATAGCTTTTATTTGATCCTTGTGTTTGTGAATCTGTTGAAATGAGAAAGAACAATGGTTAATATTTTACAAAAGGAAAAAGACGATGAAGGTTTGTAAGTTTGGTGGTAGTAGTCTTAGCGATTCTAATCAGATTAAAAAAGTTAAAGATATTCTTTTAAATGATAAGAGTAGACAAATTGTTGTTGTTTCTGCTCCTGGAAAGAGAAACAAGGATGACGAAAAGATAACAGATGTGCTTTATAAGTGTGCTTCTCTTGCTTCTTCCGGTCTTTCGATTGAAGAGGAATTTGATAAAATTGAAAAGAGATATCGTGAAATTGCTACTGGCTTAGGCTTAGACGATACAATTCTTGCTGCTAAGCTAGATGAGATAAAAGAAAATATTGAAAAGGGAAAAGGAAGGGCTTATGCCGCAAGTAGAGGTGAGTACCTTTCTGCCTTACTTATTAGCACTTATTTAAAGTGGAATTTCCTTGATGCTAAGGATGTTATTGTTATCGGAGAGGACAATAAGGTTGAAGAGGAAACATATTCAAGGCTAGAAAAGGCATTGAAGAAGGATGAATACTACGTTGTTCCTGGCTTTTATGGCATGGATAAAAACGAAGAGATAGTCACTTTTTCTCGTGGTGGTAGTGATATTACAGGAAGTATTCTTGCTAAAGCTTCGTCTTGTGATTTATACGAAAACTGGACAGATGTCTCGGGTGTTTATTCCTCTGATCCTCGTATTGTTCCTTCTGCTCATACAATAAAGAGAATGAGCTACAAAGAAGTGAGAGAGTTTTCTGAGGTTGGAGCATCAGTCTTCCACGAAGAAGCTATTGCTCCATGTATTGATAAAGCAATTCCTATTAATATTAGGAATACAAATAAAATAGAAGATGAAGGTACTTTAATTACAAAGGATTGTGATGAGGAAGGTGTTATTGGTGTTAGCTATAAAGCTGGGCTTTCTAAGCTATATGTTCAGAAGCTATTATTCTTTAAGACACCAGGAATGAGACACAAAATTCTCTCTTTAATGCATATATATGGAATTAAGCCTTGCTATACACTCTATGGGTGCGACTCTATTTCTTGGTATTTCGAAACAAAAATGGCAGAAAAAATAGACATAGATGCTATGTGCCAAAGAATAAAGGAAGAGTTTTCTCTTGGTGAGATTGAATGCAAAAAGGGCTTTGCTGTTATTGGCCTTGTGGGAAATAAGATTGAAGAAACAATGCAATATTGCGATGCTTTAGATGTTTTAAGAGAGAACTCAATTAAGCCTTCTTCTGTTTCACTTGGTGGTAGCTATACTACATTTGTAATAGGTGTAGAAGAAGGTAAGGCAGTAGAAGCAACTAATTTAATTAGTGAAAGAATATTTAAGAAAGTGTAAAATAAGTATAATTGTTTGTTAGCTATAGTAAGGGGGAAGGTTGTGTTAAAAAGAGCTCTAATCGTCTTTTTGTTCTTTCTTTGTTTTATTCCTCTTTTTGCAAATAGTCAAAATTATTATCCTGTCTCTAGTACAGAATGGCATATGGTAAATGATATATGTCATTCTGCTGGGGTAATTGGACCAACTAGTAATGGTCCTGTTACAGCTTCTCAGCTTCTTCTATCGCTAGAGAGAGCTGAAAAAATCCTTGGAGAGAACAACTATTTTATAGTTGAAATGAAGAAAATTCTTAGTAATAAGGCTGTTTTCGAAGATGATTTGGGATCACTTTTTTTGGACTTGGAAGTCTCTCCCGAAGCTTATTGGCAAAAGGAAAATCCATTTTCACTTCCCCTCTATTCTTCTTGGGATTTAGACCGTGATTGGTTTATTAAAAGGCATGGTGAAAGAAGTAGCTTTCTAAAAGTAACATTTTCTTCTACTGTTCTTGATTCTGTATATGGTAGATTTGTCTTCGATTTTAGACAAAAGTTTTCAACTGAAGAAAACTATTGGGCATCTAAGCTTCACACGTCTATCTTCTTTGAAAACTTCATGCAAAACCCTCCAGATAATGCAGGTGTTTCTATAGGAGGAAAGGGAGTAAGCTTAATAGCGGGAAGAGTAAAACAATCTAAGGGAGAGGGATACAGTGGAAATACTGCTATTGGCGATAACTTTGATTACCAGGAAGTGTTAAAGGCTGGTTACTACAATCGTTTTTCCTCTATATTCTTTACTTTAACTTCTTTTGATTCTTCACATGACAAGGAATTAGAAAAGCCATGGCAGGTTGATTCATCAACCTTTTCTTCCTTTAGGCAATTAAGATACTTAACTGACTATGAGATAGCACTTTTTGATAAAATACGCTTTTCTTTTGGTTTTGTTACTTTACTTGATACAGATAGTGCCTTTGATATTCGTTTCCTCAATCCATTTTCTGTCTTACATAGTCTCTATAACTTCCATGAGCATAATCTTTTGGAAGCTAATAACATGATTATTTGTGACCTCTCTCTTTCACTAGCAAAGGGCTTATATCTATATGGACAGCTGAGTATAGATCAAATACAGCTACCGGGAGAGGTTAGAAGCTACTATGAGGATTTGGGATACGTAGATCCCAATTCCTTTGGTTTATTAGTTAATCTTTCTTATTCTTCCTTAGTGAACAAAGGTATATTAAATGTTTATCTAGAGGGAGTATATAACACTCCAGCAATGTATCTTAATACTAAGTTTTATAGAGATGATGGCTCTATTACACTTGAAAAGGGTGTTTCTTCTTCCTATTGCTGGTCTCAAGATTATCTTGTGGGATATGCTAGAAACGGAGAAGAGGGTGTAGATAACATGAATTATGCAGGCTATATCTATGGTCCAGACTGTTTTACTCTTACTCTTGGTTCTACATATACTTCCTTTGATGCTCTATCTTTTTCTTCCTCTATTTTCTATATGGTACATGGCGAAAAGGGAAGAGGTAGTAATCTTGAAAACTATACATTTATCGGCATTGATGGACTAGACACCTATAATGATTATAGCTTAACAGGAATTAAGGAGTACACGCTCTCTTTTAAGAGTGAGTGTAGCATCAAGCTCTTTGACTCTCTTACTCTATCTTTTGGTGGAGCATATACGACGTGGAAGAACTTTAGAAATGTTGAAAACAGTTCATTTAGTAATTTGCAGCTATTTGTAGGTGCTACTATTTCTGCCTTTAGTTTAATAGACTATTTTGTTTAAAAGGAAAAATATGTTTAAGAAAATTCTATTATTCTCAATAGTTCTCTTTTTTCTTATTACTTCTATCTTTGCTAATAGTCAAAAGTATTATACAACTTCTTCTTACGAATGGAGAATGGTAAATATGCTTTGTCACTATAGTGGAGTAACAGGGCCTTCATCTTTTTCTCCAATTACTGCTTCTCAGCTTTTATTAGCAATCGAGAGAGCAGAAGAGAGGTTGGGTAGTAACAATAGCTTAGTTCTTGAAGCAAAAAGGATGCTTAGTCCTTCGTCTGTTATCTACAGCGATGAAAATGGTAGTGTAAGTCTTAGTGGTATAATTAATGCAGAAATGTATACTCAAACAGCTTCTCCTTGGGGAGAGTGTGGTGAGTACAAGAATGTGTATGATGCTGATGAGGATTGGTTTATAAAAGGTCAAAACGATAGAAAAGCATTAGCAGAGCTCTTATTAGAAAACACTATTAAGGATAATCTATACACTCGTCTTTCTCTTGAAATAAAGAACAAAATATCAATGAGAAATGATGGCTCTGATTATTCACCTATCTTTAATAGAGCTTTTAGTCTTTCGTTTAAAGATTTTTATTTTCATCAAAATATTCCAACCGATGCTGGTATTTCGCTTGGAACAGATTCTATTAGCTTTATTCTTGGTAGAAGCAGAATGAGTCAAGGAGAAGGATATACAGGTAACACTGCCATTGGTGATAACTATGAATATCAAGAGTTCTTAAAATTTGGTTTTTATACTAAACGAACCTCTGTTTTTCTCTCTCTTACGAATTTTGATTCTTCTCACAAGGAGGGATTAAAGCCATACGAGGTACTCTCTTCACGCTTTTCTGATTATAAAGAGCTTCGACACAGCATTAATTATGAAATAATGCCCTCTATGAATACTAGAGTATCATTATCACTAGTAACACTTCTTGATACCAATAATAGTTTTGATTTCCGCTTCCTTAATCCGTTTATGATTTTCCATGATTATTATAATTATCAAGAAGAATCGATATTTGAAGCAAACAATCTTTTCTCTTTAGATTTTTCTTATTCCTTCTTAAATAAGTGGAATCTATATCTTCAGCTTACTATGGACCAAGCCCAGTTTAGGGGTGAGATAGATTATTTCATGCAAGAAAATGGATTCGTTGAACCAAATGCATTTGGTGCTCTCTTTAATATTTCATATACCGATGTATTTGATAATGGATTTTTTAATCTATATTGCGAAGCTGTGTACAATATGCCGGGGATGTATCTTAATACTAAGTTTTATGATAGTGAAGGACGTATTACACAGAAAAAGACGGGTAACAGTGCAAATGTTAATGGCTGTTTTTCTCAAGACTTTTTACAAGGATATACTGTAACTGAATCTCAATATAGTGATATTTCCTATTCTACTTATAAATACGGTCCTGATTGTTTTGTCTTCTCTTTGGGCGGCTCATACGATACATCAAAATATGCTATAGCTTCATCCTTTCTCTATATGGCACATGGAGAGAAGGGAAGAGGAGAAGATTATAACAATTATACCTTTGAAGGCTTAGATGACGAAGAGAGCATTACTAGACTTGCTTTATGGGGAACAGTAGAGCAGACCTTTGTGGTGAAAGCAGAGTGCGAAATATTCTTTCCTCGAGGCTTCTCGTTGTCTTTTGGTTCTGCATATAGCTATAGATATAACTATAGAAATATAGAAGGAAAGACATTTGGTAATCTTCAATCTTATATCTCTTTTTCAATGTCAAGCAAATAAAAAAGAG
>CAZLYD010000008.1:0-24955 GCA_964563815.1 uncultured Spirochaetaceae bacterium
GGGTAATGTTTTAATTAAATAGGTAAGAATATGGACTATTAGTATTAGCTGTTAATTTATCACCACTAGTACTAAGCTGCTCTTCAGCTCTCTCGTTACGCTCCTTTATAACAATTAGCTTAGAGTATAGAGTATTTACATCACTATCATTTGTCTTATTCCTAATATCACTAAGAATAGAAAGAGCTTCATCTGTTTTTCCCATGCTCGCTAAAAGAACAGAAGCATTGTAAGCAGATGGAATATGACCATAGTCCTTATAGGTAGAGGTAAAAAGCTTTAGAGCATACTCATAGTTTCCGTCCTCTGCCGCTTTATATGCGCTCTCCAAACTCTCAATTTTTGGCTTATTAGATTTAAGAGATATACTTGTGCTCTTTTTAGTTGGGATGAAATCTGCAACTATATCACTGATAAAGGACGAAATGGACCTAGCAACTAAATCCTCTGTAGAGATTGCAACATCAAATAAATAATAGGAAGGATCAAACGACTCATAGTCATAATCAGATGTTCTATAGTCCTTTATACAGACAATACTATTTGTCTTTGTATCTAAGACAGTAAGCGTGAGTGAGATATCTATTCTTCTATTTATGTAATACGTTGTTTTAACGCTTCCAGTTGAAGAATCTGTATATTTTTTAGCTGTAATATATTCATCTGTAATAAGAGATGTGATTTTAGGAACAATTAAGGCATCAATACCATCCTCTTGTAAATAGGATGATGGATCCTTTCCTATTTTATATAGAGAGACATATGCATCTGTCTTCTCTCTTGGAAGAAGAGAGTAATAAGAGGAAGAAGAAAAAAGCTTTTCAAGCATTTTATCTATCTCATTTGCACTCTTCTTATTTACTGAATTATAGTCATAGGAGGAAAACAAGAAATATCTATCGATTGTAGAATCCTTAATATCTAATCTGATGTAAAGTGGAACAGCGACAGAGGTTTGAGAAGGCGTTGTACTACTAATAGCTATATTTCTATAGCTCGACATATCTATATTAGATGGCATATTGTAAGGGATAGTGAGGGACGTAGAACAAGACGCAAATAAAAGCAAAATTGCGATTAATAATAATATAACTTTAATACCTTTCATTGTGTTATTATAATCACACAAAACCACAAAGTGATAGTATGTAGACATAATCTCCTATTTATTTATAATTTAAATATGAAACAAGATTTACGCTATTTCGTTACAGATGAAGAGGATGAAGAGGAAGAAAGAGAAGAAGAAGCTGTATCCTTTATTCCTATTATTGAAATAGATGATAATATTGAAACAGACGAAGAAAAAATGCCTGACTTAGATGATGAGAAAATGGACATTGATTTTTAAATGATAAATAAAGCACCCTTAGATAAATCAAAGCTACCCTTTTCAAACCGTTATCTTCTCTCTCTAATTCTGCCACTTGTATTAGATACAGCACTCTCTGTAGCAGTAGGCATCGCAGACACAATGATGGTAGCACGAGCCGGAGAAGAGGCTGTAAGTGGAGTTAGCTGCATTAATACTATTCAAAATCTATTAGTGAAATTAATCGCAGCCTTCTCGACAGGTGGCTCGGTTGTAATATGCCAATTACTAGGAATGGGAGAAAAGGAAAGAGCAAGAAAGGCTTCTAAAGCTCTTCTTTCACTCTCTTTTTTCATCTCGCTGTTAATATGTATATTTTGCCTTGCCGGGAGAGTAAAGCTAATCGAAATTATATACAATAGCATTGAAGAGGGTGTCTTCACTTCTGCCCTTCTGTATTCTATTCCAATCTATATTAGTATGCCATTTTTTGCCATTCTATCGTCCTGTAATGCAATAAGTAGATCAATGGGAAGAAGTAGAATAACGTTTTTTGTCTCACTTCTTGTAAATATAATTAATATACTTGGCAATGCCATATTTCTATATGTCTACAATCTTGGAGCCTTAGGGGTGGCTATAGCTAGTCTTATTTCGAGAATAATCGGTGCTCTTATAATGTTTATTATAGTTTTAGACAAAAGGAAGGAGCTATATATTCCTAATCCATTTAAGCTTGAATTTGACCTTAAGATGAATAAGCTTATTTTCTCCTCCTCTCTTCCGGTTGGAATTGAAAAGTCACTATTTTATATAGGAAAGATAGTTATCTCCTCTACAATTGCATCATTTGGAACAGCATCAATTGCTGCCTATGCTGTCTTTAATAATATGGAGACACTAATTGATATTCCAGGAACAGCTATTTCCCTTGCTTCAATTACAGTAATAGGCCAATGCATGGGAAAAAAGGACTACAGTCTTGTCTTATATTACTCAAAGAAGCTCCTTAGTATTTCATATTTATGTATGGCACTAACGTCAGCCTTATCATTCATTCTTACCCCACAAATTGTGGGCCTATATAAGCTATCACTTGCTTCTTCATCTATAGCAATTCTTAACATTAGAATTGACTGCGTCTGTCGTTCTCTTCTTTGGCCATCTGGCTTTGTTGTTCCAAGCATGCTTCAAGCAACAGGTGACACGAAGACTGTTATGCTTACTGCAACACTCGATATGTGGATATGTCGTGTACTATTTGCACACCTATTAGGTGTTTATTTTTCTCTAGGATTACTAGGCACACAAATAGGTATGTGGCTTGATTGGCTTGTAAGAGCTGTAATATTTATCCCACGTCTATTTGGTGGAAAATGGAAGACAAAGGGCATTAAAATTAATAGACTAGAAGCAAAATAGGAGTATTTATGCTAGATAAAAAAGTTCAAATTACAGATGAATTAATCTCTTTTATTTCAAACTCACCTTCTCAATACCATGCTGTTGATAGAGTAAAAAAACTACTCATTTCATCAAACTTTATTGAACTCAAAGAGGGAGAGAGATGGAGTATAGAAAAAGGCAAATCTTACTTTGTAACTCGCTCTTCTTCATCTCTTATTGCTTTCACTCTCCCCTCGTTTCCTTCCTTTTTCCATATAGTTTCTGCTCATACAGATAGTCCATGCTTAAAAATAAAATGGAATCCAGTAATTAGTGGCCCTTCTCGTCCATCTGTTTTAAATACAGAGACCTATGGTGGACTATTGCTACAAACATGGTTTGATCGTCCTCTCTCTATTGCAGGAAGGGTTTTTTATAAAAAAGGCGACAAAATAGAAGAAAGATTAGTCGACCTAAAGGACAAAATTAAGGTAATAATTCCTAATTTAGCTATCCACCAAAATAGAGAAGCAAACAGTGGTTGGAAGATATCACAACAAAAGGAAATGCTTCCACTATTTTCAGATAAAGACGAGGATTTCATCTCTCTATTAGAGGAGGATGGAGAGAGCGTTGTTGATTATGATCTCTTTTTATACAATGCAACACCAGCAATGAAGAGTGGAAGAAACAATGAATTTTTCTCTTCTCCTAAAATTGATGATCTCGGATGTGTTTTCTCTGCGACAAAAGCAATATTAGAAAAAAATGGAACCAATGCAATTAGTTGTGTTGCTTTTTTCGATAACGAAGAAACAGGAAGTGGAACAAAGCAGGGAGCTCTCTCTGATTTCCTTAACACAACGCTAGATAGAATTTCTAATGCTATAGGCTGGGATAGCGAGGAAAAATATATTGCACTATCTAAGTCTAGAATGCTTAGTGCTGATAACGGTCATGCTCTTCACCCAAATTATCCAGAAAAATGTGATATAACAAATAAGCCTAGAATGAATGGAGGAGTTTTACTTAAATACTCCGCAAACCAGAAATATACAACAGATGGTGAAAGTGGATCCTTCACACGTTCTCTTTTAGAAAAGAATAATATTCCATACCAGGTATTCCATAACCACAGCGATGTGCCGGGTGGCTCAACACTTGGAAACCTTTCTTCTCAAAAAGTCTCTATTAAAACTAGTGATGTAGGAGTTGCACAGCTAGCTATGCACTCTAGCTATGAGACAGCTGGAGTAGAAGATACATATTATTTATATCAATTGTTTTCACATTTCTTTGAATTTTAATATACACCTCTAGCTAGCTTATTTCTAAAGCAGCTAGAGAGATATTCAATAAAAAGAATCAAAAGAACAAGACCTATCAGAATTGAACCTGCTTCATTCCATTTGTGGCAGGTAATTGCAAATACTAGTGGAGCTCCAATACCTCCCGCACCAACAAGTCCAAGAACAGTAGAGTCTCGTAAATTCATCTCAAAGCGATATATAAGAGAAGAGATAAAATCTGGCATTATTTGAGGAATCACACAATATCTTATTATTTGAAATGTATTTAGTCCCATTACCCTCATAGTCTCTATTATTCGTTTATCTAGGTTTTCAATATTCTCTGTGAACGTCTTACTTATAGTACCTATAGAAGAAAAAGACAGCGTGAGAATACCTGCTGTTGCTCCGGGCCCTGTAACTCTAATAAATATTAAAGCATAGACGAAAGAAGGAATTGTTCGAATAACAACAACAGCAAATCTGAAGATATTACTTACTCCTCTTGGAAGTATATTTGTTGCTCCTAGAAAAGCAAAGGGAATGGACAAAATAGCACCAAAAAGTGTAGAGAGAAAAGCAATTGACAGTGTTTCAAGAAGTAAAAATAAAACACCCTCCTTATTAAAGCTAAAAAGAAGAGAAAGATCTGGATTTGTAATTCCATCTACAATACTTTTAGCAACACTAAGACTATTTACATTATTTGCTGTAGAGGAAGTATATACAGTAGATGCCCAGCTCATAATTATGAGAAAGAGCAAAATTATAAATATAGCTAGTAGATAGATGCGTGGCCTTTTTTCGTACATCTCTAGTACTCTTTTTTTCTTTATATCCATTAGCTTAATTTCTTCCTCAAAAGCATCGATATATATTCAATAATTACGATAGTTATAAGCATTGAAAAAAGTATGACCGCTGCTCTATTGTAGTTTCTCCAACTCAGCTGAGTATTAAGTATTACTCCTATTCCACCTGCTCCGACGTAACCAAGAAAGGCAGCATTACGAAGATTTCCTTCAAAGCAATAGAGAGCGCTAGAAAGATAGTATGGTGAAATTTGAGGAATGAGTGCTCTAACAAAGGCCCTAGGCTTAGAGCACCCTATTGCTATCATTGCCTCGTATGAATCCATTTCCTTTGTTTCTATCTGTTCATATAACTGCTTTCCTAAAAAAGAAAACGTAAAAAGCGTAATTGCTATAGTTCCAGCTTTTGTTCCGATACCAAAAATAAAAGTTGCAAAAAGTGCAGTTACTAATGTTGGGAGAGTACGAAAAAGGGAAAAAATGAACTTAAAAAAAAGTGCAACTATGTCGTTTTTTATTATATTTGAAGATGCTAAAAAACCATATGGAATGGCTAAAATGGCACCAAAGACTGTACCTACAATACTCATTTTTAGTGTATCTGTTAAAGGCTTAACAATAAAAGGGAAATATGAAAAATCTGGAGGAAAGAGCTCTTTAAAAAAAGAAAAAAAACGAGAAAAGCCCTTAACGACGCTAGCTATGTCAAAGGAAGTAACATAGATAGCTAAAATAGCAAAAAGAATAATAAAAAGAACAATAAATAAGCTCTTACTCCTCTTTTCATATACAACCTTTTTATTAGGTAAAACTATTTTTTTGTCTTTGAATAATCGAGCGTATACATTCATTCTCTATTATCTCCAAAGACAAGAGCTAGCTCGTTTTTATCAACACACTCTACATTTTTGTCGTAGACGATCCTTCCATTTTTCATACCAATAATTCTATCGGCATATTCAAGAGCAAGCTCAACATCATGAATATTCATTAATACAGTGATATTTTCTTCTTTGTTTATTCTTTTGATGTCTGATAAAACCTGTCTTGAATTAACAGGATCCAAGGATGCAATGGGTTCATCTGCTAAAATAATTGTTGGCTTTTGCGTAAGTGTCCTAGCAAGTGCAACTCTCTGTTTTTCTCCACCACTAAGGTGGTCTACTCTCTCATAGGCTTTATCTAATATACCCATACTATCTAAAGCTTCTAGCGCTTTTATTTTTTGTTCTTTAGTGAAAATGCCAAAAACAGAACGGAAAAATGAGAGCTCAGGGACAAATACAGTAAGAACATTGTTAATAACCTTTGCTCTATCAACAAGATTAAAGGACTGAAATATCATTCCGATTTTACGCCTAAAGTGTCTTAGTTCCTTTCCTCTAAGCTTTGAGACATCAACATTTTCAACCAGTACTCTGCCCCGTGTAATATCAACCATTCTATTAACTGATTTTAAAAGAGTAGATTTACCCGCTCCAGAGAGCCCAATAATAGAGACAAACTCACCCTGCTTTATAGAGAGCGTAATGCCATCTAAAGCTTTTACAGAGTTTGGATATATCATGCTAACATCATCGAAAGATATCATTTTTAGATAAGGGTTTTCCTCATGCCTCCTAATCTCTAAACAATGATTGAGCTTTTCTGGTTACATCGTAGTCACTGCTAACGGCTTCAACATATCCATAGTGTTCATAAATTTTGAGAACCTCCTTGCCCTTTTCTGTCTTGGCAATGCTAATAAAAGCTCTTTGCAAGGAAGCAATAAAATCCTCTGTCATTATTGATGAAAGTGTACTAACAGAGATGGTATCATTCATTATTGGCTCAGTAACACCAATGACATCTGTCTCTTCCCAAATAGTTTTTTCTCTTTTCCAAGAAGAAGTCCATTCTTCTTCATATTCTATACGAGCATCAGCATATGAAACAACTATATCGTACATACCTAGCGAGAGACCGGCAAAGCTTGAAGCATAGAATGTTTGAACAACATTTTCTAAGTCTTCAATTGTTTTTCCATATCTATCATAGAGCCATATAGAGGGATATATAAAACCAGCAGAAGAGGTTGGACTTGAAACAGCCCAGGTTAAATCATTTAGTTCTTCCCAACTAAGTTCTTCGCCTCTATTAACCTTATCTGCAACCTTTTTTGCTTTATCTGTAAGGCCCGAATAAATGAGAGCTCTATAACTATCTGAAAGGTTGTCACTCTCTCTTATTGGCTCATTATTATTCCAATCTCGTGGATCTGGTGAGTTTATTGATTCACTGTATCTAAGGGCTTTCAAAATTACACGTGCCCCATCATCATACTGAACATAAGTTCCAGCAGGGATAAAGGCTATATCTGTTGTACCAGAACACAATGCCTCCCCTGCTGCTTCATAGTTAGTGCTAACATATATATTCACATTGTTAACACTATAGCCTTCTTTTAAAAGTTCTTCCTTTAATAGCTCTTTAAGTGGTTCTGTTGTAACAATTATCTTTTCCACATCTGCCGATGGAACAAAAGTAATTGTTAAGCTCTTAATTTCCTTATCACTAGTATTCTCACTCTTTCCTTGAGCAAGAAGTAAGGAAAGAGAGAAAAAGGAAAACAAAAAGAGAGAGAAAAGCTTTTTCATATTCAATTCTTTTTTTCTTCAAAAACTGCTTCAACATAAACAGTTAATGGAGGAGCTTCTCCTTTGGTTCTTAAAAGAATGAGCAACAATGTAATCTGCCAAAGCTGTTCAGAACTCATTCTGACAACAGCTTCATCAGCTTTTTTATACCCTAAATCGACATCACGTCTTAAAATCAACTCAGGCTTTCTTTCTGCTTTATTATATGCTTCTAAAACACCCTTCTCGATTAATTGGGTACCAAGAATAACAGCATCAACATCATTTTGTAAAGCCTTATTCATTAAGTCGAAACCAGAAGCGTCTGTTAAATCTCCGACAAAAACCAAGTTTTCATCATAGACACCCTCTTTTTTCATTACCTTTGATACGCCTTCGATTCTTCGTTTTCCAATAGTAATGCTGTTCTCTTCACTAATACCAGAAATAAAAGCAATTTTACTTAGCCCTTTTTCTTTAAGATACCTAATGCTTTTATGAACTGAGGTATCATAATCAATAAAGAGTCTATCAAAAGGAAGATCCTCTTCATGGTTATTTAAAAAGATAATATTAGTAGAAGAAAACATAAGCTCATCAATTTCTTCTTTACTAAAGATCCCAATACCAATGATAGCATCTACCTTTCTTGGTTTCCCCTTCTCCAAACGAGCGAAACTGTAATCAACTTTCGTTTCCGTTAGAGGAACAAGACTGTCATAGTTTATCTCATTTTTTCTGCTTTCTGGCACGCTATGCCAATCAGCTATTCCAACTTCGATAACATTATGTTCCTCTTTCTTCTGTCTAGGTGTTTTATACCCCATCTCAACTGCAGCTTTCATGATAGCAAGTCTTACTGATTTTGATGCAACAAATGTTGGATCATGATTAAGAACCCTACTGGCTGCCGCAGACGAAACACCCGCCTTATTTGCAATTTCCTTCAATGTAGCCATAAGTAAAATTCTATACTTTATAGACAATTTTTCCAATTGTGTAAAAGTAAAACTTTACCGTAAATTCTACTATATTTAATAAAAAAGTCGTAAAGATTACTCCTTACGACCATTTTTTATCTGTTTTCTTCTGTCACCTTCCAAAGCTTTTCTAAGTTATAAAACTCTCTTAGGTCTGGGCTCATTAGGTGAATAACAATGTCACCACAGTCAATAAGCTCCCAGCCATCGTCTCCAGGTGTCTTGTGTCTATTGTTAACACTTAAACCTAGCTCATTGATAGCAGTCCACAGCTGATGAACAACACCCTTAAGATGACCAACACTGTTAACTGTTCCAATGACAAAACAATCTGCCCAAGAACAATTGTTTAAATCAACAACAGCAACATCCTTAACATTGTGTTCTGTTAGATATGAACTAATCTTATCTGCTTTTTCCCTAATACTCTCATTCATTTTCTCTTACTCCTACAGTCTATTGCCACTCTTAATATATTTATATAAATATTCGGTAACCTCTGCTTCCTTTTGGCCTTTCTTGAGTCTCTTTTTTTCTCTATCGATTATATAGATTATCATACTCTCTAATGAGTCGAGTGATAATATATCTATTCTCTCTTCGTCTTCAATATATCGTCGTCCTGGTTCAATATAATCTGCTATATAAAGAATTGCTCCCAGCCCTCCCATTTCAACAGACCCCAGTGTATGGTGTCTAAGAGCCTTCTTTATATCTACTTCTACATTCTCTTCAAAATCCTTGTCAGCATACATACTAGCTAATGGACCATGAAGAAGAACAATGTTTTCTTTCTCTTCATTCTCCAAAACAAAGCCATTTTTCTCTAGAAGAAGCGCTGTATTACTATCTGTATCATAACGATACATATCGTGGTAAATACCACATATTCTTGCCTTTTCTTCATCTAAAGAAAAACGTGAAGCAAGATAAGAAGAAGTATATGCAACTCCCAAAGAGTGCAAAAAACGCTCTTTCTTTATTTTCTTCTCAACTTTATCTCGAATCCTTATATAATCCATTTTCTTCTATGTATTCTAAAACACTAGCTGTGACGATATCCTTCAAGCCTTCTCTTACCATCGTGCTTGAAGCTGTAGTAATTGGAGAATCAAAATATATTATCTCAGCATCAAGATTAGTATTAATACTACCTTCTCGTTTAAAACAATAAAAGCGAACGTGATTCTTTAAGTATTCATAGTCATGCCATTTGTCTAAAGAAGGAAGAATATCATCTCCAATTACAAAATTTACCTTTCCTCTATCTTCTAAATATGGAAATAATGCTTTTATTGTTTCACTAGTGTAACTAATTCCACCCTTCTGTCCTTCCACATCTGAAACAACAACACTCAATTCGTCAAATGGATAGAGATCTGTATAATCAAGAAGAGCACAATTAAGCATCGCCATTCTATCTGAAAACGAAGCAGTCTTTCGCTCTTGCTTAAAAGCAGAAGTAAAAGCAGGAATTACATATAGCGTTGTAATATCAGTATATGTAGAGATCGAATGAAAGAGATTAATATGACCCATATGAACAGGATCAAATGAACCCCCTAAAATTGCTTTCTTTTCACTCTTCATCTCTGTAATACGCATCCTTATCCATACGAGATGTAAAGCCCCCGTTTTCTAAGCTTTCTTTGTTCTCTACAAGCCCTGCAAGAGAAGCAAACGAGAGTTTCAAATTCTCTATTAATTCATCATCATAAATTGAGAGAGGAATACATTCGATTTCATCCTTATATTTCTCTTTCAATTCATTAAAACGCTCTTTTGCGCCTTCTTCATCTATTTTGGTCCCAACTAAAATAGCTCTCTTTTGACTTAACGCTGGTGAATACTTTTCTAATTCTGCTTTTAACACTAAATAGGAATTAAGATAATTCTCATCACTTAAATCTACAAGAAAAGCTAGACCTTTAGTTCGTGATATGTGTCGAAGGAATTTAAATCCCATTCCAACACCTTCACTAGCACCCTCAAGAATACCAGGGATATCAGCAAGGACAACATCGTTATCCCAAATTCTCATTACTCCCAGCTGCGGAATTTTAGTTGTAAATGGGTATCCAGCAACCTTACTTCGAGCATTGGTTAAGAGATTAAGGCAGCTAGATTTTCCAGCATTAGGAAAGCCTACAAAACCGATATCAGCAATAACGAGAAGCTCAACTCCAACTCTCATTGCTTCGCCCTTTTCTCCTGGCTGAGCAAAACGAGGAGTTTGATGAGTGGAAGTACGGAAATGCCAGTTTCCTAAGCCACCCTTACCTCCCTTAAGAAAGACATATCTAGTCTCTCCAGTGAGGTCCTTTATGACTTCTCCTGTATCAGCATTTTTAATAACGGTTCCAGGAGGAACAGGGATTTCAATATCGCGACCATCTCTACCATACATTCTTGCGCCCTGTCCACCTCTGCCATTTTCAGCGCGGTAAACACGAACCATCTTCAAATGTCCTAGAGTTCTTAGATTGTCTTTAACAACAAAGACAACATCACCACCTCTACCACCGTCTCCGCCATCAGGACCGCCCTTAGGTACGAACTTTTCACGACGGAAGGAGACGCAACCTGCGCCTCCATCCCCTGATTTTACATCAATATATGTTTCGTCTGAAAATCCAAACATAAGTAAAATAACTTAGTTTTCAGCCTCAACAGCTACGATTGAGCAGTACTTTCTGTTCTTTCTTTCATAGAACTTAACAGTACCTGTAACCTTAGCAAAGAGAGTATAGTCAGAACCTAAGCCACAATTTTCACCTGCGTGAATTTTTGTGCCATGCTGACGTACAATAATTTCACCAGCCTTAACAAGCTGTCCACCATATCTTTTGACGCCAAGGCGCTGAGCATTGGAATCACGACCGTTGCGGGATGAACCACCACCTTTCTTATGTGCCATTCTTTTGCCTCCTTAGCGTTCAATCTTATTGATTGTAATCTGGGTGTACTTCTCTCTATGTCCCTGAGTTCTTCTATAACCCTTTCTTCTGTGGAACTTGTAGACCTTCACCTTGTCACCTTTGACTTCTTCACCAACTGTAGCGAGAACCTTTGCGTTTTCAACACATGGAGTACCAAAAACAGCATTTTCACCATCTACAATAGCGAGAACCTTACTAATCTCGTAAGAGGAACCAGCCTCCTGTGGGATTCTATCAACAAGAAGTACAGAACCTTCTTCTGCCTTGTACTGCTTGCCTAGGATTTCTACTAATGCGTACATGTATTTGTCCTTTTTTCAAATTTAGTCTATCGTTATTTTTACTTCTTTTGTTTTTCTATTCAATCAAGTTTTCTTAAGCATTATTAAAAACATGAAAAAAAGAGAGGTTGCAAACCGACCGTTCGGTTTGTATATTATAGATATGACAAAAAAAGAAGAAATAATAAAAAAGGCAGAAGAAATAATATCAAATGAAGGCCTAGATAGCTTTTCACTCTCTCATTTAGCTCAGGAAACAAGCTTGGCAAAAGCGACACTCTACCACTACTTTAAATCCAAAGATGAAATACTATCTTCTATATTCAACTTAGGTCATAAAAACTTTATGAAGATGGGCTTTGTTGTAAATCTCAATAATGATATTTATACAGTCCTAAGGGATGCTTCTTCACACTGGATTAAGATTTTTACTTCTTACGACAACCAGCTTTGGCTAAGAATTATCTTCTCTCTATATTTAACGAATGATGATGCATATGATGAATATAAATCAATCTCGTTGATGCTTCATTCGCAGTCTCAAGTAATAATCTCCTCGCTATCTCTAACACAAACTTTAGAAGAAACAATGACAGAGCTATTTTACTCCTTTTTATTTCATTGTCTGGAGCGTTCTCTATCAGAAGAGGATTTAGACATTGACGATGAAATGAGAAAAATAGCAACTCTTATAGAAAAAATAAAGAAAAATTAAAAATCTATGTTGACACCATTACAGAAATTGTCTATATTTTCTCTTGTTCTTGTGGGAGTAGCGAAGCTGGTTATCGCGCTGGCCTGTCACGCCGGAGATCGCGGGTTCGATCCCCGTCTCTCACGAATTAGACTCTAGGTATAATGCTTAGAGTCTTTTTTATTACTATTCGATGTCGATTGACTTATTGCAAGAGATATACTTGGCAAAAAGGCTTATCTTCTTTGAAATTCAGAAAATAAGCCCAAAAAAATCAGACATGTCTAGTTGACCAATGCGCTTTCTACAAAAAAATCAAATTATCTTTTAGTCACATTTATTCATCTTTAACGTTTAAACAAGCATATTGTTGGTTGATTAATCTTTGCTAAGTATCTCCGTATCATCTGCCATGATAACATTCTTGAAAGGTGTGTCTCGTAAGAAACAATTCTCTAAAAAACTTTGTGACACTTTTAATCTAGCATTCTTTTGCAATTTAAATTTAGTATTTACAAAAAATTCCTGAAAAGGGAACAAAATAGATATCTCTTTCTTGTGCTATTTTAGATTTTCATTACATTTCAACTCTTCTTTAATCTTCATCTTTTTCTTTCTTCTCTATATAAAAAATCTCGGAGCATAGATAAGTAGTTTCTTACTAGGCACCGAGATATGTTTTAATAAAGCAAAAATAGCTCTGTTTTAGTCTTCAATCGAAGCTTGCTTTCTCCTTTTTGCACTTTGAATACTCTCTTTAATAACAGGACCTGCTGTTTGAATAAGAATAACAATAATAAGAACAAGGCCTTGGAAAGTATCTTGAATATCAACACTAAGAGAAGGAATAGAAACAATGATGAAATTGATTGTTGTATAAGACAGGGCTCCAAATAATACGCCTAAGAGTCTTCCTTTTCCTCCTGACATACTTACTCCACCTAAAACAACTGCAGCGATAGCATACATTTCATAGCTTTGACCTGAAGAAGCAGGAGTAATGTTACCTATTTTACAAGCCTGTAGAACTGAAGCAACACCAACAAGAAGACCAGTAATAACAAATACAGACATTTTAACAAATGTAGTATTAATACCTGCTAGATGTGCACTCTTCTCATTAGAGCCTACCGCATATACACTTTTACCATATTTTGTTCTTTGGCTAATAACAATAAAGAGAATAACCATCAACAAAAATACGAATGTTATATATGGAATAGAAAAGCCACCAATAGCGAGCTTACCAGTTCCAAATTTCATTCTCAAAAACTCATATTTAGAATTTGTTCTAAGCATTGCAAACTGGCTGGAATTAGAGCCAGAAATAGAAGCATCAACACTTCTTACAACAGAAAGAGTCAAAGAGCGATATATAAGCATTGTACCCAGTGTTACTATGAATGGTGGCATTTTTGCTAGTCCAACTAATGCACCATTAATTAAGCCACATAAACCACCAACAACCAAAGCTGTCAAAACCATTACAAATATAGAATTTGTCATATTAAAAGCAACAATAGTTGCACTAGTTGTCAAAACAAGAGAAGAACCAATAGAAAGGTCTATTTGACCTGTTATGATAACAAAGGCCATTCCAAGTGCCATTGTTCCAACAATACATGTGTTTTGAGAGCCCAATATTGCAGCTATATGACTCCATTTAAATGTATTACCATTAAGCGTAATTGCTATAGCATATACTATCATAATGATGAACATAACAAAGATAAAGGAATACTGACTCCATATCCTTCCCACTGTGTTCTTAAGACTCTTATTTGTTATAGTTTTATTATCTTTCATTTTTTTGCTCCTGTTGAGTAAGCCATTACTAACTGTTCTGATACTTCTTCATGTTCTAAAATCGCAGCTACCTTGCCTTCGTAGAAAACAACACATCTATCTGCAACCTTTTGAACCTCAGGGATTTCAAGGGTATTAATAATGACTGTCTGTCCATTCTTAGCAAATTCTAAAATAAGCTTATAGATTTCACTTTTTGCTCCAACATCAACACCTTGGGTTGGATTATCGAGTAAGAGCACCTCAGCACCTGTATTTAACCATCTAGCAAAGAATACCTTCTGTTGGTTTCCACCACTGAGAGAAGAAATACTTTCTGAGCTAAGCGGTGCTTTAATCTTCAAGCTTTCCTTTTGTTTTTGGTATCTCTCTTCTTCTTCATTTTCATTAATAAACTGATGAAGAGAAGAAAGAACATGCTCGGATGTATAGAAATTTTCTAGTATTGTCTGATCTGGAATGACAGAGTTTTCTTTTCTTGAGGAAGGTAGCATAGCAATTTTATTTTTCATAAAGTAGCTAATACCACCGATTAGCTTTTTGCCATTCATTTCAATATAACCACCCTCTATAGGAAGAACTCCAAACATCGTTTGCATAACTTCACTAGCACCAGAGCCTGCAAGGCCTGTGAAAGCAACGATCTCGCCCCTTCTTATAGAGAGGTTTATTTTATTAAAACCATAGCCAGAGAAGTTATGAATTTTTAATATCTCTTCTCCTAGCTCACGTGGCTTGTAGTAGTCACAATCAACATACGTAGCGCCTACCATATCGGAAGTAAGGTACTGCGCATCTACATCCTTTATCTTTCCTGATGAAATAAAAGTACCATTACGTAGAACAGTATAACTATCTGCTATAGTAAAGATTTCTGGCATCTTGTGGGAAATAAAGATAAAGGATTTCCCCTGCTCCTTTAGTTTTTTAAGTATAGAGAAAAGATGATTAATCTCTTCTGTACTAAGTGCAGTTGTAGGCTCATCAAGGATAAAGAGCTTAGCATCTGTATATAGAGCCATACATATTTCCAATAGCTGTTTTTCACTTGTCTTTAAAGAAGAAACCATCTTTGTAGGATCTATATCTACACCAAGACTATCAAAAAGCTCTTTTGATCTTCTTATCTGCTCCTTTTCATTAATAAGGCCCAATTTATTAGTAATTTCTTTTCGAAGAAATATATTATCTGCAACAGTTAAATCATTTATTACGTTTAGTTCTTGATGAACAAAGGCTATTCCTGCCTTTTCCATCTGCTTAATATTTGGCGATACATATTCTTTATTTAAGAATTCAATTTTACCGCTATCTGCACTAATTACTCCGGTGAGGATATTCATTAGAGTAGATTTACCTGCACCATTTTCTCCAAGAAGGGCATGAATTTCCCCTTCTTCCACCTCGAAATGGACGTCATCTAGTGCTTTAGAGCCACCAAAGGACTTGGAAATATGTTTCATTACGAGAATTCTACTCATTCACTTACTCCTAAGTTTATAAAATGACGGATGGAATCCCATCCGTCATTTATCCATTTTTCTATTAATGGCCCATGAAGCCTTCATACTGGTTAACGTTCTGGCGATTTACAATCCAAACTGGTTCTGTATCAACATCACCATTCTTATATGTCCAATTGCCACCAAGGTAATCAACCATCTTGTCTACAACACTCTTCATCATTGAAGGGCTGAAATATACGCTCATCATGTCATCAAAGTACTTGTCAGCAATAGCAGCCTGGCTAGCCTTTCCGCTCATGACATCATATAGTTCCTGCATACCACCAATAGCTGAGATATAAACATTGAGCTTCTCATACTTAGCTTTTGTATCAGCAGAAAGAGAAGAACCTTCAAGAAGGTTAAGCATACCAAATGTCATTTCATCATCCATTGAATAGATGTAGAGATTTGTGTCAGCCTTGTTAACGATTTCATCAATCTTCTGTTCGAGATAATCGTAAGCACCATCTGCAGACCAGTTACATACTACTGAATATGTATTGAATACTGGGTCAAGCTCACTGTCTGTCCAAACCTGAGTTGTATGATAAGAAACACCAGTAGCCTCATCAGAATAATCAATATTACCCTTTAAGAAATCTCTGAAACCTTCTTCACGATACTTACATACTGTACCATTGTCTCCATAGAGAGTAACAACAGTGTCGCCTGGCTTCATACCATTCTGCTGGAGCCAATATGCAATACCTGCACCACACTGCCAGTTGTTACCTGAGTAGTTGAGGATAGCATAATCCATTGTAGATTCGATAAATCTATCAAAGGAAATGAAAGGAATCTTATCTGCATATAAAGCTTCCTGTCCAGCTGCTGCAGAATCATCGAGAGCCATCATTACAACACCAGAAGCATCGCCATTAGCGACGATTGTGTTACACTGGTCAACCTGTTCTTCACCAGAAGAAGCTGCCATGTAAACTGCCTTAATCTCTCCCTTAGCTGTAATCTCTTCACACTTCTGCTGTGCATAAGCACCAGCCTGTGCTGTCCAACCATGGTCAGGTGTAGGACCTAAGACATAGATTGTCTTTTTTGCACTGCTTTCTGTTGCACCCTGTGCACAAACAGAGAACATTGCTACAAGAACTAGTACGAAAACAATAAGTTTTTTCATGCTTTTCTCCTTTTTTTTGCCTAAAGCAATAAGTCTCTTTATACTTTCTCTTCTCTTTTAGCGAGTTGAGATCTTTGACAAGCAAATACAGCTTTCATAGAACCTAAAATATCGGAAGCATCCAAGATACTTGGTCTATCAGCAATTATTGAATCAACAAACTCATCAATTACACCCGATGATGACTGCTGTTCATCATCATTTGTTTGAATTCGATCTAAGCTAAACTTTTCTTCTCTTCCATCGCTATGAACTACAATTAATGAATATTGAGGATCTGAATAAAGCTTTAGAATTCCCTTTTGACAGAAAATATTGGTCTGGTTTAATTCTTGACCATAGCAGGTCCAGCTAGTTGTAACAGTACCAAAAGCACCATTCTTAAAATTGATGATTTCTACAGAATTATCATCAACTTCAATTTTGCTTCCATCCTCGAATGTCTTATCTAAGACACACATTTTTGAATATACACTGTCAATTTCATCACCAATCAGATATCTAATTAGATCTATCTTGTGGATACCTAAATCAGCCATAGAACCAAAGGCAGCGGAAGACTTCTTAAAGAACCAAGTGTTTTTACTCTTATCAACACTCCAGGATTCTGGTCCACCATGACCAAAAACAGTTGAGAATGTCAAAACCTTTCCCATAGCACCAGACTCAATTATTTCTTTTGCTCTTTTATGAGCTGGAGTAAGACGTTGATTGTGTCCAATCATAAGTCTCTTATTGTTCCTTTTAGCTTCTTCAACCATCTTAATACAGTCTTCTTCACTAATGGCCATTGGCTTTTCGCAAAGAACATGCTTACCACTATTTAAGGCCTTTATCGTTACCTCTGCATGATAAGCATTAGCGACACAGACAGAGACAGCATCAATACCTTCATCAGAAAGAAGCTCATCTAAGCTTTGGTATACCCTACCACCAAAAAGAGTAGATAATTCCTCAGCTCTCTCTTTTACAAAATCAAAGAAACCTGCTATTTCGACATTTTCATTTAGATAATATTCTCTAGCATGACGCTGCTTAGTTATGCTACCGCATCCAATTATTCCAACTCTCATATTCTCTCCTAGATGACAAAGTTCTCCATATACCTTTTAGAAATTCTCAAAGAATCGAGAATTCTTTCTCTTGATCCCTCAAAGGCCTTATCTTCTATTTCAATAACAGCGTATCCTTCGTATCTAATATCAGTAAGAGCGGCACAGAATTCATTCCACTTCACATCTCCATAGGAAGGAAGCTTTGGTGACATATAAGAAAGCGGATAAGCAGTTGTTCCAACCTTCTCTAGTTTGTCCCAATAGAGCTTAATGTCTTTAAAATGAACATGGAAAATTTTATCGCTATAGTCATAGACAGCTTTGTTATAATCGAGCATTTGCCATACAAAATGACTAGGATCAAAATTGATTCCTAAATTTTCACTATTTAGAATGCTAAATACTCTTTCCCAATTACTAGGACTAGTAAAGATATTTTGTCCTCCGGGCCATTGATCTGGGCCAAAAAGCATTGGACAATTTTCAATAGCGATCCTCACACCATATTCTTCTGCTTCTTTTATTAGAGGAGGCCAAATCTTTTCAACTAATTTAAAGTTCTCTTCATCTGTTAAATATTGGTCTCTACCAATAAAAGTAGTAACCATATTAATACCAAGCTTACTTGAAGCCTTGATAAGAGTTGATAGATGATTAATTGTTTCTTCTCTTTTTGCTTCGTCACTACAGAGTGCATTAGGGTAATATCCTAAAGAAGAAAGCTCTATAGAACGAGAAGATGCATAAGAAAGAATGTGTGATGCATACTCGTCATCCTTTAATACTCTTTCCGCATCAATATGAGATACGCCTGCATATCTTCTTTCAGCCTTTCCTTTTGGCCAGCAAGCAACCTCAACACACTTAAATCCCATTTCATAAGCAATATCTATTACCTCTTCATAGGACCAACCATCTAATATAGAACTTAAAAATCCTAACTTCATATCTGCACCTTTATGAAATAACTATGAAATAACTAAATACTAATTATTGTTATTTCATTCTAAACCCCAATTGCCAAAATCACAAGAAAAAGATTGTCAAACTTTTATTTCTAAGTAATATAATAATTTAATCTAAAACAAAGCCCGAATTGTTAAGAATAGCATTATTTTTCAGTATTTCTGCAATAATAATCTTATTTCAGAAACATACTAGTTTTTCTATTGATTTTTATATTTCCTATTGTTACTATTGGCTAGGAAAAAGAGATGAAAAGAGCATCAATACCAGTAACAAAGATAGCAAAGGAAGCAAATGTATCACCCTCAACTGTTTCAAGGGTTTTAAATCACCCAGAGATAGTAAATAAAGAAACGAGAGTAAAAATTGAAGAAGCATTAACGAATCTTGGCTTTGATCTCGATTCTGTTCTAAAGAGACAAATTGAATCAAACAAGAGAATCATAATGGTAGTCCTTCCATCTATAGATAATCCATTCTATAACAACATTCTCAAAGGCATTAGAACATCTGCTAATTCTCATAATTTCGAAGTTCTTATATACATGGGTAACGTTACAGAGCTTAATCTCACACACTTCTTAAATGTTGTAAAAATGTCAAATACACGAGGTATCATATATCTAAGTAGAAAACTAGAAAAAGATATTGCTGATACAATAGATGATGAAGTACCTCTTGTTCAATGCTGTGAATATAACAACGAATCAAAGGCTGTTTACGTTAGCATTAATGATTTTACAGCTGCTAAAAATGCGACAGAGCATATACTTAACCTAAACTATAAAAGAGTTGCATTTTTAAATGGACCTATGTCCTACAACTATGCACAAGAGCGACTGAGAGGATTTGAGGCTGCAATGGAAGAAAGAAGCATTACAGTTCCAAAGACATGGAAAATATCACTACCAGAGGTATCATACAATCTAGGCTTTTCTGCTGCTTCTCAACTATTAGGAGTAGAAGACCGCCCCGATGCTATATTCTGCTCAGCAGATGTTTTCGCAATCTCTGTCATAAAAGCAGCTAGAAGATACAACCTTCGTGTCCCTGAAGATTTAGCAGTTGTTGGTTTTGATAATATTGAAGCAACACAGGTTGCTATCCCAGGTATAACAACTATCAATCAGCCTTCTTACCAGATAGGCTTTACTGCTGGAGAAACAATGCTTGAGCGCATCAATTCTCCACTAACTCGTCCTCGCTCTATCCTCTTAGATACAGAGCTAATAGCAAGAGACTCAATCATTCCTTGGGACAAAAGAAAAGAAGAAACAAACTAAAAACTCAACACACAAAAGGGGTTTGGACTCATCAAACCAAACCTCTTTAGAAAACAATTATTAAACCTTTTTCAAAGGGTACCCACCCCCGCTTGCTGTCAAGAGATTATTCTAGCTTTAATAAAGGTTATTTTTAGAACAGCTGATTTTTTTAAATAAATCTTTATACCTAATACCGTAACAGTGTTTAATTAGTTTATTTAGTGAGAATATCTGGTATTAAAAGAAAATCATAAATATTTACAGTTAAAATGCCCCACTCATCATAATATGGTTGAACGATATCTTTTGTAATTATTATTTTCTTAAAGGAATCATCTATTTTTCTAAATGGTCTTATTTCTTGTATATGTTTTTCTTCGTCCGGTATTGAATATGCTACTTGGATGTATAGTCTAGAAGAACCAAGATTACAAATAAAATCTACTTCTAGCTGTTTTCTTATTACTTTTCCATCTTTTGTTCTTTCAGAAATAGTAACAACACCCACATCAACGCTGTAACCACGCAGCCTTAGTTCGTTATAAATAATATTTTCCATAGAATGCGTCTGTTCTATTTGACGGAAATTGATTCTTGCATTACGTAGTCCAATATCAGAAAAATAATACTTTCTTGGAGTTTCAATATATGATTTTCCCTTAATATCGTAACGCATACTTGATTCAACAAGAAAAGAATCCTCAAAATAATCCAAATACTTTTTTATTGTCGCTGATGTTATTTTTGATTTCTTTACACTTTTAAAGGTATTCATTAATTTTTCGGGATTGGTTAATGAGCCAATAGAAGATGATAAGATATTTAACAAATCATCCAACTCTCCTATATTCTTAATGCGATTTCGTTTTGTAATATCTCGAATATATATCTCAGTAAAAAGGTTTTGTAGCATTAAGCTTTTTTCTTTAGCACCATCACGTAATACAACCATCGGGATGCCACCATAAAGCATATATTCAGAAAGACCTGTATATTTATCACCTGTATAAGTAGTCATAAATTCAGAGAAACTCAAAGGATACATTCTTATTTCATCACCACGCCCCGCAAACTCAGTGATAATATCTTTAGAAAGTAACTTTGCATTGCTTCCTGTTACGTAGATATCTATATTATCTTTACGCATGTATCCATTTAGAACGGTTTCAAAATATGGTAACAATTGGATTTCATCTAATAATAAATAATAAACATTGTCATCGATAATCTTTGAATTTATATAAGATATAAACTTTTCTGGATCAAGATTTCGCTTTTCTTTTTCCATTTGAATGAGATTTTCGCCCAATTGGTATAAATCTGTTGCACTATCAAATGAAAAACGAACAATATGACCATCATCAACACCTGATTCAAGTAAGTAATTATAAAAAATATTATTTAGCAGATAAGACTTACCACAACGTCTAATTCCGGTAATAACTTTAACTAATCCATTATTTTTCCTATCAATCAACTGCTTTAGGTAAAAATCTCTACGAATTTCCATTACAAACACCCTTAGAAAAGATTTTTGCATCATGTTGCATTTTTCTATTCCATATTATATCAGAACATCCATCACAACAATTATTATTTAAAATTTTAGAATAGATTTTTGCATCTTATTACACTTTTCTATAGTAATTAACTAAGAATCGAAGAAGCCAAAGTAAAATAAGCATTAGTATTAAAAACCATTCAGATAAAATCATCTATTTCGTTTTCTGCTCTTTTAGCTTATGTGTATATGCTTTTATTGTTGAACATGACCCTTTATAACCATATTCTTCAACAAATGATAAATCTCTATTAATACTTCACAAATTAAGGTGCTTCTCTTTGATTATTTCTTCATAATTATCTGTTAGCTTTGCTACTACTCTTTTTTTCCTTTCTTTTACTTTTCTTTCTGTTCCTTCATAGTAACGTTTTACAGTTCTAGAATCACAGTTGTATTGTCTTGCTATTCTACTGTAATTAATTCTCTTTCTTTGCCTTACTTATTGCCGCTAAAACATCTTTTCTCATAAAGTATCATTTCTTCTCTTCTTTATATGTATCATTGATACTTTATTGTCTTTTTTATTTAGCGTTCTATTGCAATTTAAATTTAGCATTTACATTCAACTTCTAATCTAAAAACAAAAGTATTATTTTATTTCACATATACTTAATTGTAGAAAATTTAAAAAAACTAAATCGAGAGCTCTGTCATCTATTAATAATTATTTTAATTTCAAATTATATTAGAGATGTTTTCTCTCAACTATATTCCGCAGAGTTATATACTCTCATAATTGTTCTTAATATGAACTTCTTATTAAACACCCCTTTATACTTACAACATTATACATTAAATACATTTTGTTTAATTTATTTTATTGCTAAATATAGCTCCTTTTTTTCTTCCTCTCCGAGTTCTCTTATTTCACCACTTTCTAAATCTCCAAGTTCTAAAGAAGCTTCTCTTACTCTTTTCAAATAGAGTACATCAAGACCAAAATGAGCCATCATTCTTCTTACTTGATGATACTTTCCTTCTCTTATTACTAATAAGCTCTTTCCTTTTTCAATTGGTTTCAAAACAGAAGGAAGGAATGCTGTTCCATCCTTTAGCATGATACCATTCTTAAACTCTTCTATTATTTCTTCAGTAACTGTTCCTGAGTGTTCAATATAGTATTCCTTTTCAATATTGCTCTTAGGAGAAATAAGACGATGAGAGAGCTCTCCATCATTTGTAAAAAGAAGAAGTCCTTCTGTATCTTTATCTAATCGCCCAATGGGATAGACCTTTTTCTTTACTAGAGTCGAAGGTAAAAGAGACATAACAGTGGGAGATATTGGGTCATCTGTACTTGTAACATAACCCTTTGGTTTATTCATCATAATTACTATCTCTTTGTTACTTTTAACACGTTCACCACAAAGAGTAATGACATCTACTTCGCTATCAACCTTCATATCCCAAGAAGAAGGTTTTACGCCATTAACAAGAATCTTACCTTCTCTTATATATACTCGTGTTTCTTTGCGTCCTAGTATTCCATTGGATGAAAAAAACTTATCTAATCTCTCCATATTACCTCCAATAAGAGTTTATCATCACCACTTCTTATTTCCTATACCCTTCTCTTTTCCTTGACAACAAAATAGGAGGAATATAGAGTATCAATATAGTTAAATAATTTAATTATCTATATATTAAAAAGAGGATACATTCGTGCTACTTTTCATTTTTCTCTTAGTTGTAGTAGTGGCAACATTAACAGGATCTATTAGCGGTATTGGTGGTGGAGTTCTCATTAAGCCTGTAATGGATGCTTTCTTTCCTTTTTCTTCTTCACAAATAAGCTTTTTAAGTGGAACAACAGTTCTTACAATGACAATAGTATCTCTTCTTAGAAGTCACAAAGAGCTAAGGATGGATTTGAGAACGCTTATGCTTGCTCTAGGCGGAGCCGTTGGTGGTGTATGGGGAAAGTGGCTTTTTGAAAGTGTAAAAAGAGCAGCTGGTAATGATAGCGCAGTAGGTCTTGTTCAAAATATCATAATGATTATTTTAACTACTTCTGTCTTTTTTTACACCTTAAAGAAGGAAAGCATAAAGACAAAGGATTACAAATCTCCTCTCTTTGCTCTTATTATTGGTGTTCTGTTAGGTCTTCTTTCTTCATTCTTAGGTATTGGTGGAGGACCAATTAATATTATGGTTCTCTCTTACCTATTCTCTCTCTCAAGTAAAGAAGCAGCACTCTCTTCACTCTTTGTAATATTCTTCTCTCAGCTCTTTTCTTTTGTTACAACCCTTGTAACAAAAACTATTCCCGATTTCGATTACACAATGCTAGTATTAATGATTGTTAGTGCAGTAATTGGCAGCATGGTGGGAAGAAGCATATCTAAAAAGATTGATAGCAAGAAAGTAGATATTCTTTTTATGGCACTGATGGTTATAATTATCGCTCTTTCAATTTTTAATACTATAAAATTTGGGATGGCTCTATAAAAATGATAAGAACTCTTGAAAACGAAAATCTCATTGTATCTATTAGTGATATTGGTGCAGAGCTAATTTCTATAAAGAACAAAAATAATAACAAGGAATATATATGGCATGGTGATAGTACTATCTGGAAATGGCACGCTCCAGTCCTTTTTCCAATTTGTGGAGAATTTAAGGATGGTTTCACTATAAATGGAAAGAAATATTTTCTTCCTCGTCATGGCTTTTTAAGAGAAAAGGAACATGCTTTCATTAGCGATGGATGCTATATCTACAGAACAGAAGGAGAAGAAAACTACCCATTCTCTTTGGAAGCAAAAACATCATTTATTATGAGTGGTAATACTCTTACACATAGATTAACTATAAAAAATACTAGTAATGAGAATATGCCTTATTCTATGGGCTTTCATACTGGTTTTCTTCTCTCTAATGCAGTGCTCGAATTCGAAAAGGAAGAAGAGGCATTAAGTGGTAAATTGTTTAGTGCAAAAGAAAACAAAAGGGAATTAGAAGAAGCTGTATTACTATATAATCTCTCTTCTCATTCTCTAGTTGCAAGGAGTGAAGAAGGTAAAAGAATTAGACTCAATAGTCCTGATTTCACAACACTTGTTTTGTGGAGTGCTCAAAACTCTAATGGTAGCTTTATTGCAATAGAGCCCCGCATAGACACAATCGAGAATGGTGCGATAGAGCCTTTTAAGAGAATACTAGCTAGTGGTGAAGAAGCTACAATAGAAGAAATAATTGAGATAATTGAATAATAGTCAATTCAGCACTCTATTGTTGTAATCTTCAACATCACTATACTGAATCATCCCTGATGTAATACCAGCTAAAATATAATCTATAAGAAGACGAGAGCTTTCCGCACCCTTACAAAAGATCTTCGTCCTTTTT
>CAZLYD010000008.1:25055-71142 GCA_964563815.1 uncultured Spirochaetaceae bacterium
TTTTATCTTAATATTGTTCCATCTCCACTGTGTCCATTAGTTCCATCATAGACATAATCTTTCATTGCTAAATGTACCGCACCCTTCTTGAAGGTTAGTGGCAGAGCAAGAATATTAGGAGAAGATGGTAGATACTTTCTCTTTGCATCCTCTAATGCTTCCTCGAATGTTGCTCTAGTTTTGAGTCCCATACCTCTAGCGATTCCTGGTTCTCTAGCACCAACAATGTAGATAGCAGATGTATTCATCTCTGCAATATGAGCACAGCTCATCATTGAAAAACCATGGAAAGGATGGAAAGCATTACAATAGCGATACTTTCTAATGTATTCTTCATTAGTTGCAAAATACTCACCGTATCTATTCATATCAGGAAGAATATTATTGTAATCGTGCTGGAACATATTATATAGCTCTCTAGCATAAGGCCATCTTTCATCATGGAAATAACCATCACAGAGAGAAGATACAATAAAGACACATCTATCTGACATTATTCTTTTATGTCTAATTACTTGAGCAGATAAGGCTTGCATTAACTGTATTGGATTTGTTCCCATGCCATTACCATAGTGGAAATTAGTTGGCGCCCCAAAAATAATACAATCATATTTTTTCTCTGCGAAAGGAACATAAGTACGCTTATCAGCTTCCTTCCAGCTTACCCTTTGCATCTCCTTAGCATAACCAGAGAAGATAGCAATTTGGCGAGATTCTGAATCAAGAACAGCATCAACACAGAAGAACTTTTTACCCATCTTTTCTTCCATGTACATTCCTTGCTCATCAAACTTATTTCTCATTTCTGATGTTCCAGATACTGGTACAAAATCTCTACGATGCATTACAGAAGGAACGTGATGCGCAGCAATGCTTCTCCAATGTGTAATACCACAAGAACAATGCTTATAACCACCACTATATCCACCATATGGGTTACCAGAAGTATGCCCAATTAAAATTGCAACATCTGAGTCATAAACATATTTATTCATAATGACATGGTCACCACTTTTAGTATAACCAATGTCTACTAGGTGTTCGTAATCCTCACTGTCATGGCTTGTTAATAAACCGTATGGATAGAACTCAGAGAAAAGCTCATTTCCTAGTATCTGCTTCATCTCGCTCTCTGTTGCTCTTGGGTGTAGACCATTAGAGATAATTAATAAAATATCTTTTTTCTCTACTCCAGCGCTGTAAAGCTCTTCAAGAATACAACGAAGTGCTATCTTTCGGTGAGATGTCTCTTGGCAGCCTCCTTTTACAATATCTGGAATAACAATAGTAACCTTACTTCCTTTATGAGAGAGAGAAGTAAGAGTAGGCATACCAATTGGATTACGTATTGAATCCATTGTGGCTTTATATAGAGTATCCCAATCCTGTTTTAATGGCTCTGGGTCCTTAATAGTTTCCCCAGGAATAAAAACATCTGTATTTTCTGGAAGCTCACAGCTCATTACGCCTTCGCCATATTCAAAACTTAGTCTCATTTTTTACCTCCAAGATAAGTAGAAATGATTTCAATGTATTCATCAGGATAGAAGCCAATATCACCAGTAAATCTAGTTAGAGCAATTAAGCCTCCATCAATTTCATCTATACTAGCTAGCATCTCTGCATTATCTTTTTTCAATCCTCCGCCATATACAACATTTAAACCACCAGTAATCTCTTTAACAAGCTTTGCAACCTTTGTTATATATGGCTTATCTGCGGGCTTTTTTCCGGGTCCTATTGACCATACAGGTTCGTATGCTATAGTAACGTTGGCTTTGTTAACACCATCTAAGCCTACTATTAGCTGTTGCTTTAAAACTTCATCCCAGCTATCGAGCTCTGTATCCTTTTCTCCAATACAATATAGAACCTTTAGTCCTGCCTTCTCTGCGGCTTTTATCTCTTTATTTAGAATTCTATTTATAGCACTCTTATCATTAGAGGAACCCTCTTCAAGTACAGATAAGAGCTTATTTCTTTCTTCGCAGTGTCCTATAAGAGCATAACTACAGCCAAAAGAAGCAGCAGCGTTTCCTGTTAAGGAAGTAGTGAAGGCACCAAATGGACCACCAATAGCACTATCAAGCCAAAATAAGCCTTGAGTTCCGACTTCGATTGGGCTATCTTCGCTCTTTTCCTTTATTGCATTAATTAAATGAGCCTCTGGAAAGAAAATAGCAAACTCCGTGCCTTTAAATTCTTTTAGCTTATCCTGTGTACTTTTAACGATGTAAGAACCCCACTCTAAAGGAGAAGCGATGCTATTTACTCCACCTTTTTCTCTTGGAATATCAAATCTTTTAAGGTTCAAGAAGATATGTTTCATACTTTATTCCTTATCTAAAAATAGCAAATTCTGGTTTTTCTCCCATCAAAGGATTAGCATAATCAAAGAACTTATCAGATATCTTATTTGTGCCCTCTATCCACTCTAATGGGAACTTCTTCTCTACGTTAGCAACCTTTTCTAGAGGTACTAAGCTTAGTGTATAGCTAAAGCCATTCTCTCTATTTGCAGTGATGGAAACCATCTTACCACTCTCACCCTTAGTTGCTTCTTCTACAGCTTTTTTACCAACACTATATGCTTCGTCTCTATCAACATTAGATGAATAAAGAATAGAAGTGCGTCCCAGTAACCCTGGTTTTTCAGAGCGAGACTTAATCTTAAGCTTATCCATTATTAAGCGTGATATGTATTCAGCAACGCCTCCTGCAACCTTGTGGCCAAAGCCATCAACTATACCAGTATCTGCAAGTGGATTTCCATCTAAGCCACAAAGCCCCTCACTAACTGTTACTAAGCATCCCCTACCCTTGCTATATGCTCTCTCTATATCACTAAGCATCATTGCGGTATCAACATTCTTCTCTGGTAAGTATGTAAGTACTTCACAGTTTGTTACTCTACTAGCAAGAGCTGAAGCTGCAGTTACCCAGCCAGCATTTCGCCCCATAAGCTCTAAAACAACAACATGAATTGGTAAAGCTGAAGCATCTAAAGCAACTTCTGAAGCATTAAGGGCAGCGTAGCGCGCAGCAGAACCAAAGCCTGGAGAATTATCTGTATACGCAAGATCATTATCCATTGTCTTTGGAATACCAATAACTCTTAGATCTAAGCCCTCTTTTTTTGCCAAAATAGATATCTTATTACATGTATCCATACTGTCATTTCCACCATTATAGAGAAATACTGAGATATCATTTTTCTTCATACACTCAATAACTAATGGATAATCTGAATCAGTAAGCTTTCTTCTGCAAGAACCTATAGCAGAAGCTGGTGTCATAGAGAGTTTAGAAACAGAAGAGGAGCTAATATTAGTCAGATCAATTAAATCATCATTTAATATTCCTTCTGCTCCAAAGCGTGCTCCATATATTTTATTGTAGCACCCCTTTTCACGAGCTGTCTCAATTACAGCCTGCAACGAGCTATTAATTACAGCAGTAGGTCCACCACCATGTGCAACTAAAATATTAGAACCCATCAAATACCTGCCTTTTTATATCTATTAGCCATATCATCTAATGTAACATTCTCTACTAGGGGAGCCTTTCCATAAGAGCCAAACTGAACGATAAGAGCACCAACTGCCTCCATAACTCCCTTTTCCATTCTATCAAAGAGAAGCTGTGTATCATGGTCATTAATTTTGCCATACATAACACTATCCATTACTGGTGGCAAAAATACTCTAGGGTCGAAAGCAGAAGGATTATTTTGTAGTAAATTATATACCTCACCTATTGTTTTACTTTCTCTTAGCTCTGGCATATCTCTAAATAGCTCACGGAAGTTTCTTGTTACTGCCAAGCGGATATCTGTATCAACGTTAATTTTACCAATACCACACTTAGCAACCTCTTGTAGCTGTTCAATTTTAATGCCATAAGCATTTTGAACATTACCTCCAAGCTCATTAATTTCTTTAACAATATATTGAGGAACTGTAGAAGAGCCATGACTGACAAGAACACCTTCAATTGCCTCATGTCTCATACATTCCTTAATAGCAATAGCAATCTCTTTTCTAATAACAGTATTAGCTCCCTTATTAGCTCCATGCTTTGTTCCATATGAAATAGCAAGCGCATCTACTTTTGTCTTTTTAAAGAATTCAACTGCCTTAAGTGGATTAGTATAAGTAGATGTTGAAGCAAACACATGGTCTTCAACTCCCGCCAAAACTCCAAGTTCGCCTTCAACAGTAACACCACGCTCGTGTGCATACTTTACAACCTCTCTTGTAAGCTCAACATTTTCATCAAAGGAAAGAGAGGAGCCATCAATCATTACAGATGTATATCCACCCTCGATTGCAGCTTTACAAGAATCAAAGTCTTTTCCATGGTCTAAATGAAGAGCAATAGGAACCGGAGAAGAAAGGGCATATTTTTTTACTGCATCTGCAATATTCCTTGCTCCTCTTTTTTTGTCTTCAAGTGTTGCATTCTGAAAGTCTGTTCTTCCACCCATAAAGCCGTTAGCAAGATCTGCACCTTGTAAAATAGCAGCACTTCTAAACATCTCATGTACTCTAATAACAGCCTTTGCTTGAGCACAAGCATTAACATTGAAAGCACCCTGTGCATAGCAATATTTGTCAGTAGCATCTAAAATTGGTCTTAAAGGAACTAGTGGCATCTTATCATCTCCTTAGTAGTAAAGAAATTATGTTTCTTTTTTGTATTTAATTAAATTATTTAATTAAATACTATCATTCATTTTCTTTACTATCAAGGAAAATAATACTTTATAAATAGAGCACTCGAAAGGATGAAAAAAGTTACTCTTTTTTCACTTTTTCAATTAAAGAAAATAGAGGCTGTCCGCTTATACCCTTAGAATAAGAATCTAAAATGACTCTTTTCTTTTCTTCATCCAAATTTGAAATCAACTCCTCTATTCTGTCCCTCTTTATTCTGTTATTAATCTTTCTAGGAACAATATCACAAGTATTTTGGTAGAAAGAGAGCATCAAATCCTTCATCCTTATTATTTCTTCCTTGTAAAGAGGATTATCAATTTCGTTATTCTCTTCCTTTATATCCTTTTCCATATCATAGAATTCATCGTAGCCATTAGAGCGTTTTATATACTTAAATCTTTTATCTCTAATCATTGTTCCTTTAGCGTGAGCAGTGCTATTTGTTTGAGCATATTGCTTAGGCCAATATTCCCCACCTTCATCTACGTATCCATATTGACCACTAATAGCATGGTATTCATCACACTGCCACTCATATTCCATTCGTCCGCCCTCTGAGAAGACAAAATCTCTTACCTTTCTTTCTCTGTCTTCAACAATGCTTCTCAGCGATAAGCCAAAATGATCATGGCTGGGTGTTAAATAAGCGTAATCAAAGACAGTTGCATAGAAATCCACAAGCTCTGCAAAGCTTGAAGTAATACCAGGGTCTACCTTCTCCCATTTAGGTGGTTTTATTATCAATGGAACACGCACTAAGCAGTCCTCAAATGTATTTTGAGCCTTCTCACATAAGGAATAATCACCTGTATAATCACCGTGGTCAGATAGTATTATTATTAGAGTTTCATCATATACTCCTTCTCTCTTTAATCCATCCACCAGTCTTTTAAATTGATTATCAATTTTAGCGCACATTCCTAGATATACTGCTCTTATTTCATTCCACTCTTCTTCACTTATTTTGTCTGTATGGGAATACGCTCTAATTAGCGTTTCCATCAATGGCTTATTTTTCCCTTTTCCTGCTCTAGGTGGTAATTTTTTTCTATCTATAAGAGAAAAATATGGCTCTTCTACTCCGTATGGACAATGAGGATACTCGAGTCCAAGAAAAGCAAGAAGGGGTTTTCCTTCATGGGGACGAGAAAACTCTCTAATACATTCATCTATATCGCTATCGTCTGAAGTGTAGTTTAGACTGTCACTATTTGTCGTTAGCTCTCCTATGTAATGAGAGTAAAACAAAGGAGAATCCTTATCTCCTCTTAAATTGGGATTGAGAGGTCTATTGTGGTCACTCTTCATTACCATCTCATTCTTTTTTCCTGAATATATAACATCTGCGTGGCTCTCTAATAAGCCTTCAACCTCGCCTGAAGCAAAGTCATTACGGTCATTCATCCAAACAAAATATCCATTTTCCTTGAACTCAGAAAAAAGTGAAGCCTCACCCTTTTGAAGAAGATACTGCATAGTTCTATGGCCCATAGTATGAGGATATAAACCGGTAAGGAAGGAACATCGAGATGGAACACAGACAGGACTTTGACAATAGGCATTAGAAAAAGAAACGGCTTCTTCTCTTACAAAGCTATCAATATTCGGTGTAAATGAAGCCTTGTTTATTCCCATATGAGATAAGCTATCCCATCTCATTTCATCAGGGTTAAATATTACAATATTAGGTCTCTTCATTTTCCAAGCCTCTTAAACATATCTTTTTTATATTGTTCAACGCCATTCTGGTCAAAAGGATTAAGGGAAAGAATAGAAGCTGATAGATAACAAGAAAACTGAAAAAAATAGAAGAGTGCACCAAGCGAGTATTCATTTAAAGAATCAATATCAACAATGAGAGCTGGAAATCTCTTACTGTGAGACGTTAGCGTTGCCAAATATGCAGCTTTATTAATATCCCATAGCTCCTTGTTATCTAAATAGGAAAAACCATCATTAATAGAAGAAGGCGAAACAGTAACCAAGTAATCCTTTTTCTTTAGGTTTAGAAATGTTTCAAATAGAATTGGAGAGCCCTCTTGTACAAATTGTCCAAGAGAATGAAGGTCCTCCGAGTAGGATGCCTCTTGAGTAAGAAGACCTTTATTTTCTTTTCCTTCGGACTCGGCAAAAAGCTGTTTCCACCACTTAGAGAAGCGGTAAAAGCGGGGTTCAAAGAATGAAAGTAGCTCAACCTTGTATCCCAAGCTATATAGCAGTGTTCTACTCGTTGCATATAGTAGTGCGCTATTAGTTTGACTTATATTCCCCTTTAGCTCCTTTTCCATCTCTCTTGCTCCATTAGAGAGAGAAGCAATATCTACTCCAGCCACAGATAAAGGAAAGAGTGAGATAGGAGAAAGAGAAGAATAACGACCACCAATATCAAGAGGAAAAGGAAGAATAGTATATCCTTCATTTTGTGCCATCTTCCATGAAAAAGAATCTTCAGTAAATGTAACAATAATGCGAGAAGAATAAGAACTACCATATCGTTTTTTTAGGTATTCACGCATAATTCTAAAGCCAAGTCCGGGCTCTAATGTTTCAAAATTCTTTGCTATACAGTTAACATATATGCTCTTTTTCTCATCTAATTTTTCAATTGTTTTTCGATAGGTGTCACCACTAATAGTATTTCCTAGCCAAATTAGTTGTGTACCGCTCTTTTCCCCAAGTGCTTCATAGACAGCACGAGCTGCTTGATTACTTCCTCCAACTCCAATTACGACAAGAGCATCAGAACTCTCTCTTATTTCCCTTCCCTTCTCTTCATACTCTCTTATTTTTTCTTCTCCGGCCCACTCCAGTACACTATGCCAGCCAAGAGAGGAAGAGTATCTTTCTTCGCCTTTTATAACGCGAGAAAGAAGACAAAGATTTTCTTCTACTTTTTTATTAAAATTATTTTGAAGGAATAAGCCACTATTATCTAGATAAGAAAAAGTAATTTGACCCATTATCTAAGGCTCCTTTTCTTTTATTCGAAATATAGTTCAAGATAGTTTTTTATTGCAACTGCTGCAGCACCCTTAGCCCCGCCAAAATCATCATTATCCTTAAAGATAAAACGAGAGTCTGAAAATGAACCTAAATAGAGATTTTTATGTATAATACTGAGGAGTGTCTTTCTATTCTCTTCCTCCTTAAAAAGAATACCTTCAATAATTACACATCCAGGTCGTACAAAGTTATCAATATTCGATATAGCAAGAGCAAGGTACTCAATAGCCTCATTAACTATTTTTATACTCTCTTTATCACCTTTTTGGGCAGCCTCCATTACATCTAAAACACTAATAAAGCCCTTATCTTTTAGTCTTTTTGCAAGGAAAGCAGAACATCCTTCTTCTATTTTCTTCATCGCTTTTTCGACTACTGCTCTATCACTACTAAAAGCCTCTAAACATCCTTTGTTACCACAGCCACACTTTGGCCCATTTGGCTTCATTACCATGTGCCCCACTTCTCCATCTCCAGTTAGATATCCAAAATGGAGCTTTGTATCTCTTAGAAGTGGACATCCGATTCCTTGAGAGATGAACATATATGCAGAGGTATCAGCACCGTTTAATATTTCAGGCTCAAATATAGAAATACCAAAGGTTCTTGCTATTGTATTATTCTCACAGTATATAGGCCCAGCATATCCAGTAAGCTTTTTCCAATCCTCTCTTAAGTTTTTATTAGACCACCTATATTCGGGATGAATAACTAATACACCTTCATTTCTATCAACAATACCTGGGATACAAAGACAAACTGAAAGTACATCCTTACACTCATCAATTAGCTCTTTATAAAGAGCCAAAGCACTATTTAGCGCATCTTCATATTCAGTACATGGATTGTTATCAAGACGAGAATAAAGAACCTTACCTCTAGCATTAACAACGACAGAACGCCTAGCTGTTCCTCTAATTTCAATACCCATAAAAAGACCATAGCTCTCATTTATATCGACAAGCATTGTCTTTCTTCCGAGCTTTTTAGAGCAATTATCTCCCTCCAGCTCCTTTAATAGGCCCTTTTTTATCATCAAGCTTACATTCGTTGTAATTGTAGGCAGTGTTAATTCAAGCCTTTTTGCTACCTCATGTCGAGATATTGGCCCAAACTTATATATAGCTTCCTTTATAGCAAATTGATTCTTCAGCTTTATTCTAGGTAAATTACTTCCAATACTATCCATTCAAAGTTCTCTCGGCGTGTAAAGAGGGACAATGCTTAAAAGCACATCTTTTCCCTCTAAGTGAAGATGTCGGTAAATACCCGCTTAATTTCGTTTTTATTATTGCTTGTTACGTTTAGGTTGTCAATTGCTAGAAGAATTGTACCTATTGCAACAAAAAAAGAAGAAAAAAACACGTTAAAGACTATATAAGCCTTTTCCGTTTAGAAATAAAGGGATTGAAAAAAGCTTCACTAAGCTTTGTAATTACAGATAGATTAATTGTCTTTTTTATCTTTATCTGAAATAAAAAGATGCTCAAGACCAAGCTCCTTAACCATCTTTACAACCTCTACAGACCTTGAAACACCAAACTTTTGTAATAGTGTTCTCACTTGACTCTTTACTGTTGTCTGCTCAACAAACCTACGCTCTGCTATTTCACGTACTTTTAAACCTTCCATAAAGAATGAAACTAATTCCTTTTCAGCGGGAGTAAGATGACCTAGGTTTTCTATAAAAAAAAGTAAATTCTTTTCGCTCTTACGTAGCCTAGTATATTCATTCATCAATACCTTTTGAATTTCGCTATCAAGTTGAGTATTACCACTATAAGCGCTCTTTATTTTTTCTCTTAGGTAACTATTTTCACAGCCCTTAACTACGTAATCCTTAGCACCATTAGACATCGCTTTCAAAATAGTAGAATCACTATCATGACTGGTTAGGTACAAAATAATAGCAGAACCATCCTTTTTCAAAATGGCATCGGAAGCTCTAATTCCATCATCCGAGTCTTCCATCTCTATATCCATTAGAACAATATCACAATCTACAGAGTCATATTTTTCTTCAGCTTCCTTACCAGTACTACATTCTGCAACAACAGTAATTTCACTATCCTCTTCTAGAGCTTTAACAATATGACTCCTAATAATATCAGAATCCTCTGCAATCATTACTCTAATCATTGTGACTCCTTCCCGCTAACGGCAGTATTATAGAAAAAGATGTTCCTCCATCTTTTCTTGGTTTAAAAGAAATTGATCCAAAATGTCTCTTAATTACAGAACGAGTAAAATAGAGCCCAATACCCCAATTTGTTGAGCTGTTCTTTGATGAACAAAAAGGCTCGTATATATGTTTTTTTTGTTCCTTACTTATACCTTTTCCTCTATCTGAAATATCTATTTCAACCCACATTCTTCCATATTCAACATCAATTTCTATTGCATCCTTTTTTCTATTCTCAACTGTTGCTTCAATAGCATTTTGTATGACATTAAAAATAGCCTCAGAGAGAAATGTTGTATCTGCTAGCATTAATTGAGAGGAAGAAGTACCACTAATCTCTATTGGATAAGAAACAAAGATTTCCCTTGTTCTTTCAAGCGCTTTATCTAGGACTTTTGAAACATCTACAGGTCTAAGCTTCATAGAATTTAGCTTTATTGACTTATTCAATGTCTCTAGTCTTTTGACTAACCCATTATTTATTGTTGCTAAACGCTCTGCATCTTTTTCTTCCGGATATTTTTGTCTTAAATTTTCTAGTAAAAATCTTGTCGCAAGAAGATCATTTTTCGTCCCATGAACAAAAAAAGAAACACCTCGAGCTGCAGAGTGTGATTCAAGGCGCAACTTAACTTCTACTACCTCTTCGTCAAAGGTACTTGAAAAGTATCTAATGAGAGAAGCTATAGAAACAATAGCAGAGACAAGAGAACCTATGATTACTATATAATAGAAACCTGAGGAGAAGCCTCTATGAAGATACCATAGTCCAAGAATCCACATATATTCATTACGATAGAATAAATATACTTGTGCTGGATCCTGTGGAAAATAGAGGCCATATATAAGAAGAAGAGAAAAAATAATTAACATCTTCATAAAGAATTTTAACTTAAAAAAAGTAAGCCTTGTTAAGTAAAACTCTCGAATCATAAGAAATACGATACAAAACAGATACATAACAATCCAAGCTTTGGAAAAGTTTACAACCATCTCCATTAGCTTTTCGTTATTAGAAATTTTACCAAATATTTTTGGCACATAAATAAAAATTGAAATGAGAGGTAAAATAATTAAAGCAATAGATGTCTTTACTATATTATTCCTTTTGAGCTTTCCTACCATGTTAAGAGACGAAAGAAAAAGAAAGAATGGTGAAAGATAACGACCGAGCGCCATTTCAAAACCAAGCTTATTTACTGTATATACTTTATTTAAAAGGATATGTCTAAAATAATCGCTTCCAAATAAAACAAAGGAGGTAAGTCCATTTATTCCTCCTTTTTTGGCTATATAAACAAAAATTGTGTATAAATAAAAAGAGATACTTGTTACAGCAAGAAAAAGCAACAGGCCTCTAAGATCACGCCTTAAAACCATAAGAGCAAAAGACATAATTAGTATAACAAGAAGTAATATTGGAAGCATATTCTTACTTTATAAATTATCACGAGAATGACGTAAAATAAACAAAATTTTAATTAGCCCGGGTTTGACCCCGGGCTATATTCATCCTTTATTCTCTTATTTTCCTGCTTCAAGCATGATATCGAAAAGAACGTAATTCTCTACTGGAGTTGTTGGATCAACATCATTACCAAAAGCAAGCTTCTGTACTTCATATAAAGCCTTGATGGAACCATCGTTGATTCCTTCTAATGTCTGAGCCTTTGTATACCATACAGCACCATTAACTGTCTGATACTGGATTTCAACGTCTCCAGCTACCTGCTTAGCAACCCATTCTGCAACCTGTCTCTTGTTCTCATCCTTTGCTCTATAATCCTCACCCTTATATAAAGCTCTAGTAAAAGCAACGAGAGTATCATGATTCTCTTTTGCCCACTTTGGCATAACAATCCAAGAAGCAATGTTAACTGTTTCATCAGCGAATGTTTCGTTTCTAGCAATAACAGTAGCGTCACTACCAATCTGAGAGCACATTGTTTCTGTTGATGGTGACCAAGTTGCACATGCATCTAAGGAACCACTTGTCATTGCTGATGTAAGAGAAGAAGCATCCATTTCATAAGCAACGATATCATTCATTGTCAATCCAGCTCTCTTGAGACCAAGAAGAAGGATATTTTCTGAACTTGTTCCTGATGAATAACCAACCTTCTTTCCTTTAAGGTCTTCTAATGATTCTACCCCATGAGACTTAAGACCAACGATAGCATCTCCATTTCCAAGATGAGAGAAAGCGAAGATAGAAGCACGACCGTTGATACAGAGCTTATGTGCACCATGTCCAATGTAACCAATATCAATAGAACCAGATTCCATAGCAGCAATAATTGTTGGACCATCTGCGAATTCTACAAGATTAATCTTGAGGCCTTCTTCTTCGAATGCACCTGTTTCAATACCTGCCATAACAGAACATAGTGATGCATAATTAGGCATATAAGCAACGTTAAGAGTCTTAAGCTGTGATGTTGTAGCTTCACTAGCTCCCTGTGCAAAAATACCAGTAACAGCAATAAGTGCTACTAAAACTAATGCGATAACCTTTTTCATTTTTTATTCTCCTTTTGTTTTTTATTTTCTAACTTCAAGGTATTCTTGATAAACTTGAGACCAAATCTTATTCTTAAGCTCCAAAAATCTTGGGCTCATCTTCGTCTCCTGGTCTCTTGGATAAGGAATATCTACTTCAACAATATCCTTAATACGACCAGGACGAGCAGACATAATTACTACACGCTGACCAAGTATTAAAGCCTCATCTACATCATGAGTGATGAAGAAGCAAGTCTTTCTCTCTCTTTCCCATGTCTCTAAAAGCTCCTGCTGAAGCTGAGTACGTGTTTGAGCATCTAAAGCACCAAAGGGTTCATCCATAAGTAGAACTTCAGGGTTTGCTGCATAAGCACGAGCAATTGCAACACGCTGTTTCATTCCACCAGATAGTTCTTTTGGATAGTGATTACAGAACTTCTCTAAATCAACCATCTTGATATATTTCATTGCGATCTCTTCAGCTTCTTCGCCCTTAATGCCCTTCATCTTAAGTGGAAAAAGAACATTCTTTTTTACTGTTAACCATGGAAAGAGTGCATATTGCTGAAAAACAACGCCACGATCGGGACCTGTTCCATGAACCTCTTCTCCGTTACATATAATCTTTCCACTCGTTGGCTCCAATAAGCCTGCCATGATATTGAGAATTGTACTTTTTCCACAGCCTGAGGGACCAACTACTGTAACAAATTCATTATCCATGATGTCGAGATTAATTCCATTTAGAGCAACAACTTCACCATTTCTTGTTGAATATGTCTTCTTGACATTTTCAATATGAACTTTTATATTTCCCTTTTCTCCTGCCATCCTGTCAACTTCCTTTCAAGTAACTGTATAATCTTCTCAACTGTAATACCGATAATACCAATAATGATGATGTACAAAAGCATTGGTGCTGTTTCGAAGTTATTATTGAGAGATCTAATTCTCATTCCCAATCCTGCAAAAGCTCCAGTAGATTCTGCTGCAATTAATGTTGTTAAAGCGCAAGAAGCACCAAGTCTAACAGCTGTGAGAATAAAAGGTAGAGATGCTGGAGCTAAAACATGAATAAAAATGTCTCTATCCTTTGCGCCCAATACTCGTGCAGCCTTAATTAAGGTTTCGTCAATATTCACGATACCTTGATAAATTGTGATACACATAATAAGACATGTTGCTATTGTAATGACAATAATCTGTGGTTTTCTTCCGACTCCTGCTGCAATAACGATAAGTGGAACATAAGCTAGTGGTGGTATATTTCTTATAAACTGAATCCAAGGTTGAATTATACGTCTAACTGGATTATACCACGCCATTAAAATAGCAAGTGGAAGTGCAATCAAGAAACCAAGAGCATAACCGGCAGATACACTTATTAAAGAAGACTGAATATCTTTAAGAAGAACCCCTCTCTTAAACATAACGCCAATTTGCTTAAAAACTACAACTATATTCGGAAAAGATCTTGAAGTGGCTGGGAGTTTAGAAAGCAACGTCCAAAGTCCCAATGCACAAATTAATGAAATTAAAAGCCAAAGATAGTTAATTATTTTATCATTGGATTTGTTTTTCTTATTCTTTCCAGCCATTCTTTCCTCCTTTGTAAGAATGAGTCTAAAGCAGCTTTTTCAAAAAAATAGGTTGAATTTATTTCATCCCTTTTTTGTCTTTTGAATAATTATTGAAAATAAACAGGGCTAAGAAAGGCCATGCTACCATTCCTTTGAAATACTTCCATGTGATAAAAGGCCTCTTGATGATAGCTATCAGTAAAAGAACCATTTATTCTGTACTGACTCTCCGGTATTGCTTGGTGAATCTTGAAGCAGGGAGAGTTAGTAAAGCCTGTCTGATATACTCTGCTCTCTCCAATTATTTCCCCTATCGTTACACTTTCTCTTCTTCCATTTACAGTAATAGATAGTTCTGTATCTAAGCTTCCATCAACTTCTAAAACAATGTGAGAGGTAGAAGGAGTCGAAGAAGTAACATTCTTTGCTGTCTCAACAATACACTCTGCAGTATTTGGAGTAACTATAGATGCCATGTTCTCTATCTCGTTACAGTCTCCTGGAACCTCGATTCCCTCTTGCGGCGCAAGAACGCTACGACCTCTAAAGCACCTTTCAAGTGAGACAAATTCTCCATTTTTAACTTCAGCCCGAGTCTCCCATCTTATAAGGCTATTTTTGCCACCCCATCCAAACTCCAGTCTAACCTTGTATCTTCCTCTTTCGTTAATGTCTCTCAAGCTTTCTCCATTCATAATAAAAATTGGCTCAAGGTTTCTGTAGACAACAAGCTTATCTAATAAGTATGAAAGCTCTAAGCTGTATTCAATTGTATGACTTGGGCTATCTAGACTATTGATTGATCCAAAATAGTTACCATCGACAAGGAAATTTGCCTTAATTTTGTCACCATTGAGGGCATAGGTTCTTCTCTCTTTTATACTCCTTATTATACTTTCTCTTGTATTTGCTTCTGCTAGTACTGCCAAAATTCCATCTCCATAGCTACCGGGGTAACCAGCGTGGTGGTCTGTGGAACCAACAAAGCCAAACCTTTTTCCAGTTTTGAGACCTTCATAGACAGTATTCCTGCTGTCTCTTCCACCCATATTGTGGTAATAGGAATAAGGATGTGAATCACTCATGCTACATCCATGCTTTGAAAAGACTTCAACAACAGGAAAAAGCGACGGATCATAGCTAGACCAATCGATTCCTCTAAAGCCCGGAGAGTAAGCAATATGGTGGGGAATTATTACAGTATCCTTATACTTCTTTGTCTCTTCATAGAACTCTTTTGGTGTTGTTGCATTACATAGTAAAGGTATATTCATATCACCAGAAACTAGATGATGGTCTCCATATTTATGTGAGTGCATCTCATATCCAATAAAGGTTGAAAATACCCCTTCTTCATTGTACTTTTCAAAGAGAAGCTTATTTGCTTCATAATTTTTCGCTAGCTTTTCAAAGCCTCTTTTATGAAAAGAGACTAGAAATTCTGTATCAGGTGTAACAGGAGGAATATCAGGCCAAAAGGCATGACCTGTGACAGCAACAAAATCTAAGTGTCTCTTTGCATTTATAAGAGCGTTTTCAAGACTTCCATAACCATAAGAAATACCACAATGATTATGAATATCTCCAAAATATAACTTCATTTCTTCTCCCTTTCGTATACGACTTTTCCTTTAACTATTGTTTTCAAAACTTCCATTTTTTCGTCCAGCATTACTAAGTCGCCTCTTTTTCCAATATCTATACTTCCTCTATCACTGAGAGATAAAAGAGAGGCTTGGTTTTTAGACAAAAGTGGCCATAATTCTTCAACAGTGAGGCCTGTAAAGGTAATAAGATTTCTTAGTGCGCTATCAAGCGTGAGTGTAGAACCAGCTCTAATACCATCAAGTGTTTTCGCATCACCATTTTCTACTACAACATCATTTACACCCAGCTTATACTTTCCGTCTGGGAGTCCTGAAGCCATTATTGAATCAGTTATTGCAACAACCTTATCTAACCCTTTTGTCTTTAAAACTAGAGCAACAGAAGCTGGATGCAAATGTCTGCCGTCACAGATTATTTCACACCAAACGCTATCACTTAAGAGCGAAGCACCACTAATGGCAGGCTCGTGCATATGAAAAAGCTTCATTGCATTAAATAAGTGCGTTGCACTCTTTACTCCCATTTTTATTGCAAGAAGTGCTACGTCGTATGTAGATGAAGAATGTCCCATAGAAACAACGATATTCTTTTTATTGCACTCTTCTATAAATTCAATGCTTCCTTTTCGCTCTGGAGCTATCGTTACATATTTAATAAGGCCATTAGACTTTTCATAGTATTCATTAAATAATTCGATATTAGGATCCATTAATAGAGAAGAAGGCATAGAACCCTTATATTCTTCAGAGAGAAAGGGACCTTCCATATGAATGCCAAGTAAAGAAGCACCCTTGGTGTCTTCTTCATCCACACTTGAGAGTGTTTCTAATATTCTATCTGTATTTTCTTTTGTATCTGTAACAATAGAAGCAAGAAAAGAAGTAACACCACAGGAAGCATAAAAAGAAGAAAGAGCGTCAAGCTCAGAAAGAGATGATATATGATTAATATCAATACCTGCTCCACCATGAGTGTGTATATCTATAAAACCAGGAAGGACAAGTGGAAGATTCTTTTTTTCACACTTCTCGATTTTCTTTATTATTCCATCTTCAATTGTAATTGAGGCACCTTCCGTTTTATTAGCTATAGGTATTCTACCTTCAACTATCATTAGAAAGCCCTCTCTGAAGCAACATTATTACTTAGTATCAACGCATCCTTATGCTCTTGTAATAACGTAACTGGGAAATGCCCACTAACCTCTCCAAATAGTGCCTGTCTTAATACTGCTCTATGCCATGGTCTAAATACACCAAGAACTATTCGCCTAGAAGATAGAATCTCCTTCATCCCAATTGTTATTGCATATTTAGGCATTGCGTCGATGGCACCGCCGAGGTCTCCGATTGCATTAGCACATCTTGTCTCTCTACTGATAGCCAGTACTCTTGTTTCTCGTGTTGCAAACTCTTCTTTAGTAACTTCTTCTGCCTCATTGAAAGCTAAATGACCATTAATACCTATACCACCAAAGCAGACATCAACTCCACCTAGCTCTTCTATTTTTTTACCAACGAAGCTAGGGTCTGAAGGGAGTGGAAAGAATCTATTTTCTCTAGGAATATTTAAGCTATCAGGAATAAGAGAGTATACCTCTCTTTCCATGAAGCCACGAAAAGACAATGGGGATGAGGAATCAATATATTCTTTACTATCAGTTAGATATTCATCCATATTAAAGAAGTAACAGTTCTTAAGGCTGATTTCTCTTTCCTTGACAAGCCTTACAAATATAGGATATTGTCCAACAGGTCCAACTGGACATATAAAAACAGTCTTTTTTCCTTTTCTGTTATTCTCTTCAATTGTATCAGCCATTATGTGTGCGATTTCACTAAAAACCTCACCACTGTCACCAAGACACTTGCATTTTATTTTACCAAGCTTCAAATCTTCTTTTGAATATGAATAGTACCTATTGTCCATATAGACCTCCTCTTTGAGTCTACCACCTCCTAGAGAGAGTCAAAGGATGATTTTTCTTAATACTTTTTTTATCTATAAAGAGCTCTAAAACGTTTTTCTTTCTCTGCGCACTCTAATATTTCATCATAAGCAAAACCAAAAAATTCTTTATAAGAGGTGCAATAAATGGCATTGTTTTCTCTTCTATATCGTGGACACCCTCCGTTACATATATTTTTCCACCTGCAGGAAAGGCAAGCTTCACTTTTTTCACTATGAGACGAAATAAAACGCTTCATTTGGGTGCTATTTAGTGCTTCTTCATAATTCTTATATTCATTAAATTTCCCTATTTTCCATTCATCTAAAACGAAAAAATCACATGGATATAGTGTTCCATCTGCTTCAAGGACTAAATACCTACCACACTCACCTGTTATGGAGCAGGAAACATTATCGTCTTCTAAGACCTTATTAATTATTTCTTCAAAAAATCTAATGCTTATATAATTGCCATTCTTCCAATCTCTAAACCAAAGTGGAAAAACTTTAACTAAAAAATTTGTATAATCTTCAGTCTTGAGCGAATATTCTCTACTATTAATCTCTCCAAGATTATCTAGGCAGGGAATAAATTGCAGATGTCTTATTCCACTTCTTTTGAAGAATCTATACCAAGAAAGAGGCTCCGTTATATGAGTAATAACAGATAAAACATTATAGGGTACACCATATTTCTCTAGAATTCTTATGCTCTCTAATACTCTGCTAAAGCTTTTATTACCTACTTTATCTAATCTATATCTATTATGCACATCTTCGTTTCCATCTAATGATATACCCAATAAAAAGCCCTTTTCTTTGAAAAAAAGTGCCCACTCTTCTGTTATATTGTATCCATTTGTTTGAAGTGAAAAGGTAACTCTAATATTCTTCTTGTTCCTTCTTTCCACTTCTAAAACAAAACGTCTATAGAAGCTTAGCCCAATTAATGTTGGTTCTCCACCCTGAAATGTAATAGAGAGAAAGGAGGAAGGAGACAAAGAAGAAATAAGCCAATCTAATAGAAGAGGAATATCCTCTTCCTTCATTATCTCAAGCTTTGAAAAATGTTTAGCTAAATCTGAATAGAAGCAATATGAACAGGCCATATTGCATCTAGCAGAAACAGGTTTAATTAATAAATTAGCTCTCTCCATAAAAAAACTTTAACAGAGAGAGAAAGAGAAGCAAAGAATGATTTTTTCTACTTGTCTTTTTTTCTTGTATATAAGAACCTCTTAATCTTTTGAGTTGGAGTACGTTCAAAGGCTTCATTTTGGAGTTCCGCTTCATCTATCCTTGAGAAAGAAGAAAGCTGATTATTAACTGTCTTCTTTAATTTCTGGATATAGCTTTCAGCATAGCTAACTACTTCCTCTGCATTAAGCTTTAGCTTTTCTGCAATACTATCAAGATCGAGCTTAATAAGAGCAAGTAATCCACCCTCTCCTGGAACAATTAATGACTCTTGAACATATTCCATATTGTTAATCAGACTCTCTATAGATTCAGGATATATATTTTCGCCACTTGGACCCAAAATCATAGTCTTAACTCTACCCTTTATTGCTAAAAAGCCCTCCTTGTTGATATAGCCAAGATCTCCAGTTTTGAAGTATCCATCACTTGTAAAGCTCTCTTTATTGAGCTCTTCATTATTGTAATATCCCTTCATTACATTAGGACCCTTAACAGCTATCTCACCGATTCCTTCTTCGTTCTTATCCAATAAAATTACACTGTCGTGCTTAACGATCTTTCCAATAAAGCCGAGTCTATGCTGTACAGGACGTGGACCAGAAGCAGCAATTAATGGACTTGTCTCTGTCAGTCCATACCCCGGAGCATATGGGAACTTGGCCTTGAAAAGGAATTCCTCAACCTCCCTATCTAGTGCAGCTCCACCGATACCGAAGAATCTCATTCTTCCACCCATACTTACCATCAATTTACGTCTTATCGTCTTATAAACAAAAGGTCTTGTTATTGGATTCTTTAAAAGCTTTTTAATCTTCTCATCTTCCTTCAAAAGTGGAGAAACAGCACTTTTATATATCTTTTCAATCAAAAGAGGAACTGTAAGAATTACATGTGGTTTAACTTCTCTAAAGCCCTTCATAAGAATAGTCGTTGCTGGTGGTTTACCTAAGAATACTATCTCAGCACCAATTAAGAGACACAATAAATGGCCAATAGTAAACTCATAGCAATGGCTCATTGGAAGAATTGAGAGAACCTTAGCGCCCTTACGTAATTTAATATAAACATCAGTAGATTCATCTGCACAAACTATAATATTTTTATGAGTTAACATAACACCTTTAGAGGCACCTGTAGTTCCACTTGTAAATATTAGTGATGCTAAATCTTCTTCGCTAGGAATAGAAGAATCAAGAAGCTTTTTGTTTGGTTTCTTGTCTTTTAAGGGCACACCAGGAGTTGAAGCAAAATCATAGCCATCAAAAATAGAAGGAATATATAGTAAGTCATCCATTCTAAGCAGCATTAGATCATTTCTATTCTCTATTTTTTTATAATGCTTTGTATTTATAAAGATGGCCTTTGGCTGACTTATATCAAGTATTGAATTAGTTTCAAAGGTTGAAAAATCAGGAAGAATAGGAACAGCAACAGCACCAATTATTGTTGTTGCAAAATATGCCATCATCCAATTTGGACAGCTTTCGCCCATAATAGCGATTCTGTCACCCTTCTTTACTCCACTTTGGAGCAAGAAGGTAGCGATACACTGACTATACCATTTCAAATGTAAGTATGTAATACCACTCTCTTTGCTATCTCCTAAAACAGAATAAGCAACAAGATTTGGAGTACGAGAAGCAATAGCATCTAATAGAGCGTTAAATGTATACCCTTTAACAGTCTTCATCACGAGTCCATCTTCTCTCTTTATTTTCCTACATTCACTATATGTAATTATTTCCTTCTTTTCCTTTCGTTTCACTTTGATTCCCCTAAGTAATTTTTACACTTTATAAAATATTGTAAAAAAAAACATCCACCTATAGAGAAAATATGCCATTTGTTCGTTTATCATTGAAATTTACTATAGTAGTTGTATAGAACTATCCTACCTAATAGGGAAAAAATGAAAAATGTTCATGTTTTGTAAAATAATTCTTTGTTTATCCATTTGACTTTACAATTAATTAAAAATGCAAAAAGTAAATAAAAAGTAAAAATATTTACTCTAAAGGAAGAGAAAATTAGAATAAATAACCTAGGAGAGATGATGAAAAGAAAAAGAATATTGTTACTATTAGTTCTACTATCTGTACTTCTTGTCACTCTTCTTATATTTTTCTCCCCAGAAGAAGAGAAAAGCATATCAGATTTAATCTCTGTTTCCATATCCTCTTCATCCTCTGATATAAGACAAAACTACTCATTCTTTCTATATAAAGAAGATGAATCCTGGCTTTTAAATGCTTACTACTTTACTCCCGATACAGAAGAAGAGATAAATATTGAAAAAAGGGAGCTTGATGAAGCAAAAGTAAAAAAGCTATTTGAAATATTAGATGGTGACAATAATAAAAAGAAAGGAAGAAAAAGATGGTCAATTAGTTCTCTTTTCTTTATACCGGACAGAGAAACATACAGCTTTGTATTAACATTTCAAGATAAAAGCCAATATATAGAAAAGGTAAGAAAGCAAAAAATAGAAGAATTTTTTTACTCTAGCGCAAAAAAATAGAGTAGCATACTAGTGATATAAAAGGAAGGAAGCACTTTGGATAAAGTTCATGAATACAAATGCCCCTGTTGTGGTGGTTCAATAGTCTTTGATAGTAATAGCCAGAAAATGAAGTGCCCTTTTTGTGATACTGAATTTGAGGCCGAAACTTTAAAGAAATACGATGAAGAACTTAATAGTGATTACCAAGATGAAGTAGAGTGGGAAGAAACAGCATCTGAGAATTGGAATGAAGAAGAATGCGAGAACCTACGTACTTATCTCTGCTCCTCCTGTGGTGGTGAGATAATTGGAGACAAAAATACAGCAGCAACAATATGCCCATTCTGTGATAGTCCTGCAATAATAATGAACCAATTTTCTGGCTCATTAAAGCCTGAGCTTGTCATTCCATTTAAGCTAGACAAAGAACAAGCCAAAGAAAAATTGAAGGCTCATTTTAAAGGTAAATATCTTCTCCCCAAAATATTTAAAACTGAGAATCATATTGATGAAATTAAAGGCCTATACGTTCCTTTTTGGCTCTTTGATACAGATGCAAATGCTCAAATACGCTATCGTGCGACAAGAGTGAGGAGCTGGAGAGATCGAGACTATATTTACAAAGAGACACAGTTTTATTCAGTTTTCAGAGCAGGAAATTTAGGATTTTCCAGTATCCCGGTAGATGGATCATCCAAAATCGAGGACGCTCTTATGCAGTCTTTAGAGCCATTCTATCTTGATGACGCTGTTGATTTCCAAACAGCTTATCTATCTGGATATCTAGCAGATAAATACGACGTAAGTGCAACAGAATGTGTAGAAACAGTAAACAAAAGAGTAAGGAACTCTACCGAAAAAGCTTTTAGACATACTGTTAATGGCTATGCAACTGTTAGAGAAGAGAATAGCAATATTCAATTCTACAGTGCACGTATTAAATACGCTTTGTATCCTGTTTGGATTTTAAACACAACCTGGAAGGGAAAGAAATACCAGTTTGCTATGAATGGGCAGACTGGCAAATTTGTAGGAAATCTTCCATTAGATAAAAAAGCTACATTCTTTTGGCTTTTTGGATTAACAGCATCTATTACTGCTCTCATATGTGGTTTTAGACTTCTTCAAGTTTTATTAGGTTAATAAGGAGCAAACGATGAAAAAGAAATTAATTATTATTCTATTCTCTCTCTTCTTTGCATCCATTTCTCTTTTTTCAACAGCAGGAGAGAAAGTATTTGTACTTGATGGAGCAGCACTACTTAGTAGCAGTGAAAAAACAACACTAGAAGAAATGCTTAGCTATATTAGTGCAAGCCAATGGATGGATGTTGTTGTTGCAACAACAGATACATTTGGAGATAGAAGTGCTGCTTCTTTTGCAGACGATTTATATGACAATAACAATTATGGATATGGAACAGAGAAAGATGGAATATTACTTCTTGTTGGCATGAGCGAGCATGAGTATTATATATCAACATCGGGTTTAGCTATTTCTTTCTTCTCTGATTCTACAATAAGGAGAATGGGAGACGAAATTGCACCACTTCTTACAAGCGCCGATTACTACGCTGCATTTGCCAAATTCGCTTCTCTCTCTAACGAAAAAATCACAAGAGAAAGAGAAAAGGAGAAATCAAACACAACAGCCACAACAGAAGAAGCGATATTCACATCGTCCTTCCTCCTCCTAGCTTTTTCTGGAGCATTCATTATTTCTCTAATAATTGTAATTATTATGAAAGGAAAGCTAAAATCAGTGAAAACAAAGGATGAAGCTGATGATTATATAAAAAGTGGTAGCCTAAATATAACAAAAAGCAGTGACATGTTTTTGTATCACACAATTACACGTACAGAAATTCCAAAGGAAAGCTCAAGTACTCACAAATCCAGTTCAGGAAGAACTCATGGAGGAGGAGGCGGAAGGTTTTAACGCTATTACAAAATTATATTACGCTCCCTTTATACTCTCTTGCTTAATTTTGTGGTCAATTATATGTCTTTTTCCAAGTTCTTCTCTTACTTCAGAAAGGCTGATTTTTTCTTCTATCATTAATACGAGAAGGTGATAAGTTAAGTCTGCTATTTCATAAATAGTTTCTTCCTTATTCTCCTTAGTTCCTGCAATAATTACTTCTGTAGCTTCTTCTCCAACCTTCTTTAAGATCTTCTCTTTACCTTTTTTAAATAGATATGTTGTATATGAGTTTTCAGGAAGCTTTTCTTTTCTCTCTTCTAATAGTTTATATAAGCTATCGATTGAAAAATCTTCTTTTTCTTCATTCTCATAAAACGTATTGAAAAAGCAAGAAAAGGCTCCCGTGTGGCAAGCACAGCCTACAGGCTCAACAATAATTAAGAGTGAATCATAATCACAATCTGCACTTATTTTAACTATCTTTAAATAGTTACCACTAGTCTCACCTTTAAGCCACAAGGATGAGCGAGAACGGGAATAAAAGCAGCAAAGATTTTTCTCAATAGATATTTTTAAGCTTTCTTTATTCATATAAGCTTGCATCATTACTTCTCTACTACTTTTGTCTATAATAATAGCCGGGATTAGTCCCTTTTCATCAAATTTTAGTTTCTTTATATCAAAATTAATCATTGTTAGTTATCCTTACATTTATTCCTTTTTCGCTTAGCTCTTTTTTTACTTCACTAATTGTTACCTTATTCGAATGAAATATTGAGGCAGCAAGAGCAGCATCAACCTTCTCAACCCTTTTAAATAGAGAAACAAAATCCTCCTTGCATCCAGCCCCGCCACTGGCAACCAAGGGAACGTTTATTATATCTCCCACTTTTTCTAGCATCTCTTCATCAAAACCATTCTTTACACCATCTGTATCTATACTGTTTAAGACAATTTCTCCCGCACCTCTATCTACAGCCTCTTTAATCCAAAGAAGTGCATCACGCCCTGTATTTTCTCTTCCACCCTTACTAAAAACAGTGAAGATTCCATTTACTCGCTTTACGTCAACACTGAGTACCACACACTGTGATCCATATACTCTTGCTCCTTCATCTATAAGAGAAGGATTTTTAAGTGCACCAGAGTTAACGCTAACTTTATCTGCTCCACATTTAAGCACTCTATCAAAGTCACTAAGTGTATTTATTCCACCACCAACTGTTAAAGGAATAAAAACTTTGGATGCAACTCTTTTAAGAAGATCTGTAAATAATGACCTATTTTCGTATGAAGCTGTGATATCGTAAAAGACTAATTCATCAGCCCCATTTTCACTATAGTATTGTGCTCTTTCTACTGGGTCAGAAACTTCCTTTAAAGAGGAAAAATTAACTCCCTTTACAACCCTTCCGTCCTTAATATCAAGACAAGGTATTATTCTCTTTGTAATCATTTGCTTCCTCTATTGCCTTTTTTAGGTCTATTCTTCCTTCGTAATATGCTTTTCCTATTATTGCGCTCCAAATACCCATTTCTTTAAGCTGAACAACATCACTAATTGTTGTTATTCCTCCGCTAGCTGTGATTTTCATCTTTGAGACACTGCTTATTTTTCTATATAGTTCATAGCTTGGATTTGTTAATGTTCCATCCTTACTTATATCTGTAACAATAGCGCTTTTAACTCCAATTTTCTCCATTTTTAAAAGTGTCTCTATACCATCTAGCTTAGTATCATTGAGCCAGCCATGCGTTTTTATACAGCCCTCGAGTAAATCTAATCCAACACAAATTTTTTCACCAAACTTATCAATAGCAAGAGCTAGAAAATCTAAATCTAGACTAGAGCTACCAAGAATTACACGATCGACTCCACATGAAAGATATTTTTCAATATCATCTATTTTCCTTATTCCGCCTCCAACCTCTACAAAGCCAGAAAAGGCCTTAACTATTCTTTTAATTGTTTCAGCATTAACAGTCTCACCACTTTTTGCGCCATCTAAATCAACAACGTGAAGTGCTTCTGCGCCTAAAGAAGAAAAGCTTTCAACAACACTTATTGGATCAGAATAGTAGGTTTTAGCACTACTATATTTCCCCTTGTATAATCTAACAGCAGCACCAGAAAGAATATCTATAGCTGGAAAAATAATCATCACTCAACCTCCAAGAAGGAAGAAAGAAGACTTAAGCCAACTTGACCACTTTTTTCTGGATGAAATTGAAAACCAAATACATTGTCCCTTTCAACACTACTAGTTAAGACTCCATCATAGTCAGTTACACTCGTTATATATTCATCACACTCAACAGCAGAATAAGAGTGAACAAAATAGACGTAGTCACCATTCTGTATTTTCTTAAAAAGAAGAGATTCTTTTTTTATAAAGAGGTTATTCCAACCTATATGTGGAATTTTATTCCCTTCTCGGATTTTTTCTTTTATACTTTTCACCTCTCCAGGTATAAGACCTAACCCTCTACACTCTTTCCCCTCGAAGCCCTTATCAAAAAGAAGCTGCATTCCTAAGCATATTCCTAATAGCGGCTTACCTTTTTTTACTTCTTCTCTTAATCCCTCTTCTAATCCGCTTTTCAATAATTCTTCGCGAGCAGGAATAAATGCACCAACTCCTGGAAGTATTAAATGATCAACCTTTTTGTAGTCTTCTTCTCTATTGATAAAAATTACGTCTTCACCCAGATACATTAAAGATTCTGTTAATGAAAAGAGGTTTCCAACTCCATAATTAATTATTCCTGTCATTAAAGAATTCCTTTGCTTGATGGGATTTCATCCCCTCTTTTTAGATTAATTTTCGTTGCTTCACTAAGAGCTCTTCCAAAGCACTTAAAGAGAGATTCTGCTATATGATGAGAGTTTTTTCCTCTTATTAAATCTAAATGAAGCGTTATATTTGCATTACGAGAGAAGGAAGTAAAAAACTCTTCTATTAGCTCTGTATCGAAGCCTCCTATCTTTTCAGACGGAAACTCAACGTTATAGCTAATTAAGCTTCTTCCCGAGATATCGAGAGCAATTTCAGTTAAAGCTTCATCCATACAAAGGCGGAAGAAGCCGTAACGCTCTATACCTCTTTTATCACCTAAAGCCTCATTAAATGCAAGAGCAAGAGTGATTGCAACATCTTCTGTTGTATGATGTGCATCAATATGTATATCTCCTTTAGCTGAAACATTTAAATCATATTGTGCATGATAAGAAAAAAGCTCCAGCATATGGTCTAAAAATGGAACCTTAGTATCTATACTACTTTTTCCTTCTCCATCTAAATTTATTTTAACTTTAACTTCCGTTTCCTTTGTTTTTCTTTCTTTAGTAGCTTCTCTCATTCTATTATTTCCTTTGTTTTTTCCACTAGAATTCTCATATCTTCCATTTTCGATACAGTTACTCTACACCATCCTTCAATACGAGGATTTGTAAAATGCCTTATTAAAATTCCCTTTTCTTTCAATTTTTTATAGTAATCATAACCATCAATTTTATCGCTTTTAACGAAGACGAAATTAGATGCAGAGGGGAGAACAATGAAACCAAGTTTTTTATATTCTTCTGTTATATAATCTCGATTCTTTTTTATTACATCTATTCTTTTCTTTGTTATCTCTTCCTCTTTTAATACTTCTATTGCAAGAGAGGAAGAAAATGAATTGATATTATAAGGATTAGAAGAAGAACGAACTCTTTCAATATCTTCTATCAAATGCTTTTGTGCAAATGCCATACCAACTCTAAGCCCCGCAAGAGAACGAGATTTCGAAAAAGTCTGGGTCACAATTAGATTAGGATATTTATTAATTAGAGGAACAACGCTTGTTGATGCAAAATCAACATAGGCTTCATCTATTAAAACTATTCTATCTTTATCCTGGTTTAAAAGCTCTTCAATTTTTTCTCTTTCAAGAAGGATTCCAGTTGGAGCATTTGGATTAGCAATAAAAATTGTACCCTTTTTTCCTTCATAATCACTAACGTCTACACTAAAATCTTCTTTAAGTGGAATCTGTATAACAGCTCTATTATATAGAGAAGCAACAACAGAATAGTAGCCATAAGTAATGTCTGGTGTGATGAGTGGAGTATTACTATCTGTATAACAAAGAAGAGCAAAGGACAATAGCTCATCACTACCATTACCAACACTTATACAGGCTTGAGGTAAAGAAAAGGTTGATGCAATAGCTTTCTTTAATTCAAATAATGTTGGGTCAGAATATAAATTAAATGGCCTTACTTTTTCCTCCGCTCTTTTTACTGCTTCTTGAATTGGAGGGAATGGAGACTCATTTGTATTAAGCTTAATATAGTTCTCACCCTCTTTAGGTTGCTCTCCGGGCACATAAGGAGAAAGAGAAGATAGACCTTTTACTAGATACGAACTCATTTTAATTCTCCTTGCGAGAGAGTGCACTCAACGCATGTGCTTCTAAGCCCTCTTTGGTTGCAAAGAGAGCAATTGAAGAAGCTTGGCTTTTTAATGCCTGCTTCGTGTAATACGTAAATTGATATTTTTTCACAAAATCATCGACACTTAAAGGAGAAGAGAATCTAGCGCTACCATTTGTAGGAAGCGTGTGATTAGGACCTGCAAAATAGTCTCCAACAGCCTCTGGAGTATTTTTCCCAAGAAAGACAGAACCTGCGTTTTTAATTAAGGATAAATAATCAAATGGATTATCTAAAAAGACCTCAAGATGCTCGGGTGCAATACTATTACTAATCTCAATAGCTTTCTCGACTGTTGGAACAACTATTATCTTACCATTATTAGCAATAGACTCTCTTGCAATTGCTTCTCTGGAAAGAGTTTTTAATCTTTCTTCAACCTCTCTAGATACTTCCTCTGCCTTTTTTCTGTCTGTGATTATTAAAACAGCAGAAGCATTTTTATCATGTTCTGCTTGGCTAAGTAGATCTATAGCTACTAGCTGTGCATCACAACTAGAATCCGCGATAATTAATATTTCACTGGGACCTGCTACCATATCAATAGAAACGAGGGAAGAAACCTCCTTTTTAGCTTGCGCCACATATGCATTTCCCGGACCCACTATTTTATCAACACGATCTATTGTTTCTGTTCCATAAGCTAATGCAGCAATAGCCTGAGCTCCTCCAATCTTGTAGATTTTATCTACTCCTGCTATATAAGAGGATGCCAAAACATACTTATTTATCTTTCCGTCCTTTCCTGGAGGTGTAGTCATAACAACACTATTACATCCTGCGACCTTAGCAGGAATACAATCCATAAGTACTGTTGATGGGTATTGTGCCGTTCCACCAGGAACATATATACCAACCTTTTCTAGGGGTAATATTCTTTGCCCTAGAATAATCCCATCGTCGTCTGTACTTACAAACGAGTTTCTTACCTGTCTCTTGTGGTAGTTATAAATACGCTCCTTCGCTTTCCTTAATACTAATAGAAAATCCTCTTCGCATTCTTTTAAAGCATCTTCTATTTCCTTTTTGCTAACAAGAAAATCATCAAGCTTTACTCCGTCAAATTTTTCTGTATATTCCTTTAAGGCCTTATCACCATTATTCTTTACGTTTTCAACTATTTCTTTAACAGCCAATGAGACATCACTAAGAATATTTGTTCTTTTAAAAACTTCTTCATTATTATTTATATCATAATTAATTATTCTCATTTTCTTCCTCACACTTAATTACATAGTTAAGGCTACTAACTATTTCCAAAATTCTATTTCTCTGAAATAGATATGATGATTTATTACATATAAGAAGAGCTGATATATCGAAAATGGTATTAAATACCTTTAATCCATTTTCCTTCAATGTTGTTCCTGTCTCAACGATATCAACAATAACATCAGATAGATTGAGTAGTGGTGCTATCTCAATTGAACCAGTAAGCTTAATAATATCTATCTCCCTACTTTGTTTGTTATAATAGTCACGGGCAATATGTGGATACTTTGTTGCAACGCGCAGTGTCTTATTCTCTCTTTCTATCCACCCCTCTATCGATGCAACACACATTTTGCATTTACCCATTTTGGTATCTAATAGCTCGTAGATATCTCTTTTGTTTTCTTCTAAAACATCCTTACCAGCAATTCCCATATCTGCAATACCACGCTCAACATATATTGGAACGTCTCCGGGTTTAACCCAAAAGTATCTAATGTCTTTTTCTTTGTTTTCAAATAAAAGCTGTCTGGAAGAAGAAAATGGGAGAGGAGAATTATAGCCAGCCCTTTCAAATAATGAGTAAACTTTTTCTCCTAGTCGACCTTTAGGAAGAGCAATACTAATCATCTATTAATTCCTCCAGCTCATTTAAGTAAAAAGCAAAGCCTATTGCCTTATTTTCCTTTTTCCCCATTCTCCTAAGCAGTATGTCATATTCGCCACCACTCAAAATTGGAGTTGGTAGTTTTTCTATATAGCCCTTCATAACGATGCCGTTATAATAGCCCATAGCACCTGAAAATGAAAAATCTAGCACAATTGAGCTATCAAGCTTAATCACATTTAAAAGCTCATCTATTACCTTGTTTTCTATTTTTTTCTCTTCGAGAATGCTTATTAATTCATTATTAGTTTTCTTTCCGTCTATTAATTGAAGAAAAGAAAGAGCACATTCTTTTCTTCTTTCGTCTCCATCTCCGAATTCCTTAATTTCACTAATATTCTTTTTGCTAACTAAAGATAATATTTCTTTCTTTTCGTCTTCAAATAGGAATTTCGTCAATTCATCAAGTACTGCCATATGAGAAATAGTTAAAATAGAAGTGCTACTTACCTTTTTTAAGCTTCTATTAGCTAAAGAAACAACAGAAATAATATCATCCTCACTCAGTGGACCTAAGCACTCTAGTCCTGTCTGTGTTATTTCCTTAAAGTAGTCAGAAAAAGGAGGAACACGATAGACACTCTCACTGTAGTATTTCTTTTCTATCTTACCATTTTCATTTGCTCTCTTAACAAGAGAGAGTGTCACATCAGGCTTTAAAGCCAATAATGTACCATCTATGTCTCTAAAGGAAATAATGTTTTTACTATCTAGGAAGTCCTTATTTTTAGCATAAAAGTCATACTCTTCAAAATTTCGCATTCTAAAAAAAGAATATCCTTCTTCTGTCCATAGTGCTCTTAAAGAAAGAAGCAGCTTTTCATGCCCAGTTAAATATTCTTCATACATCTTCTTTTTCTCTTTCTAAAACTAGCTTATAGCCACCCTTTCCATAAACAAGGCACCTATTTACCCTACTTATGGTTGCGCTAGAAATGCTAGTAAGCTCTGTTATTTCTTGATAGTTTTTTCCCTCCGAAAGAAGAGAAGCAACATACAAACGCTGCTCTAAATCTTGTAATTCCTTGATTGTGCAGATATCAGAAAAGAAGGCATCACACTCATCTGCTGTCTTAAGCTTTAATATTGCATTATAAAAAGTATCTCTTAGATTATTCACATTTACCTCGCTTTATCACTTTAGTACTTTATCACTTTATCTAGCTAAAGTAAATATGTTTTCTTTTCTCTCGTTTCTTTCTTCAGCTTTTTTATTGCATTAGCATTCTGTCATTATCTAGAGCTTTTCCAGAAACCTCTTTAAATCTGTCTAAAAGATCTTTAACAGTAAGAGAATCTCTATCTTCACCTTTTGTATCGTAGATAATACTACCGTTATTCATCATTATCGTTCTATTACCATAATCAAGTGCTGCCTGCATGTTATGAGTAATCATTAAGCATGTAATATTGTTCTCTTTTACTATCTCTTCTGTTAGCTTTAGTATTTTCTCAGCAGAATTAGGATCTAGAGCTGCAGTATGCTCATCTAATAAAAGTATAGAAGGAGGATTAATTGTGCTCATTAAAAGAGTTAAAGCTTGACGCTGACCTCCACTAAGGAGCCCTACAGGCTCATCCATTCTATCCTCTAGTCCCATTTTAACAAGTCTAAGCTTTTCTCTGAATTTTTCCTTGTCTTTTTTTCCAATTCTACTCATCCACCCACCACTACCACTGCTTAATGCTAGGTTCTCAAGTATTGTCATATTAGGTGCTGTACCCTTCATTGGATCCTGAAATAGCCTACCAATCTTCTTTGCTCTTTCGTGAACAGGGAGAAATGTAATATCCTCCTCATCTAAGATAATTTTCCCACTATCTGTTAAAAATGAACCTGCAATCGCATTAAATAGTGTTGATTTTCCAGCTCCATTAGCACCAATTATTTGAATAAAATCACCATCCTCAACAGTAAGGCTAAGATTCTTTAAAGCGCTTTTTTCAAAGAGAGTTCCTTTGTTAAATGTTTTTGAAATATTATCTATTTTGAGCATTCTTCACCTCTCTTTTTGCGTCAATAATTCTCTTATATTCAGGATATCTCTTTTTAAAATATGGGAAAGCAATAGCGACCATTACAATTAAGGAAGAAACAAGCTTTAAAGAATATGACGGTAGATTAAACCTAAGTGCTACTGTATAAACTAATCTAAAAATAATAGAACCAATTACAGCACCAAAGGCTCTTTTTGCTACACTTCCCTTTCCCATAAAGGTTCTACCTATCAAAAGAGAAGCCAATGCTATTGTAACCATTCCAGAACCAATATTTACATTAACTGATTTCTGGCTTTGAGAAAGAAGACAGCCAGAAAGAGCAGTTAAGGAGGAAGAAAGACAAAGTCCAACTATTGTTGTAAATGTCGGATTAATAGATGAAGAAGATACCATATCAGGATTATCACCGGTAGCTCTAATTGCTAAACCAAGCCTCGTTTTCAAAAACATAGTTAATAATACTAAAGCGATTAAAACAAAACAGAAAGCAACAACTATTTTGTAGTATTGAGTACCAAAGAGCTCTTTGGCATATGTGAATACTGTCTCTGCTTTGTTTAAGTTTAAAAGCGAAGAACCACCCATAATTGCAATATTAACTGAATATAGTCCTGTATTAACAATAATACCGGACAATAGGCTATCGATACCCATCTTTGTTTGTAAGAGTGCTGTTACTAATCCCGATAATGCTCCTGCTAGAATTGAAGCTGGTATTGATAAAAACGGGTGCATAGCAAGCGCAACTGTAGAACCAACAACAGCACCAAGAGTAAAACAACCATCTGTTGAAAGATCACACACATTAAGCATTGAATAGCTTAAAAAGAGTGCTAATACAGTTAAAGAGTTAATCAAGCCCAATTCAATTGCTGTCGATAAAAGAGTAATAATAGATTGCATAAAATATCCTAGAAGCTTTCTGCTGTGTCGATAAATACTACTGAAGTACAGTATGGTGAGAGAATGTCACTTATCTCTTTCTCTGTATATCCAAAGGCTTGTAATATTTCTCTATTAACTGTTGCAGTTCCGTTATCAAAGGTTCTAACAGGTAAAGAAGAGATATCTTTTCCTTCTATAAGCACCTCTGATGCCATATTTGCAGTTTCACGTCCTAAAGCAACATAATCTACTCCATAGCCAAGAAAAGCACCATTTAAAGCAAATGAATCTGCTCCTGTAAAGTGTAAGATTCCATTTTCCTTCATCTCTTCATATATAGAGAGCTCACTAGTCATTACAGTGTTGTCACAGGGAGTAAATATTGCTTCAACCTTTTCTGCAACAAGGGATGAGAGAGCAAGCTTAATTTCATCAACATTAGTGCCAGTCTTCTCCACCACTTCAATTCCTTTTTCCTTCAGAATTGAACGAGCTGTATTAATAGCAGTTGTAGAAGAATCCTGTCCAATATCATATAAAAGACCTACCTTCCTTATCTCTGGCTTAAGAGCAAACATTAGAGCTAGAACTGAGTTTGTATCAAGATAATCAGAGGTTCCACTGATATTTGAACCTGGAAGAAGCAATGAATCAACAAGGGAGACAGACAAGGGATCAGAGACAGCAGAGAAGATAACAGGAATCTCGTTGTCTTCTGTTGCTGCCTGCATAGCAAGTGCAACAGGTGTTGCAACACCAATCATCAAGTCAACGTCTTGGGCTACAAAATTAGCAATAATTTGACTTAAAACATTTGCATCTGCATTACAATTATCATAGTAAAGAGTAATACTAACGCCCTTTTCTTTTTCTATTTCCTTTATTCTCTCTTCTATACTCTCACATATCTGATTAAGAGAGGCATCATCAACATAATTACATAATCCTATTTTATATCCTTCGCTCTTTTCCTCTTTTGAGCCAAGAGAGAAAAGGGAAGCAAGTGAAATGGTGAAACAAATTAAAACTATGAGTGCTTTTTTCATTTTTTATCTCCTTGAAATTTAAGCTTTATTAGAAAGAAAGGTATGTGGCGCCTTGCGCCAAAGTCTCATGGTTTTTTTCATCATAACTCCTATTTGTGTTATATTGTTACTATTTAAAGTAACGCTGTCAACACTTTTCTCTTTTTTTACTCATTCTTTGAGACAATTTTGTCTTTTTTAATTATCTTATTTTCTATGAAAAGAAAAAAATTACTTACTCTTATTTGTATACTTGCTCTATTACTCTTAGCCCTTTTCTTCTTTTTTCCAACAGAAGGAAACAATGTAAGCTACACATCGTTTCTCTCTTCTCTATCAAAAGGAGAAATAGAGAGCGTTACTATAAAGCGTGATACTCTTGAATACAAAACAAAAAATGATAGAACAGTATTTATTACTCAAAATCCTTCTTCTCCAACACTAAAAGAAGAATTGTTGAAGAACGATATAGATGTAAGAGTAGAAAACGAAAACTCTCTTGAATACTACTTTAATCTTCTATTTGATATCATATTCATTATCATAATTCTATTCGCACTCTATAAGCTCTTTGAATATATGAATAAAACCTTCCGTGTTGTAAAAAAGACAGGCGTAACATTTTCGAATATTGCGGGAATGGATGAGATAAAAGAAGAAATGAGAGAGGTAGTAAAATACCTAAAAGATGATAGAAAATCTAATAGTGTAAGAAGTATAAAGGGCATCATTCTTGAAGGACCTCCCGGAAACGGTAAAACACTCTTTGCTCGCGCACTAAGCCAAGAGAGTGGAGTTAACTTTATCGCAACAAAAGGAGCGGACTTTCAAGGTGCAGTAATGGGACTAGGTGCATTAAAAGTAAAGATGCTCTTTAATAAGGCTAGAAGAAGAAAGCCTTGCATAGTTTTTATCGACGAATTTGATTCAATTGGTGAAAAAAGAAACTATAATGGTAGTGGCATAGACAAAGAAAATAACAGAATACTAACAACGCTACTTAACGAGATGGATGGTTTTAGTAGAGAAAGTGGCGTTTTAGTAATTGCTGCAACTAACTCTTATTCATCTCTTGACCCAGCACTAATAAGACCAGGAAGATTTGATTTGAAGTTCACGATAAAAGACCCCGATTATAATACGCGTCTCAAATTAATAGATATATACACCAAAGATTTTAGTATCGTAGAACCACTTTCTAAGGAGCTTCTTTCTTCCCTCTTTGATGGCCTATCATGTGCTTCTATTGAAACTATCCTTAATGAAACAAAAGCAATAAGTGAAAGAAACGAAAAAAAGGAAATAAACGAAAGCTATCTACTAGAAGCATCTAGAAAAACAATGATTGGACTAAAAGTAAGACGAAAATAAATACTATCTATTTCCCAAATGTGGGAAATAGATTGATACTACAAAGACAACTGATAACGAAGTAGATTTTTTACTGTTAAATACAGATCGTCCTTCGCTCTTAGTCTTGCTTCCTTATATGGTACCGCGACTCTGTTTATGCTAAATATACCAGATACTCCTTGGTTATAAACAGTTTCTACCTCATCTCCTATATCGCCAACAAAAGCAACAACCTTGACACCCTTTTTCTTTGCTCTACGACTAACGCCGACGACAACCTTTCCTCTTAAAGACTGGCCATCTATTCTACCTTCTCCCGTATAAACAAAATCTGCGCCTTCAAGTAATTCATCAAATTTTACTGTATCTAAGAGTGTGTCTATACCCATCTTTAGCTCTGCGCCAAAGAGAGCACAAAGCCCACCACCAACACCACCTGCAGCACCGGAGCCTGGAATGGATTGGACATCTACACCTGTTTTTTTATACAACAGCTTTGCAATACTCTTCATATTACAGTCAAGCTCTAGGACAGTATTCTCATCAGCACCCTTTTGTGGCGCATAGATATATGAAGCTCCATTTTCTCCATAGAAGGTATTGTCTACATCGCACATTGCAATAATTGGAATCTCTTTAATTCTTTTATCAATAGAATTAAAATCGATATCATCTACAAGAGAGAGTGTTCCACCCGTTGGAACAAATGAGTTACCATTCTTATCTAGAAAAGAAATACCCAAGGCAGAAGCAAGACCAAGAGCTGCATCATTTGTTGCACTTCCTCCGAGCCCTATAACTATCTTCCTTGCTCCATTATTTATGGCATCTAAAATTAACTCGCCAACACCAAAGGTTGTTGTTATTTTGGGGTTTTTCCTCTCCCCTGCGAGAGGAAGAGAAGCACAGGATGCTATTTCTAAAACAGCAGTATCATCTGGAAGAATACAATAGCTACCTTCTGTTTTATCACCCAAGAATGGTCCTGTTACACTTTTATAAAACTTCTTACCACCGAGAGAAGAATAGAAAGCATCTACAGTTCCCTCACCTCCATCTGCAACAGGAATAGAAATAACACTACAATCGGGATAAAACTCATTGATTGCTCTTTTCATGATAGAACAAATCTCAAAAGAAGACATTGTTCCCTTAAATGAATCTGGTACAAGAATTACTTTTTTCATAACAACTCACTTAACTATTACCAATAGCCATAACCTGCGATAACATCACGTAAGAAATAAGCGCTATCCTTAGGTGTTCTTTCTAAAGTATTATAGTCACAATAAACGATACCGAAACGCTTAGAATAACCATAGTTCCATTCATAGTTATCGATGAAGGACCAAGCATAATATCCCTTTAGAGGAATGCCTTCACTAATAAGATTTTCAACCACCTCTAGATGCTTTTTTAAGTAATCAATTCTTCCTTTATCGTGGACTCTGCCATCTTCAACTACATCAGGCGATGGAAAACCATTTTCTGTGATATAAATATCAAGCGTTGGAGCTTTCTTATTTATCCACTTAATAAGTCGCTCTAAGCCATCTGGAACAATTGGCCAACCCATATTGTTCGTATCATGCCAATCGTTTTCTTCTTTCACATGGAAAACATCACTCTTGTCATAAGAAACAGCCTTCTCTGAATAGTAATTGATTCCTATAAAATCAATTTTCTCAGAGATAGTTTTCATGTCACCTTCTTCAATAGGGAATTCAAAACCAAGTTCTTTGGAAAGAAGAGAAGGATATTCTCCAAATAAAACCGGATCAGTAAAAACTCCAGATTTAACACCAGTTATTATTTCTGCAGCATATTTTGAAGATTCTAAGCTATCACAAGGACGAGGTGTTTCAAGATTCCAGGTAATGCCAATCGGAGCACTGAGAGACATAGTTCTATATAACTTAACAGTCTTTCCATGTGCAAGATTAAGATAGTGAATAGCCTTAAGCGTTTCATCTAAGCTTTTGTGTCCTGGTGCCTGAACGCCACTAAAATACCCTAGATAAGATACACAATATGGTTCATTGAATGTAATCCACATATCAACAAGGTCACCGAGATTCTCAAAGCATACTTTAGCATAATCAACAAAAGTATCGGTAATACTTCTCTCTGTCCATCCGCCTTTATCCTGTAAATACTGAGGGAGATCCCAATGATAAAGAGTAGCACAAGCTGTCATCCCATTTTCATGGAGAAAAGAACAAAGATTACGATAATACTCTATTCCCTTTCTATTTATTGGAGCTCCCTCATAAGGAAAAATACGAGGCCAAGAGATAGAAAATCTATAAGACTTGAAGCCAAGCTTCTTCATTAGGAGAATATCTTCTTTATACCTATGATACTGATCACATGCAACACTGCCATTTTCATTCATATAGACTTTTCCAGGAGTGCGAGCAAAAGTATCCCAAATACTTGGACCTCTTCCATCCTCCTCTGTTGCACCTTCAACTTGATAACTAGCTGTTGCAGTACCAAAAACAAAACCTTCTGGAAAACTGTGTTTTCTCATATTATCCTCCAAATGGAATTTCTCTTCATTATCATATCTTTCATTTAATTGTACATAGTATATTCAGTACTTTGTAAAATCAATATCATTCAAATTCTTTCTATTTCAATATTTTCAATTATATTTCCATAAAACATTCTCAAAGCTAAGATACCCATCAAAACAATTTATTCACAGTTTAATCTATTTCTTAAACAAAAAGCCTCTTTCAAAAGAAAGAGACTTCTATTATTTACTTTGAAAGCAAAAGAGCATCATTAGTTTCTTCTCGTCCACTGGCAGAAGAGAACAAATCTAATAAGTCAGGAACTGTTAGCTTTTTCTTTTCTTCGCCACTAACGTCAACAACAACACGCCCTCGATCCATCATGATTAGACGATTACCATGAGTAATTGCATCCTTCATATTGTGTGTAACCATAAGTGTTGTAAGCTTATTCTCTTCAACGATCTTATCCGACAGATTTAAAACCTTCTCTGCTGTTTTAGGGTCCAGTGCAGCTGTGTGTTCATCAAGAAGCAATACTTGTGGCTTTTTGAGTGTAGCCATTAATAGAGTAAGAGCCTGACGCTGACCACCACTAAGTAGGCCAACCTTTGTTGTAAGTCTATCCTCAAGCCCAAGATTTAGTTTTTTTAATTCTTCATAGTAGAGTTCTCTCTCTTCATTTGAAATACCCCACTTCAATCCTCGTTTTTTACCTCGTCTTAAAGCAAGAGCCATGTTTTCTTCAATCATCATTATTGGGTTTGTTCCCATCATTGGATCCTGAAAGACTCTACCTAGCATACTAGCTCTTTTATAATCCGGAAGATATGTGATATCTACACCATCTGAAATAATAGAACCTTCATCAATTCTGAAAACGCCACTAATTGCATTTAGCATAGTACTTTTTCCAGCACCATTACCACCAATAACAGTTACATAATCACCATCGTTAAGAGTGAGATTTAAATGATCTAGAGCAATCTTTGCATTGACAGTATCTTTATTAAAAGTTTTTGAGACATTGTGTAATTCAAGCATTTTTACTACTCCTCTTTAACTTCATCTGACCAATAGACTTTTTCCAATAAGGAACAGCAAGGAAGAGTCCAACAATTGCTGCTGTAATAAGCTTGAGATCGTTTGTATTTAAGCCCAAGAAAAGGACGAACTGTATTACAATATAATAAACAACAGCTCCAAGTACTACAAAGGAAAGAGTGCCTGCAAAATTATGCTTAATCTTACCAAAAACACCATCTCCAATAATTACTGCTGCAAGTCCTATTACAATAGCACCTCGTCCCATATTAATATCAACAGAGCCCTGGTACTGTGCGACAAGAGCACCAGAGAGTGCAACAAGTGCGTTTGAAATCATAAGACCAAGTATAATATCGTTATCTGGATTAATACCTTGAGCTCTTGCCATATTCTTATTTGCTCCAGTTGCTCTTATAGAACACCCCTTTTCTGTGCCAAAGAACCAATAGATTAAGGCAATTAAGACACTTACTAATATTAAAGAGAGAATAATAGGATTATCAAAGGCAACTTCTCTTACATAACGCTGGGAAACAAGAAGATTATATTTATCAACACTGACAGGCTGATTAGATTTTCCTCCCATTATTCTTAAGTTAATTGAATAAAGTGCAAGTTGATTGAGAATACCTGCAAGGATAGCGGGAATACCACACTTAGTATGTAATAGTGCTGTTATAAGTCCAGTAAAAGCACCAACTACAAGTGCAGCTAAAATAGCAAAAAGACAATTGTGTCCCATTCTTATAAGCATGACACAGACGGCCCCGCCTGTTGCAAAAGAGCCGTCAACTGTCATATCTGCTACATCTAGAATTTTAAATGTTATGTAGACACCTACTGCCATAATACCCCATATTAAGCCTTGGGCTACGGCACCCGGAAGTGAGTTTAAGAGTGAAATCATCGCTCTCTCCTTTTTTAGATAGCTTCAAATCCTTCTGGAGGAGTAATACCGAGACTCTGGCATATTGAAGCATTATATTTCTTTGTAACAAGAGGTGCATATTCAATAGGCATACTAGAAACATCAGCACCGTTCTTTAGAATGTCTACAGCCATCTCGCCAGTCTTGTATCCAATATCGTAATAGCTAATAGATAGAGTTGCAACTCCGCAGCCAGAACAAATACCCTCTTCACCAGCAACAACAGGTGTCTTATTTGGTATTACAACATTAGCTATAGCCTCTGTATTTGAAGCAGCTGTATTATCTGTTGGGATGTAAATTACATCTGCACTTTCACATGCCTTTTGACAGACTGATGCAACATCATTTGTATCTGTAAAAGAGAATCTCTGGCTCACAAGACCTAAATTAGCTAAGTGTTTTTCCATCTCCTCTACTTGGTAGACAGAATTAGCCTCAGCTGAGCAATAGAAGAGAGCAACCTTCTTTGCTTCAGGGAATAAAAGCTTTAGCATCTTAGCTTGCTCATCGAGAGGAGCAAGGTCTGATGTTCCTGAAACGTTTTTACCTACAGTACCTGTCCAATTCTCTATCTCCAATGCGGAAGCATAATCAGTAATAGAAGTTCCCAAAACAGGAATTGTTGAAGTAGCACTTGCTGCAGCCTGAAGAGGAGCCGTAGCATTAGCAAGGATTAAATTGTAGGAAGAAGAAACAAATCCATTAATGATAGTTGCACAATTAGTTGCTTCACCACTAGCATTCTGCTCATCAATATAAACATCGTCACCAAGGCCCTTCTTTACAGCATCAATAAACCCTTGTGTTGCAGAATCAAGTGCGGGATGTTGAACAAGCTGACAGATACCAATTTTATATTGGCTTTTAGTGCTCTCGCTGGAGCCTCCAGCAAATACTGAAAACAAAACAAATGAAACAAGAACTAAAACAGTAATAGATTTTTTCATAATAGCCCTTCTAAAAAAAGAATTGGTTTTACTCTGAAAACCATGAAAAGATTAGGATAATGAACAAAAAAAGTCAATAAGATGTTTGTATAATTAGTGCATAAACATACGTTTTTTTGCATAGAGATAAAAAAGTTTTATCTTCATTTTTATCTTCAAAGCCTCTATTATTAGTCTATGGAACTAGACGAAGCTATTAAAAAACTAAGAGATTTTGCATCCTCTCTCAATGATCCATATTTATACGAAAAAAATAAGGGAGAAGTAATTAGAGCTATTAGAAAGACTCTTACCCCTTTCATACAAGCACTTAATGACGACACAATTGACGAGGAATTGCTAATCTCATTTGGAGAAGTTTTATTTGATGTTACAGAGAATAATGGGAGTAGAGAGCTCTTAAATAGTTATGAAAAATGGGTAGAAAGACATAATTTGTCTTCTACCCTTAAACCATTTATTGAAGAATCAAAAAATCTACTTTCTTTATATAACCTATAGTTAGTTAGATTCTTTAACATCCATTACTTCGATAGCATATGGCTTTACAATATCAACAAGTTCGCTACTTGTAACATCCTTAACCTTGATATAGATATAACGGTTAGTGCTATCCTTTCCTGCAAAGCAAGAGCAAGAAACAAGGTCATATTGTTTTTTACTAATTTCACCAATAATCTCTGCAAGAATTCCTTTCTTTTCTTGAACAAGAATTGTGATAGTTGTTCCAGGTATTCTTGCACCAAAAGACTCTACAAGCATCTTAAAGAGATCGGTTTTACTAACAATACCAACAAGCTTATCTCCCTCGAGAACAGGTAAGCATGAAAGATCCTGGTCAATCATGATTGTTGCTGCATCCTCTATCGTAGTATCCTTACTAACAGTTACAGGCTTACGCTTCATAATTTCTTTTACTGTGAGCTTGGACAAGAGATAATTAGTTTCATATACGCTCAGCGTTGAAGCAGGAGAAGGAGCTGCTTTCAAAATATCCTTTTCTGAAATAACGCCAACCAGTTTACCATTCTTATCGAGAACAGGTAGACGATGAACATGCTCATTCTTCATTAAATCTGAAGCATCCTGAATTGACATATCTGGAGCGCAAGTAATTGGATTCCTAGTCATTTTTCTTTCGATAATCATAATAATCCTCCTTAATTAAATCTTAACACACATTATTCGCCTAGGTAAGCTTTTCTAACTTTCTCATTCTTCAGTAAGGAAGGAGCATTATCGTGGAGCGTAACAACACCGTTTTCCATAACATATCCATCATCACTACTTTTAAGAGCAAGTCTTGCATTCTGTTCAACGACGAAAATAGTAATTTTCTCTTCTCTATTAATAACCTTTAGCTTATTAAAAATATCTTGAACAATGAGAGGTGCCAGCCCTAGTCCTGGTTCATCAAGAAGTAAAAGACGAGGAGAGCTCATCATTGCTCTTGCTACAGCAAGCATTTGCTGTTCTCCACCCGAAAGAGAGCGTGATTTTTGCTTTTTTCGCTGTCCCAAGATTGGAAAGAAATCAAACATTTCTTCTTTCTTTTTCTTAACAAGAGCTTCGTCTTTTACCATAAAAGCACCCATATCTAGATTCTCTTCTACTGTTAAATCAGAAAAAACACGTCTTCCCTCTGGAACAAGTGCAATACCTTTCTTTACTACATTATATGTAGCAACACCATGGTAGTGCTTATCTTTTACACTATATAATACTTCGCCGTCATATTCGATTGCACCACCAGTTAAAGGCTCCTGTCCAACAATAGCCTTTAATAGTGTACTCTTTCCTGCACCATTAGCTCCAATTAGGGCAACAATTTCACCCTCCTTAACAGACATTGAAACATCACGAAGAGCCACAATATTGCCATAGCTGACACTGATATTATCGATTTTAAGAATTGTCTTATCTGTCATTTTCAATTCTCCTCATCATCTTCATCATCACTACCAAGGTAAGCCTGAATAACTGCGTTATCACGTTGAATTTCACTTGGAGTACCTTGTGCTATCTTCTGACCATAGTTAAGAACGGTAATGTTGTCGCAAATATTCATAACTAACTTCATATCATGCTCAATAAGAACAACAGTAATACCTAAATCTCTAATTCGTCTTATTGTTTTCATTAAGCTATCTGTTTCCTGTGGGTTCATACCAGCAGCAGGCTCATCCAAGAACAACAATTTAGGCTCAGTTGCAAGAGCACGAGCTATCTCAAGTTCTCTCTGGTAACCATAAGGGAGATTTTTAGCTTCCTCATTGCGTAAATCCTCAAGACCAAAGAACTCTAGCCATTTCATTGCTTCCCTGTACTCTTCTTTTGTTTCCTTTTCAACATTAAAGTAAGAAACAAGAGCTTGAAGCGTTCTATTCTTAAAAGGCCCAGTATGAAAATGACGCCCCATCATTACATTGTCTATAACACTAAGTTCTTTAAACAATCTAATATTCTGGAAGGTTCTTGCAATGCCCAGTCGACAAATCTTATTAGCCTTAAGACCAGTAATATCTTTGTCTTCAAAGATAACCTTTCCGCTAGTGGGAGAATCAAGACCGGTAATGTTATTAAATAGTGTCGTTTTTCCAGCACCATTTGGACCAATGAGACCAGTGATCATGTTCTTTTCAACACTAAAATCTACTCTATTGACAGCAATAATACCGCCGAACTCTCTAGTAAGAGACTTTGTTTCAAGCATGCTCATTTTTTATCACCATCCTTAAAGTAGGCCATTTCAGCCTTTTTGTTATTCCTCTTCTTCCTTCCAAGTATTCCTTGTGGGCGATATATCATCATTATTACAAGTATCAAGCCAAAGATAATCTGCTTTGCTTGAGCAGGAATAATAGATGAAAGTCCAATAAGCTGAGGTAAATATGATATGAACTGGATAATAAATGCACCAAGAATAACAGCAAGGAAGTTTCCCATACCACCAAGAACAACAGTACAAAGGACCATAATGGAGACCATAAATACATATGTTCCAGGGGAAACAGAGAGAACAAATGTTGCCTGTAAGCAGCCTGCTATTCCAGTTACAGCAGCACCAAGAGCAAAGGAAATTACCTTATACTTTGTAACGTTTATACCCAATGACTGTGTTGCTATTTCATCCTCTCTAATAGCTTCTAGAGCTCTTCCCATTCTCGATGAAGCAAGTCGCTCAAATAGGAAGTAACAAACGAGAAGAAGAATTATCTCCAAAAGAAGGAAAGCATACTTTTGATAAGGACTTATTTTAAGGCCAAAGAAAGTAATAATAGGTATTCTCTGGATTCCCATTGGTCCATTAGTCAATGAATCCCAGTTATTAATTACGTTACGTACAATTTCAGCAAAACCAAGAGTTGCTATAGCTAGGTAGTCTCCCTTTAATCTAAGTGTTGGTAAGCCTATTAATACACCTAAAAGAGCACAAAGGATAGCAGCTAGAGGTAGTGTAGCCCAGAATGAGAACCCGCACTTTGTTGTTAAAATTGCTGTTGTATAACTTCCAACGGCAAAAAAGCCTGCAGAACACAAACTAAGCATACCTGTATAACCTGTAATAAGATTCTGTCCAAGAGACATAAAGGCATAGATACATGTATAAATTAAAATAAGAAGAAAGAAATTGAACATCAGACCTTCTCCTTTTCAACCTTTCCAAGTAAGCCCTCAGGCTTAATAAGAAGGATGATAATTAAAACGAAGAATGCAATTGCATCTTTAAAGCCCTGAGGAATACCTAAGAGAGCAACGCCAAATGTTTCTAAGAGTCCAAGTAAGAATCCACCAAGCATAGCACCTGTAATGTTTCCAATACCTCCAACAACAGCAGCGACGAAGGCCTTGAGACCCATCATTGTACCCATTGTTGCATAGACCTTATAATCAAGAGCAATTAACATACCACCACATGCAGCAAGAGCACTTCCAATACCGAAAGTGAGAGAAATAATCATATTTGAGTTAATTCCCATTAGCTTTGCTGTATCACCATCAAGACTAGTTGCTCTCATTGCCTTTCCCATTTTTGTCTTATCAACAAATAGCTTAAGAACAACCATCATAAGTACTGCAACTACCAATACCATAATTTGATGAGGAGTAATAACAACACCCAAAATATTAATTGGTGTATTATTAAATGGGTACTCTAGCTTTCTTGAATGTGTACCAAACATCCATGCAGCACCATTAGAAAGGATAAATGAAATACCGATAGCAGACAAAAGAGGAGCAAGCCTAGAGCCCTTTCTTAATGGCTTATAGGCTATCTTCTCAATCGCCATACCAAGAAGCGCACAAAGAAGCATGGATACAATCATTGCAATAAAAAATGCAACTATCCACCACACTCCCATAGCACTTGAACCACGAAGTGCATCAAAGACAAATAAGCCTATATATGCTCCAACCATCAAAATATCGCCATGGGCGAAATTAATAAACTTCAGAATACCATAGACCATAGTGTAGCCCAATGCTATTAGAGCATAGACTCCGCCTAGGGTCAGGCCATTCATGAGATGCTGAAAAAAAGCTGATACAGATCCCATTATCAGACCTCCATTTTTCTATATTCAATATATAGCAAGAAGAGCACCGTGTGTAGCGGTGCTCTCTCCTTTATTTCAAATTTACCACGACCTCACTCAACCTTAACAACCTTACCATCAACTACCTGATAAGCACCTAGGTATACAGGTGTAGTTCCTTCAACCTCATAGATTCCCTGATAAGCAACAAGGTCACCCTTTTCATCGAAGTTAATGACGCCATTAACACCAACATAATCTTTAACCTCGCTCATACCCTTCTGAATTGCCTTTCTATCTGTACCAACCTTAGCAATAACAGAAAGAAGAATATTTGTTGCATCGTAGCTGTTTGTTGCAAATGAATCTGGTCCAACACCCCACTTGTCTGTATAAGCCTTCTTGAAGTCCTTAGCAAGTGTTGATTCTGCAACCTGAGCAGAAGCTGTATAAACAACACCATCTGTATACTGACCAGCAAGAGTGTAGATTTCTTCATTCAAGAATCCATCACATGAGAGGAATGGCTTATCGTTACCAAGCTGAGCAGCCTGTTCAAGAATCTGAGCCATCTCTGCTGTATAGTCAGGAATATAGATAGCTTCAGCATCTGTATTCTTAAGCTTTGTAAGCTGTGTCTTAAAATCCTTATCTCCAACCATGAATGTCTCTGTTGCAACAATAACACCGCCCTCTTCTACAAAAGCTTCACTCATGCTTTCATACATACCCTGGCTATAGTCATTCTTTGCATAAAGAACAGCCAACTTCTTATATCCAAGAACCTGATAGAAATACTTTCCTGCAACTGTTCCCTGTAAACCATCACTTGGAGTTGTTCTAAAGACATAATCTCCGATTGATGTAATATCTTTATGAGAAGCAGATGGAGTAATAATTAGGAGTCCTTCAGCCTGAGCTCTCTCAGCGACACTAAATGCTTCACCGGTCAAGATAGGACCAACGACAGCACAAACCTTGTCAGAGGAGCTTAGTTTTTCCATAGCAGCGAGTGCCTTCTGTGAGTCTCCTTCACTATCCTCAGCAATAAGCTTGATAGGAGTACCATTAACACCACCCTTGGCATTAGCTTCGTCGATTGCCATCTCTGTAGCCTGCTTACAGAGCATTCCATAGTTTGCATAGTCACCTGTTAATGGTCCAATAAAACCAATTTTGATCTCACCCTGAGCACTTTCTGATGAACCACCAGCAAAACAAAATGAAACTGCAATTAAAGCTAAAAACATAACTAAAAAGAACTTTTTCATTTTCAAACTCCTAATATCTTTTTAAACTTGTTGACAATATACATTTT
>CAZLYD010000009.1:0-5205 GCA_964563815.1 uncultured Spirochaetaceae bacterium
ATGTTTACCGATTTAATTAATAATTTCTAATTTTTATAACTTGATTTATTACTAAATCGGTATAGTATTAAATTAAAACTAGTGAAACAGTCCTCGAAGGTGGGGATTATGGAGGTAATTTTATGAAAAAGATTACAGTTGTTCTTCTTGTTTTAGCACTTTGTTTGACAAGTGTATTTGCACAGGGAGCAGCAGAAGCAACAGCAGAAAAGAAGGGTTCTGTTTATTGGCTCAACTTCAAACCAGAGTCAGATGAAGCTCTTCAGAATCTTGCAGCAGCATATAAGGCTGAAACAGGTGTTGAGGTTAAGGTTCTCACAGCAGCTAGTGGTACATACAATGAAACTCTAACAGCTGAAATGGATAAGTCAACTCCTCCTACACTCTTTATTGTTGGTAACACAGGTGCAGTTCAGTCTTGGGGAGACTATTGTTTAGACTTAACAGGAACAGCTATTGCTAACGAACTCACAACAGATGCTTACAATCTCTATGACGAAAACGGCAAGCTTTGCTCAATCGGATATTGCTATGAAGCATTTGGTATCATCGTTAACAAAGAATTATTAGCTAAAGCTGGTTACTCTCTCAGCGATATTACAAACTTTGCATCTCTCAAGAAGGTTGCTGAAGACATTCACGCTAGAGCTAATGAGCTTGGTTTTGATGCATTCACATCAAGTGGTATGGACGGTTCTTCAAGCTGGAGATTCTCTGGTCACCTTGCTAACGTTGCTCTTTATTATGAAGCAAGAGATAATGGTTGGACAGCTGGTCCTCAGCCTGCAACAATCACAGGCGCTTATCTTGACAACTTCAAGAATCTTTGGGATCTCTATATCAACAACAGTGCATATGCTCCATCATCACTTGCAACAGGTGGTTACGATGCAGAAGCTGAATTCGGAACAAAGAAAGCAGTATTCTACCAGAATGGTAACTGGGAATTTGATGCTCTTACAAACAAGTATGGCTTAGATCCAGAAACATTAGCAATGATTCCTTTCTATGCAGGTGTTCCAGGCGAAGAGAATGCAGGTCTTAACTGTGGTACAGAAAACTGCTGGGCAATCAACAAGAACGCTAAGGCAGAAGACATTCAGGCAACAATGGACTTCATGGTTTGGATGGTAACATCTGAAACAGGTACAAAGGCTCTTGCTGAAACATTCGGCGCTGTTCCTTATAAGAAAGCAGCTGAAACAACAAACGTTTTCCTCAACGATGCTAATGAATATAGCAAGGATGGTAAGTATGTCATGACTTGGGCTTTCAACTACACACCAGCAGTTGATGACTGGAGAGCAGGTGTTGTATCTGCAATGAACCAGTACGACAACGCTCCAAGTGCAGAGACATGGAAGCTTGTTGAAACTGCATTCGTACAGGGTTGGGCTACACAGTACGCAAAAGAACATTAATTTCTAATTAATTAATAGGGGGTGGGAATATACCCGCCCCCATTCTTTATAAGGATTGAATATGGCTAAGAAAAGAAAAACCACAGATAACAGTGGTTTTAGTTCAGAACTAATCAAGAAACCTATAAAAAAATGGTTTCCTCTATTTATGGGACCAACTATCATCTGTTTTTTTATAGGCTTCGTATGGCCTTTTTTACAGGGTATTTACCTCTCATTTTGTAAATTTAGAATCACAAGTGATGCTACATTTATTGGTTTTTCTAATTACATTAAAGCTTTTCAGGATGCTTCCTTTATGCATGCATTTTGGTATACAGCACTCTTTACTATAGTATCGGTAGTTTTAATAAATCTGCTTGCTTTTGCCATTGCACTTGCTCTAACTCAAGGAATAAAGGGAAGCAATCTCTTTAGAACAGTATTCTTTATGCCTAACCTTATTGGTGGTATTGTTCTTGGTTATATCTGGTCAATGATCTTTGATGGAATCCTTTCAAGATTTAATACATCTATTTTGATGGAAACAAAATTTGGTTTTTGGGGCTTAATAATACTTATGTGCTGGCAGCAAATTGGATACATGATGATTATCTATATTGCTGGCATCCAAGCAATCCCAGAAGATATGATGGAAGCTGCAAAAATTGATGGAGCATCCAAGTGGCAAACTCTAATCAAGATTACTATTCCAAACGTTATGTCATCAATTACAATTTGCTTATTCCTTACTCTATCTAATGGCTTCAAGCTCTTTGACCAAAACCTTGCACTCACAGGTGGTCAACCATTTAAATTTAATCCTGACGGAAGTGTTGTTAAAACAACAGAAATGCTTGCACTCAACATCTATTCCACTTTCTACGGCTCTAATGTTAATGCAAGAGGAACAGCTCAAGCTAAGGCTGTTATATTCTTTATCCTTGTTGCTGCTTTGGGCTTATTACAGCTTAAATTCACAAGAGAAAAGGAGGTACAGCAATAATGAGTAATTTAGCACGTGAAAAGACACGAAACACTTTTTTAACTGTAATATTTGCACTTATTGCTCTTCTTTGGGTATACCCAGTATTTTTAGTCCTTCTCAACTCTTTTAAGGCTAACACATTCGTTAAGACAGATACTTTTAGCTTCCCACTTGGAGAAGAATGGGTTGGCTTTGATAACTTTGTAAAGGGTATGACATTTGGTAATTATCCTTATTTTAAGAGCGTAATTTATTCATTCTATATTACTATCACAAGCACTATCCTTATTCTTCTATGTACAAGCATGAGCGCTTGGTATATTTCTAGAATTAATTCAAAAATTTCTAAGATTCTTTATTACCTTTGTGTTTTCTCTATGGTCGTACCCTTCCAAATGGTTATGTTCACTCTTAGTAAGACAGCAGATACCTTAAAGCTTAATACTCCTTACACTATTCCTGTTGTCTACTTGGGCTTTGGAGCAGGCTTAGCTATATTTATGTTCTCAGGCTTTGTAAAAAGCGTTCCACTAGGAATGGAAGAGGCTGCAACTATTGATGGATGTGGACCAGTTAGAACTTTCTTTAGTATTGTACTCCCTATTCTAAAGCCAACACTAATTTCTGTTGCTATTCTTGAAATTATGTGGGTTTGGAATGACTATCTACTTCCATATCTAGTACTTAATAGAAACCTGTATATGACAATTCCTATCCATATCCAATATCTTAAGGGTAGCTATGGTACCGTTGATTTAGGTGCCACAATGGCTATGATTTTGATGGGAATCATCCCTGTAATTATCTTCTATCTTTCTTGCCAGAAGTATATTATTAAGGGCGTTGCGGCTGGTGCAGTTAAGGGTTAATAATATCCTTATTTAAACTTTTTTAATGCCGCCTTAAAAGGGCGGTATTTGATGAGACAAAAATGAAACGAAGTTCTGGAATTTTAATGCCAATATTCTCTCTACCTTCTCCCTATGGAATTGGTACAATGGGAAAGGAGGCATATAAATTTATTGATTTTCTCCACTCAAGTGGACAAAAGTGGTGGCAGCTTTTACCTCTTGGACCAACCAGTTATGGTGATTCTCCTTATTCTTCTCTATCTGCTTTTGCAGGTAACCCATATTTTATTGACCTCGATTTCCTTTGTGACGATTCTCTTTTAGATAGAGATGAATTATCTAACTATAATTGGGGTGAGGATAAAAACAAAGTTGATTATGGAGCAATTTACTCTTCTCGTTTCATCGTCTTAAGAAAAGCATACTTAAAAGGTAAAGAAAAATATAAAGACGAACTAGTACAATTTCAAAAAGAAAACGAAGATTGGCTTAATGACTATGCTCTCTTTATGGCACTTAAAAGCCACTTTAATATGAAAGCTTTTACGTCTTGGGACGACGAAAAAGCAATAATGAGAGATGAAAGAAGATTAAATGAGTATAAAGAGAAGCTCAGCGATGACATTTCATTCTATTCTTTTTTGCAATTTCTATTCTTTAAACAGTGGAATAATCTAAAAGAATATGCAGAGAGTAAAGGCATTGGAATAATTGGTGATATTCCTATCTATTGTGCTATGGATAGTGCAGATGTTTGGGCATCCCCCTCTTCTTTTCAGCTCGATGATAGATGTATAGCAAAAGAGGTCTCTGGAGTTCCACCAGATTATTTTAATGAGGATGGTCAATTATGGGGGAACCCTCTCTATAATTGGGATGGAATGAAAGAGAATAACTATAAGTGGTGGATAAATAGAATTAAGGGTGCATCTAGGTTGTATGATGTTATTCGTTTCGATCATTTTAGAGGCTTAGAAAGCTATTACGCAGTTCCTTCAAGTGAAAAAACAGCGAAAAAAGGAAGATGGCTAAAGGGGCCAGGAAAGGATTTTACATCGACTCTTAATGCTTCTTTTCCATCCATCCAATTTGCTGCAGAGGATCTTGGTTACTTAACCGATGGTGTAATAGATCTGCTTTCTTCTTCAACTTGGCCTGGAATGAAGGTATTACAATTTGCTTTCGATACAAGAGAAAAGGGTGACTACGATCCACTAAATTACAAAGAAAATTCTCTTTGTTATACAGGAACTCATGACAATAATACTCTTAAGGGCTGGATTGAAGAAGTTGATAAAACATATCTGCAAAATGCAATAGATCGTTTTGGAACAGAGGATGAGAACAAGCTTGTTGATTCCATTATTGAAATGGGTATGATGAGTAATTCCTTTATGATGATTACACCCCTTCAGGATTTCTTGAAGCTTGGTAAGGAAGCTCGAATTAATATACCAGGAACAACGAGTGGCAACTGGGTGTGGAGACTTGAGAGCTTTAGTCTCTTAGACGAAAATGAAGAAAAGAGAATCAAAGACCTTACTAGTAAAGCTAATAGAATATAATTAGAGGCCGTTTGGCCTCTATTCTATTAAGCATAATTCTTCTCTAGATTTTCGACTTATCCTATATGGCTTTTCTTCTCTACTAAGAAACTCAAGTTCTTTTTTTCTAAGCCCATTTATTTCGTGTTTTATTGCTTTAATTTCTTTTATTTTGCTTGCTTTTTTAAAACACAAAATAGCATAATTCAGTTGGTCTTTATTATTACGTTCCTTTTCTGTTTTCAAATAAACCTCTTTAATTTTAATACCACCCTCTATCGTAATAATAAATGTTACAAAACCAATAATCTTGGGTACTATATAGCAATGCTCTAAAACAATATCTCCTACTCTTATTTTTCTTAGAGAAACACCAAACTCTTTTAACCCCTTTGTAATAGTTTTGATTCTTTCTTCTCTAA
>CAZLYD010000009.1:5305-58587 GCA_964563815.1 uncultured Spirochaetaceae bacterium
TCCCTTACTCGCAGTAGATTCTTTTAATAGAGCTTTTTCCCTTTCTGTAGGAATAACAATTCTCGTTTCTTCTATGCTATTTTCTGGCCCAATGCTTTTTTTAATAAGAATTGCTTTTGGCATATTTCTTCCTCTATTAATTACTAATTCTTATTCTACTACGTTTTCTATTACATTCAACAAAAGCAAAAATAAAGCTTGACTATACTCGTATTGTTTTTCAAAATAATACGAAAGGAGAATGAATAATGAAAAAAACTATCACTTTTATTTTAGTTTGTTTAATTCTTTCTTCTCTCCTATTTGCTCAACCAGCAAAAGAAGAGAAAGAAAATACAAGACTATTTATTGACTCTTGTAATAGAGAGGTTGAAATTCCAATTGATGTAAATGCTGTTGTTCCATCTGGAAGTGTTGCAACTATATTCCTCACCTGTTTCGCTCCAGAAAAAATGGTTAGTGTAAATGCTCATCCATCAACAGAAAGTCAGAAATATTTTTCTTCGCTAGTATCCACACTACCAGAGACAGGACAGCTTTATGGTGGTAAATCAACATTGAATCTAGAAGAAATCCTTAGCACAGGAGCTGAATTAATAATCGATTTGGGTGACTATAAGAAGGGAATGGAAGAAGATTTAGATACATTGCAAGAAACTGTTGGCATTCCTGTCGTCTTTATTTCCGCTGATTTATCAAATATGGCTTCTGCATTCCGTTCTCTTGGTGAAATACTTAATATGGAAGAAAGAGGCGAGGAATTAGCAATGCTAGTTGAAGAAACACTCTCCATGGCTAAAGAAAACTCTTCAAAAATAAAGGATGAAGAGAGAGTAAGTGTAATGTATACCTCTTCTCCTAGTGGACTAGGAACTAATGCAAAGGGTTCATCACAGGCTCAAGTATTAGATATAATTGGAGCAGAAAATGCAGTTGTTGTAGATAATGTATCTGGTAAGGGTGGTGGAAATATTATTAATCTTGAGCAGCTTCTAATATTTAATCCAGATGTCATCGTATTTGCTCCTGGCTCTATATATGAAAGTGTAGAAAATGAGGATGGCTGGAAGGAATTAGATGCTATTAAAAATGGTAAATATTATGAAATACCAGATTCTCCATACAATTGGTTAAGTATGCCTCCATCTATGAATATGATTCTCGGAATATGGTGGCTTGGTAATTTAGTTTATCCTGAATACTATAGCTATGACATGACTTCTAAAGCTCAAGAAATATTCTCTTTATTCTGGAACTATAACCTCACTAATGATGAAGCAAGCCTAATGCTAAGTCGATCAACACTCAAATAGCTTTCTTACCCCTCTCACTGAGAGGGGCTTATTGTATCAAGATATCTTTTGTTCTATTATGCTCTAGGAGTTAGCGTATGGATTATCCTCTTAGTGATGTTTTAAATACAGCCCTAAAGGCTGGAAAGGTAATGCTAGAGAATGGAGCAGAGGTATTTCGTGTTGAAGATACAATGAAACGCATTACAAGGTCCTTTGGAATAGAGAATAGTGATTTTTTTGTTCTTACTAATGGACTATTTGCTAGTTGTGGGGACAAAGAAGAGAATAATTACGCTCGAGTAAAGTACATTCCTGTTAAAAGTGCAAATCTTTCAAAGGTCGTCTTAATTAATCAATTATCAAGAGAGATTGCACAAGGTAGGTTTAAAACACTTGAAGAAGTAAACTCCAAAATTGATGAAATACAAAATATTGGAACAAAGCCATTACTACTTAAAATAATCGCAACCGCGCTATCTGCAGGATGCTTTACAATACTTTTTAATGGAGCACTTGAAGACGGCTTTGCCTCCCTCACCTCTGGTATCATACTAGGTCTATTCCTTCACCTTCTTGCTTCTAAGCATTTATCTAAAATACTAACCAACCTAATTGGCGGAGCACTCGTAACAGTAGTTTGTCTTTTATTCTACACATATGGTCCTAGTAGTAATATGAATGCAATGATAGCTGGTGCTATCATTCCTCTTGTTCCTGGAATTCCTTTTGTTAATGGAATAAGAGATATTGGTAATGGTGATTATCTATCTGGAGCAGTAAGACTATTGGATGCAATCTTCGTCTTTATATGTATCGCTGTTGGCGTTGGTGTAGTATTATCAATATTTCAAATAATACATGGAGGACTCTTTCTATGACTCCTTTAATTATACTTGCCTCCTTCATCGGCACAATAAGCTTTTCTATTCTCTATAACATTCCTTCTAAGTACTATATTTCTTGTGGCTTTGTTGGTGTTGCAGGTTGGGCTCTTTTCGCACTAACAAAAACTCCACTTGGTCCGACTTGGGCAATCTTTTTAGCGTCCTCCTTAGTAATGCTTTTAGCAAGAATACTTGCTGTAAAGATTAAATGCCCAGAAATAATATTCCTAATTGCAGGAATCTTTACCCTAGTTCCAGGCGCAGATATCTATTGGACTTGCTACTACCTTGTTTCATCTCAGCTAGATAAAGCGCTTACTAGTGGTTCTAATGCTTTAGGTGCATGCTTAGCTATGGTTTTAGGAATTGCAATAATACATGAGTTACCTCAATCCCTCTTTTCAAAGAAAATAATAAAAAAGAAAAATAGTTAAGACTATTGTAATAAGTATTGATTCATTAGAAAGCTCCGATATCCCTTTTCTTAAAGAAAGGACCAATTTTTTTTCAGCTCTACTCTAATACTCTTCCTCAGTTAAAGAACTAATCCTAGCTCTATATTATTCATCAATTCTCAATGTTGTTTGCCAAGATGAACATTCAATAATTGAAAAAATCATCTTTTTTTACTTTAACTACTATACAAATTAAAGGCTTAATGATAATCTTTACTAATAAGAAAACTCAAAGGAGAATAAAATTATGAAATGGGTATGTCCAATTTGCGGTTATGTTTATGAGGGAGATAATCCTCCAGAGTTCTGTCCACAGTGTAAGGCTCCAGGAAATACATTCAAAAAAATGGAAGGCGAGCTCAAATGGGCTGCTGAACATATTGTAGGTGTTGGAAAAATCTTTGGTGAAGATGTTCCAGAGGAAGTAAGAAAGGAAATTATTGATGGCCTTAAGTGCAACTTCGAAGGCGAATGCAGTGAGGTTGGTATGTATCTAGCTATGGCAAGAGTTGCTCATAGAGAAGGATATCCTGAAATTGGTCTATACTGGGAAAAGGCTGCTTACGAAGAAGCAGAGCATGCTTCAAAGTTCGCAGAGCTACTTGGTGAGGTTCTCACAACTTCAACAAAGAAGAATCTTGAAATGAGAGTTGAAGCAGAAAATGGCGCAACAGAGGGTAAGTTCGAATTAGCTAAGCTTGCTAAGAAATACAACCTTGATGCTATCCACGACACAGTCCATGAAATGGCTCGTGATGAAGCTCGCCATGGTAAGGCTTTTGCTGGCTTACTTAAGAGATACTTCGGCTAATAATAGAAAAGGGAGTTACAAAAGCTGCAACTCCCTTTTTCTTTAATCTCTATTAAATGATTTTTGATTCCTAATCTCACTCTCTATTTCTGTTACCTTCTCTATTAACTCACCAAAGCCATAGATAAAGAATGTTGAAAGCCAAGAAAAAAGAACACCCAATACAATAACTAATAATCCACCAAAGACACTAAGCCCCGGATTATAACTAATAGAGGATACAATTATTATTCCTAAACCAGATATAACAGAAACTATGATACCAATAATACAAATAATTTTTGCAAGTACTTTTATTTTTCCACCGATGTTACTATACATAAATTCAAACCTCCAATACCTTTAGTATCTTCTTATACACTTAATATAAGCTTAAAAGTAAAATATACCAACTCTTAATAATTAACAAATAATTGAGCGGTTGAAATGAAAAACGAATAAGGTTATTCTTAAAATAGTGCTGTAAAACAGGTATGGCATTACTTTGCCCATTACTTGCTTTATTAATAATGATTATTCCCTTTCAGACGAATGTCTGGACAAATTGTCAAGGAGGCTCTTTCATGGTGAGAAAAATGAAATCCATGGACGGTAACAACGCAGCGGCTCATGTTAGTTACGCTTTCAGCGAAGTTGCCTGTATTTATCCAATCACTCCATCCAGTCCAATGGCTGACTTTGTTGACCAGTGGAGTGCTAATGGCCTGAAAAACATCTTCGGTACTCAGGTCAAGGTCGTTGAAATGCAATCTGAAGCAGGTGCTGCAGGTGCTGTACACGGTTCTCTTGGTTCCGGTGCTCTCACATCTACATACACAGCATCACAGGGTCTGTTACTCATGATTCCTAACATGTACAAGATTGCAGCTGAGCAGCTTCCATGTGTATTCCATGTTTCTGCTAGAACTGTTGCAACTCAGGCACTAAACATTTTTGGTGACCACAGTGACGTTATGGCATGCCGCCAGACTGGTTTTGCAATGCTTTGTGAAGGAAACGTACAGGAAGTTATGGATCTCTCCCCTGTTGCTCATCTTGCAGCAATCAGCGGAAAGGTTCCTTTTATCAACTTCTTCGATGGTTTCAGAACTTCTCACGAAATTCAGAAAATCGCAGTTTGGGATTATGAAGATTTGAAAGAAATGTGTGACATGGATGCAGTTAAGGCATTCAGAGAACACTCTCTTAACCCAGAACACCCACACATGAGAGGTTCTCATGAGAATGGTGATATCTTCTTCCAGCATAGAGAAGCTTGCAACAAGTACTATGATGAACTACCTGAAGTTGTTGAAAAGTATATGGCAATGGTTAATGCTAAGCTTGGAACAAACTATCAGCTCTTTAACTACTATGGTGCAGAAGATGCAGACAGAGTTATCATCGCTATGGGTTCTATCTGTGATGTTGCAGAAGAAGTTATCGATTACCTCAATGCTCATGGAGAAAGAGTTGGTCTTATTAAAGTAAGACTTTATCGCCCATTCAAGGCAGATAAGCTCCTTTCTGCTATCCCTTCTACATGTAAGAAAATTGCAGTTCTCGACAGAACAAAAGAACCAGGCTCTATCGGTGAACCACTATATCTTGATGTTATTACAGCCCTCAGTGAAGCTGGAAAGACAGATGTTAAGGTTGTTGGTGGTCGTTATGGTCTTGGTAGTAAGGATACACCTCCAGCATCTGTATTTGCTGTATATACAGAACTCAACAAAGATAACCCAAAGAGACAGTTCACACTCGGTATTAATGATGACGTTACTCATCTCTCTCTTGAAGAGGATAAGAACGCTCCTAATACAGCAGCAGAAGGAACAATTGAATGTAAGTTCTGGGGTCTTGGTGGAGACGGTACAGTTGGTGCTAACAAGAACTCTATTAAGATTATCGGTGATTATACAAATAAGTATGTACAGGCATACTTCCAGTATGACTCAAAGAAGACTGGTGGTGTAACTATTTCTCACCTCAGATTTGGTGATAAGCCAATTAGAAGCCCATATTACATTTCAAAAGCAGATTTCGTTGCTTGCCATAACCCATCATATGTAACAAAGGGTTTCAAGATGGTTCAGGATGTTAAGCCAAATGGAATCTTCATGATCAACTGTCAGTGGTCATTTGATGAACTTAATCATCACCTCGATGCTCAGTCAAAGCGCTATATCGCAAAGAACAACATCCAGCTCTACACTATCGATGCTATCGATCTAGCTCAGAAGATTGGTATGGGTAAGAGAACTAATACTATTCTTCAGTCTGCATTCTTTACTCTTGCAAAGGTAATGCCACAGGAAGAAGCTATCCAGCACATGAAGGAAAAGGCTACTCAGTCTTACCTCAAGAAGGGTCAGGATATTGTTGACATGAACCACAAGGCTATTGATCTTGGTGCATCAGCATTTGTTAAGGTTGAAGTTCCTTCTTCATGGCTCGAAGCAACAGATGAAGTTAAGACAGTTGAAAGAAGTGGCAAGCCTGAGCTTGTTAAGATGGTTTCAACCATCCTCGAACCAGTTGACAAGATGGATGGTGACAGTCTTCCTGTTTCTGCTTTCGTTGATCATGTCGATGGTCAGTTCGAGCTTGGTGCAGCTGCTCATGAAAAGAGAGGCGTTGCTGTTGCAGTTCCTACATGGGATGAGACAAAATGTATACAGTGTAACCAGTGTTCTTATGTTTGTCCTCATGCAACAATTAGACCATATGCTCTCACAGAAGAAGAAGCTAAGAACGCTCCAGAAAATGCTAAGATCGTTGATATCAAGGCTGGTAAGGGTAAGGGTGTCTATAAGTTTACTATAGCTGTTTCTCCTCTTGATTGTATGGGTTGTTCTGTTTGTGTTGGCGCTTGTCCAGTTGGTGCATTAAAGATGGTTCCAATGGAAGAAGAGCTTAAAGAGCAGGACGTATTCAATTACTGTGTTGCATCTGTTTCTGAAAAGAAGGATATGCAGGATAACACTGTTAAGGGCAGTCAGTTCAAGCAGCCAATGCTCGAATTCTCAGGCTCTTGTGCAGGTTGTGCTGAAACAAGCTATGCTCGTCTCATTACTCAGCTCTATGGAGACAAGATGTACGTTTCTAACGCTACAGGCTGTTCTTCAATTTGGGGTGGCCCTGCTGCAACATCTCCATATTGCACAAACAAAGAAGGAAAGGGTCCAGCTTGGTGTAACTCACTCTTTGAAGACAATGCTGAACATGGTCTTGGTCTCTTTGTTGGTCAGGAAAAGATTAGAGAAGACCTTGCAGAATTAACACGTGACATTATCGCTAATGGTCACAATGACAGCGTTAAGGCTGCTGCTCAGGCTTGGCTTGATACAAAAGATGATACAATCAAGAATAGTGAAGCAACAGAGAATTACATCAAGGCTCTTGAAGGCTGTGGTTGTGATAAGGCTAAAGAAATCCTCGACAAGAAAGACTATCTCTCAAAGAAATCTGTATGGATCTTCGGTGGTGACGGATGGGCTTACGACATTGGTTATGGTGGCTTAGATCACGTAATTGCAAGCAAGAAGAACGTCAACATCTTCGTATTCGACACAGAGGTTTACTCTAACACAGGTGGACAGGCTTCTAAGGCTTCTAATATCGGTCAGGTTGCACAGTTCGCAGCTGCTGGTAAGGATGTTAAGAAGAAGAGTCTTTCTGAAATTGCTATGCAGTATGGCTATGTATATGTTGCTCAGGTTGCTATGGGAGCTAATCCAAACCAGACAATCAAGGCTATTACAGAAGCTGAAGCTTACAATGGTCCTTCTCTCATTATTGGATACGCACCATGTGAAATGCACTCTATTAAGGGTGGTATGGCTAACTGTCAGAAAGAAATGAAGAGAGCTGTTGATTGTGGTTACTGGAACCTCTTCAGATTCAACCCATCACAGGAAAAGAAGTTCACTCTTGATTCAAAGGCACCACAGGGTGGTTACCAGGAATTCTTGATGAACGAAGCTAGATATTCTCGTTTGACAAGAGAGTTCCCTGCTAGAGCAGAAAAGCTCTTTGCTTTAAACGAAGAAGAAGCTAAGGCTCGTTATGAGCATCTCTTAAAGCTTATCAATCTTTACGATAACAACTAAGCTTTAAGAACAAAAAAGAAAGGGGCTTTGATAATCAAAGCCTCTTTTTTGTAGCTTTATTCTTACCTTAATAATTCAACAAGAATCCTTAAAATAATAATCTTCGCTCTAGGTCTACTAGAAGTATTAGAGTAAAGAAGCTCATCACTTTTATCTGTTATTGTTTTATATGTTACTTCGTTATCAGCATTATTAATTCGATTCTCTACTATCTGCTTTTCTTCCATCTTGCTAACTAAACAACGCATTGAGAAAAAACCAACAGAGAGAGAAATAGCTAGAATAAAGAGCCAAGAAGTAAGAATTGTTCTATCACTTGTAGCATTTTCAGCTATTCCTTCTGCCTCTTTATCTTTTACATTTTCAACTACGAAATCAGCAAAGCTAGAAAAAACATCGAAAAATCTGCCCTTAGAGAGATTTTTAATAAGAGTATTATTCAAGTCACTAATAGTAAAACTAGTTAAATCCAAAGAACTCTCAATATTAGAAGTAAAAGAAACTAAGTATTCCATACTCTCTGTATTGATAAAAAGAACAATACCTTCTCTTTCATCTTCTTGGAGAAATTTTTCACAATACTCATTACTTGTTAAACCATTTGTAGTGTAAGAGGATAAAGCAAAAATAGAGAAGCCTACCTCTGAAGAGAGCTTTTCTAATTTTTCTTCTAAATATTCATCCTCTTTAATAGTTAAAATAAAAGCTCTATCAAAGACAAAGGTAGAAGCAAAAATGGAACTTGAGATCAAAATAAAAACTAATAGGAAAAGTACCTTTTTCATCGTCAAGACCACCAAATAGAAAAATAAATAATTGAAAGAAAGAGGAAGGAAGCCAATACTCCAATAGAGAAGTAAAGAACTGAATAAAAGGCCTTTTTTCTTTTAGAGACTGGATACTCTCCTGCTGTTTTTCCAGTTTGGCCATTAATATAGAAGCGATAGCTTTTGTTATCCCACTTAATATTTAATACATAAACAGGAAGAAGCGCATATTTAGCAGTTGTGTTTTCAATTTTTACATTACAAGAGATACCTGATTCAACATTGCCATATGTATCATCTATAGAAGCACGAAGAAAACGATCAAAGGATTCTTTTACTCTCGCCAAAACCTTACTTTTTAAACTAGACTGAGAAACATCATATTTATCTGCATAGAAGCCTGATAGATAAGCAGAATCATATTTTACAGCTTTTTTAAAGTTATATGGTCCTATTTCATCCATTAGCTGATCAGTAAAATCAGAGGAAGCATCAAGAGCAATATTAGAGAAAAAAATTGAACCTGCTCGATGTAAAGAATAAACATTTTTTACAGTATGCACAGAATCAGAATCCTTATATTCCTTTATATTTATGCCTTTAAAGACCTTAGATCCCCTACAGGTTGCAGAAAAAGTCCAATAAGGAACATAGATACCTTTAATAGCATCCATTAGCTCCTTTTTAAAGAAAGCATCAGGAAGAAGCCTCATACCCTTAATACTAGTTAAATAACAATCGAAGGCTGTTTTCTTATCAAGACTAAAGGGAATAATTAAATCTGGCCTATATTGCCCAGTAAGCTTATCCTGAAAGATGACATTATTAGAGCAAAAGGGACAGAAAGAAGAGAGCAATTTAGCACTTGCAATAATCTCTCCACCACAGGAGGAACAGACATAGCTAGATAATCTGTCGTCTCTCCACACCTCTCTTTTTATTTCTATTTCATCAATACTATCCTTCCCTTCTAGTGCTTCTTGATACTTTTTGATCGTACTAACCTGAAATTCACTTTCACAATAAGGACATTTCATCTTCTGTGAAACAGAATTAAAGCTTACAGCACCTCCACAGGAAGGACATTTGTATTCTAAAACCATTAATTATCTATATCTTCCTCTCCGAATTTGTCTCCGCAGCTTGGGCAAAAACGAGGAGGAGCTGTAGGATCTGAAGGAACAAAGCCACAATTAGAACACTTATACTTCACTCTTTCCGGTCTCTTTGCTCCACAGCTAGTACAAAAATTACCGCTATTAGAGGAACCACAAGAACAGACCCATGTTGCTTTAGCACTTGGCTTTTGTGTACCACAATTAGAACAGAAAGAGCTTGTGTTATTATTTCCACACTTTGGACATGTCCAACTGTTTTCATTTGCTATATTTTCTTGAGCATTAGCAGTTTTAAGGAGAGTATTTAAATCAAAGCCACCAGCTGTCTGTGCCAATCCTAGTCCCATAAAGCCTGTTATAGCAGAATTAGGATTACTAGCTGCTGCCTTCATCGCTTCAGCTTGAGCTTCAACAAGAGTTCCTGCTGCCATTCTAGAGGAAGAAAGCATATGTGTCTTTTGTGCATTAGAAATCAGCTTCTGATATTCATCATCAAGAGTAAGAGAAGAAATGGAGACAGAAGCAATAGAAAGGCCTCTATTTTTCTGCCACTTTTCAGAGAGAATACTATTTAAAGCATCCTCCATTTCTGCAGTATGACTTACAATTTCATTTGGTCTTAAACCAAGCTGACTAAGCTTTCCAAATGCTGGCTGTAAAGCAGATAAGAATTCAGATTTTAATTGGTTGTCGAGGTTAGAACGAGTATAAGAAGAGGTCATATTTCCGCACAAATTAGTATAGAAAACCATAGGATCTGAAATTTTATAGGAATATAGACCAAAGCACTTAATCTCAGCATCTAAATCTAAATCCAGCTTTTTATCAACAATTCTAAAAGGAATAGGATTAGCAGTACCAAATTTATTATCGAGAATCTCTTTTGTATTAAAGTAATAAACTCTTTGGTCTCTAGACTCGGCCCCACCGTAAGTAAACCTTTTTCCCATAGTCTTAAATGTATCTAACAGACTTTTTCCAAAGCTACCAGTAAAAATACTTGGTTCAGAAGATGAATCATAGGTAAACTCACCGCTTTCAGCAGTAAATTCAACAACCTTACCGCCCTCAACGATCATCATACACTGACCTTCGTTTACAACAATACCAGAACCATTAGAAATAATATTGTCGCTCCCTTTTCTATTTGTAGAACGACCACTAGTTTTTTTCTGGCCTTTCACAGCAAGAGTATTTGAGTCTAAGGAATCACAGTAAAAGTATTCCTTCCACTGGTCAGCAAAGGTACCACCCACAGAACTAACAAAAGCTTTAATAAGTCCCACAGTAATATCTCCTAAATTAAATAAACTTATTTTATTATAGCTTAATAATTGATAATATCAAAAAAAAGTATAAATAAAGGGTATAAAAATGAAAATATATATATTAGGAACAGGTAATGCTCAGGCTTTAAATTGTTATAATACAACAGTTGCTTTTTCTATAAATAACGAGTTTCTTCTTGTAGACGGAGGCGGTGGTAATCAAATACTAAAAATAATGGAAGAGCAAAATATAAAGCTTTCCCAAATTCATCATATTTTTGTCACTCACAATCACATTGATCATCTATTAGGAGTAATATGGGTCATAAGAAGAATTGGAGAAATAATTAAAAAAGGCCAATATGAGGGAACACTAACAATCCATAGTCACGAAGAAGTAATTAACACTCTTCGATCCTTCTCGCTTGTATCACTTGATAAGAAGGTTACAAGTCAATTTGGCACTACTATACTATTCTCAACCATGTGCGATGGTGATTCCTTCTATTTTCAAAACAGCAAAGTAACTAGCTTCGATATTCTTTCCACCAAAATGAAGCAATTCGGTTTTTTACTAGAAGGCGAAGGGAAAAAAATACTCTATTCTGGAGATGAACCATTAAACGAAAAGAATTACAAAAAAGCAGAAAACGTAGACTATATGACTCATGAAGCCTTCTGTCTATATGAAGAAAGAGATATTTTTAAGCCTTATGAAAAGCATCATTCAACAGCAAAAGATGCAGCAGAATTAGCTGAAAAGCTAGGAGTAAAGAATCTAATTCTATACCACACTGAAGATAAGAATATAAAAAATAGAAAAGCTCTATATACAAGAGAAGCACAGAGTGTATACTCTGGTACTGTTTTTGTTCCAGACGATGGTGAAATAATTATTCTTTAAGCGTGAAAATAACCTTTATTTTTCCACTTTCCTCTGTATTTCGCAAATAGGATAAAGAAAGAGAGAAATGAGTAGAAGATAAAGAACCCAAAACAGGAGAAAAAAGAAGAGAAAGTGAAAGAGAAAGGTCACCTTCTCTCTTTACGCCCTCTCCCATAATTACTCTATTACCTATTACTGTACTGAGTTCTATTCTATTTAGATATAAAGATAAAAGGTTAATACTCTTCTCAATATTAAAAGTAAGTAAATATGCCTCAAGGGATGTATCAAGAATAATGCTTTTATCTAATAAAGCAGAAAAAGAGAAAGAGAATGGAACATTGTAGGTAATATTTATCCCACTAGAGAAAGGTAAAAGGCGAGGACAATATATAGAGAAAAAAATACCAGGCTTTAAGTTTGATAAAGAAAAACCATAAACTAGTCCCTTTATTTCATGACTACCTATTCCAGAGAAATGAAGAGATGAATAATAGAGAGAGAAATAATTCTTTACTTTTATTGTTTCATTAAGAAAAAGAATGTCTATACTGTCGCTAAGAGTAATATAAGAACCACTCTCTCCTGTATTTTTCTCATAAGAAAAATTAGCATTCAACGAAGTAAAAGAATCAGAAGAGAAGGCAGAAAGCGAGAATAGAGACTTATATTGATACTTTAAGTATACAAAGTTATCTTTCATTTTCGTGCTAAAGGAAAGCATTAAGCTATGACGCTCTGTTGCATCTGAAGTATAATAGGTGAAGCCAAAGGAATTATATTCTTCTCCATAATAAGGGGAGGAAGCAATAGAGAGAGGAAGAATAGTTCCCTTTATTAAATACAAAAAAGGATTATACTTTTTCTCATCATAACTAGTTTCTTTTTTCTTTTCTTCCTCAAAAAAAACTTCGTCTAAGAAGAAGGGAGAAGAAAAAGTAAAGCTAGTTACTTTTTCACTACTTATTTTATCTCCATCAAAGAAAGAAGAGACAAAATATATAGTATCATCATTTCTTACTGGATAGTTAATTCCACCACTATATTCATCATTACTAAGAGTATAAGAAAGAGAAGATAAATCTATTTCTCCATACTTAGTAATTCCATTTTTTACAGCTCGTTCCACATAAGAGAAAGAGAGTGTCGAATCACTATTGAGGGAAAGAGAACGTATATATAATGAAGGAGCAAATGAATAAAATGAAAGAGAAGAGGTCGAAAGATTTAATAGTGCTAAATACTCTGTTCCCTCCCTATTATAAATAAAGGCTACTTCATTATTAGGAAGAAGGACAAACTCTTGACAAATAACACCTCGTTCAAGACTGATAGAGTAATATTTTTCTTTCGTATGGATGTTATATAAATCAAGAGATCCCCTTCTATTCTCTTCTTTATACAAAAGAACTATCTCATCTGTAATAAGAAGCCCTGAGCTATAAGAAGGAAAGGAAGAAACTGTTTCTCCATTCATTCTTTTTATGTTAACCCTGCACTCTTCTTCAAGAATACTAGGTGATAGAAAATATGAAGAGGAGAAAGATAGCTCGTCATTATAGGAATAAGAGAGACAAATATCCTTTCTTTCTCCATTCTTAGACAAAAGAGAAAGAGAAGACGTATAACGATCCTTAAAATAAATATTAGAGCTATTAAGCGTTAAGTTTGTTATTAAGCCAAAGCTAGTTAAAGCATGTGGCTCTTTTACATTTCTATTCTCTCTACTATTTAAAAAATCATCCCATGCTTGAGTGAGAGTAACTGAGTATATTCTTTTAAAAATTGATTGAGTAGTAGAGAAGAGAGGAAACAAATAGCACTCTCTAATAAATGCTGCCGTCTTCTCTTCGCCATATGTTTCAGATAAATATAATAAAAAAGAAGAACCAAAAATATAAGATAGGCTTCCTCCTGGATATGACTCTCTTCCACCCGCAATATCCATATATGAGAAACTCTTTCCTTCCCTTAATGCTTGATTAAGAATAGAAAGAGAAGAGGAATCGTTAAGTCTCCCCTCACCCTCTCTGCTTTCCATAAATACAGCTATTCCTTCTGTAAAAGATTTATACATATATAAAGATCCAGGAACAAATGAATCTCCAAAAACAGAAGAGAGCAAAGATACTCCTTTACTTTTAATAGACGAGGTAAAAGCATGTGTTAATTCATGGAAAAAAGTGAGAGAAAGAGAGGATTTACTATTCGAAAGAAGTGATAAAGGCGGTATTGTATCATATAAAACAATATGCGAGTAAGGAAAGGAAGTATAATAAGCATTATATTGTTTCTTATCATCTCTTACATACACAGGAATACTTAGCTGTGGGTCGAATGAGAAAAAAGAAACTAAAGCTGAGTAGTATTCTTCACTTTTCTCAATTACCTCTAGTGCACTCTCCCTTGTATTTTCATCATATATAAATTCGAAATGCTCTGTTTCTACCGTATAAAGGGAAGAAAAAAGAGGTATAAGAACAATTAAGAATAGAATAGTAGCAATGAACTTCTTCACTTCTTTATTATTAAGCTCTATCTAGAAAAATTCCATAATAAATGAGTACTATTTCTATATGATTATTGACTCACATTTCCACTTACTTTCTATGAAAGAAAAAGGACTAGAGACAATCCTTCCCTCTTCCTTTCTTGGCCTTGAATGCTCAACGGAGCCCAAAGATATGGAGGAAAGAATACGCCTAGTTGGAGGGAGAAAGGATGTCTACCTCTCTAGTGGTGCTGGTCCATGGTGTACTATAAAAGATTATCCTCTCTCTGCTGAAGAATGTATCAAAATAATAGAAGAAAACAATAGAAAATATAGAATAGATGCAGTTGGAGAATGTGGCTTCGATTTTCATTGGGAATATGGTGAACGGGAAAAACAAGAAGAGCTATTTACTCTACAAGCTCAGTTAGCAAAAAGCCTAAACATTCCATTAATTATACACTCAAGAGAAGCAGATAGTGTTCTTTTAGATAACATTTCCTACATAGGAGAAAAGACAATAATGCATTGCTTTTCCTCCTCTAAGAGTGTCATGTATACTCTCCTAGACAGAGGCGCCTACATTTCCTTTGCTGGAAACGTAACATACAAAAGCAATATAGAAATTAGAGAAAGTGCTAAAAATTGCCCTATCGATAGAATACTATACGAAACAGACTCGCCGTATCTAACACCTGTTCCACTAAGAGGAAAGCTAAATACTGTCGTAAATACAGAGCTAACACTCTCCTTTCTCTCCTCTCTTAGAGGTGAAGAAAGCGAGCTAATTAAAGAACAAGTCAAAGAGAATTTCCTTTCCCTATTTAATAACAGAGAAAGTATAGTAGATAGGAATATCTAGTCTGCCACTAAGAAAATCTGAAATAAGTAAATCCCAATTAGGGGTGAGTGAAATAACTCTATCTTTACTAACGATAGACGAGGCATATCTCATATCCATAGCTATTCTACTTGTAGTTTCTCTCCATCCTTCTTTGCTGCTATTAACAGTAAGGACAACAGTCATGTAAAAGCTATCCAGAGTCTTTACTATCTCATCCTTGTTGACAATAGAAATTCTTCCACTATATGTTACAGGTGCAATATTAGAATACTTTTGAGATAGCTTATTAAATATTTCATTGCTCTCCTCGTCACTCTCTTCAAATAAGAAAGCAATCGGGTAAGAAGAAAATTCTGAAATAAGAGAAGAATACATTTCTTCTTGGTTTATTTGGAAGTAGTAATCCCCCTTTGCCTTATCCGTTCCCCAAACAATAGACGGAAAAGAAGGATCAATCTCACTAAGGCTTGAATATACAACCAAAGAAGGATCCTTAATTTTTTCTAATATTGATTTTTCTCCGTCATTACGAGTAACGCATATGTATCCTAAGTTAAAAAAAGAAGGATGAGGAAAGGTAGAACTAAAGGAATAAGGAGAAGGAGGAAGAACAAAAACAACTAGAGGTAGAAAACAAAAAAGAGTAGCTAATGAAAAAAGAAGGATGAGAACAACAATAGTAATATACAAGAGCACTTTTTTCTTCATAAGAAAATAATAAAACAAAGAATAGGTAACAACAACTATCGTTAACAAAAAATCAAAATGTTAAGAACATGTTAAGAATTCGTTATAATATATGGAAAAGATTAGAAAAAAACCTCTTCTTTCGTTGACCATAGTTTGAATAATAGCTAAATTAATAGCGGTTTCAATAGGAGGCTTTTTATGACAAGTTATAAAGAATTAGGCCTTGTTAACACAAAAGATATGTTTAAAAAGGCAATAAGTGGTGGTTATGCTATTCCAGCATACAATTTTAACAACATGGAACAGATGCAAGCAATCGTTCAGGCATGTGTCGAAACAAAGAGCCCTGTAATCATGCAGGTTTCTAGAGGTGCTAGAGATTACGCAAACATTAATCTTCTCAGAAATATGGCTCGTGGTGTTGTTGAATATGCTCATGAGCTTGGTTGTGATATACCTATTACACTCCATCTCGACCATGGTGATTCATTTGAAACTTGTAAAGATTGTATCGACAATGGTTTCTCTTCTGTCATGATTGATGGTTCTTCCCTTCCTTATGAAGAGAACGTTAAGCTCACAAGAAAGGTTGTTGAATATGCTCACCAGTATGATGTCACAGTAGAAGGCGAGCTCGGTGTTCTTGCTGGTATTGAAGATGAAGTTAGCTCTGCTGTTTCTCACTATACTCGTCCAGAAGAGGTTGAAGACTTCGTAAAGAAGACTGGTGTTGATTCTCTTGCTATTAGCGTTGGTACTTCTCACGGTGCATACAAGTTCACACCAGAACAGTGCACAAGAAACGAGGATGGCCTTCTCGTTCCACCAGAACTACGTTTCGACATTCTTGCTGAAATTGAAAAAAAGCTTCCTGGTTTCCCAATTGTCCTTCATGGTTCATCTTCAGTTCCTCAGGAATATGTAAAGATTATTAATGAGCATGGTGGAAAGCTCGAAGATAGCGTTGGTATTCCAGAGGAACAATTGAGAAAGGCATCTAAGAGTGCTGTATGTAAGATTAACATTGACTCAGATGGAAGATTAGCTATGACAGCAACAATTAGAAGAATATTCGATGAAAAGCCAGGCGAATTTGACCCAAGAAAGTATCTTGGACCTGCTAGAGACGAGCTTAAGAAGATGTATATTCATAAGAATATTGAAGTTCTAGGTTCTGCTGGTCACGCATTAGACTGAGCTTTTTTATCTATTGAATGTGGGTCGTTTTTTAATAGCGACCCATTTTTAATAAATATAACCAAGAATAGTAAGAAGTTATTTGACAGTAAACCTTTAATAGTGTTAATCTTTCATAGATGTTTAACGACATATATATTCTTTATTGATTTTTTGCCTTTGGCAAATAGGAGATTAATGGCTACAAAAGATTTGAGGATCAATCGCCAAATTAGAGCGAGAGAAGTATTTCTGATTGATGAAAGTGGAAATCAGAGAGGAGTAATGAGCACTTTCGATGCTTTGAGAATTGCAGAGGATGCAGGACTAGATTTAGTTGAAGTATCCCCTATGGCTAATCCACCGGTTTGTAAGGTACTCGATTTCGGTAAATACAGATATGAGATGGAGAAAAAGCAAAAAGAGGCAAAAAAGAACCAAGCTGTAACTAAGCTTAAAGAAGTTAGAATGCAATCAAAGATTGCTGAAAACGATGTTAATACAAAGAGTAAGGCTATAGCTGAATTCCTTTCAGAAGGTAGTAAGGTTAAAGTATCTATCAGATTTAAAGGAAGAACAATGACTCATCCAGAATTAGGAAAGGATGTTTTAGATACTATTTTAGTTAAGCTTTCTGACTTAGGAACACCATTCAATCTTGACAAGCCAGCCTTTATGGAAGGTAAAATGATGAGTATGATGTTATCACCATCAAAGAGTTCTAAACAAAAAGCAAAGGCTCAAAATACAGACTCTAATGCTGGAGATAACAAATAAATAGACTTCTCCCCGTATGGGTGGAAAAAACGTAACTAGTTAGGGTGCTTGTTCCTAACGGTGCGCATAGGAGGGCAATATGCCTAAGATGAAAACAAGAAAGAGCGCAGCAAAGCGCTACAAGGTTACCGGAAGCGGAAAGGTTCTGATTAAGAAGCAGGGCTCCCGCCATATTCTCACAAAGAAGAGCTCCAAGAGAAAGATGAATCTCAGACACATGGGAGTTCTTGCCGACGTTGAAGCAAAGAGAGCAAAAGAAATGCTCCCATACGCTTAATTAAGGAGGAGAGATTATGCCAAGAGCAGTTGACGGAACCAAAAGAAAGGACAGAAGAAAGAAAATTCTCGAGCAGGCTAAAGGCTACTATGGTCGCAGAAGTACTAACCACCGTATAGCAAAAGATGCAGTCGCAAAGGCTGGTCAGTATGCATACAGAGGAAGAAAGGAAAAGAAGCGTGACTTTAGAAAGCTTTGGATAGCAAGAATCAACGCTGCTGTACAGAGTGAAGGCCTTAACTATTCACAGTTCATGCATGGCTTAAAAGTTCTTAATATTGAACTTAATAGAAAGGCTCTCTCAAACATGGCTGTTGAAGATAAGAGTGCATTCTCAGCACTTGTTGCTCAGGTTAAGAAGGCTCTCGCCTAAGGAGGAATGATGGAGACTATTACTAGAAGCGAACTCGTAGCTTTAAGACTAAAGAAATCAGTTGAAGCATTAAGTAGATTAACTGGTGAAATAGATGAACTAAAGCAGAGACTGTCTCTTGTTGAGGTTCATAACCAAGAACTTCAGGATCTTATTGACAGAATCGGAGAAAGCGCAGCTAGTCTTACTTCTTCTATCACTCAATCTTTGGAAGGACTCGACGACAATGTGGACTTCATCGCCAACGAAGAAGAAAACGAAGAAATTGCTGCTGCAGAAGATTTCGCTTCTTCTGGCTCTACAGATGTCGATTTCGATTTCTAAGTATGTCCATTTTCATACTACTGGAGGCTATGGCCTCCATTTTTTTACAAAAAATGTCTATTAAAACAGCTAAGCCTCATATATAATCTTACTAACCTATAGAAACGCATAATCAAGCACCTCTTGGCTCAAACCTACATTTTTAGGGCTTGGTATAGCTTCTGCCTGCATTGCGCCCGCCATTTTTATGGTTCGAAGGGTACAGAACGCAAGCGAACAAGAGCCCTACCCTTGAACTATCGTTCAAGAGTCGACGATTAGCTGTTTTCTATAGGATTTTTTTTATTTAAGCATTATATTATCTAGTATGAATAATTCTAAATTAGAAAAAGTAACCTTTGTTCGTTTTCCAGAATCTTTAAAAGCAGATCTTGGTACAGTAAAAATTGATCCAACAATCCTTCACCCTATTCTCTTATCAGAAGGAAGAGAGAAGCTTACAAGTACAGATTGTACAGTAGAAAATCTAATGGCAGGATTGATTACAGTAATTGCATATGATTTAAATAATCCAAATTTTACTTACTACACTAGCCTTGCTCTAGCTCTTGATGAGGATATTGTTCAAAAACTAAATGTTGCGGCTATAGCTAAAGAAAACAAAAAGGAGTATGACTTTGCTAATGAATTATTTTTAGCTGTGTATCACTTACTTCCACAGGCTGCCTCTTGCATAAATCTTGCTACCCTCTACTCATATATGGCAGTGGAGGCTGAAAAAAAAGGAGAAGACAGCAAGTCATTTATAAAAAAAGCAAGAAATACACTTCTTGATGGCTTATCAAGATTTGGAGAGGATGAACAAATATTATCTGAGCTTGCTTCCTTTGAAGCATTTATGGGTAATTTGGAAGAAGCAAAGGAAGCTCTTGATAGATACTTCAAGATAGCATCGGACGATGATAAGAAAAAAGAAATGAAAAAGCTAAATGAAGACATTTCTTTTAAATTGAAGAACTCTGAGACAATAACAGAAGCATACGAATTCATTTCATTAGGAGAAACAGAAAAAGCTCTACCTATAGTTGAAAGCTTTATCACTAATAATCCGAATGCTTGGAATGGTTATTTCTTACGAGGCTGGGCACTCAGAATTAAAGGCGACTACGATAATGCGAGAAAGGACTTCTTAAAATGCATTGAAAAAGGCGAATCAAATTCTGAAATATATAATGAACTTGCACTATGTGAACATGCAACAAACAATATTGAGCTTGCAAAGGTATATTTAGAAACAGCATGTGACTTAGATGAAGACAACCTTACTACAACAACTAATCTTGCTTTCCTTTACTTAGAGGACGAAGAATTCGACAAAGCACGCGAATACCTAGAAAAAGCACGTTATATTGCCAAGGAAGATAAATTAGTCTCTCATCTTATTGATAAGTACGAAGAAGCAACTGGCGAGAAGATTGGGGAATTAATACACGAAGAATTCGTCCAATCAGAAGACAAGGAAAGAGATGATGCAGCTTTTTCAATCTTTTCAGAGATAGAAAAAGCAGGAAAAGATAACAGTGAAGAATTCTCCTGTGATTGCGAACAATAAGGGAAAAAGATGATTGAAATAGTAACAACATCTCATCAAGAGACAGAAGAACTTGGTACAAAAATAGGAAAAAAACTAAAAAAGGGAGATGTAATCTCTTTAAGAGGCTCATTAGGCGCAGGAAAAACTGTTATAGCAAAGGGTATAGCAAAAGCCTTAAGTATTAATGAAGCGATAGTAAGTCCAACCTTTACATTAGTTCAAGAATATGACGGAACTCTAAACCTATACCATCTTGATATCTATAGACTATCTGGAGAAGATGAATTTGAATCTATGGGAGGTGAAGAATTCTTATATCCAGATGGAGTAACGCTTATAGAATGGTCAGAAAAGATAGACTCTATGCTACCTGAAAACACTATATATATAAACATCGAGATAGATGAAAACTCATTTCGTCACATCCAGATAAAGGGACTAGAATTATGAATATTCTTTCTTTAGATACATCTACATCAACTGCATCAATAGCACTCAAAACAGATACTACATATGAAGAAAGATTAATTGAAAATGCACTCTCTCCAAGTGAAGATTTACTTCTTGAAATAAAGAGTATGCTAAAGCGCGTTAATCTAGCTCTAAGCGATTTAAATCTTCTTGTATGTACAAAGGGACCAGGCTCCTTTACGGGTCTTAGAATCGCTCTTTCAACACTAAAAGGAATATCACTAGGTGCATCAATACCTCTAGTTAGCATCCCGACTCTAGATTGTTTTGTAAAATCTGTTGATAGCTTATATTCTGGCTCAGTATTAGCTGTGCTTGATGCAAAAAAGAAGAGATTCTACTTTTCATTATGGGAAGATGGAGAGAAGGCTATTATGGACAAAGATGAGAGTGCTGAATTCATTTTAGAAGAATTAAAGAAAAGAAACAAAAGAACCCTCATTACAGGACCTGACGCAAAAGCTTTATATGAAAAACTATTAGCATTAGATAGCTCTCTTCCTCTTGTTTTAGATCCTCTTTCTCCAAGAAATATATCTAAAGTTCTTATCAGTATGGCAATAAAACGCCTAGAGACTCATGGTCCTGATGATATTGGAGAGGGTCCGGTATATATAAGACGAAGTGACGCAGAAGAAATGCTTATACAAAAGAGCAATGAGGCAGCTAAATGAAAAAAGTAGACATTCTCATTCTTGGTGCAGGACCTGCGGGATTAAGCTGTGCTCTATACTCCGCTCGAAGCGGTTATTCAGTTACTCTACTAGACCCAATGGGACCAGGCGGACAGCTTCTGTTTATTGATGAAATTGAGAACTATCCAGGACATGAAAAAACAAGTGGCTATCTTCTTTCTGAAGAGATGGAGAAGCAATGTGAAAAGGAAGGCGTCATAATTGAGTACGCTAAAGCAACGAAAATAGAAAAGGATAATAACACTTTTTTTGTTACAACAGATGAAGATGAGACATATCAAGCGAAGGCAGTTGTAGTCGCAACAGGTGCAAAGCATAAGAAATTAGGACTAGAGGGAGAAGAAGAATACACTGGAAAGGGTATTAGCTATTGTGCCACATGCGATGGACCCTTCTTTAAGGGCAAAACTGTCGTTGTTGCTGGCGGTGGCGATACAGCACTCACAGATGCTCTCTATCTTTCAAAGCTTGCTAATAAGGTAATAATAATACATCGTAGAAATCAATTTAGAGCTCAAAAGGTACTACAGGATAGAATAAAAGAGAAGGAAAATATCTCCTCTATAATGGGAAGAAATATAGTAAGAATTAATGGAGAGGATGGTCATTTGTCATCTATAGAGCTTGATGACGGAAAGAGCATTAATACAGATGGTCTATTCATCTTTATTGGGACAATACCTTCTTCTGAAATAGTAAAGGACTTAGTTCTTTTAGAGAATGGCTTTATAAAAACAAACTCTAGAATGGAAACCTCCCTACCCGGTCTCTTTGCAGCAGGAGATGTAACAACAACTAGCTTTAGACAGGTTGTCACAGCTTCATCCGATGGAGCAAAAGCTAGCCACAGTGCAGACGAGTATATTCAAGGCCTATAAGCATCCATTTCTTTTAAAAGAACAAGAAACAAGCGCTTCTTTATAAAAAAACAACTTATCCTTGCTAGCAAAATGTTTCTATCCGATAATTAAGATATGAAGATTTTAATGGTAAGTAGTGAGACAGTCCCTTTCTCAAAATCTGGGGGACTGGCTGACGTTGTTGGTGCATTATCCACATCTTATGCAAGAATGGGACACGAAGTAAAAGTCTTTATGCCTCTCTATTCCTTCATAGATAGAAACGGTTTTAAAAAGACCTTAACCTTTTCTCTTCCTATGCTTGGGAAGAATGAAAAAGTAGCAATTTATGAAAAAGAAGTAGATGGCGTAATATATGCTGCACTTTCTCACCCATATTTTACAGAAAGAAAAGGTATCTATGGTGATACATCATTTACTCCTTACCCTGATAACTGTCCTCGTTTTATCTCCTTCTCTAAAGCAGCAGTTTTATATCTCCTAGCATCAGGCTTTAAAGCAGATATTGTACATTGTCACGATTGGACAACAGCTTTAGTTCATCACTACATACATTACTTCAAGGCACAAACAAAGACTGTATTTACAATTCATAATCTTGGCTACCAAGGAGTATTTTCTCTATTAGATTCAATTGTTACATCCTCAGTAATTCCAAAAGAAGCAATTAGAGGCAACACGATCAACATGATGGCATATGCTTTAAACTGTTTTGATTTAATCACAACTGTTTCACCAACATATGCTAAAGAAATACTAACACAAGAGTTTGGTGAGGGCTTAGTAGACATTCTAAAAAGAAGAGAAAATGATACTTATGGAATTTTGAATGGAATAGATTATAGTGAGTGGGATCCGGAAACAGATACACTAATTCCATATAATTTTTCTTTTAAAGACTTAGCTGGTAAAAAGAAAAATAAAGAAGAAATTCAAAAGCAATTTAGACTCGAAGTAAATGAAAACATTCCTCTTTTTTCTATTATTTCTCGCTTAGCAGACCAAAAGGGCTTTGATTCTCTACTTTTAGAGGGAGAACCCTGTGCTCTTGAAACAATTCTAGAAAAGAATAATTGTCAAATCGCTATTGTTGGTACCGGAGATAGCAGATACGTTACTAAGCTTACATTTTTAATGGAAAGGTATAAAAATCTTTCTGTAAGAATTACATTTTCTAACCAGCTATCGCACCTCTTGGAAGCTGGTTCTGATTTCTTCTTAATGCCTTCTAAATATGAACCATGTGGACTAAATCAACTTTACTCTCTTAGGTATGGAACTCTTCCTATAGTTCATAGTACAGGAGGATTAAAGGATACTATAATTGATATTGAAAACGAAAATGGAAATGGTTTTTCGTTTCAAACATTATCAAAATCTGAGATAGAAAGAACAGTAGAAAGAGCAATTCTTTTCTTTAGTGATAAGGAAAAAATGAGAAAAGCGCAAAAGTGTGCCTTTTCTCGTGATTCTTCTTGGACTAATTCTGCTAAAGAATATGAAAAGCTATACAACAATCTCTTAGAGAAATGAAAAAAGGAAATCTTTAACTTTTTTAAAACAAAAAAAGGATTACAATAAAAAAAGGAGCGTAAAAATGAGACTAAACAACAAAAAAGTCGTAGCAATAATCTTAGGGGGAGGAAGAGGAACAAGATTGTATCCTCTTACTATGGACAGATCAAAGCCTGCTGTTCCTTTTGCAGGAAAATATCGTCTTGTTGACATCCCTATTTCAAACTGTATAAACAGCGATATTAGACAGATTTATGTTTTAACACAGTTCAATAGTGCTTCATTACATAACCACATTGCTTCTACATATAATTTCGATGCATTCTCAGGTGGTTTTGTTGAAATACTTGCTGCTGAACAAACATATACATCAGAAACATGGTATCAAGGAACTGCAGATGCTGTAAGAAAAAATTTAAAGCACTTCAAGGACCAAGATGCAGATTATTATATTATCCTTTCAGGTGACCAGCTCTATAGAATGGATTTCAATGAAATGCTAGAGAGACACATCAAAAGTGGTGCTGCTCTAACTGTTGCAGGAAAGCCAATTAGTCGTAGTGAAGCTACAGGACTCGGAATTATGGGCTGTGATGAAGATGGAATGATCAAAAAGTTCTATGAGAAACCAGCTGCAGATGTTGATATCAGTGACTACGTAATCCCAGAGAAGTGTCTAAAGAGTCAGCTTGGACAAAAGAGAACAGAGAAAAATGAATATATAGCTTCAATGGGAATCTATATCTTCAATGCCCAAGAGATGGAATTAGCATTAAACAATGACAAAACTGATTTCGGTAAAGAAATTATTCCTGAGCTTATCAAATACAAGCCTGTTTCAGCATTCCTCTTTGATGGTTATTGGGAAGATATTGGAACTGTTAAAGCATTCTACGATGCTAACATTAATCTTGCTGCAGATAAGCCTTCTTTCAATTTCTACGATGAAGAAATGCCTATTTATACTCACCGTAGACATCTTCCTGCAACTAAAGCAAACTTCTGTAATATTTCTAACTCTCTCACCTCTGAAGGTTCAATTATCACTAATGCTTATATAGTAAACTCTATAATCGGCGTTAGAACATTCATTGAAGCAGGTGCATCACTAGATGGTGTCTATACTATGGGTGCCTCACGCTATGAAAGTGAAGAAGAAAAGAAAGAAAATGCTAAGAAGGGCATTCCTAATATTGGAATAGGAAGAGCTACAATCATTAAAAGAGCTATCATAGACCAAAACGCACGTATCGGAGCCAATTGCCGAATTGGAATTGACAACATTAAGCGAGAAGAAGGTGACTGGGATATGTACTCAATACATGATGGAATCATTGTAATAAACAAAAATGCAATAATACCAGATGGTACAGTTATTTAATTCTAAGCTCCGGGAAACCGGAGCTTAATTATTAGAGAGAATATAATCTCTTATAACTGAGTCTGAAGGACCAAATTCAAACATTTTTAATTCATCCTTTTCAACCCATCTAATATCTTCATGTACATTTAGCGAAAAAGAATCGCCAAGAAGAGTAACACTGTAGCAAAATAGAGTATAGTGCGTATTCTTGTTGATAAATTCTGTTCTTAAAAGAAATTCATCAACAGTTATGGCTACACCAACTTCCTCCATCCATTCCCTCTTTAGTGTCTCTTCTATACTCTCACTAAAACGATTCTTTCCACCAATAAATTCCCATTTTTGAGAAAGTGGCCCACCCTTTTGTCTTTTTGCTATCAAATACTTCTCTTCTCTTTTTGCTACTCCTGCAGTAGTAAGTCTCTCCTCCATATATCCCCACCTTAAAGCAAAACGAAAGAAGGAAAAAAGAAATGCAGAGAAGCAACAGTAAGCGATAAATATCCCAAGAAGACTCTTCTTCCCTCTTTCTTTATGATTAGATAATCACTTCCTTTTTCCTTTTTCTTTCTCATATTAGTAATAAAAAAATATAGCGTATTATATAAAACAATTAGTGCTGGCACTAAATCACCTATTATCACAGGACCAGGATTAATAGGGAAAAAGAGTAAAGATAAAAAAATAAAAAAACCGAAGAGTAAAAATATATATAAGTACTTATCATTCTTTTCTAGAGCTTCTGTAAAACGAAGAGAAAAAGAGAGCTGGAAACGATATCTATTTTGTAAAAACATAATAGATGAGAACAATAAGAAAACAATCGATAAGAAGTAACATTGAATCATCTTTCTCTTCCTATTTCTTTTATAATATCTTCTGCAGTGTAATAGCCAAGCTCGTTTTTTAACCTTCTCCCCACTTTTTGGTGTAATATTGTACCATTAATGGCAGCTTCAAGCGGAGGTAAAATAGCCAAGAAGCTTGCTATAATACCACCCAAAACATCGCCAGAGCCTGCAACGCCAAGACTATTATTAGAGCCATCATAAACAAATAGCTTCTCTCCATCAGATATAATTACTACAGATGATTTTAATACAATTACACCTTCAGTTCTTTTCGCAGCATTTTTTACGTCACTAAAAATTGAAGAGCTCTTCTCTAAAGATAGATTTTTCATAAGAGTATTAAATTCTCCTATGTGAGGAGTAATAATTGCTTTTCCTCCTAGCTTCTTTTTTCCTATAAGCTTTATAGCATCTGCGTCTATTACTAGCTTTTTCTTTTCTTCAATTAATGAATAAAGAATATCTTTTCTTCCTTCGTCCCATCCGGGGCCCACAACAATACTATCGTAATCAAAACACCCTCCATCATCTTCTTCTCTATATAAAATAGAGGGATAAAAGGGAAGAAAAGAATCGATTACTTCCTTTTTTGAGTAGATAGTAACCATCCCGGATCCTGCGTGAAAAGCAGAGAGTGCACTTAAAAGAGGAGCACCTCTATATTTCTTACTTCCTCCTAGAACTAATACTCTCCCTCTTGTTTTTTTATATGCATCAAGACCGAAAGGAGAAATAGAATAATCATCATCAAGAAGCAAAAAGGAGTCCTCTGCTACGATTTCTTCTTCTCTAAAACCTGGATTAAAAAGCTTAATACTACCACAATTACTTCTCAAGAAAGGATCATATAACTCTACCTTATGGGACGTAAATGTATAAGTGTAATCAGCTTTAACTAAAAAAGCAGATGGGACATCTAAACTAATAACAGTAGCTCTACTCTTGTTAATAATATCTATAGTCTCTCTTATTTCTTCACTTACATCTCCCCTAAAGCCAAAGCCGAAAATGCCATCAACTATTGTATCGTAATTGTCTCCAATAGCAGTAACAAAAACAGATTCTGGAAGCATTTTCTGTCTTTTGATACTTTCTTCATTAGCACTATCGAAACAAAGAAAGACAGAGACTGTTCTTGCTTTTTCTAAAGAAAGAAGAGCTAGAGAGAGCGCATCAGAGGCATTGTTACCCTTTCCACAAACAAAAAGAACATCCTTATCTATGATATTTTTTTCTATTTCCTTGTAGCAGAATTGAGCAACATTATCGATTAAATTAGATTCATCAAGCTTGTATTTTTCAATCAACTTTTTTTCTAAGGATCTAATTTGTGAACAAGTAAGAAGTGGAAGCATAATTAAATATTAAATATTGTTTATAACTTTGTCTTGAAGAATCTTTATTTTTTATATAAATTCTCATTGTCTAGGGGTGGCTTAACGCCTGAGAAATACCCTCAAACCTGATCTGGATAATGCCAGCGTAGGGAATGACTCATTTCTTTTTTTTAACCCATAGGCAGAAATATTTATTAGGAGGCTTTCTATGAAGAAGCTTTTTTCTGTCTTTTTGTTTTCTATGGTTCTTCTAACCATAGTTTTCTCCAATCCATCTAAGGAAGAACAGGATAGTAACTCATTAACACTTTACAGCTATGACACATTCTGTGGCGACTGGGGTAGTAGTGCTACTCTCATTCCCCTCTTTGAAGAAAAAACAGGGCTTACTGTCAATGTTGTATCCTGTGGCTCTTCTGCCGAAATGATTAATAAGCTACTTAGAGAAGGTGAAAATACTTCCTGTGATGTAGTATTTGGAGTTTCTGATGACTTAGCTATGCGACTATACTCTATGCTATCGCCATATAATTCAAAGTATATTAGTGACATAGATTCTCGCCTTATCTTTGATAAAGAAAATAGGCTCATTCCCTTTGACTGGGGTATTTTCTCCTTTGTTTGGGATACAGAGAGTAATATAGAGCCACCGAAGAGTCTGTGGGATCTAACAAAAGAAGAATACAAGAAAAAAGTTATTCTTATTGATCCAAGAACAAGTAGTGTTGGCTATGGTCTATTACTTTGGACATACAATGTACTAGGAAACGAATGGTTAGATTGGTGGAGAATAATGAAAGAAAATGCGCTTGTTTTCGCCTCAGGCTGGTCTACTGCCTATGGTCTATTTACAGAGGGTGAAGCACCAATCGTAATTAGTTATACAACAAGCCCTGTATACCATGTTGAAAACGAAAATACCACTCGCTACCAGGCCCTAATATTTGAGGAAGGTCACGAGGCAACAGTTGAAGGTATGGGAATTATTAAATATAGCAAGAATAGAGAAAACGCAGAGCGCTTTATAGATTTTATTCTAACAGATGGACAATTAGAGCTAGCACTAACTAACTCAATGTATCCTTCCGTTCAATCTACCACTCTCCCTTCATCTTACCTTTATGCGCCTCAGCCTGAAAAGATTTTCACTCTTAGTGAAGAAAAAGGAACATCACTTCTTGCCTTGTGGACAGAGGAGATAGGAAAATAGAAGAATGAAAAGAAGAAAGGATAGCTTTTATCTAATACTAGCTTTGCCATCATTAATAGTAACACTATTTATATTCAGTACGCCTCTTTTTACTCTTATTTCTACTGCTTTTAAGGATGGTGGATTTGAATTAATAAATGTATTAACAGATTCTTATACATATCGTTTGCTACTTTTTAGCATTACTGAGGCTTTAATAAGTGCTATCCTTTCTTTACTTATTGCACTCCCATTTGCACTATTCTTCTCTTCTTATACATTCTTTTCTCGTTCGCTCATTTTAGCCATCTCTAATGCAGCATTCGCACTTCCCTCAATAATAGCTGTACTAGGCTTCATTATTTGGTACGGAAATAATGGCTTATTAAACAAGCTTATTTCACTACTGAGTAGTGGAAGGATAAATATACACGTTCTCTATTCCTTCTCTGCAATTATACTCTGCCATATCTATCTTAATTTTCCACTCGCCTTTTCTCTTCTTACAACATCCTTTATGAATCAATCAGACGAAGAAGAAAAGTGCTCTTTATCTTTAGGAAAAAGCAAGCTTCAAACATTTCTTCGTATTACACTAAATAAAAGTAAAGGAACCATTTTCTCTTCCTTTCTTTTAATATTTTTATACTGCTTCTCCTCATTTTTAATTGTAATGACACTAGGTGGAAAAACAAATTATTACACAATTGAGGCAGAGATATATAGACGTACTATTATTGATGGAAACAACATTAGTGCAGCATCTCTTTCTCTCTTTTCCTTCACCTTTCTTTCTCTCCTTCTTCTCCTTGTTGGCTACGGAAAAGAAAAAAAGAAAATAGATAGAAGAATAAAGGAACTAAAAAAGGCTAAAGGAAAAAAGCTACTTCTTTCTATCCTTCTTTCTCTATTGATTCTTCTTTTTATTCTTCCTCCTATCCTATCTATTTTTTATAGAGCATTCTTCACTAAGGATGGTACATTTACTCTAAAGGCTTGGCTTGCGATTATAAATGGTGGAAAAAATGGGATTTCAACCTCCCTTAAAGCAATCATTAATTCTATTATAATAGCTCTTTTTTCTTCATTTCTATCGACACATATTTCTCAAAATTTGGCACTTGCTTCTGTTAAAACAAAATCAAGGCTAATACCACTATTATCTTCTCTTCCAATAGCCTTGGGCTCTGTAAGCTTAGGTCTAGGCTTTTCATTCTTTTCAAGTGCACTGAAAGTAGAATCTGAGATTGGAAGATTTATAATTATTATACTCTCTCACACTGCCATTACTCTTCCTTTTTCTATAAGAACAATAATGCCTGGAGCAAAAAGCATAAGTGAGGAGTTAACTCTTGTTTCTCTTACACTCAACAGTGGGAAAATGAAAGCCCTCAGAAGGGTTGAATACCCACTACTCAAGGATTGGAGAAGAAGAGCCTTTGCCTTCTGCTTTGCACTCTCAGTTGGAGAGACTAATTCAACAATCTCTTTAGGCGAAGGAAAAATAACAACACTACCTATATTAATCTACAAGATGATAAACCAATATAATTATCAAGGAGCTGCTGCTCTATCTATACTGCTAATAGTTCTGACAGTAATAGTTTTTGTCTTAACAGAGAGGAGAAAAATAAATGTATCTGGAAGCTAAAGGATTAAAGAAAAGATATAAAGAGTTCACTTTAGAGATGAATCTTAGTATTAAAAAGAATGAACTTGTTGCTATTCTTGGTCCAAGTGGCTGTGGAAAATCTACGCTTCTCTCTCTTCTTTCTGGTGTAGAAAGGCCAGATGAAGGAACAATTCTTTTAGATGGAAAAGATATAACTAAGGAACCAATTGAAAAAAGAGGCATAGGCTTTATTTTTCAGTCCTACACTCTCTTTTCATCAATGAATGTGCAAAAAAACATTGAATACGGAATGAAAATAAAAGATAAAAAAGAGAGAGAAGAATTCACATCAAAGCTTCTTTCTCTAGTTGATCTTGATGGTTACCAAAAAAGAAAAGTTGATACTCTAAGTGGAGGAGAAGCACAAAGAGTAGCCCTAGTAAGAGCGGTTGCTGCAGAACCCCAAATTCTATTTTTAGACGAACCACTATCTGCTCTTGATGCACCAATGAGAAAAAAACTAAGAGGTATAGTTAGGACTCTTCATGACAATCTTTCAACCACAATGCTCTATGTTACACACGACAAAGAAGAGGCTTTTGCAATCGCTGATAGAATAATAATAATGAGAGATGGATTAATAGAGGGGGAAGGAGAAGCAGAGGAATTATATAATAAACCTAAATCTCTATTTACTGCATTCTTCACTGGTGACGGAACAGCACTTGATGCATCTCTAATCTACGGAGAAGGAGTAAATGGTAAAGTATTCTTCAGACCCGAAAGTGTTACAATAACGGAAGAAGCAATTAATCCAGACCTGTATCCTAATCACCTTGTTTTCAATAATTGTGAAATAAAAACAATTGAATATAGAGGTTCCGGCTACATGGTAGGATTAGACTTTTTTTCTAATCCTATTATCGCCTTTTCTCCTTTAAAACCAAGAAAAAAAGAGGTCTCCTTATTAATACTAAGAGACAATTTGATAAAATTAGAATAATAATGACATTTTTTCTTCTAATCGCGTTATATATAGAGAATGAATATGAGAAGAATATTAGTAATACTTTTTGCAATTTTTATTTTTATTACACCACTCTCGGCTAAATATACACCTAGCCTTACATTCTCTTCTGGCTTAAATACGACTCAGTATCAAGCGCTTATATTTCCTTCAATTAATAGTGAGGTAGAGATAAACCCACTCTCATTTAGAATAAAATACTTTAATTTTTCATTTCCACTATTGTTCGGCTTTGTGTCACACTCAGCAATAGTAGAGGCTCTTAGAGTCCCTTCTTTTTATTACTATGGTATTGCAGCGGAGGCTCGAATTGAAAAGGATGATGTAGGCTTCGCACTCTCTTTTGCGCTGGGTAATGAATATTACACAACGGAAAGAGCAATGCTTTCATTTTTTACTGTCAAGTTTTCGCCACTTATTAAAATAAGTGAGTATTTTTCTCTTCTGACTCCTTTTTCATATGTAAAAACAGAAGAAGGAGACGAATTTAGATTTAATTTTGCAATGAAAATAGGTATGTAGTTATGATTATTATTCTTTTCCTTATCCTTACTCTTCTCTCATCATGTTCTCCTTCTCAAGCATTAGAGGATAGAACAATATACCTTGTTAGTGTTGCAGATGACTTTTATGGTTATAGAGGAGACAGCAATAAGCTAAACAATCCAATAAATGATCAAGCGTCTCTTATTGCACAATTTAATACAATGGAAAATGTTGAAGTACTCTGTTTTACATCTCAGAACGGAAAAAGATACTTCTCTTCATCTCCTATTTTTATACCAATGGATAGTGAAGATAACGAACTAGAAGACCCATCATCTCTTTCTTTTGATCATTTCTCTTACAAAAAAAGAGACGGAGAAACAGAATTAAATTGGGATATGAATACAGTATTAGAAAAGGTCGGAGAAATTGAAAGCACTTCACAAGACTTAATCATCTTCACTTATTCGGGGCATGGCGAAGATCAAACAGGAGCTTTCATTACTAATGCAACAACAACTGGATACAAAACAATGGATAAGGATTCAATCATTGATAGATTTCAAAGCATTGCAGGAAAGAAGGTATTCTTTATAGATTCCTGCTACTCTGGTGTATTCATCCCCTCTTCACCTTTTTCTTCAACAGATGTTTTTGAAAATGGCGAGGAAAGATGGCAAGAAACAGACATAGCGAAGGCTAGTCTTGATTCTATCCGAAATAAAAACAAATCATCCCTAATTGATTTTTGGATTCTTTCTTCTTGTGCTAAGGGACAAAAAGCAAGTGATAGCTTAAATACGATGGATTCTCCTTACCAATTGAAGTACGGAGCATTTACATATTTCTTACTTCAAGCATTGGGATTCAACACAGACAGAAACTGTGCTCAAACACTCACTTCTTCTCTCTCATTTTTTGAAATATATGATTATATTAGAAGCTGTTTCCCTGACTACGAATGCCAAATACAAACACCACAAGCCCTAACTAAAAGAGTTGATATACTTATTAGATAGCTACGAGAGATCTCTTCTTTCTTTAATTTTCAATATTTCATCCCTCAAGACAGCAGCCTTTTCAAACTCTAAGTTTTTAGCGTATTCATTCATCTCTCTTTCAAGATCCTTAATATATTTCTTTCTATCCTTCTCCAATAAAAGATTATATGAGGAAGATAGCACCTTAGCATTCTCTTCAGCTATTTCCTTATTCTCTTTTTCTTCTCTTTCAATTATGTCATTTATCTCTTTCTTAATCGTTTGCGGAGTAATGTTATGTTTCTTGTTATATTCAGTTTGGATTTTTCGTCTATGTTCGGTTTCCTTAATTGCCTCTTCCATACTTGGAGACATTTTATCTGCATACATAATAACTCTACCATCACTATTTCTGGCAGCTCTTCCTATTGTCTGTATTAAAGAGGTAGCAGAACGTAAAAATCCAATTTTATCTGCATCTAAAATCGCAACAAGAGACACCTCCGGTAGGTCTAAGCCCTCTCTAAGAAGATTAATACCAACTAGAACATCATACTTACCCTTTCTTAAATCTCTTAGAATTTCAACTCTCTCTATTGTATCTACCTCACTATGTAAATATTGAACCTTTAAACCTAAAGAAGAGAGATAATTAGTCAAATCTTCACTCATCTTTTTTGTCAGAGTTGTTACTAAGACTCGCTCTTTTTTCTCTATTGTTTTAACTATTTCACCATATAGGTTTTCCATTTGACCTTCTGTTGGTCTAACAGATATCTCTGGGTCCAATAGACCCGTTGGTCTTATTAGTTGTTCTACTATTTGTACAGATTCTCTCTTTTCTCTCTCTCCTGGAGTCGCAGAAACATAGATTCTTTGTCCAACGATATTATCAAATTCTTCATATTTCAGAGGTCTATTATCAAGGGCAGAGGGTAGACGAAAGCCATACTCAACAAGATTTGTCTTTCTTGATCTATCACCCTCATACATAGCTCCAATTTGAGGAAGAGTAACATGGCTTTCATCAATAAATGTAACAAAATCAGAAGGGAAATAATCAAGCAGAACAGGAGGTCTTTCTCCTTCCTTTCTGCCCGTTAGGGGACGAGAATAATTTTCAATACCTGAGCAATATCCTATCTCTTGTAGCATCTCTAGGTCATATTCAACCCTACTCTTTATTCTCTCTGCTTCAACATACTTACCATTAGAGATAAAATATTGGTATCTCTCTTCTTTTTCTTGTTCAATATTATGAATAGCCTTGTCTATTTGAGATTGAGGAAGAACAAATTGCTTTGCTGGATATAGTGTGACCGTCTCTGCTCTCTCTTTTTTTTCTCCAGTAAGAGGATCAAACCAAACAATATCTGTAATTGTATCCCAATCTAGATATAGTCTAAAGGCAGTCTCAAGGTATGCAGGATAAATCTCTATAACGTCTCCTCTTGCTCTAAAGCGGCCACGTTCTAAAACATCATCATTACGTTCATATAGCATCCTCAATAGCTGATCGAAAACCACCTTTCTATCAAAGTCATCACCAACCTTAAAGGAGAAAATCATATCACGAAGTGAAACAGGATTACCAAGTCCATATATGCATGATACTGTCGCAACAACTATTACATCACGTCTATCCATAAGAGAGAAAGAAGCATTAAGTCTTAATCTATCAATTTCATCATTAATATCAACTTCTTTTTCAATATATAAATCCTTTCCAGGCACATATGCTTCCGGTTGATAAAAGTCATATGTTGAAACAAAATATGTTACTGCATTTTCAGGAAAGAAGGTCTTAAATTCTCTATATAGCTGAGCAGAAAGAGTCTTATTATGGCTAAGTATTAGTGTTGGCTTCTGTATTTTTTCAATAAGCTTTGCCATCGTAAAGGTTTTACCACTACCTGTGACACCCTTTAGAGTTTGAGCATTATCTCCTTCAAGATATCCCTTATATAGGGCATCAACAGCCTCTTCTTGGTCTCCCGCAAGCGAAAATGGAGCATGAACACGAAATGGCTTATCATAATCAGTTTTATATTGAGGAAGCTCTATCTTAGAATCCATCGTGTATTCTCCTCAGTCTGTTCAACTAATTCAACATTACTAATTACCTTCTCTTGTCCATTTCTTATAACAGTAACATCTACCCTGTCACCTGCCTTTGTACTGAAAAGAGCAGCAAAATAATCAGCATAGCCTGTAATTTTTTTGGAATTAATTCTAACAATAACATCTCCACCTAGATATATTACAGACTGCCCATATTGAGCTTTTTCATTACCACCACGTAATCCACACTTATCAGCTTTACCAGATGGAACTACCTGGCTAACTAGGATTCCTTCATCAACAGGCAAATTACAATAAGAAACAATCTGTGCATTCAATTCTACAGAAAGGAAATCCATCCAGCCTCGCGTTACCTTTCCCTCCTTAATCAAAGTAGAAACTACGTCAACAACTGTTTCAGAAGGAAGAGCAAATGAAATGCCTTCACTAGAGCCAGTAGTAGAATAGATAGAAGAAATTAGACCAATCATCTCTCCAGAAGAAGAAAGTAGTGGACCACCAGAGTTACCAGGATTAATGATTGCATTAGTCTGAATCATATTAGGAATAACCAAGTTAGAGGATGAAGAGGATACCATACGATCCAAGCCTGAGATAAGACCATCTGTAAAGGACCAACCAAAGCCATATGGGTTTCCGATTGCATATACCTTCTGACCAACTTGCAAAGAAGAAGACGTTGATATCCTAATTGGAACAAGGTCATTCTTATTAACCTTTAATACTGCAATATCTGTTAACGAATCAGTTCCGATAACAGTAGCAGAAGAAGAAGTGTTATCACTAAAGACAACAGTAAAGGTTTCAGAGGATCCAACAACATGCTTATTAGTAACAATATAACCATCACTTGAGATAATTACACCGCTGCCCTGTCCAGAATCTGATAGAGAGGTAGACGGAATAATCTCAACGACGCTATCTTTGCATGTATTATATATAGCTATGCTTCTTGCTTCTTCTGCTGTATATGTCCAACTACCATTTTCATTAGAAAAAAGTGGTAATAAATCTGAACCATAGTAAACCTGGTCAACAGGAATTCCTGCCATCTCAAATAAAGCTTTTTCTCCTCTTGAATCTACTACCGCTACTATTGCTTCTCTTAAATTCTCTTTTTCTTTTTCAGATACTAAATAGTGAGTCCAAAGTCCAAGACCTGTTATAATTGCAATCGAAGCAATAGAAATAAGAATTAAGGTCAAAATTTCACTAAAAGAAAAACGCTTCATAGCTATAAGGATAATAAAAGAATCATAATTTGAATAGAATACAGAATCCTCTTTCATTCTATTACTTTTCCTCTTTATCCTTTTCGGTTTTGTATAACTTTGAACAAGTACTAGATAAATGTTTATAATCTATCTATAATTTGCGCATGGCAAAGAGATTACCTGAAGGCTACAAAGTTAAACCTACGAATGCATTTGATTCTTTTATCCCATATGTAATGGTTGAAAGAAGTGATAGCCAAAACACAGTACAAGATTATTTTGACATATCCCCAACAGAACGCTTTATTAGAGAGATGAGACAAGAGGGGTTGGATGGTTTTGGTGTTTTGCACGTAATTCTCGCTTCCTACGTTAGAATGGTTTCACAGCGTCCTAGAGTTAACAGATACATTAGAGGCCAAAAGATTTGGGCTAGAAATGATATTGTTGTTTCACTTGCAATACTAAGAAAAATGAGTATTGATGGTGTAGAAACAACAGTAAAGATGCATTTCAAACCCGACTATGATATTTATCAAATTTATGATGAGGTACAAAGAGTAATTGAAAAGGGAATGAAGGAAAGTAATACAGACTCTGCTGCAAAATATCTATGCATGATTCCTGGTCTTGTAAGAAAATTTGCTGTTTTCCTTATAAAGCTATTTGATTACTTTAATCTTCTTCTTCCTTCTTTAAAGGAAGCCTCTCCATTCCACTCATCAATGTTTATAACAAACATGGCTTCTCTTAATATTCCTCCAATTAGACACCATTTATATAACATTGGAAACTGTCCACTCTTTATTGCATTTGGAGCAAAGAGAACTGTTTATGACTTCACAGAGGATGGAGAACCTGTAAAAAAGAGAGTTGTTGATTTTATCGCAAACATGGATGAAAGAATAACAAACGGTTATTACTGGGCATCTGCCTTAAAGGTCTTTAAGCACTCATTAACACACCCTGAGGTCTTAAAAGAAAAACCAGAACAGGTAGTAATTGATAAATAATTACCAGACACTAATATTAACAGTCCCGCTACCCTCTGCTTTAATTCCAAAGGAAGCAGAAGAAAGGAAAGCGGGATTTTTTATTTTGAATAAGGTGGTAGAAGAAGAAAGAAACTCTATCTCTTCACCATTCTTGTTTATCTCTATTTCTGATAAAGGTTTACACATATTATGTTCGCCTTTAAGGGAGAAGAAAGAAAATTCTATTTTATCCTTTTTTATATTTATATAATCACTAGGAGTATGAAAAAAAACAAAGTAAGCATCTACATTTTCAGAAACTGAATAAGAAAGAATTAATCTATCATTTTCACCTATAGTAAAGAATACAGCTGTCTTTCCTTCAATCTGGTAAGAAAGAGAATGAAGTGAGACAGAAGAAAAGGATACTGGTCTCTTTAGCCACTGAGCTTTTTTAATATTCATAAGGCAATTGTACAATTTTAATTAATAATTGTCAGTCTTTGCTCTTAATAGTTACAATTGTTTTATGACAGGCTTTATTTACGAAACAGTTTTTACTATTAACAGTATAATGAATGAAGACGAACCTTCGCTACTTGAAGCAGAAGGCAGTAGTGAGGCAGCTTTAATCAATGCTCACTATGGAAAAAATAGAGATTTCAAAGCGCTATTAAGCATTGGAAATGATGAAATTGGATTGTCACTAAAGGAGCTAATGCTTCAGCATTTTTCAGAAAGGAACTTAACAATTATTGAGAGTAAAAGTCGGCACACACCACTAAGAGTACTTGGAGATCTATTTATAAAGGATTCTTCTCTTTCTACGATTGAAGAAAATGACATAATCTCCTTTATAGATAATTCAAATATTAACACACTCTTTCTTTCTGCTGTTCTTCTCTCTTTTCCTCCACTATCTAAAATAATTGTTTCTTCTCTAGCTAAAAGAAGAGATAAAATCTCTATTCTTGTCATTGATACAAGACAAAATATGGACATTCTTCTCTTGGAAGAATTAAGAGACAGCATTATAGAAATAAAGAAGAATTATCCAAATAATCTTATTCTTCTTGGAGACACTATATACATTGAGGGTGTAAAAAACATGGGAGAAGCATCTATTGAGGCTGTTGCTTCGTCGCTTTTATAGCTAAGAAACAATCATATATAAAGCTATCCGTTGGTTCTGAAAGTGCAGAATCAGTATAAAAGCCATCTATAACGAATCCCATATCGATTAATAGACCAAGAATGGAAGAGAGTGTGTGAGAGAATTCAAGAGTATCTCTACTCCTCTCTTTTCTTTCTATCTCTTTCTTTGATAGAGAAGTAAGAGAAGAAAAAGGGAGTGTATACTTAACCTTTAGTTTTTTATCTTGTTTTTTTTCATCGAATATATACAAAACTGGATTAGCAATACCAATCATCAATGTGCCACTATTTTTCAATACTCTATTCATCTCACTATATGCTCTTTTCAAATCCTCAACAAAGTTTAATGAAATAGGATTAAATACTACATCAAAGCTCTCGTTCTCAAATGGTAAAGAGAGCATAGAAGCAACAATAGTATTTGCTGTCAATGAATACTTTTCCAGTGCTATTCTATCCTGTTCAATTTGTTTTTCAGAAATATCAAGAGAAGTTACATTAGCGCCATAAGCAGAAAGAAGTGGAACCTGCTGGCCACCTCCACTGGCTAAAGCTAGAACCTTCTTTCCTTTCATTTTCTCTAGCCACGTTTGAGGAATAGCTTTAGTAGTTGTAAGTCTTATTTGAGCTTCCCCTCTTTTAGCTTTTTCTATTTCATTCTCTCCTACTATCTTTGTCCACCAATTATTTCTTTCAACTTCTTCATCCCAAGCAAGACTATTAATGCGCTCTGTATCCATAGTTTGATTGTAACACAAAGAAAAGGATAGAGAAATATAGCTAATATAGCTATAGAAGCGCAATTTAAATAACTTATTTAGTTATAAACAATTATATGTAAATTAGTACTCTTAACTATACATAATAATGAAACTATTATCTCCTTTTGGGATATACAACAAGAAAAGAAAAATGTTACCATACTCATTAAATATTCTCAGATCCCTTTGAAAGGATCAAAGGAAGGAAAAAATGGAAGAAATAACAAAAGAAAAGCCTCTAAACTTTCTTGAAAAGATTATTGAGGACGATTTAAAGGCAGGCAGAGTTCCAAATAATACTATAGTTACTCGCTTCCCTCCAGAGCCAAATGGTTATCTACACATCGGTCACATTAAAAGCATCTGCATTAACTTTGGACTAGCTCAAAAGTATAATGGTATCTGTCATCTAAGACTTGATGATACAAACCCAGCAAAAGAAGATATGGAATATATTGATTCTATTAAAGAAGATATCCATTGGCTAGGTTTTGACTGGGGTAAGGATGAGTACTATGCTTCTGATTATTACGACCAGCTATATGAAATTGCTCTAGATTTAATTAGAAAGGGTCTTGCCTATGTTGATTCTCTTTCTCCTGAAGAGATGAAAGAATACAGAGGAACATTAACAGAACCAGGTAAAAATTCACCAGATAGAGATAGATCAATAGATGAGAACATGGATCTATTTTTAAGAATGAAAAATGGAGAATTCCCAGAGGGTAAATATACTCTTAGAGCTAAAATCGATATGGCGTCTCCAAATATTAATCTCAGAGATCCTGCTCTATATAGAATCAAATATGCAGAGCATCCTAGAACAGGAAACAAGTGGTGCATCTATCCAATGTACGACTTTACACATCCTATCTCAGATGCTATTGAAAATATAACTCACTCTATCTGTACTCTTGAATTCGAGGACCACAGACCTGCCTATGATTGGGCTACAGGTATCGACAATATTGAACACACTCCTCATCAATATGAATTTGCGCGTCTAAATATTACATATTGTCTAATGAGTAAGAGAAGACTTCTTTATCTAGTTAATAACAACTTTGTTTCAGGCTGGGATGATCCAAGAATGCCAACAATCAGTGGCATAAGAAGAAGAGGATATTCACCAGAAGCAATGAAGGATTTTGTCTCTCGTGTAGGTGTTGCTAAGGTCGAAAGTGTTGTTGACTACTCATTAATGGAATTCTGTGTTAGAGAAGACCTAAATAAAAAAGCAAAGAGACTTATGGCTGTTTTAGATCCAGTCAAGGTTGTTATAGATAACTATGATGACGAAAAAATTGAGTACTTTGATGCACTCGATAATCCAGAGGACCCAACAAAAAAGAGTCACAAGGTTGCTTTCACAAGGGAACTATACATCGAAAGAGAAGACTTTATGGAAAATCCTGTAAAAGGATACCACAGACTCTACATTGGTAATGAAATTAGACTTAAGGGTGCCTATTATATTACTGCAACCTCTGTTGAGAAGGATGATGATGGTAATATTACTCTTATTCATTGTAACTATGACCCAGAATCAAGAGGTGGTGAAACACCAGACGGAAGAAAGGTTAAGGGTACAAGTCATTGGGTATCTGCAAAGAAGAATATCTCTGCTGAAGTAAGACAGTATGATAAGCTTTTCAAAACAGAGACTCCTGGTTCAACAACAGGTAACTATTTAGATGACCTCAATCCAGATTCTCTCGTTGTTTTAAAGAATGCTTACATTGAAGAAGAAGCTAAAAATGCTAAAGTTGGAGACTATTTACAATTTGTTAGAAATGGATACTACTGCGTAGACAATAAAGATAGTAAGGAAGATGCAATGGTATTCAATAGAACCGTAACACTTAAGGATAGCTGGTCTAAGCTAAAAGCTAAGATGGGCATCTAAAAGCAGGGGTGGAACATTTTCCACCCCATTTTTATACTCAGAAATAATACCTACCACCGATAGTAAGACTATATTTCCATTCCTTAACACGAGGAGCAATGCCATCAAGCACAGCTGATACTTTCGCTTCAATAATGGATGAAATATTCTTTGTACATAAAAATTCATACCCAACTAATAGTGAATAAAATGGATCGATAGTAGTATTCGTTTTACTCAAATTAGAAATAAGTCCACTCTCCAGGCCTAGATAAATTCCATTTTCAAAGCGGTAACGAGCAACTAAAGAAAGAGGAACATCACCAGTTAGAGATATACCTGTTAATAGCTCTAAAGAAAAAGATGGACTGAAATCATATCCAAAAGAAAGAGCAAACAAATTATCTAAAACAATAGTATTTGAACAAGAAGGACTTATATACAAGCTAGCATTATAGTTTCTCACTTTGTCGGCCTTCTTAGAGTATTCTTTCTCTTTTTCTACTGTTTCTTCTCTTTCTTTTTTCTCAACGACTTCTACATCTATTTTCTCAAAGAGAGGAACCTCGGCTCTTATTTCTTTGCTCTTTTCCTCTTCCCTTTTTTCTTCTTTTATCTCGCTCTCTTTTATTTCACCAAGTAGTAAAACTGGAATAAGCCCTTCTTCGTCTTCTATAATAGAACTTACATCTTCCTTATCTTCTTCGGTATTGCTAAGCAGAGTGTAATTTGTATCAGTAGAAATCTCTTCATTCAATTGAAACGAATCATTTGAATCATTTTGGCTCTTTTTAGCATTATATTTATTGAGAAGATTCTTAAAAGATAGCCAAAAATCTTCAATTTCCTCTTCGCTTAAATCATATTTTAAAGATACAACAGAGGAAGAAAGCTCATAAATAAAGGTATCAAAGAAATCTGGTCTCTCTTCTAAAATAAAGGAAAAGATATCTAATATTTCTTCATCTCCAATATTGAAGATTAAAATGCCATCTTTTTTCCCTAAATCAGCTTTAACGAGGATGCTGCCACCTCTGTAAACATTGCTACTTCTTATTTCTTCTATTTCTTCACCGCTTTTAACTACATATATTTCTTCTTGACTATTAGGAATATCAAAAGAAAAAGTGTTTTGTTCACTCTTTTCTACCACCTCTACTTCTTCTGTTTTTTCTGTCTCTTCTTTTTTACAAGAAGTGAGAGAAAGTAAAATCAATAATCCTATTAATAGAAAGAATACTTTTTTCAATGTTTTACCTCGCATTACAACAATTAAGTTTATCATATTATCAAGTTAGTTCTACTTATTATCTATTTTTTTTAACTCTCTTTTGCTACTATCGCGCTAGGTATTATATGGTTTCTTTTATTTTATTGATAGTTATTTTTATTTGCTTCATTTCTCTTGGCTTACCAGATAGTATGCTAGGTGCAGCATGGCCTATGATGTATGGTGATTTGAATGCTCTAGTAACAAATGCAGGATTATTAAGCATGATGACTTGTTTCGGCACTATAATTAGTGCTCTTTCATATGCAAAGGTTTCTAAAAAGCTATCAACAAGAGCCATCATCTCAATTTCAATTCTTTTTACCTGCATAGGCTTATTTTTCTTCTCACTAGCACATTCCTTCTATTTTCTTCTTCCTATTGCATTAATCCTTGGAATTGGAGGAGGAGCTATAGATAGTACATTAAATAATTATGTTTCACGTCATTACTCAACATCTACAATGGCCTTTCTTCATGGTTTTTGGGGAATAGGAACAACTATAGGACCAATATTACTTGGAGTAATAGTTCCTCTTGGATATACATGGCGAACAGGATATAGAGTACTCTCGATTATTCAGGCTTTTATTCTTCTTCTTTCTTTATTTAGCTTTCCATTATGGAAAAAAGCAGAAGGTAAAGATTATGATCTAAGTAGCGAAAAAAACAAGAATTCAAACGTTAAATACATAGATGCAATAAGGACAAAGGGAGCCACTTATGGCTTTTTAGGTTTTTTTGGCTATTGCGCTGGTGAATGTACTGTAATGGTATGGGGCTCAACATACATGGTATATAAAGGACTAGAGCAATCTATTAGTGCAACATATTCCTCCTTTTTCTTTTGGGGTATGACTATAGGACGAATGCTTACAGGCCTACTATCGATTAAAATTGGCTCGGAAAGATTAATTAGATTTGGCTTTGTTCTTATCGCAGTTTCTTTATTGCTTTTCTCTTTTATTCCAGCCTATCTAATATTTATACCACTCTTTCTTATAGGGCTTGGTTGCGCACCAATATATCCACTAATGATTCATCAGACACCTCTTTTATATGAAGAAAAGTACTGCAATATATTAATAGGACTACAAATGGCATCAGCATATGTTGGCTCTACGCTAATACCACCACTATTTGGTTTCCTTTATAAAATTATTGGAATGTGGGTTATGCCACTCTTCTTACTTCTTTTCTTCTTAATTTCTTTCATATCGGCAGAAAAGAAACGTTCCTTAATAATGGAAAAAATTGTTAAACAGTAACTATTTTTTTCCTTTTTTGTTTATATTCATTGTTATGAGTAAATGGGAAATCACAGATGAACTTAGAAATAGGCAAGAAGCCCTATTAGAATCAGATTTTGATGCTTATTGCATACAAACTCATACACAAGATGAAATTCCACTCTGTAATCATATCAACACCCTTAATCCTAATTGTTTAGCACTACCCTTACTAAAAAGCACACATAAAAGTGTCAATGGAGTTAAAAGTGTAATACTAAAGAGTGTCCTTCCCTCTTACTGCTTTTTATATACACCAAAGGGCTGGGATACAAATATATTGGAAAGGACTTTTAAAGAGTCTTTCCATTTTATTAATAATGTTGATAAAGATTCTTTTATTCTAAAGGGCTCCGACCTTTCATATGCAAAAATGGTCTTTTCCTATGGTGGAATAATAGGAATGAGTAAAGCCTTAAACGTTGATGGAAAAATAATAGTAGTCGATGGTCCATTAGAGAATTTGAAGGGAAATATAAAGGAGTATTCAAAGAAAAACCGTAACTGTAGAATTGAAATACCTCTATTTGGTCAAACTGTTTCTGCTTGGTTACCATTTGAATGGATCAGCGCAGATGAAAGCTGAAGCTTATCAAGTATGACTATCGGCTTAGGGGGTGGATAATCCTTTGTCGACATGGCGTTCTTTATCTACTTTTCTACATAGTCTATTTCGGCCTGCTCTCTACAAAGAACTATCACTTTTCTATAACAATACCTTGCCATTTCGCGCGGGATAAGATTTCTTCATCCATATGAGTCTCCACAAGATACGTACATTTATTAAAAAAAGGTCCTGTTATCAAAATGACAACAGGACACAAACAAGGAATACTATTTTATGGAGAACCCTTTTGTCTACCAAATAGAACAAATAGAGCACCTCTTACGTTATATATAGTATAACAAACACAAATTATTTGCAACTAGTTTTTTTTGTAGGATAATTTAGTTGAGTTTTGCTCAATCTTTCTTTTCACTTACTTCCTGATTAATAATCCAAGAACCTGTTATACCCTCTCTTTTCTTATTATTCATAAATGAATCGTAACCAAAAGGCTTAGGAGCAGTTCTCTTTTTTCTCTCACTTCTTCTTGTTTCAGTGCTTTCTTCTTCTCTGTTTCTATTACTATATCTTCTTTCGCTTCTATAATAACGAGAAGTATCATTTTCCCATCGGTTATCACGATTGTCTCTACTGTTTCTTCTTATATCTCCATCTCTTCTGGAAAAGCTACCTTCTCCTTCATATCGCCTTTCTCTATATCGGTCGCGACCTTCATTTCTATATCGCTCTCTGTTTTCATCGCTGTAACGGCTTCTTCCTTCTTCTCTGTTTCTTTCTCTATAGTCTCTTCTATCTTCAGAGAATCTACTTCTATCATTACTTCGTTCATCGTCTCTATAGCTTCTTTTCTTGTAGTTATCGTTATCACGATAGCGCTTATTTTCTCTTCTATCGCTATAGCTATTTCTATCTTCTGTATATCTATTACTCTTTCTTTCGTTTTCTCTATCTCTAGTATAAGAAGAGCTCCTTTTCTCTACCTTCTCTTCTCTTTCTTCAAACTTGAATTCTCTGGGAGCATTTTTCCCTTCTCTTCTTCTCTTTCTTGGCTCTTCCTCTATTGAGAGTCTTTCAATCTTTTCATCCATTTTTCTTTCTTTCCTTTCTCTCTTCTTTTTATCAATCTTTTTTAACAGCCATACTCTACAACTCTTTCTCTTATGAGAGAAGTTTAAAGCAAATACACTTTCTGTTATTTCTTCTATTTCATACATTAGAGAAATTTTATTTCTATCTAATACAAAGCCCTGTAGATTCTCAGAAAAAAGAACCACACCACCTTCACTTAGAATATCATAAATAGAAGTAAGTAAATAAGTATGATCCTTTTGTACATCAAAATCCTCTGTCCTGTGAGAATTAGAAAAAGCAGGAGGATCTAGTATAACTAAATCATATAATGAACCTTTTTTTTCTCTCTCTTCGCATAAGAATTCTCTAACATCCTTTGTTACTATTTTGTATTTCTCTTCATCTAAAAATCCATTATTAATAAAATTACGTCTAGACCAAGAACAATATACATTAGATAAATCTACACTTGTAACTGTCTCAGCGTTTCCCATAGCAGCGTAAAGAGAGAAAGAAGAAGTATAACAGAAAAGATTTAGAACCCTCTCATTACTACTCATATCTCTAACAAGCTTTCTTGTCTCTGCCTGGTCTAGAAAGAGACCAGTATCAGCATATTTTTTTAATTCACATTCAAATAATATGCCGTTTTCTTTTACTGAAACAGGACAAGAATCGTCGTTCTTTTCGTGCTGCTCTCCCTTCTCTCTCTTTTTTCTATAGACATAAACAATCTTATTTCTTTCAACATAAAGGAAGCGAGAAACTATATCGATGACTTCCTCTTTTTCTTCATCAGCTAAGCCTGAAGATGAATAATCAACAATACGAGCCCACTTATCATATAGGTCAACAGTTAGATTTAATTCTTCTAAATTACGGTCATAAATTCTACATACAGTACTATCTGTATTCTTCATGTAACGATGACCATCAAGCCCCGCTTTTTTAAGTATCTTTCCAAAATCTTTCTTTAAATATTCATCCACAGCGCAATATTACCCAATTGAGAAAAAAAAAGATAGCAAATATTTGTTCTTTAATGCGATTGTGGGTTAATATAGTTGTGTATGTATGATAATGACGTAAAAGCCTTTATAAAAGAGAGAGAGGATAAGCTGGGATCTCCTCTTCTATACCGCTCATTCGCAACATGGTATGCTGAATTAGGTAGAGAAAGACGAGACTTTGGAGTCTTCATTTATTCAGACGGTAAAACTCTTGTCATTGAGGATTTCTTCAAAGAAACAAGAATACTTGGATACAAAGTTGAAAGTAAGAAAGAGGAAGAAAGACTTGCTAATTACAAAAAAATGGAAATATTCATTCCTATAGATGAAATATCTTCCGTTGAAAGTGTTTCTCGCTCATCTGCAGAAGCATCACTAAAAAAACAAACTGACATTTCTAAGCTATCATCATTATTTAATAAGCTTCTTACTAAGAATGCATGTAGAGTAAAGACTAAAGACCGTACATTCTTCCTAGAGCTTCCATCTGTAAAAGAATTTAAAAAAGTAATAGAAAAATTTAAAGGAGAGTAATCAATGAGTGTTTTCAAAGCTTATGATATTCGTGGCGTTTGGGATGTAGACTTCAATCAAGATACTGTATACAAGGTTGGATTTTTCCTCCCTTCCCTTCTTAATACCAATCATGTTGTTGTTGGTAGAGATGTTAGAACATCATCTCCAATTATTCATGATTGCTTAGTAAAAGGAATAACAGACAGTGGTGCTGATGTTTGGGATCTTGGTTTAAGTACAACACCAATGGTCTATTTTGCTACTAATTTTCTTAAGGCTGATGCTTCTGTTCAAATAACAGCAAGCCACAATCCAAAGGAATATAATGGACTTAAAATTAGCAGAACAGGCGCTCTTCCTGTTGGTGGTGAAACTGGTCTAAAAGACTTAGAAAAGCTTGTTAATGAAAAAGAAGTCGTCGTTAGCGAGAAAAAAGGTACAGTTAAAGATTATTCATATGTGAAAGAAGAGTATGTAAAGTATTTTGCTCCTTACCTTGAGGGCTTGGAAGACCTAAAGCTTAGCATCGACTGTTCAAATGGTATGGCATCATTAGTAATCAAAGATATTTTGAAGGACAATAAGAATATTCACTACATCTACGATACACTAGACGGTTCATTCCCTAACCATGAGCCAAACCCTCTTGAAGAAAAGAATTGCAAGGCTCTTGAAGAAGAAGTAAAGAAAAACAAGAGTGACTGCGGTGTAATATATGATGGAGACGCTGATAGAGTAATCTTTGTTGATGATAAAGGTAATTGGATCAGTCCTGATTATGTAACCTCTATTTTAGGTTATTACTATCAGAAGAATAATAGAACATCATCTTGTCTTGTCGATATTAGAACAAGTAAGAGCACTACCGATTACCTTGAGAAGTGTGGTTGGGATGTTACTATTTGGAAGGTTGGACACGCTTTTGCAAAATTAAAGATTAGAGAGATTAATGGTGTCTTTGGTGGAGAGCTTGCAGGTCACTACTACTTTAAGGATTTCGGCAACTGTGATAGTGGTATTCTCGCATCTCTCCTCGTACTCAATGTCGTAAAAGAACTCAAAAAGGAAGGAAAAACTCTATCTTCATTCCTTAGTGATATTATTGTCTATTATAACAGTAGAGAAACTAACTTCCGCTTAGAGAACAAGGATGGTGCTATTGAAGCTCTATACAACAAATATGCTCATGACGCTGAGAAAGTATATGATTTCGATGGCTACAGAATTGAATACAAAACCTGGTGGTTCAATGTTAGAAAATCAAATACAGAACCTTATCTTAGAATTGTATGCGAAGCAAAGACAGAAGAAGAATTAAAAGAAAAGATGGATGAAATTTCATCAATCATTAAATCTTTTAGCTAAACTGCTAATTCCCCCGATAAATCGTCGGGGGAATTATTGTTAATCATATCAATTTTTTCATTTATTCGCAAAATTTAATCTAATTTTTTACATTTTCAGTAATTATTTAAAATATCATTTTGGATGATTGAAATTTTTTTATAAATCTTTAATATGTATGTGGTTTAATGAGGTATAAAAAATGACAAATGATTATGAATATATCATCCACAATAATGGTGATGTAACAAAAAAAGATCAAACAAACGCAAAAAAAATGTTTCCAGTCTCAATAGCAAGAGAGGCAAGAAAATTTCATCGTCAGATTCCGGGATATAAAATGACTCCACTTGTTGCTATGCCTAATCTTGCACAAATGTTAGGTGTTGGTGGTATATATGTAAAAAACGAAGCAATGCGCCTTGAACTTAATTCTTTCAAGGTTATGGGTGGTTCTTTTGCTATCTATCGTTTCATGAAGAAGCTTCTTAATGCAGAAGACAAAGAAATTTCTTTTGAATATTTAATTAGTAAGGAATGCCATGACAGGGTTGGTGATATTACCTTCTGTTCCGCAACAGATGGTAACCACGGAAGAGGATTAGCTTGGGCAAGCAATATGCTTGGGCATAAATGTAAGATTTATGTTCATAGTGAAACAAGCCAGGCTCGTATTGATGCTATTAAAAAATATGGTGCTGATGTTACTGTTGTTGATGGCAACTACGACGATGCAGTAAGAAAGGCAGCAGAAGACGCTAACAAGAATGGCTGGTATATCGTTTCTGATACATCTTGGGATGGTTATACAGAAATCCCAACATGGATTATGCAAGGCTATACTTCAATGCTACTTGAAGCTCAAGAACAGTTTGCAGGAATGGGAATACAGAGACCAACACATGTATTTGTTCAAGCTGGAGTTGGTGCCTTAGCTGCAAGTGTTGTTGGTTTTTATTCTGCATTATTTCCAGAAAATCCTCCTCTTTTCGTTGTTGTCGAGCCAGATAAAGCTCCTTGTATCTATGAATCAATAAAGAGTGGAGATGGAAAGTGTCATTCCGTCAAAGGTAGCCTAGATACAATTATGGCTGGTCTTGCTTGTGGAGACCCATCTCCTATTGCTTATGACATACTCAAAAACAATGCCGACATCTTTATCAAAGTTCCTGATTATGTTGCAGCAAGAGGAATGAGAATACTCTCTTGTCCATTAAAGGGAGATCCATTTGTAATAAGTGGTGAAAGTGGAGCTGTTCCACTTGGTGCTCTCTATTCTCTTCTAACTGAAAAAGAAGATGAAGGCCTCAAAAATGCTCTTAATATAAATGAAGACTCTATTATCTTTATGGTTAATACAGAAGGTAATACAGATCCAAATGCTTTCAGACAAATCATCTGGGATGGTAGAAATCCTGTACCAAAAGAGTTTAAAACAAGAAAATAAGTAATAGCCGCCCATTTGGCGGCTAACTTTTTTGTTTCGTTGAATGTAAGAGTAAATGCAGTAACTCTTAATTTGGTAGTTTGTACAAGTTACTCTAACCCCTATTATCCTTTTGGGTTGCATTTAAGTTTTCAATTAACAATATTTTTTATTTTTTTGAAAACCTATTGACATAATTATCGCTTTTCTTTAAAGTGCTTCTTGTTCGTTAGGACATTCTCCGGTAGCTCAGTCGGTAGAGCAGGTGGCTGTTAACCACCCTGTCGGGGGTTCAAATCCCTCCCGGGGAGAGAAGTTGACGCAGGAAACTGCGTCATTATTATTTTTTTCATATCCTCCTTTTTGTATAGGTCCCAAGGGACCTTTTTTTAATATCCTATTAATCCTTTTGACCTTTTTAATTCTTTTCTAATTTCAATTGATTCAGGGCAAACCTCTTCACATCTTCCACACTCTAAACAAGCCTCAGGAGAAGGAGTATTAGAAGCATTATATCTCTCTAATGCTTTTTCTTTATTATTGTAACGAAGAGTATAATTACAAGAAGCAAAAATAGAACTAATTTTAATTGACTCAGGACATTGACTTTCACAATACTTACAGCCTGTACACTCAATTACCTTTCTCTCTTTTATCATTCTTCTTGCTTCATTTATAATTTCTTTTTCTTCTTCATTAAGAGGCCTAAACTTCTTCATTAATTGAGTGTTTTCTTTCATTTGCTCAATATTACTCATTCCAGATAAAACAGTTAAAACACCATCTAAAGAAAGAGCAAAGCGAAGAGCCCAAAGAGATGGTGAATCATTATTATAAGAAGAGAATAGTTTTTGAACCTCTTCTGGTACATTAGCCAGCAATCCACCCTTAATTGGTTCCATAACAATTATATTTTTGTTGTGCTTCCTTGCTATCTTATAATTTTCCATTGCTTGGATTTTATCATCAAGCCAATCTAGATAGTTTATTTGTAGTTGAACAAATTCTACTTCCTTATGCTTTGTTAATATCTCATCAAGTTCTTCAGGACTAGAATGAAAAGAAAAGCCTAGGTGTTTAATATTACCCTTTTCTCTTTCCTTTAAGAAATATGACCACAAATCATATTCTTCAAAAACCTTAGTTCTCTCTCCACCCAAATTATGTAAAAGGTAAAAATCAAAGTAGGAAGCACCTGTACGAGAGAGTGACTCTTTGTATTGATTAATTGCATCCTCTCTACTTTTACAATCCTTTTTCCAAGCAGCACATTTTGTTGCCAGATAAAAGGAACGACGAGCATATCGTGAAACAAGGGCCTTATTTATAGCTTCTTCACTACCAGGGTACGCAAAAGCAGTATCAAAATAATTGAATCTTGCTTCAAGAAACGCATCAACCATTTCTTTTGTCTCTTCGATATCAATTACTCCATTATTATTGGGTAAACGCATTAAACCGAAACCAAGTTTTGCAACATGCTTATCTAAGCTTTTTTCTTTTACATCCATAATTTAAAGTTACAAAAAATGGAACATTATTCAAGTAAATGAAATAAACTAAGTAAAAATTTAACATTTTCTCCCGTCCTTTACAAAAACTATCTATTAATGTTTAATTGGTAAAAAGAGAGGTAGAAATGAAGAGCAGTGAAAAAAATTCTCTTGATATGACAAGAGGTAATTATTATTCTCTTCTATTTCGTTTTGCCATTCCTATTCTACTAGGTCAGCTATTCCAACAGCTATATAACACTTTCGATACTTGGTGTGTTGGAAACTTTGTAGGTAAAAATTCCTTCTCTGCTGTTGGAACAATAAGCTCTATTATTAATATGCTTATTGGTTTTGCCGGCGGCTTCAGTACCGGAGCTAGTGTTGTAATATCTCAATATTTTGGAGCCAATGACGAGAATAAGATTTCTAGAGCAGTACACACATATATAATCTTTACTATTATTCTCTGCTTAATAATGACGGTTCTCGGTCTTGTCTTAGTACCATTCATGGTTAGCCTTGTAGGCTCACCTGAAGAGGTTGCTATAGAACAAAGAATCTATCTCTCTATCTATTTTGCAGGAATATCAGGGCTCTTAATCTATAACGCAGGCTCCTCTATTTTCCGTGCTATAGGTAACTCTCGTCTTCCATTCATTTTTTTGGTTATATCAGCTGTTTTAAATATCATTTGGGATATGATTCTTGTTATCAACTTTAATATGGGAACAAGCGGTGTTGCCTATGCTACAATTTTCAGTCAGGCTGTCTCTGCTATTCTTGTTTTAATTGCTCTACTTAAAACAAAATCAGTTGTTCGTATTTCCATTAAAAAGATGTGTTTCGACTTTAAGATACTTAAATCAATTATTCTAATAGGCCTTCCTTCTGCCCTTCAAATGTCTATAACATCTTTCTCAAATGTCTTTGTTCAATCTTACATCAATGCCTTTGGTGCAGATGTAATGGGAGGGTGGACAGCCTACACAAAGGTAGACCAAATTCTCTTCCTTCCAATGCAATGCTTGGGAATGGCAGCAATGACATTTGTTGGACAAAATATTGGAGCAAATAATATATTAAGAGCTCGTAAGGGCGCTAATAGAGCACTATTTATGGGACTTATTTCAACCTTCATACTTCTTATCCCTATTGTAATATCAGCACCAAATGTAGTTACATTCTTTATAAGTGAAAGTGAAGTAGACGTAATAAAGTATGGTACTCTCTTTTTACGCTACATTTCACCCTTCTATATTCTTTGCACCTTCAACCAAGTATATGGCTCAGCACTTAGGGGAGCAGGAAAGAGTCAATTTCCGATGTTTATCATGCTCTTTTCATTCGTCTTCTTTAGACAAATATACCTTTTTGTAGTAAAGAATTACATTTCTAATACAATTCTTCCAATCGCAATGGGATATCCCTTTGGTTGGATTCTTTGTTCAATTCTAATTACAATAACATATGTTCTTTACTTCAATCGACTACAAAAGCGAGAGAAGGTAGTAGTATCCAACAACTAAGCTTTTTCGTTATTTATCCTTCTTCTATTGATAAAGAGAAGTAATAAAGCAATTAGTGGAATAATTGAATAAATAGAAAATAGTGATTTGTATCCCCAGCTTTCAATTATAATACCACCCAAAAATGCAGTAATCATCTCTGGTAAATTTGAAGCACATGACCAATATATTGTCATACCCAATTCATAATGAAGTGGATCAACATTTTCTGCTGTATATGTGGTAGCTGCAACATGAGAAGCACCAAAGGTTAAGCCATGTAATGTTTGACCAATAGCGAAAGGAACTATTCCTGGAATTAGATAAAGCCAAAGACGAAGTGCCATAGCTAAAGAAGAAATAATAAGCATAAAGTATGGCGTTGTCTTTTTATTTTTCAATAGACGCCCCACCACAATTAAGCATATAAACTCAAATAGAGCACCTAGTGCAACAAATAATGTAAAGTATCTTCCAACCTTCAACTCTTCTGTCATATATGTTGCTAAGTGTCTTTCTATTACTGCTTGACTGAGACGAGTGAGCGCTATTATTCCCATAAAAATATAATATCTAGTTGGGAACCAAGAGAGAGAAAAAAGCTTCCTCTTTTCTTCTTTTTTCTTTTCTCTCTTGTCATCCTTTTGCAAAGCAATAACAAAAATTAGAATACTCATACAAACTATAAAACAAGATAGTATACTCTTATTATTTGTCTCATCTGGAAAATGAGAAAAAGCAAAAACAACCAGTGCAATCATATAACTAAAGGTACCTAAAGCTCTTAGCGTTCCATAGCTTGTTTTTGTATTAACAATTGCTCTATTAACAAAGCCATCACAAAGCGGATTAATACACCAAAAAGCACCATTCATTAAAGAAGCAAAAATAATTACAACAATAACATTATCTAGTAAGATTGCCGGAAGCGCACATAGAGCACAGGAAATAGCAACAGTGAGTAAAAAAGGTTTAGTTCTGCCAGTTTTATCAGAAAGAGAAGAAACAAGAAGAGGTACAACAATAGCCATTGCTTGAGCAAGAGCAATAATAGAGCCACATAAGGAATAAGAATATCCCTTATTGCGCATTATTATTTGTAAATAAGGCGCATAGCTAGATATAGCCACCTGTGCAAACATCATTAATAGATAACATTTATACATACTCATGATTATCGTGTTAAAAGCTTTTTTTGTGAACATTTTTAAATGTACTAACCTTTTCTTTTTTTAAATAAAAGAATTATTTGTTTACTTATTCTAATTA
>CAZLYD010000010.1:0-55460 GCA_964563815.1 uncultured Spirochaetaceae bacterium
ATATACTTCTTAATATTAATTATCCTTAATCTTTTCTTTCTTTTATTACAATTTATTGCATTTTTAGAATAAATGTGTTAAAGCATATACGCTTGTTTACGATAGTTTATTATCGAATATCTTTATTCTATTTAAGGAGAAGAAAAAGATGAAAGTTGGTATTAACGGTTTTGGTAGAATCGGACGTTTCGTTTTTCGTGCTGCAATGAGCCGCAAAGATGTTGAAATTGTTGGAATTAATGATCTTTGCCCAGTAGATTATCTTGCTTACATGCTTAAGTATGACACAATGCATGGTCAGTTTGATGGAACAATCGAAGCAGACGTTGAAAATTCTCTTCTTATTGTTAATGGTCACAAGATTAGAGTTACAGCAGTTAAGGATCCTGCTGAATTAGCTTGGGACGAGGTTGGTGCTGAATATGTTGTTGAATCAACAGGCTTGTTCTTAACAAAAGAGAAGGCTGCTGCTCATATTAAAGCTGGTGCTAAGTATGTTGTTATGTCTGCTCCTTCTAAGGATGACACTCCAATGTTTGTTGTTGGTGTTAACGAGAATACATATGTAAAGGGAACTCAGTTTGTTTCTAACGCTTCTTGTACAACTAACTGTTTAGCTCCTGTTGCAAAGGTTCTTAATGACAACTTTGGTATCGCAGATGGTCTTATGACAACTGTTCACTCAACTACAGCTACTCAGAAGACAGTTGATGGTCCTTCAATGAAAGATTGGAGAGGTGGTAGAGCTGCTTCTGGTAACATTATTCCTTCTTCAACAGGTGCTGCTAAGGCTGTTGGTAAGGTTATTCCTTCTCTTAATGGTAAGCTCACAGGTATGTCAATGAGAGTTCCTACTCTTGATGTTTCTGTTGTTGACCTTACAGTTAATCTCAAGAAGCCTGCTTCATATCAGGAAATTTGTGATGCAATGAAGAAGGCTAGTGAAGGCGAACTCAAGGGTATCCTTGGTTATACAGAAGATGCAGTTGTTTCTTCAGATTTCCTTGGTGATACAAGAACAAGTATTTTCGATGCTAAAGCTGGTATTGCATTAACAGATACATTTGTTAAGGTTGTTGCTTGGTATGATAACGAAATCGGTTATTCAAATAAGGTTCTTGATCTTATCCAGCACATGGCAAAGGTAAACGGCTAATTAGAAGTCGTTTGACTCTTTCTAAGGCCTGCTTATTGTTTGCAGGCCTTTTTGTCCTTTAAGGAGTAATATTATGGTTTTAAATACAATTAAAGACGCTGATTTAAAAGGAAAAAGGGTTTTAATTAGAGTTGATTTTAATGTACCTGTAAAAAATGGTCTTGTTACTGATTCAACAAGAATTAAAGCTGCACTTCCAACTATCAACTATATTCTTGATGAAGGTGCTTCACTTGTTGTAATGAGTCATTATGGAAGACCAAAGGGACAGAAGAATCCTGATTTTTCAATGGCTCCTATTGCTAAAGAATTTGAAGCTCTTCTTGGAAAAAAAGTTAAGCTTGCTAAAGATGTTATTGGTAGTGAGGTTGAAAAAGATGTCAAAGAATTAAAGAGTGGTGAGGTTCTTCTTTTAGAAAATGTTAGATTCTACAAGGAAGAAGAGGCTAATGATCCAACTTTTGCTTCCACTCTTGCTTCTTATGGTGAAGTTTATGTAAATGATGCTTTTGGTACAGCTCACAGAGCTCATGCTTCAACAGAGGGTGTTTCTCATTATCTTCCTTCATACGCTGGCTTCCTAATTGAAAAAGAAGTTAAGTTTATGGCTCCACTTTTGGAAAATCCACTTCATCCATTTGTTGCAATTATTGGTGGAAGTAAGGTTTCTTCAAAAATTAGTGTTTTAGAGAGCTTAATAAAGACATGTGATACTATCGTTATCGGTGGTGGAATGGCTTATACATTCTTGAAGGTTCTTGGACACAATGTAGGAAATAGCTTAGTTGAGAACGATTATATTGAAACAGCAAAAGAATTTTTAAGTGCTAGTGAAAAGAAGGGTGTTAAGGTAATTCTTCCTTTAGATCATGTTTGTGCTGAAAAATTTGATGAGAATGCAGAGCCTATCTATATTGATAGTGTTGATATTCCTGATGGTCTTATGGGTATGGACATCGGAAAGAAGACAACTGAGAAAATTGTAGAAGCTCTTTCTAATGCAAAGAACGTTGTTTGGAATGGCCCAATGGGTGTCTTCGAATTTGCTCAATTTGCTAAAGGAACTGAGCTTGTTGCAAAATCTTTGGCTGATTCTGATGCAATTAGTGTTGTTGGCGGTGGTGACAGTGTTGCTGCAATTAATAAGTTTGGTCTTGCTAGTAAAATTAGTCATGTTTCAACAGGTGGTGGAGCTTCCTTAGAATTCTTAGAAGGAAAGACTCTTCCTGGTATTAAGGCTCTCGAAAAAACAGAAAGAAAGCCATATATTGCTGGCAACTGGAAGATGAATCTTACTCCAAGTGAAGCAAAAAAATATGCTACTGATTTAGTAAAAGCATGTAAGGATAGTGGAACAAATGTTAAGGTTATGATAGCTCCTTCCTTTGTCTCTATTCCTGCAGTTCTTGAGGCTGTTAAGGACAGTGATATTATTGTTGCTGCTCAGAATATGGCATCTCATACAGAGGGTGCATATACTGGTGAGGTTTCCCCATTAATGCTCAAGGATCTTGGTGTTAATACTGTTATTCTCGGTCATAGTGAAAGAAGACAATATTATGGTGAAACAGATGAAATTATTAATTCTAAAGTTCTTCTTGCTCTTAAAGAGAAAATGGATGTTATACTTTGTGTAGGCGAAACTCTTCTAGAAAGAGAGAGCGGAAAGCTTGAAGAAGTTTTAAAGAGACAGCTTGAAGTTGGTCTTAAGAATGTTTCTGAACTTGAGATGGCTAGTATTACAATTGCTTATGAACCAGTATGGGCAATTGGAACAGGTAAAACAGCTACACCTGAGGATGCTGATAATGCACATGCATTTATTAGGTCAACTGTAGCCTCACTTTTCTCAAAATCTATTGCAGAAAAGTTGATAATACAGTATGGTGGTTCTGTTAAATCTGAAAATGTTAAAGCTTTAATGGCTAAGGAAAATATTGATGGAGCTCTTGTTGGTGGTGCATCATTGTCCGTTGATAAATTCCTCCCTATTATTGCTTACAATAAATGATTAGAGGTAATTAAAAATGGGTGTTTTGGGAATTATCCTACTTGTTGTATTTTGTATTATAGCTTTATTGCTTCTTTTCTTGATTACTATTCAGGGAAAGGACAGTGCTGGTTTAAGCAGTGTATTTGGAGGTAACTCCAATTCTGCATTTGGTAGTGGTACATCAAGCTTTATAACAAAGGCAACTACAGTATTAACTATTTTATTTATGGTTCTTTCTATCGTTGTTGCTCTCGTAAATAAATCAAGCGATGATGAAATCCAGTCAATGATCAAGGCTACACAGACAACACAGGTTGAAGGAACTACATGGCTTGAAGAAGAGCCAGCAACATCTAACTAATTGCTTTTAAGCTATAGCCGGCCCTAATATTATGGGGTCGGTTTTGCTTTAAGGAGAAGTTGAAATGAGAGTTTGCATATTAATCTCTTCAAATAGTAGAGATGGCGGTCCACTTAAAGAAATAGCTTCTTCTATTTCTTCTACTCTTAGTGAAAAAGGGTATGATTGTTCTGTTTTCAATACAAATATTGATACAGATAAGAAAATTACTATCTATGATTATATTGTAGTAATTAGTGAACCGGTTTCCCTATTTTCAAAACAGGTTCCTTCTTCACTAGAAAAGTACTTATCTAATTGTGGTACTATTTCTGGAAAACGAGGTGCTACTGTTTTATACAAAGGATTAAGGAAGAGTAGTTGTATGGCGACTCTTATGAAAAAAGTAGAAAGTGAAGGCGTTATACTTAAGACTAGTGAGTTTATCTCTAATACTAATCAAGCTAGAGCTTTTGCTAAATTATTAAACTGTGAAAGGAATAACTAATTTATGAAGAAAACTATTTTAATTCTTTTATTTGTTTTATTAACTCTATCTGTTTCTGCTGTAACTATTTCATCTCCAGCTGCTACTGTTAATTTGACAAAAAATAAAGTCATTACAATGGACACATTGAATAATGAAGTAGCTTTTTATACTAATGCTGGTTATTCTGTTTCAAAGATGGAAGTACTCAATTCTTTAATTGATGAAATCCTTATTGAACAAGGTGCTTCAAGAGATGGTTATTCTGTTAAGGATAGTGATGTTGAACTCTTATATTTAAATCAAAAGCAAAGTATTGAAGCACAGGCTGGTCAAACCTTTACAGATGAAGAATTTGCTTCAATAGTTGAAGATTCATATTCTTCTGTTAGCGAATATAAGGAGTATTTGAGAGCTCAATATTTAACTCAGCTTTATGTAAGTGGTGTCAAAAGTGCTGAGATAAATAATGTTAAAGAGCCTACAGAAAGTGAAATTAAAACCTGGTATAGACAAAACTCAAGTCAGTTTATGATGCCAGAGATGGTTAGATTATCAATTATTGCAAAAGAAATAACAGGTGATAGTGCAACAGATAGTAAAAAGAAGGCTGAGCTTGATAACGCATATAAATTAATTAAAAATGGTACATTAACATTTGAAAAGGCTGTACAGCAATATAGTGAGGATACTTCATCATTATCTATTGGTGGTGATTGGGGCTTCATGTCAGATAACCAGACAACAAGAGCATCTATGGGTGATAGCTTTGTTGATGAAGTAATGCTTCTTGATGCTGGTGATATCTCTGGTGTATTTACTACTCCTAATCTTTATCTAATTGCAAAGTGTACTGTTCATCAAGATCCTAAAGTCTTAACTCTTAATGACACAATAGAAGAATATGGTATTACTGTTCATGATTATATTTATCAAGGATTGTTATATCAGAATAGTCAATATGCATTCCTAGAGGCATATAACTCTCTTTTAAGTGAATTACGTAGTCAAGCAAAGATTAATATTATTTATAAAGAAAACTAAATGATTAATAGAATAGAAAGACATAAGGCTAGAGAACTAGCAGTTGGTACATTATATTCTTTAGATTTTAATTCCAATCTTCCTCCTGTGGGAGATTGGGAATTATTTCAAGGTACCTCTGAATCGGAACTTGAATTAATCACTGAAAGCACTAAAATTTTTGCTCAGTTTTTAATTGAAGGAACTATAGAGCATTTAAGTGAAGTTGATAATTTAATCAACAATTATTCATCTCGTCCTATTGAATTGATTGATGGTGTAGATAGAAACATTCTTCGTATTTCATTCTTTTCTCTTCTCTTTGATAGAGAGACTCATCCTACAATCATTATTGATGAAGCAGTAAAGCTTAGTCAGGAACTCTCTAATGATGTTTCTTTTAAGTTTATTAATGGCATTTTAGATGCTTATGTAAAGGTTAGAAAATAATGATTCAATATAAAGATGACTATCAGATAGATAAGATTAGATCTTCCTGTAAGCTTCTTGCTCAAATGTTTGAGAGTGTAGGAGAAGAGATAAAAGAAGGTATTTCAACTTATGATATAGATGCTCTTTGTGAAAGCTTTATGCGTCGTCATCATGCATCGGGACCTTGCAAGGGATATTACGATTATCCTTGTGTTAGTTGTACTAGTGTAAATGATACTATTATTCATGGTATTCCTAATAAGAGAGAAATATTAAAGAATGGGGATATTATTTCTCTTGATGTTTGTATTAATCTTGATGGTTATATTTCTGATAGTACTCACACATATGAAATAGGAAAGGTTAGTGAAGAAGTTCATGAATTAAATATACGTACTGAAAAATCACTATACTTAGGTATTGAAGCAGCTAGTAAAAATGGTGCTCGTATTTTAGATGTTTCTCAAGCTGTATATACATATGTTAGAAAGTTTAAATATGGTGTATTAAAGGATTATTCTGGTCATGGAGTTGGGCTTGAACTACATGAAGACCCAGAAGTTCCTAATTATGTTAATCTAATGATGAGTAATCCTAAAATTAAAAAGGGAATGGTCTTTGCTATTGAACCAATGATTACACTTGGTTCATCAGGAAGGTGTTATACTCTTAACGATGGATGGACTGTAAAAACATATGATGGTAAGCCAGCCTGTCATTGGGAACATACTGTTGCTATTACTGATAAAGGCTTAGAGATATTAACAACAATATAAAGGGGAGAGCTTAGTTATGGATCAACCAAAGAAGGATTTTATCACTTGTGATATGATTAGAGATGCAGGTATAAAGCTTGCTTATAAAATGTATAATGAAGATGGCTTTATTCCAGATGTTATCTATTGTTCCCTTCGAGGTGGTGCATATTTAGCTAACGTTATAAGTGAGTTTTATAAGCTTATGTCTCTTAAGACTGGACGTGAGCCCGTTTTCTATGCTGCAGTTGTTGCTCGTAGCTATGGTAAGCTTGTAGAGCATACAAATAAGGTAGATATTGATGGATGGACATATAATCCAGTTAATTTAAAGAAGGGGCAGAAGGTATTAATTGTTGATGATATTTTTGATACTGGACTTACAGTTAATTCTTTAACTGAAACTATCATGCAAAATGGTATTCCACGTTCAGATATTAAAGTTGCTGTTTATGATTATAAGATTTGTAAGTATCAATGGATTGATGGTAAACCCGCTCTTCCAGTACAACCAGATTATTGGTGTCGTAAGCATGTTTTAAATAGTAAGGATGATTTTTTATGGATTCATTATACTTGTCATGAGTTTATTGGTCTTACTCATGATGAAATTGAAGAAGTATACACAGATGATGAAGTAAAGAAAATATTACATGAAATCTGCGAGGATTAAAAAAGAAAGGGGCTGATTTGACGTGTACCCCTATAGTTGGATAATACGAATATTAAGAGACTTGCTTCCTAAATTCAACAGGGGGCAAGTTTTTTAGGTATCTCCTCTCATTTAAAACCTAATGTAATTGTCTATCGTATCAAATAATTCCTGTCTCGTAACAAGCTTTCTTTTATAATACATTTCTCTTTTCATGTAATATGTATTTTTGCTCTATAGAGCTTTGGCTAAAAATTGTTTAGCCTTAGACCTTATCTCCTAGCACAGTTGAAGATTAGATCTTCTCCTAGAAAAAAATAACCTTCTAATTGGATTCTTATCCAACTAGAAGGTCACAGGTCGATTTAGCCTCTCTTTTATTTCCAGCTATTTTCTATTTGTTTGCTCGTTATATTAATTGAAATAGAATCATTTGTTGCGCTAATGGCGTTTAGATATGAATCTGTTGCTTTGGTTAATTCTATTATTTCAACATTAGCTAAACCTTGGATAGTTAAAGAAGTAAGAGTATTATTCTCTAATTTATATAAAGAGCCATTATTAATAATGTAATATTTGTTTTCATTATATTTAATCATATGAATAGTACTCTTTGTATTTACGCTTCCAATTGTACCTTCAATAAGTGTAGAACCATCGTAGATTTTGCCTTCACTAGTAATTGTATAGCTATCATAAAGAAGAATTATTTGATTTTCAGTCTCTTCCTTAGTTGTAGTAAATAAATAGTTTTTATCTCCTTCAGTAAAGAAGAACTTACCATTACCTACATATTTATAATTAGAGATGCTTCCTGAAAGTGGGGTAGAATCAAAAAGGTATGTTGAATTATCAGATAATATATAGTGGATGCTATTAGATGCGCTATCATATGAAGAATGCTTAAAAGTGTAAGATGAATATGAAGTATCTTCAGTTTTATTTCCCTCATTATTAATAGTATAGAATTTGTTCTCTGTGCTATCAAAATAAGTTACAGACCAGCTTGATAGTGATGAGCATTCAGTCTTGATTATCATTCTTGAGTTATTACCATTCCCTATACCCTTAGAATAGGTTTTAGCTAATCCATTATAGATTAGAACACCACTATCTGTAGAAACGAGATAATTATTATCATCAAACTTATGTAAAACAGAATAAATAGTATGAGTACCAATTCTTACAGATTCTCCAGCCATTTGAAATAGACCAGAAGAAGAATCCATATTACATGAAATAGATGTAAATAAAATGATAGCAATCAATAATATTGTTGTTATTTTTTTCATGTTTTTATCCTTTAATGTCTATAAGAAGCGAAAAGAGAGCATGGTATAGATGAATGGAAACCATTCTTCTCACTCTTAACATATAACTCTGGAGTAAAATTAATACCACTCTTAAGACCTATACCCCAATTATCTGTAATGAAATATCTACAACCAAGAGTAAGGGATGAGGATAATACAAACATCGAAGAATCATTGTAGCTCATATAGTTGAAGCCAAGACCTAGAGACAAGAGAGTCTCAAATTTTCCTTGAAGTGGAACATATGTTGCTTTAAAAAGTAGTGGAACCTGTGTAAAAAGCTTAGAATCTGTACATCTGTTAAATAGATATCCAATTTCACCACCAAAAGCAAGCTTAGAGTTAGTAAAGACTTCATAATCTATAGAGCCGTAACCACCAATGTTAAAGTGAGTACCATCATCTCCCCACCAATATGAAGTAACGTAATTATTGTCGACATCACGATATGTGTTGGTAAATGGTAGATCAACTCCAACAGTAATAGTGAAGATTTGAGAACCTGTGTCATAATAGTCTAGTGCAAATAGATTAAAAGTAAGAGCAATAGACATAAGGATTATAATTAATGCTTTCCTTTTCATGGCTATGATTATAGCTTAAAAACATTTCTCTTTCAAATTATCTATTGTAAGTCAAATTAGAGATGAGGTATCATCAAAGAGTGATAGAATTAAACTGCTTAGAATTGTCTAATAGAATATTAGATAGAGTTAAAGATGAAACAAAACTCTTTATAGAAAAAGAAAATAGGCGTCCTTGCCTTTGTGTTATTCTTGTTGGAAATAATACTGCTTCTCTTTCTTACGTTAAGAGTAAGGCCAAGAAATGTGACTATGTTGGCTTTATGCATTTTCAATATTCTCTCAGTGAAGATTGTTTGGAGAGTGAAGTTTTATCATTAATAGATAGCTTAAATGAAGATGATAAGGTAGATGGAATTTTAGTCCAGCTTCCTCTGCCACCTCATATTGATAAAGACAGAGTAATTAATAGAATATCTAAAGATAAAGATGTTGATGGCTTTACTCCCTTTTCTTTTGGTTTATTAGCTTTAGGTAAACCTTCCTTTGTGCCATGTACTCCTCAGGGAATATTAGAAATATTAGATAACTGGAATATAGAGACTTGTGGCAAAAAGGTATGTGTAATTGGTCGAAGTGATATAGTAGGAAAGCCTACAGCGCTTTTATTAATGAACAAAAAGTATAATGCTACAGTCACAATTTGTAACTCTAATACACAAAACCTAAAAGAGATTACTCTTTCTTCTGATATTATTATTATTGCGGTTGGAAAAGCTAATTTTATTGATTCTTCTTTTATTAAAGATGGTTCTGTTGTAATAGATGTAGGTATTAATAGAATTACAGATAGTTCTAAAAAGAAGGGCTATAGGGTTGTTGGGGATGTAGACTTTGATTCCTTTTCTAATAGAGATGTTCTTATAACTCCTGTTCCTGGTGGTGTTGGTGCTATGACTGTAGCAGAACTAATGGTAAATACACTAAAAAGCGCTAAGATGAGAAAGAAATGAAGAAATTTTTAATTGAAACATATGGTTGTCAAATGAATATTGCTGAATCTAATGCAATTTCAACAATGTTAATTGGACGAGGCTTAGAAAGTACAGAAAATTCATGTGATGCTGACATAGTAATTATAAATACATGTTCAGTAAGAAAGACTGCTGAAAATAGAATTTGGGGCAGATTAGGTTTTTATTCTGCAATTAAAAAAAAGAGGGAAATTGTATTAATTCTAACAGGATGTATGGCATCTCGACTTAAGGATGAATTAAAAAGGGAAGCACCATACATAGATTTTGTCGCAACAAATGAAGAAAAGGACAAAATTGTTGAATTTATTTTCGGTAATAAAACCGATAGTGATAAATATTCATTTCTCGATTCATATTATAAAGAAGGCGAGTTTAGCTCTTTTATTCCTATAATGAATGGGTGCAATAATTTTTGTTCCTATTGTATTGTTCCTTATGTTAGAGGACGTGAAGTTTCTAGAAATGTCGAAAGTATAATTAATGAAGTAGTTTTTTTAGATAGTAAAGGAGTTAAGGAAGTAACACTGCTTGGTCAGAATGTTAATTCGTATTCTTCTTTTTATAACAATGAAGAGGTAGATTTTCCATTACTATTAGAAATTATTACTCCATATATGAAAAATATTGAATGGGTAAGATTTGAATCTCCTCATCCAAAGGATTTTTCTGATCGTTTAATTAATGTAATTGCAACTAATAAAAAGGTTGCAAAGCATATTCATCTTCCAATGCAATCAGGAAACAGTAGAATTCTTTCTTTAATGAATCGTCATACTACAAGAGAGAAGTTTTCTTTGTTAATTGAAAAGATGTATTCCTCTATTCCTTCTCTTACTTTAAGTACAGATGTAATTGTTGGTTTCCCTTCAGAGAGCGAAGAAGAGTATGAAGAAACATTATCGATGATGGAAAAGTTAAACTGCACAGAAGCTTTCATGTATTATTATAATCCTCGAGAGGGAACTCTTGCTGCTAAAATGAGTGATCAAATAGATTTATCAACTAAAACTAAGAGACTAGAGAGATTAATTAGTGAGCAGCTAGATAGACAAAAGAGGATTAGAGAGACTATTCTACCTTTTAAAACACGAGCTTTGATTACTGGATTAAGTAAGGATGATAAGAAGCGATTCTTATGCAGAGATGAACACAATTATTATTTTTCTGTTGAATCAAAATCAGGCAAAAAAATTGGTGATATGATTGATATCTATGCTACATCACTTAGTGGAAACACATTTAGAGGAGAAGAGATTTAACTGTTATTAATCTGAAAGAAGTGAGTTTTTTTGTTTATAAAACGGTTTATTGTTGAAAATTATATTAAATAGATAGTAAAATAATAAGCACCTTTTGGGGGTGTTTTGGTTTCGACTAGCTTTGCTAGGCTATAGACTGCGGACCAAGAGCTGACTTGTAAAACCGGCAAACTAAATTTAAATGCTAAAAAAGAAGAAGACTACACAGTCGAATCTGAAGCATTTGCTTTAGCTGCGTAAGCGCTTAAGCAAAAAAGAGCAGAAGCTAAGTCTCTGGTGGATGTTCTAATATAACAAAGGAGACTTATCTATTAGTATTATCTCGAACTACTAGAGAAATTAAGGGGTTGCTTCAATCACGACGTTGGTTTCATTACTGACTGATTGACTAAGACTAGAATTGAAACTATGTTCCGTAGACGTTTATAGATAGACTGTTAGGACGGGAGTTCGAGTCTCCCCACCTCCAAATAATAATACTTAGTGGGGGAAAGTATTATGTCAAATGGGTTCGATGTTAGAGTATTAAAGAGTAAGAATAAGCTTAATATAGCTATTCTTGATTTGCTTAGAACAAAGAAGAAGAATGAAATAACTGTTTCCGAATTATGCTTACTAGCCTCTGTTAATCGCAATACCTTTTATTCTCATTATAAGGATGTTAATGAACTAGTAGATGAAGTAAGATCAAATTATCTTGAGGTCTTCTTGAAGCAGATTAAGGATTTAACATTTCGTGGAGAACCTATTCAAAAAGTTTTAACTGTTTTATTAGAATCAATTGCTTATAATCACGATACATATACTATTCTTTTTAATGATAGAAACGATTCTGCATTTCTTCATACCCTTGTTCAGTTAGCACTTAAAGATGCAATTGATGATTTAAAATTGAAATCTGATGTAGTAACAGAAAGTGATATTAATGATTATATAATCGGTGGAGTAGTGAGCATGATTAATTCTTGGATTGAATCAAATTTTGAGCTTTCTCCTAAGGTTATGAGTGGTAAGATTGCATATGTTGTTTTAACATTCAACAAATGCTAAAGAGATTAGTACCTACCTAGGTCTCTAATCTCTCTTCTTGCATCTATTCTTGCATCTCTTTCTTTTATTGCTTCTTTTTTGTCATGAAGGTTCTTTCCTTTAGAAAGAGCTATTTTCATTTTTACAAGATTTCCCTTTATATATATTTCTAAAGGAACAATAGTTAATCCTTTTTCATTAACCTTTCTCAAGAATTTCTTAATTTCATATTTATGTGCAAGAAGTATTCGTTTTCTGTCTGTTTGATGGTTAAAGATATTACCATGAGTATAAGGCTGAATAAGAAAGCCAATCAAAACTAATTGACCATCTTTTATTGAAACATAGCTATCTGAGAAGGAGCATTTTCCTTCTCTAACTGATTTTACTTCAGTTCCAGAGAGAGAAACACCACATTCTAGCTCCTCTATTATTTCATAATTAAAAAAAGCTTTTTTATTTTTTTGAATTAGCTTAAAACTTTTATTGTCGTTCATCTTTTTACCAATCTAAAACCATTAAATTCAGAACAGTTGTACTTTGTCGATACAGCTACATCTGAAATTGAAACAGAAGAAGAGATAAAGCTTCCACCCTTAAGTATTATATCAAATGAGTCATACTTTATTTCAAATTCCTTTATCTTATCATAATCGCATAGTCTCATAAGTGGAATATATTCAGTTTCTGTCATATCCCATAGTCCTCCCATTAATGAGGTTGGGGTAGTGGTATCTTTTTCAATAAAAACGAGCGAAGTAACATACTTTTTGTCTTTTGCTGAAAGAGCAGCTACTGTCCACTCAACCTCACTAGGTAGAGAATAATTCTCACCATCCTTTTCACTTAGCCATGATGCGTAAGCAGAGGCAGCATAATATGATATATATCTAATAGGTCTCATCGACATAGAAGATAGATTGATATTAGCTAAGTATGAAGAATCTACCATGCCATCTTTAATTAATTCTTCAATATTCTCTTTTGCCCAATAGGGATTCTCTTTAACAAAGAGTGAATATTCATATTCGGTTATAAGATTATCCATAATTGAGAAGGAAGAATAATTGATTGTTTGAGGAGCAGCGTTACACTCTGGATAACTGAGTGTAGTTGTTTCTCCTATAGTAATTGTACCACTGTTATAAGTGTACCATCTTCCATTCTTTCTAGGAGTATCAATAGGTGTTGTTTTATCATCCTTTATAAGAGAAATTTCTGTTGAGGAAGAAAAAATAGAAGAAAGAAGATTATCGATTTTTGCGCTTTCACTATTTTCTTTCAAAACAGACGATAGTATTCTCTTTCCTTCTATGTAATCATCATACATTTCTTCTGTTGTTATATGTAATGCACCATAAAGAAAAAGAGAATCTAAATCTTGAATGTCCATAACTAATGCATCATTAGCAAAATCAGTAAAAATAGAAGGATAAGGAGAAGCTTGAGTATATTCAAGGATAGCGGAGTATATAGATAGATCAGAAAGAAAAGAATCTATTGCACTTTGTTTTGCTTCTTCTGTATAAGTGAGAGCTGGTGTAATTGTAGTATTGTAGTGTTTAAAGAGTGTGAAGAAATAATGCCTACTAATATTTGTTTTTTCTTCACCAATAACTATTCCATTATATTTAAAGATGTAGGTGTGCTCTCCGCTTGTAGTAGAGAAGAAGCCATTATTAGCATTTCCTAAGTATTTGTTATCTTCATATATACCACAGGAAGAAAGGGGAGTATCAAATTTAATATATGTTTTATCACTTACAAAGGAAGGAAAAAGACAAAGAATAAAAAAAATAAGAAGTAATAATATAAAAAAAATAGAAAGAATATAATAAGCAGGTCTTATTGAAAATATAGGTTTAAGCTTAACTCTTTCAACTTCTGGTAACTGTGGTTTTTTGAACATACAATAAAGGTAAACATCTAATATCCTCTTGTCAATTAACTCTAAAGTGAGTTAACTTTTCTATATGGAAAAATTTCTATCCTGGGTGGAAAATACAACTGAAGATTGGCTTACAAAGAGAAAAGCTAAGAGGGTATATCAAAAAAACAAAAAGAAGACATTTCTTAGTGAAGCACTAGAGTGGTTAGATGCTCTAGTTTTTGGTATTTTTTGGGTAATTATTTTTAATCAGTTTTTGTTTCAGCTTTTTGTTATTCCTTCTCCTTCGATGGTTTCTACTCTTCTTGTTGGAGATAGAGTTTTAGTTAGTAAAACTAGTTATGGTGTTGAGCTCTATCCTGGTGGAAATAAAATATGGACTGATGAAAGAAGAGTTGAAAGAGATGATATAATTACATTCTATAATCCTGAATATGAATCAAAAGGACCTCTTTTTGATATTCTAACTCAAATTATTTATATGGGAACTCTATCTCTAGTATATATAGATAAGAATGAAGATGGATCAATGAGAGAGCGTCTTTTCGTTAAGCGTTGTGCTGCTCTTGGTGGAGATAGAGTATATTTTGAGGATGGTAATGTATTAATAAAAGCTGCAGGTACAGGTGAGTGGGTTGAAGAGAGCTTATTTAGAGAAGAAAATGGCTTGTCTAATGCTCCAATAAGAAGTGTAGATACTTCCCTCTATCCTTCTCTAAAAGCTATTGCAAGAATTAATGCTTATATAGAAGAAGGAGTTAGTTACCCCTCGTTCTTGGTTGAAGAATATAGAAAGATGGAGAATAGTGACTATAACTATAAGTTTGATTTATATGAGTACAATCGCTCTTATACTCTTTCTAAAGCTGAAATAGAGCCTCGTGATATGTATAAAAGAAGTGAGATGAGTAAATATAAGGCAGGTATTTATGTTCCATTAGGAAGCGTTCTTCCTCTTGGTGACAATCGTGATAATAGTTATGATGGTCGTTATTTTGGACCTGTTAGTGAAGAGAAAGTAAATGGTCAGGTTCTTTTTAGATTTTGGCCTATTTCTAGAATAGAAGTGCTTACTGATGATTGATTCATATATTCCTTCTCTTCCTATATCACTCTATATTCATATTCCTTTTTGTAAAAGAAAGTGTGACTATTGTTCTTTTTATTCACGTTCTTTTTCTATTGAAGAAAGAGACGAGTTTTTTCTTCTTCTTTCTAAAGAATTGAAAAGTGTTGTTGAAGAAATTAAAAAACCATTTTATTCGATCTATTTTGGAGGTGGTAACCCATATAATTTGGGTGTAAAAAACATTTCTTCCTTAATTGATATTGCCTCAACTTATGGAAAAAGCACGGAAGTGACAGTTGAAGTAAATCCAGAAAATGTTAGTGACGAACTTGAAATACTATTTGATAAAATAGACCGTTTATCTTTAGGTATACAAAGTCTAAACGAAAATGCTTTAAGAACAATTGGCCGCAATGTAGATGTTGACGATAACTATAGAGCTTTAGAATATTTAAGGAAGAGTAATATTAACTACAATGCTGATATTATTACAGCCATTCCATCAACTACTGTTAGTGATACACTACGTGATATAGAGATAGTAAATAGCTATAACCCATCCCATATTTCTTTCTATTGTCTTACATTTGAAGAAAATACTCCTCTTATTTCTCGTTTAGCACCAATGGAAGGAGAAAAGGAAGCTTTATTTTTAGAAGAAGGCTGGAAAAGATTAAGGGAACTAGGATACGAGCATTACGAGATATCAAATTTTGCTAAAGAGGGAAAGAAAAGCTTGCACAATGCTCAGTATTGGAATCTAGCGCAATATATTGGGATTGGACCAAGTGCTGAGAGCTTTCTTGGGTATAAAACAGGAGTTACTATGCGTAACCAGGAGTCTATTGAAGAATACCTTTCTTCTCCTTCTTTTAATTGTGAAAGACTAAATAGGGTGGAGGTTGAAGAATCTTTTTTATTAACTGCGCTTAGAACAAGTGATGGAATTAATAAGAATAAATACTTTGACCGTTTTGAAAAGAGTTTTGATGAAATATATTCTTCTAGAATATACAACATAGATAAATCCTTTTATATAAATAATGAGAATAAGTTTGCTTTGACGGAAAAAGGAATGCTATTTTTAGATTCTATAATTCTAACTCTTTCTCTTTCTATCTAAAATGACAACAAACTAAGCTTAAATAATCAATAATTCTATTGACTGTAAAATAGTGGGTGTGTTAATTTTTAAAGGTAATTATATTTAATTTAATATCGAGGTATTTATATGTCTGGCCACAGTAAATGGGCAACAATTAAACACAAGAAAGGAATCGCAGACGCTAAGCGCGGACAGGCTTTTACAAAGCTCATCAAAGAAATCACAGTATGTGCAAAGATGGGAGGTCCTGATCCTGAGTCTAACTCAAGATTAAGAACTGCTATCCTTAAGGCAAGAGCTGAAAACATGCCTAAGGATAATATTGAAAGAGCTATCAAGAAGGGTAGTGGAGAGCTTGGAAACTCTACTTTCTATGAGCTTACATATGAGGGTTATGCACCAGGTGGAGTTGCTATTATTGTTGATACTCTTACAGATAATAAGAACAGAACAGCTAGTGATGTAAGATCTACTCTTACTAAGCTTGGTGGTTCTCTTGGAGCAACTGGATGTGTTAGTTACATGTTCCAGACTAAGGGTGTTATTACTTATTCAACAGAAAAATATACAGAGGATCAGATTTTTGAAGTTGCACTTGAGAATGGTGCTGAAGATGTCTCAACTTCTGATGATGTAATTGAAGTTACAACTACACCTTCTGATTTTGCTTCTGTTCTTGAAGCTATGCAGGCAGCTGGTTTTGAGCAAGAGAGTGCAGATGTTCAGAAGATTGCTGATCAAACTGTTACACTCGACAGTGAAAAAGCAAATAAAGTTTTAAGAATTGTTGAAAGACTTGAAGAATTAGATGATGTTCAGCAGGTTTCAACAAATCTTGAGCTTCCTGATGATTTTGTCGAAGAGGACTAAGTTTTGAATATTCTTGGAGTTGATCCAGGTTTAGCTAATACAGGCTGGGGTGTCGTAAACTATGATGGAAAGACCTACCGGCCTGTTTCTTATGGACTAATTCAAACCCTTTCGAGTGATAACCAGCAAAAACGTATTTATACTATCGTAGAAGATTTAGCAACTATAGCTAATAAGTATAAAATTGATGTTGTTAGTGCTGAAGACATCTTTTTTACGAAAAATATATCATCTGCTATTCCAGTTGCAAAAGTTATCGGCGGAATTATTTATAAGTTTTCATCCCTAGGAATTAAAGTTTATCTATATTCTCCGAAAGAGATAAAACTGGGTGTTGTTGGTGTTGGTAATGCAGAGAAAAGCCAGGTTCAAGAAATGGTTAAAAGGATCCTAAGGCTTAAGGAAATTCCAAAACCTGACCATGCAGCAGATGCTCTTGCTGATTGTATTTGTCACATTACACATTCTTCACTTTCTTTTGTAAGAGAATAAATGATTTTGTTATTCTAAAATGTGTATTTTTCTTTTTTTTTAATCTATTCTTATTTATATGATTAATGCAGTTAGAGGAAGAATTATTGATATTCAAGATTCTTCAATTATAGTCCTTTCTGATTCTGGACTTGAGTATTATTTAGAGTGTTCGACTAATAGTGCTAACAAATTTCGTTCTTTATCTATTGATGAAAAAAATAATGCTAGAGTTTTTGCAACTCTACAGCATAGAGAAGATAGCATGACGCTATTTGGCTTTTATGATGAGAAAGAGCGTTATTGCTTTATAGAACTTCAGACTGTTCCTGGTATTGGGGCTAAGGGGGCATTAAAAATTCTTTCTGGAATTACTGTTGATGACTTAGTATTTGCTTTAGATAAACAGGATGTTAAAAAGCTTTCTACTGTTCCAGGCTTGGGAGCTAAGACAGCACAGAAATTAATACTACAGCTAAGAAATGTTCTTGTCTTCGATAGCGAAGAAGCTATTGAAAAGAATGAGAGTACTTCAAGTGTTGGTAAGAGATTCTCTGATTTTATATCTTCTTTTACAGAAATGGGATATGACAAAAAAAGTGTTATTAAAGCAATTGAAGATACTCTAAGTGAACACAAAGATATTTATGAGAATTTATCTAGTAGAGAAATAGAGAAGAAAATCTTCTCAATTGTTCTAAGGAGATTGAATTGATAGAAGAAACTTCCTTTTTTACTAATGATTTTGAAGATCCTGAATCACGTACAGTAGAGCCAACTATTAATAATAGTGAAGAAATACAGGAAAATATCTTAAGACCTAAGTATTTAGAAGATTTTCAGGGACAAAAAGAATTAAAAGAAAACTTAAAGATTTATATTGAGGCAGCAAAAAAAAGAGACGAAGCATTGGACCATATCTTTTTGCAAGGACCTCCAGGACTGGGTAAGACAACACTTGCTTCAATTATTGCAAATGAAATGAATGCTGACATTAAGCTAACAAGTGCAACAGCGTTAGATAAGCCTAGAGACTTAATTGGAATCCTTACAAATCTAACTAAAGGTAGTATTCTTTTCATAGATGAAATCCATGGCTTAAAAAAATCAATGGAAGAAACACTATATGTTGCAATGGAAGACTTTAAGATTGACTGGGTCATTGGTCAAGGACCAAGTGCAAGAACAATTAAAGTTGATTTAGAACCGTTTACGCTTATTGGAGCAACAACTAGAACCGGAGCAGTATCAAAGCCATTAGAAAACAGATTTGGTATTCCTCTAAAAATTGATTTGTATCCACCTGAAGAGCTAAGCTTAATTATTAAGCGTTCTGCTAAGATTTTAAATACAAAAATTACAGATGATGCAGTTTCTTCTATTGCCCTTTGTTCTAGAGGTACACCAAGAATCGCTAATAGAATACTTAGAAGAATAAGAGATATTGCTGATGTTGTTGGTAATGGAATTATTAATAAAGAAATTACACAAATAGGTTTGGATAAGCTTGGTATTGATAAGTATGGCTTAGATAAAACAGATAGAGAAATACTACGAATAATCATTGAGGTTTATAATGGTGGGCCAGTAGGCTTAGAGGCTTTAGCTGCTTCGTTAAATGATTCTTCGGATACATTAGAAGTTTATTATGAACCATATTTAATGAGACAAGGCTATCTTAAGAGAACAACAAGAGGGCGTTGTGTAACACAAAAAGCATATGAGGTATTAGATAAGAGAGAGAATTATGAAAACGACGGATTTTTATTTTGATTTACCTGAAGAACTTGTTGCTCAAGTTCCATCAGATAAAAGAGGTGATGATAGATTATTAGTTTTAGATAAAAATAGTGGAATTTATAGTGATAAATATATGTCTGATTTTCCGTCCCTTTTACCAGAGTCTTCCTTAATCGTTGTAAATAACTCAAAGGTAAGAAAGGCTCGTTGCTATGGATTTAATGAACAGACCGGAGCTAAAGTAGAATTCTTATTTTTAGGTAAAAATGAAAATGGAAGCTGGAATGCTATTGTAAGTAAGCCAAATAGACAAAAGATTGGTAAAGAATATACTTTTTTTACTTTAAGTGGAGAGCCTTATATTAAAGCTAGTATTGAAAGCATTGAAGAATGTGGTACACGAAATGTAAGATTTGAACATGATATAGAAGAAGATTTTTTCCTTTCCTGCGGTCATGTTCCTCTTCCTCCTTATATTAAAAGAGAAGATAATTTTCAAGATGAATCAAGATACCAAACTATCTATGCTAAAAATGAGGGTAGTGTAGCATCTCCAACTGCAGGCCTGCATTTTACTAATGAGTTGATGGCAGAGATCAAAAATAAAGGAATTGATATTTGTGAAGTTACTCTTCATGTTGGAGAAGGAACCTTTAGACCAGTAAGAAGTGATAATATTGAGGACCATGTTATGCATAGCGAAAGCTATGAGATAAAGGAAGATGTAGCTATAAAGATTAATAAAGCAAAAAAAGATGGAAAGAAAATAATTTGTGTAGGAACTACAAGCACACGTACTCTTGAAAGTGCAAGTAACGAAAAAGGAGAATTAGTTTCTCTAAAGGGAAATACAAATATTTTTATCTACCCAGGTTATAAGTTCAAAATTGTTGATAATCTTCTCACGAACTTTCATACTCCCGAGTCAACACTTTTGATGCTAGTAAGCGCATTAGCTGGTAAGGAGAATATCTTTAATGCTTATCATCATGCTGTAGAGAACAGATACAAGTTCTACTCTTATGGCGATGCAATGTTTATTAAAGGTTAGAAGAAAGATATTTCCAGATTTCTTCTTCTATCTCATCTATTGTTTTTCTACCATCAATGTTTACTAGTTTTACCTTTTCGGGTAACTCATTTATGATATTTAAATAATTTTTTCTAACATTTTCTAGGAAAGAGCTTTTTTCGAAAAGCTCTTTTTCTTCGCCTCTTTTATCAATTCTATCCATACAATCATCTGTTGGAGTATCTATAAAGATTAGAATATCTGCATGAGGAAATGATGAATTAATATCTTTAATAAAGGATGGGGAACAATCAACACTTTGATAAGCAATTGAAGAATAAAAATAACGGTCGCTAATTACAATATATCCTTCATCTAGATATTTATTAATTCCATATTCTTTATTATTGAGGTGATCTTCTCTGTCGGAAGCGTAGAGTAGAGCTAATGAAAGAGGAGTAGTACTAATCTTTTTTTGTAGGATAGATCGAACTAGTAAACCGATGGGATTATCTGTTGGCTCATGAGTAATAAAAACCTTTTTTCCATCACTCTCAAGTCTTTTTGCGATTCTTTTCATCTGAGTTGTAGTACCAGCTCCATCAAGACCTTCTAAAACAATTAACTTTCCTCTACTTTGCATAGTTCATTTTTCCTCGTAACTTAATTACAATAAGAATGTTATTCTATTGCTAGATTATTGTGAAGGTGAGAAGTAGATGAAATTTCATTGTAATTTTAAAACAGTTTTAATTTCTCTTCTTATAATTATTATATTTTTCCTATCCTCAATTTTTCTACTTTTTGAATTTAACCTTACTTCTCCAACGCTTCTTTTTACAGATAAGCTTATTTCTTCACTCTCTTCTACTAATGAAGATTTTTCTCTTTCTTTCTCTTCTTTAGAGAGAAATTTTAGTTCCCGTGTTATGGTAAATGATCTTTCTCTTTCTTATAGGGGAGAAAATATAGCTGATTTTGATACAGTTGAAGTAAAACTAGGTATTTTTGATATTATCTCTTTGTTAATAGGTAAGAATGGTAATGCTATTATTAATTTTAACAATGGTAAAATTTATCTTCCTGATTCAATAATTAGTGATAATTATTCTTCCTCTACTAATTCTATTTCGTCCTCTTCTCTTACAGATGATATTACTTCATTTATCAAGGAACATAACATTGTATTGTCATTTACTAATACTAATCTCTACTCTTCAGCTCTAAATCTTGAAAAAGTTGATTTAGCTCTTTCTCTTTTAGGTGAAGAAAATTCCTTGGTTGGGGAACTATATATTCCTTATATTAGTTTTGATTACAATTCTTATTCTATTAATAGTAATAGTGCTTCGCTTTCATTTACACTATCTGATTCTTTTTTTGTTAAAGCAGATATCGATAGTTTAAATTTTGAAACAGACGAAATAGAGACTAATGTTAACTCAATTATTCTCTCTGCTAGCTTAAATGATATTAATAATTTTAGTCTTGATAAGTTAAATGCTCATTTACTTTTTAATGATGCAGGGGTAAGGGTTAATGATTATCTATTACATATAAATCCATCTGAGCTTACATATAGTGGTGATTTATTACTCTTTTCTTTATCTAGTATTAACTTTGATTATTTTAATTATAGTGCTCATCTAGATAAAATAGAGGGAAGCCTTACTTGTCTTAATTCTCTCAAAGTTGGATTATCAAGCTTTAATATTTTAGAAGAAAAAAGGAGTGTAGTTGAAGGAGAGGATCTTATAATAAGTGGAGAATTGGATAAGAGAGAGCTTGATTATAAAATTAGTAATATCTCATCGTTAATTTTATCTGATTTATCTACTTCGTTACTTGATGAAGCAAGGCTTATTAATACTCAAGGTTCAATTATACTCAGTGATAATATAGAGCTTACTTTAGAAACAGCAACAACAATTAAGAATAATATTGATATACTTTCTGATACTAATTTCGATCTTAATGCTTCTATGATGATCAGTGATAGTTCTCTAAGTGATATTACACTTAATATCAAAAATCTAGATTTGGGCTTTGGTGAAAAAAAGATCGGAAGTATTATATATAGCGGAAATTCATCTAGGGGTTCAGTAGATATAGACTCAGAAGAGATTAATGGAAATGTTAATATTGATTTAAATAAGAAGAGTATAAGAGGATTAATTGATCTAAATAGCTTAGTTATAAAGGATTATCTACCTCTTATTGGATATAGTGATACACCATTTTTATCAGATGATTCTTCTCTTAATATTTCCTTAAACTTTGATCTATTCTTAAATAATGAAAACTATTTAGGCTTTGGAGGATTAGTTGATTATTCACTCCTAATTCAAGGAATTGAATATTTAGGCCTATCAACTAGTTTCAATAATAATGCAACACTTCGTTTTACCAACGAAAGAATAAACATTTCTTCATTTTCTTTTGATACTTCGATTCTTGATGGAGAATTAAGTGGATATTTTGATTTGAATCGTCTTCTTCCACAGCTTGATTTTTCTCTTTCTATCGATGGAGGGGAAGAAATTGTAAATGGATATTTACAACTTAATAGTGATAAATCTTATTCGTATTATTGTGGCTTTACTACCTTTGACAAGACCTATTTAAATGGTGAATTAGATTTTAATCTATTAAGTAGTATTAAATCTATGTGTAGCTTTAATACGCCAAAAAGAGAAAGAATATTTAATATTAATATTGATATCGAAAACAAGGATATATCTGTTTTAAATGATAACTTTTCTTTCTCAATAAATTACAGTGATGGATTATATTATTCGCTTATTTTTGATTCATTTGAAATTTTTGGTGATAATGAAAATAAGGCTATAACAATCGATGGTAGTCTTGATTATTCACTTCTTTTTGATAAAGGCTTTAGACTCAATTCATCACTATTAAAAATTGAAAATATCTACCTGCTTCCTGCTTCTCCAACAGTTAGTTTTTATATTAGTGGTGATGATAATTCTATAGATATTAAAGAATTAGAAATTTATAATGATAGTAATAGGTTTACAGGCTTATTAAAGGTAGACTTTATTGAGAATTATCTTGTTGGGTCACTAGAAGAAGAAAATGGTAGTGCTGAGCTATTACTCTCTCTATATAAGGACGAAGAATATAGCGGAATATTACGACTAAATAATGTTTCGCTTAATAGCTTTGGTGCTAGAGATATGTTTTTAAATCTCAATTTGATTGGAAGTGCTAAAGAAATAGAGGATTTCTCTTTTGTCGGAAGCTTAGATATTAATTCAAGAATAGATAATAGTATTAGACTTTCTTCGTATCTAGCACTAGATAGTACATCATTAAAGATTGATAATATTGCATATACATCTAATAGTATAAATCTTATTTTTGATGACTTATTTATTGATGCTCTTACTGGTTCCTTTGGCTTAAAGAATGCAACTATTGATATAAAAAATGAACATCAAGATCGAGATTATCCAATTTCGTCATCTTTCTCTTTTTCTGGACTATTTGACAAATCTGATTCCTTATTTAGTTCGCTATTTACTCTTTATCAAAATAATTGGAATAACATATCACTATCCTTTATCCTTAATAATCTTAGCTTAGATAATGAAAAGGTTGTACTAAACAAGGCATTTGACTTAAATGTAAATAATTCACACTTAGCCTTTAATGGGTCCTTACTTAATGGAAATATTGATTTAATAGAGAAAAATATTGACGTAGAATTAGATGTTGATTCTCTTATTTCTCTCTCCCTTAATGGTTCCTTTAAAAATAAGATTAATGCCAACGCTAATATTAGTGCATTTAATATGTCACTCGTAAACTTATTTATGACTCTTCCAGTTGTTACTATGTATGACGATATAGCAAAGGGTGAGGTTGCAATAAGGGAAGAAGAGGATGGCTTAGTACTTAATGGATTTTTATACCTAGATGAATTAAATATTGATGTATATTGGCTCGAAAATCAAAGATTGACTGTTCATAATCCTCGTTTCAGTATTTGGGATAATGAACTTAAGAGTGTATTAACTAGTGCTACCGTAACAAATTATGAGACACTAGAGAGAAAGAGAATCGACATAGACATTGCTGCTGCTCTCACTAAAGGCTTAAGTCTTGATTATTACGCTGTAGACCTCTATATTCCTGAAGACAATCCTATCATAGTTAGACTTCCTATTCCTCAAATTAATATTGATATTTTAACTGATTGTACAGGTCACTATAGAATTCAAACTATTGATGGTGTTGTATATAATTTAGGTGAGTTAAATCTATCTAATCTAAATTTAAGTGTAGGAATGAATCCTTATCCAGATTGGTATAATTACCTGACAGGTACTATTGGTGTTGATATGAAGATGAATTTTGTTAGAAATAATAGAATTCTTTATCCATCGAGCTTAGATCCAATTTTCTCTATTATGCTTTCTGATAAGAGCTTTGTAGATCTTTCTCTTAACCCGGATAGCTTCTCTGTTAATGGTGATATTAGTATTAGAGGAGGGGAAATATTCTACTTCCAGAAATACTTCTTTATTACCTCTGGTTCAATTATATTTGATGACCCAAATGTCTTTAATCCTAAAATTTCTCTTAGAGCAACTCTTCGTGATTACACAGCAGATAACGAAAGAGTCGAAATATTCTTAGTTATGAAAGACAATACCTTTGATAATCTCTCACCAACCTTAGAGAGCTCTCCTGTTATGGAGCTTAATGAGATTATGTCTATACTCGGACAGAATATTCTACCTCAGTCTGCTTATGGCAATGTTAGCTTTGGAAGTGTTGCTTCTCTTGTAACAGAGGGCTTCGATATTCTTTCTAGACTTGGTATTGTAGCTAATGTATCTAATCCGCTCTCTTCATTATCTACTTCCTTAAAAGAAGCTTTTGGTGTTGATTCCTTCTCTCTTCATTCAAATATTCTTAATAATATCATCACTGACTCTATTACGAGTGCAACTAGTGCAGTAAGTAACGAGTACTCAATGATGGCAAGATTCTTAAGCGGTACAACACTTAATTTAGGTAAGTATATTACGCAAAATTTATATTTACAGGCTCTTGTATATCTTCAAACTACATCTGATAACAGTGCTTACACTATTATTAGTGATGACCTTTCTCTCGATACAGAAATTTCTTTAGAGTGGTCAAATGATGCTTTCAATGTAACCTTCTTTACTAGTCCACAATACTTATCTCTCTATTCATTTATTGATAACTTCGGTTTTTCAATATCAAAGACAATTAACTTCTAATTAAAAACAAGAAAATTACATACTGTTTTTTTCCTTTTTTATTTGTTATTCTTTTGATTGCAAATAGATATGTTATTCTTCACTTTTATATACATTGTTTGAGAATTAATAATTTTTCTGTTAGACTAGATACGAGGTTCGAAATGAAAAAAAATAGAATTATTGCCTTATTACTTTTGATTATTTTTACTTTACCACTATTTGCAGGAGAGTGGTATGAAGGTAGAACAATTAATAATATTGAAACAACTGGTCTTATAAATGTTAAGGAAAATGCTATACGAGAAATAACAAAGGACTATGTTGGTCAAGTCTTTACAGATGAATTGTATTCTGAATTGGAAGCTTCATTTTATAGTCAGAGCTGGCTTAGCTATTTTCTCTGTTATCCTTTAGAAGTTGAAGGTGATGAAACTAGTCTTGTTTTATCATTTGAAATATATGAAAACCCAATTATTAATAGTATTAAATTAGATGGTAATAATAAGATTAAGGATACATCTATACTAAATAATCTAACATTAAAGGAAGGTGGTTTCTATTCTTCTAATAATCTTGGTGAGAATGCTCGTTTAATCAAAGCGCAATACATAGAGAAGGGTTATATAGATGTTAATGTTAGCTATCAATTAGAAGAAAATGAAGAAAAAAATAGTATTGATATTATTTTTACTATTAGCGAGGGTAAGCAATATAAGATAAGAAGCATTAGCTTTGAAAACAATAATGCGATAGAAACTAAAGAACTAAAGAACCTTCTTACAAGTAAGGAAAAGTCATTTTTTAATTCTGGTAATTATATTGAAAGTACTTTAAATACTGATCTCTCAACCATTGTTGCTTATTATTCAACAAAGGGTTATCCAGATGCTAAAATTAGTGAAGTAAGAAAAAATATTATTGATGAGGATTCAACAGATACTACTGCTTATTATCAGATTGTGATTGTTATTGACGAGGGAGAGGAGTGGAGAATTGGTGATATTACAGTTAGTGGTAATACTGTTTTTGATACAGAGACTCTTCTTTCAACTAATATCACTAGTGGTACTCTTTATAATAATGAAAGAATAAACAATCTATTTAATTCTATCGCTTCTTTATATTATGACAATGGATACGTATATTCTAATATTGATATCTCTCTTATACGAAAAGAGAATAATACTATAGATGTGAACTTCATCATTACAGAAGGTCCTCAAACTGTAATTGAAGAAATTAGAATTAATGGTTTAACTAAGACAAAGCCTTATGTTCTAGAGCGTGAATTGGATTTCAAGGTTGGCGATGTATTCTCTCGTTCTTCTTTTATTCAATCTCAGCAAAATATGTACAATACATCACTATTAAAGAATATTACAGCTAATCTATATCCTGGAAATACAGAAAATGGCGTTATTTGTGAGTTTGAAGTAGAAGAGGGTAACCAAATGGAACTTCAGTTTGGTGCAACATTTGGGGCAAATGAAATTGATGGCTTCCCTGTTTCCGGCTTTTTATCTCTATCTAATACGAATCTAGGAGGAACAGCTCGTCATCTTTCTCTTTCAACTGAGCTTAGTCCAACAACTCAATCTCTCTCTGTTTCTCTTTCAGATAATTGGGTTGGTGACAAGAGATGGTCGAATGCATTCTCTTTCTCTATTTCTCGTAATGTAAGACAGAATATTTTACAGCGTGGAACTGGTTCTTCTTATTATGATGGTAGAGATGATAAAAAAGAAACATATCCTCTTGGATACAATAGTGCATATGAGTGGTATAACGCTGGTCAGAAAACTCCTGGTGCTTCAAAGCTGATGAAATATGATAGTTATTCCTTCTCTATTGGATATAACTCAGGTTATTCATGGGTATTTACACCTGGAACTCTTTCTCTTAGTGGTGGAATTAATATTGGTCTTAATAGAGCTGTTTATGATAATACTAAGTATGATCCATACGAAGTTTTAGTTAAAAACTATAATGATAGATGGCAATTCTCTAATAAGCTGATGTTTAGCATCAACTGGGATGGAAGAAATTATGTTGATGCTATTCCTCATGGTTATGTTTTATCTTCTACTCTTACATACGCAGGTGGTATCTTAGGTGGATTATCTAATTACAATAAGTTTACACTTTCTGCTTCTGTTTATAGAGGAGTATTTAAATTTGAAAATGAAGAAGCTGGAACAGATAAGGATGTAATTGTTGGCTTAAGCAGTGATATTAATTTCATGATTGGTCAGCTTTGGAATAAAAATAATGATGGCTGGAAGTACTATGATGCTAAGGATGGAGCAACAAGATATGAAATGCTATATATCGACGGCATGAATATTGGAAGAGGCTTTAGCGTCATTACAGACCAAGCATTCCTATGGAATAACCAGTTAGATATTACATATCCAGTTGCAGAAGATGTTCTTTCTCTTGAAGGTTTTGTTTCTGCTACTGCTATTCAAGAAGACTTAAATAAGCTTAATTCTCTTAATTGGTATTATGCTGCAGGTATCGGAATAAAGATGGAAATTCCTGGTTTCCCTCTTGGCTTGTACTTGGTTAAGAATGCTACTAACCTTAGTGGTGAAGGCTTTAAATGGACTAAGGGTTCTCTCTTTAGTAACGGAAGCGATACAAGTGGTCTTAAGCTTGTTCTTGCTATCACAACATCGATTTATTGATTATGGATAATAAGAATAAAGATTTGACGCCAATGGTGCGTCAGTATTTGGAAATTAAAAAGGAGCATCAAGATAAGGTGCTCTTTTTCCGTTTGGGTGATTTTTATGAGATGTTTAACGAGGATGCTGAGGAAATATCAAAGCTTCTTAATCTTACTCTTACTCATCGTGGCTCAATGCCTATGTGTGGTATTCCACACCATGCTCTAAAGAATTATCTTAAGCGCTTATTAGATATGGGAAAGAAGGTTGCTCTTTGTGAGCAATTCGTTAATCCTTTAGATAGTAAAAAATTAGCAAATAGGGAAGTTACTCAGGTTTTTACTCCTGCTACTGTTGTTGATGACGAATACCTAGATTCCTTATCTAATTCTGTTATTAGTGCTGTTAACATTAATAAGAAAGCTATTTATGTTGCTTGGGCAGATATTACAACTGGTGAATTTAAGGTTACAACACTTCTTTTTGAAAGAGATTTTGATAATCTTTCATCTCTACTCTATCAATTAGAAAGTAAGGAAATTCTTGTTAATGAGGATTTATACTTTTCTGAGAAAAGATTTAGAGAAATAATAGATAACTCTGGAGCAATGATAACAAAACTACCATCCTATTATTTTACACTTAAGAGTGGGAAAAGGGTGGTTAATGAGCAGTTTTCACAGCCTGCTTTAAGACTAATGGAAATTGATGATAAGGATTATATTCTTACATCTATTTCTGCATTGCTTCTTTATTTAAAGGACACAGCTAAAAGTGATTTACCTCAACTAAAATATATTGAGAAAGTCACTAAAGGTAGCTTTTTATCCCTTAATAGTGCAACAATAAAAAACCTAGAGATTATTAAGAATCTTACAGATAATACAATTAAAAATACTCTTTTTTCTTCTGTTAATAGGACGATTACATCTTCCGGCTCCCGTTTTTTAAAAGAAAGCCTACTTCATCCTCTTCAGTCTATTAGTGAGATTAATAAGAGACTTGATTGGGTTGAAAAATTCTATAAGGATGAAGATGAAACAATAAGAATTAGAAATTATTTATCTCAAATTAGTGATTTAGAAAGACTTAGTGTTAAAGCAAGTATGAAGCGTCTTAATCCCCGTGATTTAATTAGCATTGCTGAAAGCACTCTTTCTTTTTTACGTTTAGTTGAAGAGAAAGATGAATACTTATTTTTTGTTGATGAAGCAAATTTTAATTTTTCTTCTCTTATCGAGTTCTCTACAAAAATATTAAATGCAATTAATCGTGAGTGTACTAATATTAATAACGCAGGAACAATTATTAATGATGGTTATGATAATGCATTAGATGAAATTAGAGCTCTTAGTGAAGATGGTTCATCTATGTTAAATCTTTATCTTGAAAAAATTAAAGAAGAAACAGGGATAACAAATATTAAAGTAGGTGATAACAGAATTATTGGTTCCTTCCTAGAAGTTTCTAAGGGCCAATTAGATAGAGTTCCTTCATACTTCATTCGTCGTCAAACTCTTGTTAATGGTGAACGCTTTACAACTGAAGAGCTAAATAATATTCAAAGTAAAATACTTAATAGTAAAGAAGAAGCAGCAAAAAAAGAGAGGGAAATCTTTTTTTCTTTTATTAGTGATGCATACACTCTTTATGATGAAATAGAAAGGATGGGGAAGGTTGTTACACTTCTTGATTATTATTCTTCTTTAGCATTTCTTGCAAAAGAAAAGAATTACACAAGACCAACAATTATAGAAGAGGGTGAAATGAACATCGTTGATGGTAGACATCCTGTTGTTGAAGACAATACAGATTGTTATATTTCTAATTCATTTTCTTCCTCTTCTTCTCGTTTTACTCTTCTTACTGGTCCAAATATGGCAGGTAAATCGACATATTTGAGGCAAATTGCTTTGATTACTCTTCTTTCTCATACAGGTTCTTTCGTTCCATGTAAGGAAGCTACTATCCCGCTTACAGATAAAATATTCTGTCGTGTTGGTGCTCAAGATAATCTAAGTAAAGGTGAATCGACATTTCTAGTTGAAATGAGTGAGAGTGCTCAAATATTACTCTCTTTAACAAATAAATCCTTAGTAATTATGGATGAAATAGGAAGAGGAACAAGCACTCAGGATGGAATGAGTATTGCCTATGCTATAATGAATTATCTTAGACAAACTAATGCTATTACTCTTTTTTCTACTCATTATCATGAGCTAACGATGCTGGACAATAGTGGTATTCAGCTATTACATATGGCTGTATTAGAAGATAAAAACAATATTACTTTTTTAAGAAAGGCTGAAAAGGGTGTTGCTCAATCTAGCTATGGAATCCATGTTGCTAAGCTTGCTGGTTTACCACGCTCTGTAATTAATGATGCAAATAATTTTATGAAGCGTTATTTTGCTGATTATTCCTCCTTCGGTAGTGAAGAGGGAAATTTATTTAGTGGTGGGGAATCTAATGAAGGTGGAATATTAGAGGATATTGCACAAGAGTTAGAGAATTTTGATACAGATAATTCATCTCCTTTAGAAGCACTTTTCTTTATTAATAAGCTAAAAGAAAAACTAAAGGAAGAATAATGCTTTCCTCTATTAATACATCTCTTATGTATTGACAATAAAACGAAATGAAAGTATTTTTTTCATAGTTTCATTTAAAGTATCTTTTAAAAGGGACCGGTTTTAGCCGAGTCCCTTTATTATTGAGGAGGGTTAATGCTTAATAGAGGACAAGAAAATAATGAGCTTTTTCTTGAAATCAAGAATCTTCTTTCTTTATATGGTCTGGATGTTGTTGAAGCAACTCGATTTGACCAAAAGGGGAAAACGAATTTGTTGGTAGTTCTTTATAAGAAAGAGGGTGAGATTAATACTGACGATTTAGAGCGTGCTTATAATATTATTTATCCTCGTTATGAGGTATTAATGGGAGACAGAGATCTATCTCTTGAGGTTTCTAGTCCAGGACTACAACGTAATTTTAAAGATTATTATGAGTTCAAGGTATTTAAAGACAAGACTGTTCGTCTCTATTCAACTCTTCATTCTTCTTATATTACTGGAGTAATTAGCAGTAGCGATAACGATACTGTTACTTTATCTAATTACTTAATTGAAGATAAAAAAGATAGTGGCGATGAGATAATTCTTAATTTTGATATTATTGCCAAAGCTAAACTTGATTGTAAGTGGGAGGAAAAGAAATGATTAACCTTACAAGCGAAATTAATTCCATGATGACAGATAAAGATATGTCACTTAAGGAAGTTACAACTCTTATTAAAGATATGCTTAAGAGTGCTTATAAAAGAAAATTTGGAACTGATGAAAATGTTCTAGTTAAGTTTTATACAAATGATAAAAAACAATATTTCGTTGAAATATTTGCAAAGAAAATTGTTGTAGAAGAAGAAAAGTATTTTAATTCTGTAACTCAAATTCCACTTGATGAAGCAATTGATGTTGTTGGTGAGGATGCGGATGTTGTTGTTGGTGATGAACTTGAAATCTCTCTTGACCCAAAGAGCTTCGAATATTCTGCTGTTCAGTCTGCTAAGCAAAGAAGTCAGCAGGTAACAAAAGAAATGAATGATGACAAAACTTATCGCAAGGCAAAGAATTTGGAGTTTTCCTTAATTAAGGGTACTTTAATGCGTAAAAGCATTAAAGGCGATTGGTTTGTTGATATCGGACTAGGCGACGAGAATATGGCAATATTTCCTTCTCGTGGTCAATCTATTCGTGAAACATATGAACAGAATGATACTATTAGATTCTTTGTTGAAATGGTAGAGAAGGGTGACGAAGAGGTTATTAGAGATCCACGCACAGGAAAGACAAAGAAGAGCAGAAAGGGCGTCAAAATTTATCTATCTCGTTCTTGTAAGGATTTTGTTAAAGCTCTATTCGAATCACAACTTGGTGAAGAAATTCGTAATGGTGCTGTAGTCATTAAGGGTATTGTTAGACAGCCAGGAATACGAACAAAAATTGCTGTTGATACAAAGCTTAGTGATGTTGATCCAGTTAGAGTTGCTATCGGAAAGAACGGCGCAAAGATTCAAGCAGTTATGAATGAATTAGAGGGAGAAAAGATTGATATAGTACAGTATGATCCAGATCCAATCGTATTTATTGCTAATGCCTTAATTCCAGCTAGTGTAGAAAGAGTTGTTGAAATCGATCCTAAAGCTAAGGTTGCAGTTGCAATTGTTGATGATTCTCAGCTTGGTTTTGCAATTGGACAGGGTGGTGTTAACGTCAAATTGGCAAAGACTCTTTGTGACTGGATGATTGATGTTAAGACTAAGGCTCAGTTTAACGAGATGGATTCTACACTTCTTATCAATGAAAACGTCGGAAACCTCTTTAAAAATAGTGAGGATGATGAAGTAGATGGAGAAGGAGAAGGATTCGTTGAAGATGACAATACAATTACAAATGAAGAACTTGGTATTAATCCAGATGATACTCCAATTTCAGATATTGGTTTAGATGATTATCTTGTTAAGAAGCTTCAGGATGTTGATATTTGGTCTATTGAAGAGTTCTTTGATTATAGTAATGACGAACTATTGGAGAGAAACTTAACACAAGAAGAAATCGATATTGTTCGTGGTAGTGTTGAAATTGTAACAGAAGAGGAAGAGGCTGGTGACTTTGAATGTCCAATTTGTCATCAGATGGTTCCTGCTGGAATGACTGTTTGTCCTAACTGTGGTGCAGAATTTGAATTTGAGTAATATAAAAGGTAGCTATGTCTGAAGAAAAAAACAAAGTAACAGTAAACATTATTAAAAAAGCTAATCCTAGCAAGGATAATGATTCTAAGGTTTCAAAGACTCAAACTAATGTGAGTAATGAAGCAGTAGAATCAAAGAAGAAGGTTGTGGTTAAGGTTAAGACACAGGCTAAACCTGTTCTTAAAGTTAAAGAGGCACCTGTTTCTTCTAATACTGATAAAAGACCTGAGAATAAGAACTTTAAGGCTGGAGATAATTCTAATAAGAAGCCAAGCGTTAAGGTTAATAGAAACGATCAGGTAATAGATGGAAAGGCCTTTATGGGTAATTCAGGTCATCTTTCATCTACTCGTATTCAGTCGACAATTCACTCTGGTCCAGTAATTATCCATGCTTCTAATACTGTTAAAGAAGAAACAAAGGTTGATAATACAAGACCACGTGTTCAGGGTGTTGTTGGTGGAAGACCTACTGGTCAAAGACAGAATAACTACCAAAGAGGAAATAACTATCGCCCTCAAAATGGTGATAGACCATTTCAGAAGAGAGATTCCTCTAACCAAGGTAACTTTAAAGGTGGAAGAAGCTATTCTCCAGAGGCTAATAACAAGCCTGGTTTTAGTAGAAATACTAATAATGCTAAGCCTTCTTTTAATACTAACCGTTTCTCTTCTCAGCGCCCTCAACCAACTGGAGCTCAAACATTAGAGCTTAACCAGAAAAATGGTGCTAGAAAGACTCCTGTTTCTTCTAATCGTAAGAAGGACAAGGATAACAAGTGGGATAGAGATGAAGAGGTTGACTTTGCACTAGCAAAGAAAAAGAAGGAAGATCAGAAGAGAGCAGCTGTTCCAGATTCAATTGACATTATGGAGAATATTACAGTTGCAGATTTGGCAAAAAAGATGAATCTTAAGGCCTCTGATATTATCTCCAAGCTCTTCAAGATGGGAATGATGGTAACAATTAACCAGCAGATCGACCATGAAACTGCTGAAATTATTGCTTCTGAATATGGTTGTACAACTCATCTTGTTTCTCTCTATGATGAGACTGTTATTGAGACAGAAGAGGATAAGGAAGAGGATTTAATTCCTCGTCCACCAATTGTTACAATCATGGGACACGTTGACCATGGTAAAACAAAGACACTTGATGCAATTAGGCAGACAAATATCGTTGCATCTGAATATGGTGGAATTACACAGCATATTGGCGCTTACAAGGTAACAGTTCCAAACAAGGGAGAAATAGTATTCTTAGATACTCCTGGTCATGCTGCTTTCTCTATGATGAGAGCAAGAGGGGCTCAGGTAACAGATATTGTTGTTCTTGTTGTTGCTGCTAATGATGGTGTAATGCCTCAGACAAGAGAAGCTGTAGACCATGCAAAGGCTGCAAATGTTCCAATTATTGTAGCAATAAATAAATGTGATCTTCCAGAAGCTAAACCAGAAAGAGTAATGCAACAGCTTTCTGACTTAGGCTTGATGCCAGAAGCATGGGGTGGAACAACATTATATTGCCAGATATCTGCATTAACAAAAACAGGTATTACAGACCTACTTGATACTATTTTATTACAAGCTGAAATGCTTGAACTGAAGGCTAATCCTAATTGTAGAGCCGTTGGTAAGGTTCTTGAATCAAAAATTGATCAGGGTAGAGGAACTGTTGCAACTGTTCTTGTTCAAAAGGGTACTCTTAAGCAAGGTGATTACTTTGTTGCAGGTATTTATTCCGGTCGTGTTAGAGCAATGTTTGACGATACAGGTCGTAAAATACTTTCCGCAGGACCTTCTACTCCAGTAGAAATTATTGGCTTAAGTAACATTCCTTCTGCCGGTGATCCTTTCCAAGTCACAGAGGATGAAAAGACAGCTCGAAGCATAGCGCTTAAGCGTCAGGAGCTTGAGAGACTAGGAGAGAATAATAATAGAAATAAGGTTACACTTGAAAACTTCAATGAAAAGATCAAGGAAGGTCAGGTTACTGATTTCAATGTTATTATTAAGGGTGACGTTCAAGGCTCTGTTGAAGCATTAACTGGAGTATTGGAGAAATTAAGTACTGATGAGATTAAGCTTAATGTTATTAGAGCTTCAGCTGGTGCAATTATTGAAAGTGATATTACTCTTGCTTCTGCTAGCCAGGCTATAGTAATAGGCTTTAATGTTCGTCCAACACCTCGTGCTCAAGCTTTAGCTAATGAAGAAAAGGTTGAAATTAAGAAGTACAATATTATTTATGATGTAGTAGATGATATTAAGGCTGCGATGGAAGGTCTTCTCTCTCCTGAAACTAAAGAAGTTGATATTGGTAAGGTTGAAGTTAGAGATACATTTAAGGTGCCTAAGGTTGGCCTTATTGCTGGATGTATGGTTGTTGAAGGAAAAGTTAAACGTAATAGTCTTGTTCGTGTCATTAGAGATAGCATTCAGATTAATAAGGATATGATTAAGATTAGCTCTCTTAAGAGATTTAAGGATGATGCTAAAGAGGTTCTTGAAGGTTTTGAATGTGGTCTTGGACTTGAGAATTGGCAGGATTTACAAGTTGGCGATATCCTAGAAATCGTTGAAACAGAAGAAGTTAAGAGGACATTAGAATTTAATGAGTGAGTTTTCTCAATCAAGATTAGAGAGTAAGATAGCACTTGCTATCTCTACTCTCATTGTGCAGGGTGAAATTAAAAATCATAATCTTTCAACACTAGTATCTGTTTCTAGAGTTGAGCTTTCACCAGATAATTCGCAAGCAAAGATATATATTAGTTATTTAGATGACTCTTCAAAGTTTGATAATTCTGTTTTAGCTCTTAATCAGGCATCTGGCTTTATCCAGAAAAGATTGTCAAAGTTTCTTAATACAAAGAAGACTCCAGTCTTAACTTTTATTAAAGATACTTCATACTTAGAAGGCGAAAGTGTAAATAGACTTATCGATTCTGTTCTAAAAGAAGATGGCACAACTATTTAAAATTCAGCTTTTTGATAAAGAAGAAAATATTACTTCCTTTTCTTCCCTCTCATCCTTTAAAAGAGAAAACAGGGGAGAAAAGGTAGGTCACTGTGGTACTCTTGATAAGTTTGCTTCTGGCTTGATGATAGTTTTAATAGGTTCAAGTACTAAACTTAATCCAATTTTTTCTTCTTTTGGAAAAAAGTATATTGCTTCTCTTCGCTTTGGTGAGGAAACAGATACTCTTGATAGAGAAGGAAAAGTAATTAAAACTAGCTCTTATATTCCCACAAGAGAGGAAGTTGAAAAGGTATTAAAGACATTTATTGGAAAGCAAAAGCAAACACCACCTCTTTATTCTGCAATCCATGTAGATGGAAAGCGTGCTTACCAAGCAGCTAGAAGGGATATAGAAATAGAGATGCCAGAGCGAGATATTGAGATAAAGGATATTTCTCTTATCTCCTACAACGATGGTATTCTTGAATTTAGCACGTCAGTTTCTAAGGGGACATATATTCGATCTCTTGGGCGTGATATTGCTTATAGGTTAAATACTGTTGGCTCATTAATAAAGCTTAGACGAACGGAGGTTGGTCCCTTTACTCTCTCTGATATTAATTTAAGTACAGCTTCCTTATTAGAAAAAACAAATCTATTTGGTAGTGTTTATTTTTCATCTAAACATAAAAAAGAGATAGATAATGGTACTATAAAGAGAGATTGGATCGTTAAAGAAGAAGGCACAGAAAAGCCATATGCTTATATGTATATTGATTCTTCTTTATATGCTTATATTGAAATCGGTGAAAAAATTAAGGTTCTAGCAAGGGTTTAAGAAATGGAAATCTATGATTTTTCTTTTCTATTAAATAGTAAAATAAAAAAAGATGAAGACACCATTATTACAATTGGAGTCTTTGATGGAATGCACTATGGTCATATTTCTTTGATAGAAACAATGATGGAAGAAAAGAAAAAATATCCTAATGCTTCAACAATGCTGATTACTTTTTCTATAAATCCTAAGACAACCAACCCTAAAAACATAGATACGATAAGACTTAGGGAAGAAAACACTAACAAACTAGGTATTAATTCCTTTACAGTAATTGACTTTTCTAAGGATTTCAGTGAAACTTCTGCTAGTGGATTTATAAAGATGTTAACTCAGCTTTGTAATCCAGTTGCTCTAGTAGTAGGTGAAGATTTTAGATTTGGAAATTCTAAATCTAGTAAAGGAGCAAAAGACCTTGAAGCTTTATTCCTTTTATATGGAAAAAGGGTTGAGGTGATTATTAAGAATGCAATTCTTAACGAGGGTGGAGAGAAAATCTCGTCAACTCTTTTAAGAAGGGTAATAGAAAATGGTGATTTAGAATGTTTTTCTAAATATACCGGCCAGCATTATAGAGTTGATTTAATGCCTTATTCCTACATAATCGACAAAAATAATCTGGTTTTTTGCAAAGCTTTATTTCATCAACTTCTGCCGCCACCGGGAGTTTATGAAGCTAGATTGAAGGTTGATAATATTCTTCATTCTATTTTGTGTGTTATTGATGCTGAGAAATTAATAATACAAATGATAGAAGAGAATCTAATTAACTTGATTTTAGAAAAAAAAGTAATGCACTTAGATTCTATTTATTTTGGAGAAAAAAATGATTTCTAAAGAAACAAAGAAAGAAATTGTTGAAAAGTTTGGTGGAAACACAGCTAACACAGGTGAAGCAAGAGTACAAGTTGCTCTATTAACAGCAAGAATTAATGATTTACAGAGTCACTTTAAAGCTAACCCTAAGGATCATGCTTCTAGAAGAGGCTTATTGATGCTTGTTGGTCAGAGAAGAAGACTATTAAAGTATATCAAGAATAGAAATATTGATGAATATAGATCATTAATTGCAGAGCTTGGTATTAGAAAGTAAAAATAAATGAAAGCCAGAGTAACATCTGGCTTTCCGTATTATAAAAAAAGAACTATAAAAGAAAGAAAGAAGGTTAATTAATGTCAAATTTAACAACAGTTAGCGTAAATGTTGGTGGTGTGGACCTCACCTTTGAAACAGGAAAAATTGGAAAGCAGGCAAATGGTTGTATTTATGCTTCCTATGCAGGTAGTGTCGTTATTGCAACAGTCTGCTGTGGAGAGGCTCCAAGTGAACCTATTGATTACGTACCAGTTTCTGTTGAGTACAATGAAAAGTACTATGCTGCAGGAAAGATTCCTGGTGGTTTTTTAAAGAGAGAATCTAAACCAAAGGATAAAGAGATTCTTGTTTCTCGTCTTATTGATAGACCAATGAGACCACTCTTTGATAAGGCATTTGGCCGTGAAATCCAAATTGTCCCAACTGTCGTATCTTCTGATATGATTCATACTCCAGATATTGTTGCAATTAATGCTGCTTCCTGTGCAGTTACTATTTCTGATATTCCATTCTATGGACCAATTGCAGCAGTAAGAGTTGCTAAGATTGGAGAAGAGTTTATTATCAACCCAACATTCCAGCAGATTCCTCAAGCTAGTCTTGATATCGTTGTTGCCGGAACTAAAGATGGAATTACAATGGTTGAAGGTGGAGCTCACGAAGTAAGTGAAGATGATATGCTTAACGCAATTAGTTCTGCTCAGCCAGTTATCACAGAAATTTGTCTTGCTCAGATTAAGATGAGAGAGCTTTGCGGAAAAGAAAAGCTTCCATTAATGGAAATTAAAGAGAAAGACTTAGCATGGCTCGAACCAATTAAGGAATTTGCTTATCCATTAGAAAAAGAAGCATCCTTTGTTAAGGGTAAGATGAATAGAGGCAATGCTCTTTCTTCTGTTCATAAGCTTGTTAAAGAAAAGTTTAGTTCAGTTATAAATGAAGAAGAGGGTAGAGATGACGAAGTATCTAAGATGTTTGATGATATGGAATATGAAATTCTACGCTCATCTATTCTTAATGATGGTATTCGTACTGATGGTAGAAAGGTAACAGAAATTAGACCTATTACATGTGAAGTTTCTGTTCTTCCTTGTACTCATGGTTCAGCTCTCTTTACACGTGGAGAAACACAGTCTTTAGCTGTTACTACTCTTGGAACTGTTAATGATGAACAGCTCTTTGATAATATTGATGGAGAAAAGACTTATTCTAACTTTATGCTTCACTATAATTTCCCTCCTTATTCTGTTGGTGAATGTGGAAGACTTACAACAGGTAGAAGAGAAATTGGACATGGTCATCTTGCTCAGAGAGCATTAGAGGCAGTTGTTCCAAAGAAGGATAATTTCCCATATACAGTAAGAGTTGTTTCTGAAATTATGGAATCTAATGGTTCATCATCTATGGCAAGTGTCTGTGGTGGATGCTTATCATTAATGGATGCAGGTGTTCCAATTTCAAATCCAGTTGCTGGTATTGCTATGGGTCTTATTACAGAAGGTGCTGATTATTCTAGATATGTTATTCTATCTGATATTTTAGGAGAAGAGGATCACCTTGGTGATATGGACTTTAAGGTTGCAGGTACTAAGGATGGTATTACAGCCTTCCAGATGGATATTAAGATTGCAGGTGTTACTCCTGAGATTATGAGAAAAGCACTTAACCAAGCTAAAGAAGGAAGAATGCATATTCTTTCTATTATGGCTGATACTCTTTCTGCTCCTCGCTCAGAAGTAAGTGAGCTTGCTCCAAAAATCCTTACTGTTAAGGTTCCTGAAGATAAGATTGGTGCTGTCATTGGTACTGGTGGAAAAACTATTAGAGGAATAGCTGAGCAGAGTGGTGCTGAAATTAATATTGAAGATGACGGAACTGTCATGATTTATGGAAAGAATAATGCTTGTGCCCAAGAAGCAAAGAAGCTTGTTCTATCTATTATCGAAGAACCAGAAGAAGGAAAGATTTACCATGGAACAGTAAAAAGAATTGTTGATTTTGGTGCATTTATTGAAATTCTTCCTGGTAAAGAAGGACTATGTCATATTTCAAAGCTTTCAAATGAAAGAGTAAAGAATGTTTCTGATGTTCTTAGTGTAGGACAAGAAGTTGATGTTAAGCTAATGGAAATAGACAGAATGGGTAGACTTAATCTTTCTTATATCGATGCTCTAAGTGGTGAAGAAGGACTTCCTGAAAAGAAGGAGAGCGATGAAAGAAAAGAAAGAAAGCCTTTTAGAAGAGATTTCCATAAAGAAAGAAGATTTGATAAAAAGGAAAGTAAGGATAGTGAAAACAAATAAGCTTGTCCTTTCTTTTAAAAAAATTAGTGCCGACGTCTCTCTTCCTCGTTACGAGACAAAGGGAGCCGCTGGCGCAGATTTAAAAGCCTATATTCCTTCCTCTATTACTATAGAGCCTGGGGAACATAGGCTTATTTCTACTGGATTGTTTCCCGAACTTGCTGCTGGTTATGAAATGCAGGTAAGACCAAGATCGGGACTAGCTCTTAAATATGGTATTACTATTTTAAATTCTCCAGGTACTGTTGATAGTGATTATAGAGGTGAATTAAAGGTTAATTTAATTAATCTTTCAGATAAGCCTTTTGTTGTTAATAATGGCGATAGAATTGCCCAAATTGTTATTTCTCCTGTTATACAAGTAGAGATGGTTGAGGTTGAAACAATTTCTTCTACTGAACGAGGAGAGGGAGGCTTCGGTTCTACTGGAGTATAATCTTGTGACACTTAAAAGTAGTTCCTTTCTTCTTTCATTTTATATTACTAAAGAATTCTTAAAGAACTTTATTGTTGCTTTTTTCTTCTTTTTTTCTATTTTCTTTATTAATTCAATTCTTCTTTTAGTACAAAAGATTTTATTAAAAAACATATCTATTCTAACAATGCTAGAAATGGTTGTTCTGTATATGCCACAGTTTTTGATATATACATTCCCATTTGCTACTCTTACTTCCTCAAGTATGGTTTTAGGTGATATGGCTTCAAATAATGAATTATTAGCAATTAAAAGCTTGGGAATAGAGAATAGAAAAATATTTACTCCATTAGTTATTATTTCTCTTATTCTATCAATTTGTACTTTTTTATGTGCAGATATACTTCATCCCTATACATCTGCAATTTACAAAGAAAAACTATCTTTTTTAATGGCAGAAATGCCAACAATGGAAATTCAATCTAATAGTGTTAATAGTGTTGGAAATGTCATTTTAAAAAATGGAAAAGCAGAAGGTAGTGAAATATATGATATTATCCTACTTACAAAGGATGAGAGTAATTATGATAATACTGTTTTAAGTGATAAAGGAAAGCTAGAGATGGTTGATAGCTATAATTATGTATATTCTTTATCACTGGAAAAACCAACTATTTTAATTACAGATAGCGAAAAGAATAATACTTTCTCTTTTTCTAAAGCTGATAACTCAACATTTTTCCTAGATTTTTCTTCTCAAATTCCATCACTTACTTCATCCTCTCCTGTTAATCTTTCGTCTAAAGATTTGTTAGAAATAATTAATGAACAGAATTTGATAAATAAAGAAGATGTTACCTTGTACTTAAATAACAAGGAAGATAATCTACTTTATTATTCTTCTTTATTTTTTAATGGAGAAAACGAAAATAATAGAGTAGATATTCTAAGTGCTTCTATATTTGATGAAAGAATGAAGGATAGACCTCTTAATTACTATGGCCGTTATTATGAGAGTGAATTAACAAAGAAAATAGCTCTTTCTCTTGCTTGTTTTTTCTTTACTCTTTTAACACTTCCGCTCTCATCTATTCGAGTTAAGCATGGAAAGCTTACAGGCTTTGCTATTGCGCTTCTTATTGCAGTTGTTTATTGGTATATGTTATTTGGTGTTCAGTTAGTTATCTTTGATATAACTCTTCCTACACCTTTAATAATAATGTTACCAGATATTCTTGTCGCTCTTATTTCTATTCTTTTACTATATAAAAACAGAAAAAGCTTATGAAGATATTAGACAGATATATTGTTTCATCTATTATAAAAGTAGGATTGGTTGGTACCTTTGCTTTCTCTCTGATTATGGGAGGAGTAGAGCTATTTGCTCGTATTGATTCAATTGTAAATGGTAGATTAGCTTTTTCTTCTGTTTTATTTTATTCATTACTCTCAATTCCTCAATATTTTATAATGCTATTTTCTTTAGCTTTTGTTTTTTCATCGACATACTTTTTGTCTTCACTAAATGCAAACAATGAACGAATAGCTCTTCTTAATGCTGGAATATCAAAATATAGAATATTTAAAACAATATTTGTTTTAGCATTAATTCTCACTCTTTTAGTTTTTACTTTACAGCAGACTCTTCTTAATGATTTAGAAACAAAAAGAATAAAAATGAGTGATGAATTATTTGGTTCAACTAGTACAACAGATACTAGGAATATTGTTCTCTCTTGTGATAACGATTATCTATTATATACAACGCGTTATAGCGAATATAATCAAGTAATATATAATCCTGTAATAATCAAAGGTGATAGTAATAATTTCAGCTTTAGGATTAATGGTGAAAGAGGAGAGTATGATAACAATTATTGGACTATTTATAACTGTAATATTTATTCAATTATTGATGGTTCAATTATTAGTGAAAAAAAAGATAGAATTGAACTATATGATTTAAATCTAGATCCAGTATATTTAAAATCTTCTAATATTAATGTTGAAACAATGGATTTTATATCAGCAAATAATTATTTAAATAATCTTAAATTGAGAGACAGAGAAAGCTGGCAAGAAAAGGCCACAGATTATTATAGATCTCTCTTTAAAAGCATAAGCATCTTATTATTACTATCTATTTCTGCATCCTTTGATTACATTTTGAAAAAGAATATCCTATTGTTTTCAATTATTCAGTCACTTTCAATTGCTGTAGTTTATTATGTTTCAGATATGGTATTTTCAATTTTTGCTCATCAAGGAGCAATTTCACCAATAATGTGTATTATTCTTCCAATTTTAATTACAATAATACTAGCATTAATAATTAATAAACTAGGGAAACAAGATTAATGGGTATATATAAAGAGATAAAAAGAAGTAAGGATTCTAAAGCAAGAATTGGTATTTTACATCTTCCTCATGGTGATGTTGAAACACCTTGCTTTATGCCAGTTGGTACTAATGGGACTGTAAAAGGAATTTACCATGATAATGTTAGAAATATGGGGTATAAGATTATTTTAGCTAACACATACCACATATATCTAAGACCAGGATTAGAAGTATTAGAAAGCTATGGTGGATTACACAATTTTTCATCATGGGATAAAAATATTTTAACAGATAGTGGTGGCTTCCAAGTCTTTTCTCTTTCAGGATTAAGAAAGATTAAAGATAGTGGTGTTACTTTTCAATCACATATTGATGGAAGTAAGCATATTTTTACACCAGAAAAGGTAGTAGATATTCAAAAAGTAATTGGTTCTGACATTGCTATGTGTCTTGATGTTTGTACACCTCCAAATATTGAATATAAAGCTGCTAAGGAAGCTTGGAGAATAACAAAGCTTTGGGCTGAACGATCTATTAATGAACGAAATAGGTTAGGTGAGAGCTTTAGAGGTAACCTTTTTGGAATTGTACAAGGTAATTTCTATGAAGATTTAAGAAAAGAAAGCGCTCTTACTCTTTCTGAGATGGATTTTCCAGGAATAGCAATTGGCGGACTTAGTGTAGGGGAGACGAAAGAACAGTTTAACGATATGCTCTCTTATACTGCTGAATATGTTACAGAAGAGAAACCTAGATACGTTATGGGAATAGGTTCTCCAGATTATATTCTTGAATGTGTTGAAAATGGTATAGACCTGTTTGATTGTGTCTTAGCAACTCGTATTGCTCGTAATGGTGCAGTATTTACAGACGATGGTTTATTAACACTAAAAAAAGCTACTAACAAATTTAATCAAAATCCTATTCAAGAAGGCTGTAATTGTACATGTTGTAAGGAATATAGTGTTGGATATATGCATCACTTAATTCGATGTAATGAAATGCTGGGGGCAATGCTAGCAACTGAACATAATCTTCAATACCTATATAATTTTGTTGAAAGAATTAAAGAAGCAATTAGAGAAGATAGATTTATGGAATTTAAAAAAGAATATATGGCTAGATACTACAAAAAGTAGACTATCTATTATTCTCTCATTAAAAATGGCTATTACAGAGTACATTTCCTTGTAATAGCCATTTTCTATTTTAGAAATCGATTTTCTCGATTTTTTCTATTTTGTATTGGGTACTATAGCTGCCATTTATGTAATCAACAGTATCACCCACAATATGATTAATTAATGCTTGTCCAATAGGCGCATTGATATCAATAATATTGTTATCAGGATCAGATTCCCATCTACCTAAGAAGGTATATGTTTTTTTATTGTTGTCTTTAGTATCAAGAATAGTAACTCTAGTTCCAAAGCCAACTCTATTATCTATGACATCTTTAACATTCATAATTTTAACAGATGAAAGCTCATTAGCTAATCTCTCAAATTCTCTATCAAGAAAAACCTTATGATCCTTAGCATATTGGTACTCTGAGTTCTCTCTTAAATCTCCGAGTTCTCTAGCAGTCGAAATTTCATGAAGAGTCTGTGGTATTTGAACCTCTTTAATATCCTTCATTTCAGCTTGTTTTTTATTAAAGGACTCTTTAGTACACATAAATCCTCTCATAACACTAATTTCAACTACTTCTTCTTTCTCTTCTCTTTCTCCGAAATTAAAGGATGGGAAACGGGAAGTAATAATATCTTTATATCTTTCTTTTTCGTCTTCTGTTAAGCCTTCATTCCAGATGAGATAACTAGAGAGCTTTATTATATTTTCTTCCTTAGCTGCATTAAGATAATTATCGAGTCTCTTTTTGTCGATTAAGTCATTTCTTAATGCTTTTCTTTGTCTATCATCTGCAATAGAAGAGAAGAGGAAAGAAAGTGCATTAAGCTCAGTTTCGATTAATTGATCTTCACTAATTTTGATATTCTTTAGATCCCCATTTGATAATCCAGATTCAATGAAGAAACAGAAAGCAATGAGATTATTTTTATAATCATTAATAACACGTGATTGATACTCAATAAATTTTTTAGTGTTAACTGAAATCATTTTTTTCATTAATTCTTTTGTTGGATTAACTGGGAAAATGACTTCAAGTACATCATATGCTTTCTTGTCTACACTTGTTATTAAATCTAAATAGGTACTCTTGTTAGCTTTACAGCTTAACTCTTCATAAACATTTTTCTTGTCATTAAGAGAAAGAGGAGAATATATGTCAGCAAAAGAGTAGTCGGAAACAACAGGAAGACCCTTTTTGCCTAATCCTTCAATTACTAAAAGTGATTCTATTCTTGTAGAAATAGTATTTTTTTCATCAGATAGATAGTCAGAGAAATACTTAACCATATCTAGGAATGAGTCAGAAGCAAGATCCATGTTATCAAAATCACTAGCTTCCATAATACAAATTACTTTCTTTGAAAAATCCTTGTATCCAACAAAGGTTTCATAGACTCTTTCTTCCTTTGTAGAAGGATAATCTCTAAGATGGAATGTGTTTTTGTTTATAACATCAATATATGGATCATCAAGTGCTTTTTGTTTTATTACTTTACTTACATCATTCCATTCCTTTTCATTTAAAATGGAAGGAACGATTTCTTCTTTCATTTCTTTAATTTGACATGTTTTACCATTAGAAGAAATAAGCATGGTTTTTAATAACCATTCAGCACCATCCTCTCCCATAATTTTGTTTTTAATTACTTCACTCTTTTTACCTTTCTTTATTGCTCTTATATCTTTATTGGAAAGGCAGGTAAAAGAAACCATAGCATTAGGAATGCTTATTTTAACTTCATCGCCAGGGCGAGAAGAGAATTTAACTGTTAAAATAGAATTTTTATCTACATCTACTATTAAGCCAACACGATTTGTTGCATTTTGAATGACATAGATATTCTTCGAATAAGCAATATTTTTTTGAAAATCATCTAATGCTTTTACAGGATCAATATTCTGTTTTGTAACATCAAATTTTGCAGCACATTCTTCATATCGAGAGTTCTTACTATAACGTTCTTTGAGAACTAGAGATAGCTTTTCTCTAATTTCATTATCGTGCTCATCAATAAGGAGGATATTACGACAAACTTCAATAGTATTTTCAATATTCTTTCTCTTTGTAGAGGCCTGTGTTTCATCATCAAAGCTATCTTTTTCAATAGAAAGATTTAACAAAAGAAGCTTATTTAATTCTAATGCTAAATCAGGAGAAGATAGCTTAGATAGATAAGCAAAATAGAAGCTAAAATCACTTGTACCATTATCTAAGAGCTTTTGGAAAACAGTCTTAATTTTGGAATTCTCATTCTTTCCAATTAATCTATTTAAAGATCTTTGATAGTAATTTCTTGCATTCTTTAATTCATTCTTTTCTTCATAATGATCAGCAAGCTTTATAATTATTTCTGTATCATCGCTATTACATTTAACATAGCGCTCGTAATAGAGCCACATATTCTCATAATCTTGCTTAGTTTCAGCAATTTCACCTAATACTCTCAAGGCAACTGGAGCTTCATAAGCATTAATAATTGTTGAGGCAATATATTCAGCACATTCAAAGTTTCTTTTGTCATGGAAAGTATTCATTAGATTATTTAATCTAACTTGAGCTTCATGAGGATTAAGTAAGAGATTAATTCTTCCTGCAACAAAGTTAAGAGTAATTGAATCTGGATTGTCAAAACTCATCACAATAGCATCTTGTCGGAGATTTTCTTTTGTCTCTATTTTTTTCATTGCAATGATTGAAGAGTCTATTTCTTTTAAAGATGAGAGTTTATAAGAAAAATATGGATTTTTTCCTAGGGCTTTTTCTTCCTGTAATAAAAGTTTTAAATCAATCATATCTTACCACTTTTCCTTTATAAATATTTTCAAAAAATAAAGCCCGGGCACATCTTGCTCGGCTTTACTTTAATATAACACATTTTTTTATTATTGCAAAGTAAAAAGCCTTTTAGCTAAGGAGTAGTTTCATGGTGTAAAATGTATAATGTGTATTTATTTATAGTAGAAAAATTAATAAACATAAGCATATAATCAAGCTATGAATACAAAACAGTTATCGATTTCTCCTTCTTTGTTAGCTTCTGATTTCTCTATTCCACTTAGAGCATTAACGGAAGTAAGCGAAAGTGGATGTGATTATATTCATTTAGATGTTATGGATGGGCATTTCGTTCCTAATATTACATTTGGTCCCAAGTTTATTAATGATTTAAAAAAGAATAGTGACTTAATTTTTGATACACATCTTATGATAGAAAATCCAGAGAATACTATTAATGAGTATATTGATGCTGGTTCTGATATAATTACTATTCATCAAGAAGCAACCAAGCATCTCGATAGATGCATCCAAATGATAAAAAAGAGTGGCATTAGTTGTGGAGTTGCAATTAATCCTGGAACAGCTGTTAGTGCTATTGAGGCCGTACTTGATGAAGTTGATTATGTTCTTGTTATGACTGTTAATCCTGGATGGGGTGGCCAAAGCTTTATCGACTCAACAATAAAGAAAATAAAAGAATTAGATTTAAGAAGAAGAGAAGATGGATATAGCTATCAAATTGAGGTTGATGGTGGAGTTGGGAGAAATAACATACGTCTCTTATATGATAGTGGTGTCTCTCTTGCAGTAATGGGTACTTCATTTTTTAAAGAAAATGATAAAATTCAATTTGTTAATGATATACACGCTTTGTTAGATGATTGCAGTTATTCAAACAGTTAAAGATGCTTCGTGCTCTGTAGAAAACAGATTAATTAGTGAAATGAGTTCAGGTCTTTTAGTCTATTTTTGTGTTGAAAAAGGAGACAAAAAAGAATTAGTTAAACCTTTCATTGAAAAAATATTGAGGCTAAGAATCTATCGCGGGGAAGATGACTATAAGACTAATTTTTCAATTATGGATCGAAGTAAATCTGTAATGATAATTAGTCAATTCACATTAGCTGCTAATTTGGAAAGAGGTAATAGACCTTCTTTTGATAATGCTGAAAAGAGCGAAATAGCAAAAGAATTATATTTTGAAGCAATAAAAGCTCTAGAAGAGAACAATGTAAGTGTTAGTCGTGGCGCTTTTGGTGAACATATGTCAATAAAATATACTAATGATGGTCCTGAAACTTTTATTTTGAAAAAATAGAGTTTTTTGACATTTTTTAATTTTTTTAAGTTATATATAATTGATGTGAGGTATATATGGCAAAACAGAATAATGTTAGTGATAATCCAAATAAAGATGGAAAAAGAGAAGCTTTGGAAGCTGCTAGACTTCAAATTGATAAGGAGTTTGGTAAGGGCTCATTAATGAAGCTGGGAGACAACAAGGATGTTTTAGATGTTGAAGTTATTCCATCTGGTTCTATTTTGTTGGATGAAGCACTTGGAGTTGGTGGTTATCCAAAGGGAAGGATTATCGAAATCTTTGGACCTGAATCCAGTGGTAAAACAACTCTTGCTCTTCATGCTGTTGCTGAGTGTCAAAAAATAGGAGGAATCGCTGCATTTATTGATGCAGAACATGCCTTAGATCCTGTTTATGCTAAAAGCCTAGGTGTAAATATTGATGATTTATGGATAAGCCAGCCAGATAATGGAGAACAGGCACTTGAGATAACTGAGCGTCTAGTTCGTAGTGGTGCTATCGATATAATTATTGTTGACTCTGTTGCTGCTTTAACTCCTCAAGCTGAAATTGAAGGCGATATGGGTGATAGTCACCTCGGCCTTCAGGCTAGACTTATGTCTCAAGCTTTACGTAAGCTAACTGGTATACTTTCTAAGAGTAATACAACAATTATTTTCATTAATCAGATTAGAATGAAAATTGGTGTTATGTTTGGTAATCCTGAAACAACAACAGGTGGTAATGCTCTTAAATTCTATTCTTCAGTTAGACTTGATGTTAGAAGAATTGAATCTATTGGAAAAAATGCAGATGAATTAACTGGTAATAGGGTTAGAGTTAAGGTTGTAAAGAACAAGGTTGCACCTCCATTTAAGAAGTGTGAAATTGATTTAATGTTTGGCTCTGGTATTTCTAAAATGGGCTCTCTATTAGATGCAGCAACAAAGCATGATATTATTGAAAAGTCTGGTGCATGGTATTCATTCAATGGTGAAAAGATAGGACAGGGTAGAGATAAAACCATTGAATATCTTGAAAATAATCCCGACTTTACTAAAACAGTTGATGAAAAAGTTAGAGAAATAATTTTTAATAAAAAAACTGACGACGAAGAAAAAGAGTAAAATTATAATCTGTTGAGTCAGTTAGTTCTTTTTTCTATAATTTAGATATGGCTGATTCATTTGATGCAATATTAGATACTAAAGAAAAGAGAAGCTTTCATGTTCCTGGAATTCTTTCAGACAAAAAGGATTTCGATGGTCCACTTGATTTGCTTCTCTTTCTTATTAGTAAAAATGATGCAAATATCTATGATTTACCTATATCTTTGATTACCGAGCAATTTATTGAATACCTTGAAAATAATAAAACTGAAATTGAGGAAACCGCAGATTTTTATCGAACAGCTGCTGAATTGATATATATAAAAACAAAATTACTTCTTCCACAAGAAACGGAATTAGATGAAGAATATGAGGATCCAAGACAGGAACTGGTTGATAGATTAATTGATTACCAAAAGTTTAAAAAATATACAGATTTACTAACTGGAGCAGATAAAAGCGGAAGGCTCTATATTGATAGAGGAGAAAACTACTTTACTATTCCTTTTGAAGATAAGGAGTTGTTTAAGGATGTTACAATAATTGATATTGCAAAAACATTTTCAGCAATACTTAAAAAAACACCACAATCTAAAATCTTTAATATTTACCAAGAGGTTTCAGTTAAGGAAAAGAGAGCACTAATGGCTGAGCTCTTGGAAGAGAGAGACGAAATATCTATTTCTGATTTAATTGTTGATTTTTCTAATCCACTACACATAATATGTTCTTTTCTTAGTATTCTAGAAGCTGCAAAGGACCACACCATTCTTTTTAAACAAAAAGAACAGTGGGGAGAAATTTATTTAAGTAAGCGTGCTCAGGATTGGGATCCAAGCTTAATTGAAGAATATGAAAGAGAAGCTAAAATATACGAAAAAGAGAATTTAGAGGATGCTTCTGATTATTCTATTTTAACTCTGGATGCAGAGATGAATCTTGACTCAATAATCGAAAAAAAGAGAAAAGAAAGAGAGAGTGAAAAAGAAAGCGAATACATTGAAGAATTTACTGGAAATGAAGAAGATGTAGAAATAGATGAGGATGATGACTGGGATGATTGAAAGACTTAGTGATAAAGCAAAAATAGTTGAAGTAATACTATTTATTGAGAATATTCCTATCTCTTTAGAGCGAATATCTCTACTTACACATTTAACTAAAGAAGAAATTATTGCTTCACTTAAAGAATTAAAAGAACATTACAGTGAACGTAATTCTGGAATGCTTTTATTAGAGGAAGATGATCTTTATTCTTTCCAGCCTGTTCCTGAGCTTTATCCTAATCTTAGACAGAGCTATGGACGTCGTGTTGATAGAAGACTTAGTAGAGCTGCTTTAGAAACACTATCAATTGTTGCATATTCTCAACCTATCACAAGAAGCGAGATAGATAAAATTAGAGGTATTCAATCAGATTCTATTGTAAGACTCTTAAGAGAAAGGGATTATATTAAGGTAAATGGGCGAGCCGACAAGCCAGGTCATCCATGCCTATATGGTACAACAAGAAAGTTTTTATATGAATTTAAACTAAAATCAATTTCTGACCTTCCAAAGCTTAGTGAAGCAGATAGATTGAAGTTTAATAAAGAAAATGAAGGGGATTTATTTAATGAATGAAAAAAAAGATAACTCATTATTTCCAATGAGATTACAAGCATATATGGCGAAGTGTGGTGTCGCTTCAAGAAGAGCAAGTGAAGAATTAATTAGCCAAGGAAGAGTAATGGTTAATAATAAAACCATAAGAGAGCAAGGTTATAAAGTTATTGAAGACGATATTATTCAAGTTGATGGTGATACGATTGAGTTACCTAATAAAAAATATTATATCGCTTTGAATAAGCCACGAGGATATGTTTGTACAAATTATGATCCAAATGAAGATAAGTATGCCAGAGAGCTAATTGGAATGAAGGATGCAAATCTGCTTTTTAATGTTGGAAGACTCGATAAGGATTCAAATGGCTTACTTCTTTTTACAAACGATGGTGATTTTGCAAATAAAATGATGCATCCTAAATACGAAGTTGAAAAAGAATATATCGTTAAGCTTAATAGAAATGTCGATATTGATGATTTAAATAGAGCTCTTGATGGTCTCTATATTGATATGCCAACACAATACAGAATTAAAAGATATGATCTTATTCCTAGAACTAAGGAATTTATTAAGGTTACTCTTACAGAAGGTAAAAATAGAGAAATAAGAAAGATTTTCAGTTATCTAGATTATGACGTAAAGAGTTTAACAAGAATTAGAATAGGTTGCGTTGAATTAGGTGATTTAGAAAGTGGAGAATGGCGTAATCTTAGTCAGGATGAAATTAATGGTCTTCTAAGTGGCAAGAATAATTCAAAGAAAATAAATCCTAAAAAAGAAAGAAGAGCTGTAACGAAGAATAGAGGGGCAAAAAATGATAATCGCAATTGATGGTCCTGCTGGAAGTGGTAAAAGTACAATTGCAAGAAGAATTGCAAAAGAGCTTGATTGGTATTTTTTGAATACTGGTTCCTTCTATAGAGCATATACATTAGCTCAAATAGAAAAGGGACTTGATCCACTTGATAGAGATAGTGTTTTAGATACTGCAAAAGAGACAAAAATTACTGTTGAAGATGGTAATATTTGTATAGATGGAATAAATGTTGAGCCTAAGCTTCATACTCCTCTAGTTGATAAATATGCTTCTCCTGTTTCCTCTGATCCAAGGCTAAGAGAGATAGTGACAAATATGGTTAGAGAGCTTTCTTCCGATCTTAATATAGTTACAGAAGGTAGAGATACAACTACAGTAATATTCCCAAATGCTGAATATAAATTTTACTTTGATGCAAGTGTTGATGAGAGAGTAAAAAGAAGATTAAAAGAGCAAAGTGGTGTTAGTTATGAGGAAGTTTATGACTCAATCCAAAAAAGAGACAAAAATGATATAGAAAAAGAAGTTGGAGGATTAAAAAAAGCTGAAAATGCAATTTATATTGACACTACCAACTTGACTATAGAAGAGGTTTGTGAGAAAGTTTATAGAGCTATGCAAAAGCGATAGTAATGGTATTTTAGTTGTAGGAGAAAGTGGAATGGAAAAAGAATCAATGATGCAGTCATATTTCGAACAGCATCTTATGTCAATTCCAGAGTTAGAAGTCGGTCAGATCGTAACCGGTACTGTTGTACAGACAAATGACGAGACTGTTTTGGTCGACATTGGTTACAAGTCAGAGGGCCAAGTCCCAGTAGATGAGTTTATTGAATTACCAGCAATTGGTGATAAGGTTGCTCTCACGATTTTAAAACTTGACAATGGTCGTGGCCAAGTTGTTGTTTCAAAGAAAAAAGCAGAAGCTAAGGAAAGAACTGAAGCTCTCAAGAAAGCTAGTGAAGAAAGAACACCTGTTCTTGGAAAGTTCACAAAGGTTATTAAGGGCGGATACGAGGTTGACCTTGGTGGTGATTATAAAGGTTTCTGCCCATTATCAAAGGCAGATGTTGTTAGAGTAGAGGATCCTGAATCTCTCGTAGGTAAGGCTGACTACTTTATTATCGATAAGTTCCATAATGGAACAAAGCTTAAGAGTGTTGTTTCAAGAAGAGAATATCTTGAAAACAAAATTAAAGAAAATAAGAAGAAGTTCTTCGATACAGTTAGCGTTGGCGATATTGTTGAAGGTACAGTAAAGTCTTTCACAAGCTTTGGTGCTTTTATTGATCTTGGTGGTTTTGATGGTCTACTTCATATCAATGATATGTCATGGGGTCATGTAACAAGACCAAAAGATTTTGTTAAGAAGGGTCAGACAGTTCAGCTCAAGCTTATTAATATTGATCCAGATACACAGAAGATCAATCTATCATTAAAGGCTATGCAGCCAGATCCATGGACAACATTCAAGTATAATGTTGGCGATGTAATTAAAAAGCCTGTTACAAAGATTGCTAACTTTGGTATCTTCATTGAAATTGAACCTGGTATTGAAGGTTTAGCTCATGTTTCAGAATTATCATGGACAAAGAGAATTACTAATCCAAAAGAAGTCGTTAATATTGGCGATGTTGTTGAAGCAAAGATTCTTGGCTTTGACCTTGATAAGAAGAAGGTTTCTCTTGGCCTTAAGCAGCTTGAAGAAAATCCATGGGATACAATTCTCGATCGTTATCCTGTAAATACAGTTCTTTCAGCTCCTGTTGTTAAAGTTACAAATAGTGGTGCTTTTGTTAATCTTGAAGATGGTATTGATGGTTTCTTACACATCGATGATGTATCTTGGACAAAGAAGATTAAGAGCATGGATCAGTTCTGTAAGGAAGGTGACACAATTAATGTTGTTGTAACAAAGGTTGAACCAGAAAACAGAAGAATCAAGCTTTCTGTTAAGGATCTTGAAGGTAATCCTTGGAAGACGCTTAAGAATGAATATCATAAGTATTCTACAATTACAGGTACTATCTCATCTGTTCAGGACTTTGGTGTATTTGTAAAGGTTATTGGTGATATCGAAGGTCTCATTTCTAAGTTTAATCTTGTTGAACCAGGTGAAGAATATACTGATGCTGTTCTTGAAAGCTATAAGAATAAGATTGGCGAACCAATCACAGCTATGATTATTGATGTTAATCCTCAGGCTCAGAAGCTTTCTCTTTCAATCAAAGAAATGGTTAAGAGAAACCAGGAAGACGAGATGGCTAAGTACATGGCAGATGTAAAGGAAGATGATGATACATATAATCCTTTCGCTGAAATGCTTAAGAAAAACTAATTATCAATAATTATAAATGAGAAGCGGAGTTAATCTCCGCTTTCTCAAAAGGATTTTAGAATGGGAAAAAAGAACAAAGAAATTACTTCAGCTAATGATAAACTTCTCAATGCTACTGAAGCCTGGATTTCATCTCATACTAAGCTTATTTTGATTGTTGCAATCTCTATTGTTTTTATTGCTTTAGTAGCTGTTGTTGGTACAAGTATCATCAAGAATAATTCTGCAAAAGCAAGTGAAAAGCTAGCAAATTTAGAATCCTCTTATAACGAATTTCTTGTTATGGATGCTGATAGTGAAAATTATTCTGCTCTAGAAGAGAGTGTTTTAAATGCTGCTAATGATTTATATAAGAATAGTGGTGTTAAGAAATATGATGGCGCTAAAGCTGCTTTAATTTTAGCTTCAATTAGCTATGAAAAGGCTGATTACCAGAATGCTATCTCTCTATATGATGAAGTTGCAAAGGCACAGAGCAAAACATACTTGGGTGAAGTTGCATTAATTAGTGAAGCTGTAGCATATGAAGAATCTGGTGATAATACTAAAGCATTAGAATTATATAACAAGATCTTTGATGATTATGGTACATCAGGTATATATTCTTCTCGTGCTTTATTTAATGCTGCTAGATTAACTGAAGAATCAAATATTGAATTAGCTATTTCAATGTATGAACAGTTATACAGTGATTTTGTTGATTATGGTTCTGAATATGCAAAGCTTGCTAAAACAAGAGCTAGTCAGTTAAAATCTAACTAATAATTAACTGTTTTCTTAATAGAGGAGGGTAGTTTGGATGAAAAATAGAATTCTTTTTTTCATTCTTCTTGCTACCCTCATTTTTATTACTTCTTGTGGTATTCCTTCTATATTAGTACCTTCATCATCATCTTTCAGAATTATAAATAATAATGATAATACAGGTAAAATTGTTGTTGATTCTGAATTAAAAAATAACTATATAAAAGATGGTTATCCAATCCTCTATCTGTTTTATACAATATCAAATACTAATGATAATGATAATCTAATTAAGGCCTTTAATAGTGAATTCTGTAACAGCAGAAATGGATTATTAATTAACCAAGAAGAAAATAATTCATTCTATGAATATACCTATGGCGATAAAAAGCATTCATTATATTCTCTAATAAATGAAAATAACGAAAACATAATAATCAATGAAAGCTGTAATTATAGAATTGAATATAATGATAATGGTAGAGTGAAGTTGTTTTTACTTGACCAGGATAATAATGAAATTGAATGTATTGATCTCATCAGATACAACAGATCTCTTTTTAATCAAATATCAAATATTGAAGAGCTAGATGATTCGTCATATGAGGAAAACCAAACAACAGTATACATATATGCTTTACTTTCTGCTCAGTTTGATAGCTTTACAAATATTTATAATACAGAGCTTAGTTTAACTCCTTTATTAACAATAAAGCTTTAATATCAACAAATTAAATAGACTTATTAATAACTAAAACTAATAATGAATTCTTATTCATAAAAATTGATGCATCCCTTAATATTAATCCTAATTGGAACATAAAATCAGATGCAAGGATCTAAAT
>CAZLYD010000011.1:0-51821 GCA_964563815.1 uncultured Spirochaetaceae bacterium
CATAATTCCTTGTATTATAATTTTATAAGGCATACTAACTATATATAAAGCCTCTATAAAACGAGGCTTTACAGAAATAGAAATCAAAAAGAGATATAAGACAAGCAACAAGGTTAATTTCTGTCATGAATAAAAGACTTATCCTATTCGCATTTCTCAATTAAATCATCAAGCTCACAGCACAAGGCCTTAGCTATTATCACAAGATACTCCGCTTGAGCCTTGTTAATATTCTTCTTCCTCTCTTCATATTGCTTTATAGTTCGAATAGAAATGTCTGCAAGTTCGCGTTGACTTAGTCCGCTAAGCCCAATTTCATAGCAATTAGCATAACCATTCTGATCATACCAACACCCCATTTTCTTACTAATTCATTGCTCTCAGTACAATAAAAGCCAAGGCCATAATCATTATAGGCTTACCATGCCCAAATAAAGGCTTCTCAATGATATTTCTGGAATCATGATAGATTTCTTTGAGCGTATATATACCATCTCCATTCTCAATATATTCTTCTAAGGGAGTAGTTTTCAATAAGACTGAAATTGTTTATTTCAATATAATTGCTTGAATTCTCTATCCCTCAGTACGAATTATATAAATCATTTCCATTAAGTATTTTCTCATTTCTTTTTCGTGAATTTCTAATACTTTTTTTAATTGGTACTTTATTACAATTCAAATTATGTATTTACTACTAATACAAAAAACTATTAAAACCTCCTTTGAAGTATTGCTTTTTACTATGATTTTCTCTTTCTTTCTCTTCATTTCATCTAAAACTATTACACAGCGTTCTGTATTTGGATAACGAAAAGAAAGAAGCGAAAAGGAATGATAGATTTTTGCTTTGTAGTAGTCATTTTGCTCCGTCGTATTGTGTAAAAGAGCAAAAGAGTATTCCTTATTCTCTCTATTTGCTTCGACTAAGAGTATAGGAGCATCCTTGTATGAATAATAATTAATACTTTTAATACTATATTCTATTTTTGTAACAGCCTTGATTAATGCTTCTATTACTTTCTTTTTATTCACATATATTCAACAGAAGAAAAAGAATAATTGTCACTACTCTATTTCCTTTATATATGGAAATTCTGGCCAAGGAAGAGCTTTAGTAGAGACAAAGGAAGAAAACGCATCAAGTAAAAAAGAAGACAACTCATAGTCTTCAGAATCAAAATTCCTCCAGCTTCTTTTTAGTGTTCCAAAAACAAACCAAAGCTCTGAGGAGTGAAATGGTGGAATATTTTCTGGTTTAATTGGATGAGTAAAGAACATAGAATAAGATGGGCCTTTTCTCTTAGATAAAAATCGAGAAGAGGAATTAAGCATCTCATTCTTTTCTTTTCCTTCCGGGCGCTCTGTTAAATCCTGTAAAACACTACTCATCAAAAGTGGAAAGCCATCATATTTTCCACTTTCGAGCGAAAGAGATGGCGAAAATACAGTCTCATTATCAATAAGCGGAGAAAGCGGAAAAATAAGATAAGGAAAACGAGAATTCAAGTAAGTAATAAGCTCTTCTTCAAATGATAATAGCTCATAAGAAGAAAGAGAAAACAAATCATCTCTAGTAATACCTTTCATTTTAAAGAATTCCATACTCCGAAGAGCTATTTCTTCACTATTACCTTTTAAAACTGGTAATGGACCATCAAGACCACCGGAAGAGAGAAGAATAACAGTATATGGTTTTATTGGGAGTAAGGAAGATGATAAAAGAGCAAGGATAGAGAGTGCACCTGCGCTCTGCCCCATTATAGAAATACGAGAAGAGTCTCCTGAAAAAGAAGCAATATTCTCTCTAACCCACTCTAATGCCATAGCTTGGTCTTGTAAGCCAAAATTACATTCCTTCTTACTCAAGGAAAGGTATCCAAATATTCCTAAGCGATAATTAACACTTACTAATATTACACCACGCTTAGCATACTCACTTCCATCAAACTCTATTTCACTTGAATATCCTTTAAAAAAAGCACCTCCATGAAAAAAGACAAGAACTGGATAATTTCCCTTCTCTTTAGGAGTCCAAATATTAAGGCAAAGCTTATTCTCTCCTTCTTCTGGTCTTAAACTATCGTCAAAGTAGAATTCTTTTTTATAAAAACTATTCTCGTCCTCTCTTCTCTGCGTCATCATATAGTCTTTATCTGCTTTTTTAATACCACTCCAAGGACGAGGATGCTGAGGAGAAGAAAAACGAGAAGATAAGGCATATTCAACACCCTTAAAAAGATAACAATCTTTTTCCTCTAAAGCCTCAATTAATCCATTTTTTGTCTCTACTATCATAGGTATATATTATCATTTCACACTTCTCTTATAAACAAAAAACATCCCCAATAAACATAAAACTCTTTTTTTATACTAAAAACCGTGTTTAAATGTATTTGTTCAAGCACTGAACTAACTGGAGGAAATATGAAGTTTGGTTACTTTGATGACGAGAAAAAGGAATATGTTATAACAACACCATATACACCACTACCTTGGATAAACTATTTAGGAAGCGAAGATTTCTTCTCCCTTATTTCTAATACTGGTGGTGGATATAGTTTCTATAAGGATGCAAAAATGCGTCGTATCACACGCTTTAGATACAACAACGTTCCACAGGACAATGGCGGACGACTCTTCTATATAGAAGACGGAGAGAATAGATTCTCCCCTTCATTTCTTCCACTAAAAACACCCCTAGATAAATATGAATGTAGACATGGATTGGGATATACTACATTTAATTCGGCACTAGGCTCTCTGGAAACAAGTCTAACTATCTTTGTTCCACTTTCTGACACTTGTGAAATAATGAAACTAAAAATTAAGAATACTTCTAAAAAGAAAAAAGAAGTGAGAGTTGTTGGAGCTGTTGAATGGTGCCTTTGGAACGCCCTTGACGACCAAACTAACTTCCAGCGCAATTACTCAACAGGAGAAGTTGAAATAGAAAAGAATGCAATTTACCACAAGACAGAATACAGAGAAAGAAGAAATCACTACGCATTCTTTTCTTCCAATAAGGATGTCTCCTCTTTCGATAGTGATAGACTTACCTTCTTAGGAAAATTTAATAACTATGACTCTCCTGATGGTATTAGAGAGACTCACCTCTTTAATAGCAAGGCTTCTGGGTGGTCTCCAATAGCAGCACTTGAAAACATCGTTGAGATAGAACCAGGAGAGGAAGAGACGCTAATATATGTTCTTGGCTATATAGAAAACAACGAAGATGAAAAGTGGGAATCTAAATCTGTAATAAACAAAACAAAAGCACACTCAATGATGGAACGCTATAATAGCGAAGAGAGGTTTGATGCTGCCTTTGCATCTCTTTCTTCTTATTGGAGTGATCTACTCTCATCCTTTACTGTTGATACAAAAACTGAAAAGTTTGACAGAATGGTAAACATTTGGAACCAATACCAGTGTATGGTTACATTCAATATGTCTCGTTCTGCTTCTTACTATGAAAGTGGTATCGGCAGAGGAATGGGCTTTAGAGATTCATGCCAAGATTTACTTGGTTTTATGCACATAATTCCAGATAGAGCTAGAGAAAGAATTATAGATATTGCATCTATTCAATTTGAAGATGGCTCAACCTATCATCAATATCAACCGCTAGATAAAAAAGGTAACAGCGACATTGGTGGAGGCTTCAACGATGATCCATTATGGCTTGTTGCAGCTGTTTATTCATACTTAGCAGAAACTAATGATTATTCTATTCTTTCAGAAATGGTACCTTTTGATAACGATGAAAAGAAGTCGCAGCCACTTCTTGAACACCTAAAGCGTAGCATCATGTATACAATTAACCATAAAGGTCCTCATGGTCTACCACTAATAGGAAGAGCAGATTGGAATGACTGTTTGAACTTAAACTGCTTCTCGAAAACACCAGGGGAAAGCTTCCAAACCTGTTCTAATTTCGAATCAGGAAAAGCTGAAAGCGTCTTCATCGCAGGACTTTTTGTAAAATATGCTAAAGCTTACATTGAGATACTAGAGCATCTTGGTAAGAATGAAGAAAAAATAGAAATCGAAAAAGAAGTAGAGAAAATGGTAGAAGCCGTCAAAGGACCAGGCTGGGACGGTGAATGGTTTGTTAGAGCATACGATGCATTCTCTAATCCAATTGGCTCCAAAACTAACGAGGATGGAAAAATCTTTATAGAAAGCCAGGGTATGTGCGTAATGGCAGGTATAGGCTTAGACGACGGAAAAGCAGAGAAAGCACTTAAGAGCGTCGAAAAGCATCTAGATAGTAAATATGGCATCATTCTAGTTCAGCCAGCATACAAGGAGTACCATCTCAATCTTGGAGAGGTTTCATCATACCCACCAGGATACAAAGAAAATGCTGGTATCTTCTGTCATAACAATCCTTGGGTAAGCTGTGCAGAAACACTACTTGGGCATGGTGACAGAGCTTTTGAAATCTACAAAAAGATCTCCCCCTCTTATACAGAGGATATTGGTGAAATACACAAGACAGAACCATATGTATATTGTCAAATGGTAGCAGGTAGAGATGCTCAAAATGAAGGAGAAGGAAAGAATAGCTGGCTAACAGGCTGCGCTGCTTGGACTTTCGTTAATGCCTCTCAATTCATTCTTGGTATTACTCCTCGACTTTCTGGTTTAGAGATAAATCCAGTTCTTCCTTCTACGATTAACTCTTTCACGCTCAAAAGAAAGATGGGACATACCACCTATCACATAACAGGTGAGAGAGGTAGCGAGTATTCACTAACTGTAGATGGTGAAAGAATAAATGGCAAAATAGTAGAAAGAAAAGAAAAAGAAGACGTATTTATTAGCGTTATTTACAAATAAAAAGTGGCTCAATTACGAGCCACATCTTCTTTTTTAAATTCTTCAAGCAACCAATAGGAACAACACAAACTCCATCTTTTCTGATATATGGCCAATCTCCAACAGCCGTTAATACCATAGAAAAGATGGAGCATCCATATATAAAATACTAGTTGCAACTTGTTCTGCTGTTGTTGTCTTTCCACACCACCTTGGACCTTCTATTAAAACAGCACCCTTACTCTCTAACTTCGTTTTAAAATAACATCGACAACTCTATTTCTATATGATTTCATTCACTGCCTCTTTTTTATCTAAGCTACCAATGTTATATATCTTCTTTTTACGAAAAAAAACCGGCAGTTGGCTCGTTACCACACTAACAAAAAAAGGCTGCTAAAGATTATTTAACAGCCTTTTTATAAAACTTCAATGATTATTTATTATTCTTTTTTTCTTTAGCTAATGCTCTTTCTTTACTCATCTGCTTTCTAAACTTAGTTGCAGCCTGAGGTGAAACTAGAGTACCAGGGCCAGCGATACAACCACCAGGACAACACATTATTTCAACTAAATCAGCTTCAGGTGGAAGCTTATTCCAAATCTTCATCTGTCTAACAGTTTGAGCATCAATACCATTAATACTCATTACCTTATATTTATTTCTATCATCGACTCTGTTAAGTACACAGGAAGCAACACCACCAGACAATGCAAAATCTCTGCAATCCTCAAATGATGAACATGCTTCATCATCAAAGTCTACATTGATAGAAGAAACATCAATATCTTTAGCCTGTAAAATTGCTGCTAATTCACTATATGAAATAACACGATCTATGATATCTGGATAACGAGTTGCAGCCTCATATCTCTTTGCTACACAAGGACCAACAAATACAACCTTATAGCCAGGGAATCGTTTTTGACAAAGCTGAGCAGTATAAGCCATTGGTGAAAGAGTAGAAGAAATGTGACTCTTAAGAGAAGGAATATGCTTTTCAACAAGAGTAAACCATGCAGGACAGCATGATGTAGCTAAGAAGCCTTCACCATTTTCCTTTCTTTCTTCTAATTCCTTTGCTTCCCTTTCTGCAGTAATTCTAGCGCCCTCAGCAACCTCAACAACCTCAGTAAAGCCGGCTCCTTTCATTGCCTCTTTGATCTGCTCGATAGAACCAGGGAGCTGTCCCTCAATAGCTGGAGCAACAATAGCAACAACCTTTTCATTATTATGAAGCATCTTTGCAACAGGGATAAGAGCTGAACGCTTAACAATTGCGCCAAAAGGACAACTCTTTAAACACTTACCACAACCAATACATTTTTCATGGTCAACAACGCTTATTCCTTTTTCATTCTGCTTAACAGCACCAACAGGGCAAGCATCTTCGCAAGGAACACAATTGTGTACAATAGAATGGAAAGGACAGCGTTCCATACACTTACCACACTTAATACACTTTTCTGTATTAATTACAGCTTTACCATGTTCAAATGTAATTGCATCCTTTGGACAATTAGTAGCACAAGGACGAGCAAAGCATCCTCTACATGCATCAGAAACCTGGTAATGAGACTGAGGACAAGAAGAACAACCAGTTGCAATCGTTGTTAAAAGAGGAAGCTTTGGTTTATCTTCTCTCATTGCTTCTTCCATATAAGAGGAAAGAGAACGATACTCATCATCATCTGTTTCTAGTGTATATCCTGCAAGAGCCATAATTCTGTATCTAACAACAGCTCTTTCCTTATATATACAGCACCTAGATGGGACTCTATCCTTTGAACAAATATCAATAGGAATTCTATCAGCATCGCGCACCAATGTATCATTAAACAAATGCTTCAACACTTCTACATCAATGTGGAATTTCATCTTTGAATATTCATTATTCTTATCTAACACAACTAACTCCAATAAGAGATATATCAATATTAAGTATAATTAAACGCGAATAAAGAAAACAGTAAGAAAGCAAAGAAAGAATAAAATTGTTAAGAAATTGTAATGAATTATTAACTTCTTTTTACATTTAAAGAATTGGCCCTACTTCAAGTAGGACCAAAGCTTAAGTAAAAAAGATTATTTAATTAAAAACTTCTCTCTCAAGATATTATTATATTCTTTATAGCAATATCCATAAACTTCATCTGGAATCAAAGTCTTATTGTTCACTGAAACACTCTTAATATCTATAGCTGTATAATCATCCATAACACTATCGTCTAGAACGATTGATATCTCAGCTTTAATATTATCTGTAATAGAATCTCTCTTGGAATTTAAATCAAAACCAAATACATATTCTCTATAATCGCAAAAATCACCCCAACGAGAATACCATTCATATTTCTCAGTAAAAATAATTTTTCCAGTATATTGACCATCCCCTAATGTTAGAGCCTTCTTATCTATAGTTAATGAAAATTCTCCTTCCCCACTTTCTCCGCCTGTCTCTGTCTTTACCTCTTTTATTTTATAAACAAAACTACCAAAAGAAGTTGAACACGTAAGATTAAGGCCCTTTTCATATAATTCATCCTGCAAGCTATAATACTTTTCGCCTATAGCAGATCTAAGAGGATCCACATTTTTCCATAAAATATTTTCATTAATCGCTGTTCTTCCAATTAATTCAGTTTGAATTGGTTCACTACCGCTAACAGTTTTTACAATGGTAAGCTTAGATTCTTTAGCATTTTCGACATCGTCTTCCTCAATTAATTCTTGATAGCCACCACCTGAAGAACTAAAACTAGAATAAATATAATCTAGATCTATATACAATTTTCCTGTTAGCCTATATGTAGTATTATTAACTTCATCATTAATTATGAAATTATTTAAAACCAAAACGCCTTCATTGTTTATGTTAACCTTAGCATAGAAAGAATCAGTACTCTTACCACATTCAATCAATTCACCGTTAATAGCTTCAGTCATTTCACGAAGAAATATCACTAAATCACCTTTATATGATTCTGGTGAACTCAAACCATCTAACTCTTTCATAGCATCATTAAGAACACGATTAATAGAAACTTTATCTTTTTCTTCCATTGGCAATGGAATGCTAGAACTTTCGTCTTCACAAGAAACAAGAAAAACCAATAAAAAAGCTAATACTATAGTAATAATTATATTTCTTTTCATAATTATCATTCCTTCAAAATCATCAAATTAGTATGAAAGCATCTAAAGCAGCCTTTAGATACTGAACCTTCTTCAATAAGTAACCATATGCTTCGTCGGCAAATAGCTTCTTTCCATTAATTTCCATTGAATCAACAGTCAGTGTTCTTCTGAGTGACGAAGGATAACTATAGTTATCAATTACAGTTATAGAGCCCTTAATCGTATCTCTACCATTCATAGTGACGTTAAAATCAAAAGTATTTTCTATATAAGGATATGTTGTAGCACTAGATTCAGCACCAGGTATAGTTTTCTCCTCATATAACGACTTGAACTTAAGCTCAATAGTATATCTATCGCCGTTAACTACAACTGGTAATTTTAGTCTTATGTGCTCTTCATATTCCTCTTTAAATAAACTAGAATCAGAATAAAGCTCTTTGATAACACATACAATATTCTCACTTTCTAGCGTTACACCTTTCTTAAATTCTAAATCTCTGTATTCTTCAAAAGCATCACATAGACCAGAGATAATTTCTTTCGCTTGAGGCTCTGATAATCCTTCAACTTCACCAATATTCGTTTTTCCTGTTGTAGCATCAAGCTTACTTAGATTAATTTCTTTAGTTACGCTACCACTGTTTACTACAATTTTGAGGCTATCACCTTTTTCCGTAAATAATATTTTCTTAGAATAATCAGTTGTTGACCTACACAAATCAAAAACTGTAAAACTTCCAGTTAAGGTATAAATAAAATCAGATTCAACATTTTGAATTACAAAATTATTCAGAGTTATTCTTCCTTGTCCTCCACTCTCTAAAGCATGTGCAAAGAAGGGTCCGCTCTTACTTCCCATATCAAATTTGCAGATATCCCACATATCATCATATTCATATTGTGCTTTCTCTAAATCTGTTTCTTCTCCATATAGACTTCTTTTTATGTCTGCTTCTATGTCTACAAAGATACGGTCGATAACAGCTCTATCTGCATCATCCATTGGCTGTTGGGAGAGAGTAGAATCATCGTCGCAAGAAACTAAAACAAACGATACAATTATTAAGAGTAATAATGCAAAAATTAAATTTCGCTTCATAATGTTCCCCTTTTAATACTTTTTAAGAAGTGTATCAAAGAATATTTCTGTTGTTACTAAAAATAATTAATTTTTACAAAAATTTTATAGCAATTTATCAATTGCTTAAATTTATTAAAAAAAGATTAAAAAACATAAAAAAGAGGTGTTAAATAAAGCGGTTTACAAAGAAAATAACGTAAATTTTGTGAAAAAGTATAAAAAAGCATCTTTGTAATATTTGATTAATACTTCATACTTTTAGTGTGGTTAACCACAAGGAGACATTATGAAAAAAATACTTATTATTCTCGTTATTGCACTAATTGCAATTGTCCCAATGTTTGCCCAGGGTGGACAAGAAGAAAAAAGCAATGATATTAAAGTTGCTTTAATTGTTTCTAGCACTGTTGATGACAAGGGTTGGTGTCAGGCTATGCATGACGGCATTGTTGAAGCAATGAACGAAATGCCAGGCAAAATCAAAGAATATAAAGCTGTTGAAAACACTCAGCCTGCTGATACCATGACAGCTATTAGAACTTATGTTAACGCTGGTTTTAATATCATCATCGTTCATGGTTCTCAATTTAGAGCTCAGGTTGAAGATGCAAGTAAAGAATTCCCTGATGTAATGTTTGCATTCGGTACTTCAAGTGATGTTATTGCAGACAATGTATTCACATATATGCCACAGTCTGAAGAAACAGGATATCTATCAGGTCTCATTGCTGGTTTAACAACAAAGACAAATAAGGTTGCTCTTGTTGGTCCAATCGACGGAGGAGACGCTGCTAGATACAACAGAGGCTTTGTGCTTGGTGTTCAAGCATCAAACCCAAGTGCTAAGATTCAGGTAACTCACATTGGTGACTTCAATGATACAGTAAAATCTGGTGAAGCAGCTCAGGCTTTCATCCAGGGAGGAGCTGACGTATTAACAGGTTCTTCTCAGCAGGCTCTTGGAGCATTAAGAGCTGTTGCAGATTACCCAGACAAGGACATCTGGTGGGTTGGGCAGGATATAGCACAGATCGATATTGCTGAGGGATATAAGTGTATCGCTGCTTCTGCATACAACTATAAAGCTGTTGTAGTAGGACTAGTTGAGAACTTCGAAAACGGAAAACTCGGTGGCGCTTGCCTTCCAATGAACTTCAACAATGGTGGATTTATCTGGAAATGGAACGAAGCTAAGTGTAGTGACAAGATCACAGACGAAGTAAGAAAAACAGTTAATGATCAGATTGAAGCATTCAAAAAGACAGCTAACACACTTTCTCACTACACAAGCGTTGATTATTCAAAACTCTAATAATAATTCTTCACTTTTTCATGCCGGCCTTAGTTGCCGGCTCTTTTGGAATTAAATATGGCAGGAAAAGAAATATTTGATCTAAGGATCGAACATATTACAAAAAGATTTCCAGGCGTACTAGCCTGTGATGATATTTCCCTTCACGTTGGTGAACACGAGGTTCTTGCTCTTGTTGGTGAAAACGGTGCAGGAAAGACAACGCTGATGAATATCTTAATGGGTCTTTATCAAGCAGATGAAGGAAAAATATTTATTAATAATGAAGAAGTCACTTTAAAATCTCCTAACGATGCCTTCGGCTATGGAATAGGAATGGTACATCAGCAATACATGTTAGTTCCTAACATGACAGTACTAGAAAACATTGCTCTTGGCATGAAAGAGTCCTGGGGACTAAAGGTAGATTTAAAAAGCGTTAGAAATAGAATAGAAGAGGTTTCTTCCCATTATGGCTTAAAAGTAGATATTGATGCATATATTTGGCAGCTTTCCGTTGGAGAACAGCAGCGAGTAGAGCTAGTAAAAACACTATGCTTAGGTGCAAAGTTTCTAATTTTAGATGAACCTACATCTGCCTTAACACCACAAGAAACGGAAGAACTAATAGCTTTACTCAAAAAGATGAGCCAAGAGCTATCTATTATTTTTATAAGCCACAAGCTCAATGAAGTAAAAGCTCTTTCTGATAAGGTTTCAATACTTAGGCATGGTAAGGTTGTCTTCAATGGCGAGACTAAGGATTTCACATCTTCTGAAATTGCAGCATTAATGACAGGACACGAAGTTGAAGTAACAGAAAACAAGAGTAAGCCTTCAAACGGAAAAGAAGCCCTTGTGATAAAGGATCTTGTTGTTAAATCTGATAGAGGCTTCAATGCACTCGACGGCTTTAATCTTACTATTAAGGAAGGTGAGATCGTTGGACTTGCTGGCGTAAGTGGTAATGGTCAAAGAGAATTAGCGGAAGCCATTAATGGAATAAGAAGCGTTGAAAAAGGTGAAATCTTATTCTATGGAGAAGATATCTCTAACCTCACACCTCGTGCTGTTATTAAGAAAGGAATGGGATATATACCAGAAGAAAGAAATACAGAGGGTATAGTTCCTAGTATGTCAATAAAAGAGAACATTATTCTCAAAGATAGCGATGATGCGTTCTCTAACAAGCACTTTTTGAAGCTAAAAGAAATTGAGAATTATGCACTTAGACTAAGGGAAGAATTTGATATACGCTGCCCGAGTATCAACACAGCAGCTGGTTCTCTTAGTGGTGGTAATATTCAAAAAGTAATATTAAGCAGAGAGATAGAACGTAATCCAAAATTCCTTATCTGTGTCTACCCTATTCGTGGTCTCGATATGGGAGCTGCAGAATTCATCCATAAGCAGCTTCTCTCTCTTAGAGATAAGGGAGTTGGCATTCTTCTTATTAGTGAAGAGCTGGAAGAAATAATGAATCTCAGTGATAGAATTGCAGTAATCTTTAAAGGTAAAAATCAAAAAGTACTCTCCAAGGATGAAGCTACAACTGAAAAACTGGGTATTCTTATGGCGGGGGTAAGTGATGAGGAATAATAATTATAAAATATGGTATAAAGTAACAGTCATTACACTAGCTACTATTATTGCTCTCTTAATAGGTGCTTTGATTATTCTTGCAACAGGAGAAAACGTATTCAAAACCTATGCAATCATTATTTCTAGACCATTCTCGAACTTCCGCAGTCTCTGTGAAGTTTTCGTTAGAATGATACCTCTAACAATAATTGCTTTGGGTATCTGTGTCTCCAGTCGAAGTGGTATTAATAACATTGGAGCTGAAGGTCAGATGGCCATGGGAATAATAGCCACAACAGCGACAGCATTCGTTGTAGCGCCACTACCACGAATCATTGCTATACCTCTTTGTATTATTGCAGGAGGAATTGCTGGTGGACTATATGGTTTTATTCCTGGCTTTTTGAAAGCAAGGTTTGAAGTTAGTGAGCTTCTTTCAACTGTTATGCTTAACTATGCAGCAACACAATTCTATCTATTCATGATCAGAATTCCACTCTTAGATCCAAATGAAAAAACAGGAACACCAATGAGTGCAAGATTACCAGAGTCTACAGTACTTAATAAGCTTTTTAAAGGAACAGCTGTACACCAGGGTATTTTTCTTTCACTTCTTCTTGCAGCTATTATCTATATTCTTCTATGGAAAACTAGCTTTGGTTATAAGATGAGAGCATCGGGAGCATCTCCTCGTGCGGCTAGATACGGCGGTATCAATGTCAACTTATATCTAGTTGTTGCAATGATAATATCTGGTGCATGTGCTGGTATGGCAGGAGCTGTTGAGCTTATGGGTAACCAAGGAAGAGCGATGGAAGGCATCACTGGTGGTTACGGTTTTTCTGGAATCGTAGTTGCACTCTTTGGATGCTTACATCCAATTGCTGTTATCCCTGCAGCATTTTTCTTTGGTATTCTTCTTTATGCTCAAGTAAACCTTCAAATACTCACATCTGTTCCACCTAACCTTGTAACATGTCTTCAAGGCTTAATTATTCTTATTATAGTTGCCGTTCAGATGATTATTTCAAACCCTTACATGGAAGAGAGTTTTAGAAAAAAATTCTTTAAAAAGGAGGTTAAGTAATGGATTTATTAGTTAATACTCTAACCCTTACTATCCGTTTCGCAGTAGCATTAATGATTGCCTCAATGGGAGAAATGTTCAACCAAAAGGCTGGTATTTTCAACCTCGGATGCGAAGGTATCATGACAATGGGTGCATTCTTAGGCCTTCTTGTTCCATATTCTTATGGTGGAGCTGAGTCAGTTCCTTTCTTTATAAATTTCCTCGGCCTCATTGCTGGCGCAGCAGCAGGAGCCTTAATGGGATTAATTTTTGGTATTATTGTTATTACATTCCGCGCGCCTCAAGGAATCGCTGGAATCGGTATGCAGATGTTCGGTGTAGGCCTAGCAGGAACCTTCTTCCGTTCTTACATTGGTGGTTCCCAATCTATTACAGGTATAACTGCTTACCCTATCCCACTTTTATCAGATATTCCTGTTATTGGTAATATCCTTTTTACACATAACCCTATCATCTACTTCTGTTATGCACTAATCCCAGTAACATGGTTTATCATCTACAAAACTCCATGGGGATTGAAAGTAAGAGCATGCGGAACACACCCTAGAGCAGCAGATAGCTTAGGCATCAACGTAACTAGAGTTCGTTACCAATCTCTAGCTATTGGCGGTGCTATGGCTGGTTTTGCAGGAGCATTCTTAACCCTTTGCCAAGCAAAAATGTTTACAGCTAATATTATTAATGGTAGAGGATTTATTGCTGTTGCTCTTGTCTACTTTGGACAGTGGCACCCAGTAAAAATTTTCTTAGGTGCTCTCCTCTTTACTTTTGCTCAGGTTTTCCAGACACAAGTTCAGATCTTTATTCCATCCTTCCCTTATTACGAATTCTTAACAATGCTTCCATATATTCTAGTAATCATTGTTCTAGCCTTTAATCGTAAGAGTAATAAGTTTGGACCTTCTGCACTAGGTAAACCATTTAATAGAGAGATGAGAGTTTGAATGAGGCAGGGAAACCTGCCTTTTTATATTCTAATTAAAAAAGTTAGTTTTACCTAACTTTACTCTTGTCAAAGTAACCAATCTTTATTATAGTTAGTTTAGACTAACTCTATTGATAGTTCATCCTCCTTTGTGTTTTCCTCTTTTTGTCCAACTGGGAAAAAGAACTATCTTAGAGTGTAAATGGAGGATATTTTGACACTAGAAAAACTGATTGTAACCCATTCTTCACCGACATTGGCTAACATTAAATGTTCTTCTCTCTTTTGTACAAAGCTCTTGGATTCATTTAGTACCTCTTGTGTCGAAAATCTAAAGAAAAAGGGTATCTCCCTTCTATTCTTAACAAATAGAAGGGGATGTCCTCTCCTCTTTGTTTATAGAAAAAAAGAACTATTTGAAACTATAAACGAAAAAAAAGCTAAAAGCTTTCTCTCCTATTTGGGATATGACACAACAAATTTAGAAAAATTTCTTATCCACTTTAAAGAGAGAATGAGAAGTGATGATTTTCCTCATGAAATTGGAGTTATTTTAGGTTACCCAATAGATGATGTATTGTCATTTATAGAAAACGAAGGAAAGAACTCAATTTATTCAGGATATTGGAAGATTTACCACAACAAAGATAATGCTCTTAAGGAATTTAGAAAACTCGATAAATGTAGAAAAGAATACATGGCACTATTTAACAACGGAAACAAGGTTGAAGATTTGTGTGTGTAATAAGGAAGGAAATATGAAAGAAGTTGCAATCGTTTATTATTCAGGAACTGGGAACACCGAAGAAATGGCTCAAATGCTTATCTCTTTTTTTAGAGATAAGGCTCAAGTAAGAGTATTTAATGATGCATCTACCTTTACTCCAGATATTGCGCAAAAATATAACTATATCGCATTCGGATGCCCCGCTATGGGTAATGAGGTACTAGAGGAAGATACCTTCGAACCTATGTTTAGTTCTATTCTTCCACTTTTAGAGAACAAAAACGTAATTCTTTTCGGCTCCTATGGCTGGGGAGACGGAGAGTGGATGAGAAATTGGGAGGATGAAGTAAGGGGAGCAAATGCACTTCTAAAAATGGATGGAATAATATGTCAAGAAGCACCAACGGGAGAAACAAAAATCCTACTAGAAGAAGCAGGAAAAGCACTTCTTGAATAGGGAATCTTTATCAGCACTAAAGACTGCTAGAGCATATTGCTTTAACAGTCTTTTTTTTACCACTCTATTTCCTCTATGTTTCTTTCTCTTATAAATCTATTGCTTTTTAGAAACGAAGGTTCAAAAGCATTGAGTATAGAGTTGTAATTTGAATTACAATGTCATACAATTATAATATATTAATGGAGAAAACTTATGGCTACGTCATTATTACAAGTTAGAGTAGAGGATTCCTTAAAGGACCAAGCATCACTAGTTTTTGAAGGCTTGGGAATCGACACATCCACAGCAGTAAGAATATTCTTAAAGCGTGTTGTTATGGAAAATGGAATCCCTTTTCCTATGACTATTCCTAAAGCTCCTTATAATGCAGAACGTGGTATTGGGGCTATGATAAAACTAAACGAAGCTGCAGAAAAAAAGGGAGTATCAAATATGACACTGGACGAAATCAATAAAGAAATTAATGCTACGCGAGAAGAACGTAGCACTAAGAGTAAATGAAACACTGGGCTGTATTAGACACAAATGTACTTGTATCTGCTCTTCTCAAGAAGGACTCTCCACCTTGGCATATTCTAGAGGAAGCTCTTTGTGGTGAAATTATACCAATTTTGCATAGTGATATTATTTCCGAGTATGAGGAGGTATTAAATCGTCCCAAATTTAAATTTGACAAAGAGTTGATAAAGATTCTTCTTGATGAAATTAAGAAACGAGGAGTGTTCTTAGAAGCTAGCTTAATTGAAGATATTATACCCGATCCCAACGATGTCATCTTTTATGCTGTATTGATGGAGAAGAGAAAAAAAGAAGAAGCCTACCTTGTGACAGGAAACATTAAGCATTACCCAGTTAAGACGTTTGTAGTTACGCCAAGAGAAATGCTTACCATTTTGGAAGAAAAAAAAGAATGCTAGAGCATATTGCTTTAACAGTCTTTTTTTTACCACTCTATTTCCTCTATGTTTCTTTCTCTTAAGAACTCGTTAGCTTTTTTAAAATGATTATTTCCAAAAAAACCACGATAAGAGCTTAAAGGAGAAGGATGAGGAGACTCAAGAACAAGATGAAGAGGTGAAGTAATTAAGCTTTTCTTACTCCTAGCATAGGAGCCCCAAAGAATAAAAACCTTACTCTTTTCATCATCATTGAGGCACTTAATACACCTATCTGTAAACTCTTCCCATCCCCTTCCCTGGTGAGATGCAGCCATATGCTCTCTAACAGTCAGGGTACTATTTAAAAGCAGAACACCCTGCTTTGCCCACCTGGTTAGATCTGAAGACCAATTATCCTTCAAGAGTCCTTCATTCTCTAATTCTTTCTTTATGTTCAATAATGATGGCGGCATCTTAATATTTTCTCTAACAGAAAAGGAAAGCCCCATGGCCTCTCCTTTCTCGTGATATGGATCTTGACCAAGTATTACTACCTTAACAGAGCTTAATGGTGTTAAAACAAAACAATTAAAAATCTCATCCATAGGGGGATAGATTATGTATCTACTATATTGTTCTTTCAAAAATTCTCTAAGAGAAAGATAATAAGGCTTAACCTGCTCTTCATCAAAAAGAGGTTGCCAATCATTATTAACTCTAATCACACATTTACCCTTTAAAAAACCTCTAGAAACCTAGAGGACAAAATATTATTTTGTATGCGCGTTTATGGTTTGAGATTAAACCATGAAAATGGATAAGTAAAGAGAAAAAATTAAAAAATTTTTTTGCTTATTTAATAGTTATATAATAACAAATTATCTTTATATACTTTCTATTTATTGGTTTCACTTGCTATGCAACAATCCTTAGTAGCTGTGCTATAGGTAAGATCCCTTCAATCTCATTATCTACATGTCTATACCTCTATAGAGGTCGATCCTCGAGAAAAAAGTAAAGAGCTAAATATCGATTGTTTCTTAATTATGTGATTATTGCACCAGTATCATTTCGAATCATATTATTTCATACATAAATGAAAATGATTTTTTAAATTTCCTTTTATTTATGACTATAACAATGTTTTAATATAATAAGTTTATGATGAAAATCGCACCACCGGTGCAAGAAATGGAAATGATAAGACATATGGAAAAAAAAGAAATTGTGGGATATGAACCTTTTGTAGATGATTTAAAGCATTTGATACAAGAGAAACAGTATCATGTGTTAAAAATGATTAATTCTGAAACAATAAACTTGTATTGGAAAATCGGTGAAGAGATTTATAAACAGCAACAGGAAAAAGGCTGGGGAAAATCCATTGTACAGGTGTTGTCAAAAGAATTGCAAAAAGAATTTCCAGGAGCTAAAGGATATTCTGCTGCAAACTTATGGAGAATGCGAAATTTTTACTTGACCTATTGTGAATCGGAAAAACTCGCACCAATGGTACGAGAAATTAGCTGGAGCAATAATATTGTCATTATGGAAAAATGTAAGGATGCTTTACAACGAGAATTTTATATTCAAATGGCAAAACGCTATGGCTGGACAAAACGTATTTTGACAAATTTCGTTGAAGCACAAACATATGAAAAATATTTGTTAAATCAAACCAATTTTGATATGACACTTCCAGAAGAACGAAGAGTACAGGCGAAGTTAGCGGTTAAGGATAAATACACATTTGATTTTGCGGAACTGTCTCCGGAATATTCAGAACATGAATTAGAAATTCAGTTGGTCAATAATATTAGAGCTTTTTTAATAGAAATGGGTGGTGATTTTACTTTTATTGGTAATCAGTATCATATGGTTGTCGGAAATAGGGACTTATACATTGATTTACTGCTTTTTCATCGCAGACTCAAAAGCTTAGTTGCAATAGAGTTAAAAATAGGCGAATTTGAAGCAGAGTATGCGGGAAAAATGCAACTATATCTAACGGCACTGGATGAGCAGGTAAAGTTACCTGATGAGAATCCTTCTATTGGTATTATTATTTGTAAGAGTAAGGACAAAACATTTGTAGAGTATGCATTGAAACAAACGAATGCACCGATTGGTGTTGCTACATATCAGTTGCAAAATACATTACCAGAGGACATGAAGGCAATGTTGCCGGATCCTGATGAAATTGCAAAAAGGTTAATGATGTTTGTTGAATAATTTACATTAGAGCAAAATAGAGATAATAAGTATGAAAAGAGCGTAATCAAATAGGAAGATTGCTTTATACAAAATTGATGTGACAAAGAAAAAAGGATTCATTGATTAAGCTAGGTACAGAATTTAAGTTAGTGAAAGTAAAAGATTATCAGATCATAGATAGGGAATAAACAATATACTGTAAGCACCTGTGAATATCTCAGAAAAGAGAAAAATTAGATTTCAATAATTGAACGAGCAAGTATAGTAAGAGGCCTAGCAATATATTTAAAGAAAGAAGATTTAGCTAAAGCATCGGATGCTAGTTTTGCTTCCTTTACTTAACTCACTATTTAAAGAAAAAAGAGCCATGCTTAACTTTAATTCGCTTGGAAGCTCTGGCATATTTAAGCATTCTATCTTTAAGCTCTTGATTAACGCTTTCACCTCTTTGTTCTGTTTCTAAATACTCTTCAAAGGTGTCACAAGAATCAGCATACATGTGATAAACATTACTCAGTCTCGTTGCTAGACTCTCCATAATCGACATTATTTTGGCAGGCTTATTCGTAAAATACTCAGAAAGGTTATCATGATTGATTATTTCAACAATACAATCAGTCATAGCAACTGATGTTCCGTAACGTGGCATAGATTCAAAAAAACCTAATTCTCCAAAAAAGACAGGTGCAGAATTAGTACTAAGAAGAACTTCTCCCGGATTACCATAGTCGGCATATATATTTACTGTACCATACAACAAATCATACATCCAAAGTTCAAAATCTCCTTCCCTTGAGATTATTTCGCCTTTCTTAAACTTCTTTATTTCACCCATAAATATCCCTCTTTTTAATATATTGCCATATAAAAAGAGGGAAAGAAAGAGAGTTAGAATATCTTTGAGCCCTTTACCCACTTACTCTTAATGCCTGTTTTATCACCAGAAAGGTAACTAAACCTTTCTAAGCGTTCAAGCGGAGATAGAGTATGAGGATAAGGAAGATCTGAATCATCAAGAACAAGTGCATCAAACTCAAAGTCAGAATCAAAGGATCCAACTTTACCAAAGAAGGAACCACCACCAAGAGTTGCCAAGTAGAAAGCTTCACTAAAGCTAAGTGGCTTATCATCTTGATTAACCAATCTCCAATAAAGCTTTGAAACCTGAATAGCTTCAACCATTATTCTAAACATACTCTCTGTAGTTCCACCAGCAACATCAGAGCCTAATCCTATTTTTAAGCCTTCATTCATATACTTTCTTATAGGAGAGATACCTGAAGCAAGATTCATATTCGATTCAGGACAATGAGCAATAGTAACTCCATTCTTCTTCATAAGAGCGATCTCTTCTTTAGAAGAATAAACACAATGAGCCATTATGCATGGGGCATTTTCTCCACCAAAGAGACCATATTTATCATAAGCATCGCCATAAAAAGCAGCATCTGGAGCTAGTTTTTTAACAGTTTCAATCTCTCCATAGTTTTCTGAAAGATGAGACTGTACACATAGCTTATAATTCTCTCTAATCTGCCCCAGTCTCTCTAAAAGCTCATCAGAGCAAGAAGGAATAAAACGAGGAGTGAGAATTGGTTTTGTTCTTTCAAATCTTGTAGTAGTATTTTCAAGCCATTCAAGAGTATCAAGCGCTGCTATTCTTGCACTCTCTTCTCTTAAAAAGGAAGGAGACTCACGGTCCATATTAACTTTACCAACATAGCTCATGAGTCCAGTGTCTTCCATTTTTTCCATCAAAAGCTCTGTTGCTCTTCTATGAATAGTTGCAAAAACAACACAACGGGTAGTTGCACTTTTTTTCATATACTCAGCAAACATTGAATATGATAGCTCAGCATAATCAATGTCTTTATATCTTGCTTCCTCCGGGAAGGTATATGTATTAAGCCAATCCATAAGCTCAAGGTCCATATTAGTGCCACGGAAAGCAAACTGAGGAGCATGAAGATGTAAATCAACAAGGCCAGGAATAATTAAATTATCCTTATAATCAAAGACCTCTATATCCTTATATTCATCAGGGATAGAATTAAATACTCCCCTACTATGGCCATCAACAACTACTATATAACCATTTTCAACACACTTTAATTTTGAAGATGATTCACTGTATATAATATTTCCTTTTACGATAAAGCTTTTAGACATATTGCCCTCCACCATAATGAAAATAATAACGCAAAAATGGAGAAACACAAGGAAAAAAGCAACAAAATGCAACAAGGGTAAGCTTGATAACATCTCTCTTTCTTATTACTATAATTTTTCATATCGGATAGTAGCGCAGTGGCTAGCGTGTTTGCTTCGGGAGCAAAAGGTCGTCGGTTCGACTCCGACCTATCCGAAAAAGCGAAATAAAGCAACAATGCTTTTTTCTTCACATTTTCTCCGTGTTCGATCCCTAACAATAGATATGAGCATATAGAGAATAAGAGTAGATCCCTATGACAAATGAAAGAATATATTTATGCAGCCCAAAAAGCTAGCGAACAAAATGTGTCCACTCCTTCTCAGCTTCGTTTTCTGGCATTCCATATTTTTCTTTACCAAGCTCAATACTCTTCATTAAGAAGCTCATATTTCGCGCAAGTTTTCTTACTGTTTGTAGACCCTCTTTATCTTCTTCAACTTCGCCCTTTTCTCTTCCGTGAACATTATTCCAATAGAAGCTACTTGCTATAGGCATCTCTGAAATAGTAAAGAACTTGTTTAATTCATCGAAAGTAGAGGTACATCCACTTCTTCTAGCACATACCACGGAAGCACCAACCTTCATACTTTTATCAAAATGTGTACTATAGAATAATCTATCTAAGAGAGCAATAAGCGTTGCATTGCTAGATGCATAATAGACAGGAGATGCTAGAACAAGGCCATCTGCTTTTTCAAACTTTGGTGCTATTTCATTAACAATATCAGGAAAAATACATTTTCCTGTCTTATAACAAGTACGGCATGCAATGCATCCTCTTATATCTAAAGAGCCAACTTGTATTGTTTCACATTCAATATTCTCTTCTATGAATACTTTTTCCATTTCCTTTAAACTAAGAGCTGTGTTTCCATCCTTTCTTGGACTACCGTTGAGCATTAATACGTACATTTTTCACCTCACCTCTATGATATGATAAAAGAATTACTTTATAAAGTTGTTCTAATTCTATTCTTTTTGTACACTCTTTTTATGGTTTCCTTTCTCTTAACACAAGAAGTAATTAATGAGGCTAAAAAGCTTGTCTCAACACTCAAGAAAAATAACTCAGTATCATTTCCAGCAGACGAAAAATATCCTCTTTCTTTAATCAAAGAAGGCAACATGCTTGGAGTAATGATAGCAGAGACAAAGGACGGAGAGAGAAAGGTTTTGTATTCTTTTTCAGGAGCACTCTCTTCCATTTACAATATTCCTGGCTATGTTCATACCTGCTTCAGTGAAAAGGATTTTGATAACTATATGCTTTTATTCGACAAAGAAATTCATGAGTTATCAAGAAGAATTGAAAATGGTGAAGAGGATAAGAAGGAAGAAAGAAAAGAATTAAGTCGTAAAGCACAAAAAGAATATGAGAAAATATTTTCTTTCTATACTTGGAATGGTGAAAGAATAAAAGGGCTTCCTCCTCATTCTCCAACAGGAAGCGGAGAATGTGCTGGCTTGAAGCTAATTAATAGTGCACTAAAGAGAGGCTGGGAAATAAAGGGATTAGCAGAATTTAGATATAACGGAGAGGAACCAACGGTTTTCTTTCCACCCTGTACTGAACGCTGTGCTCAACTACTCAAAAAAATGCTTGGACTCGACTACATCTATTTAGATGAAGATATAGCAGTAGTAAATAAGGAACCACACTTTTTGAGTGTTCCTGGACGAGGTGAAGAAAAAAGGGATAGTGTTTCATATCGTTTTCATTCACTATTTCCCTCTTCTCCACTTGTCCCTCACGCTCATAGATTAGATATGGATACCTCAGGAATAATGGTTCTTGCTTTTAATAAAGAAGCATTAAAGAATCTCTCTCTGCAATTTGAAGAAAGAAGAGTAAAGAAAAGCTACATTGCTCTCCTAGATGGTGTAATAAAAGAAGAGAGAGGAATAATTGAGCTACCAATGCGGCTTGATATAGATAATAGGCCATACCAAATAATAGACAAAGAAAAAGGTAAGGAAGCAATAACTGAATGGGAAAGAATCGATATTGAAAAGAGAGAAGGAAAGCTATATACACGAGTTCATTTCTTTCCACATACAGGACGCACTCATCAATTACGTTTACATGCAAAAGAAGGCTTAAAGCATCCAATTAAGGGTGATAATCTATACGGAGTAAATGAGAGCGGAGAACGTTTATTTCTTCACGCCTCTTCAATAGAATTTTACCATCCTCGTGATAATAGATTGATGAAATTTGAAGTAGAACCTAATTTTTGATTACTTATCCAAGAGTCTATTAACTTGATTTTCTAATCGATCAATTTCTTTTTCTATTTCTCTAATTTGAATATCTATTCTACTCTTCTCGTCTTCCAGTATTCTTATTTTTTCTCTCTCTTCTTCAATCATTGCTTTATAATCATCTGCTTTAGCTTCCTTTTCTAGGCGAGAGCGATGGGAAAGGAGAGATGAATATTCATTTTGACTCTCAATGATGAGCTGAAGTGTGTCTAATACTTCACTGGGAGTATCTTCACCAATCCAACTGGCACCTCTGTCATATAAATAATTACCGTAATTAATTATCGTCTCATTAAATTCGTTCTTTTTCTGTGTAAGAGTAACCTCATCTTCCTCAGTTCCATTTTTTTCTAAGCTCTTACGTCGTGATAAATTCTCTGTTAAAAAGGTCTCTAATTCTACTTCTTTTTCTGCTTTTTGCTCTCTTTCTTCTTTTATAGAGCGCAAGGTAGCAATGAGTGACTGCGCCTTTTCTCCATTAATTGTGATAGCTATCTCCTCATTGTCTGCAAGAGAAGAATAATCAAGATAGCGCATTGAATCATTACGCTTGAAGCGCATTAAGGAAGATGAGGATGTCAAACGAGACCAAAAGGAAGAAGAGTTACTCTTTTTTGATAATTCTTTTTCACTCTCTGCATCATCGTAAACACTAGAGAAGCTTTCTCGCGGAAGAAGACCTAGAGAGCATTGCTCATAAATTAAAGCCCCAAGCATCAAACGAGTATCCTTCTCCTTCAATCTCAAGCTATCTAATGCTTCGTCCACAGCTATTTTTTCTTTCTTTTTTTCATCATATTGAAGAGAAAAAAGAGCATCATCATTTTTCTTTTCTTCTGCTTCTTTTAGTTCTTTTTCTGCTTTCTTTGCAGCTTCTATTAAGCTTACTCCCATAACAGATGGGAGAAGATTCTGATTTTTATATACAAAAAGTCCAAGATTATAGAAGTATGACCTTAAAAGTGATGTTGTTTTCTCTATTCTTTCTTCAGTTTCATTGAAGAGCTCTTCTCTTGTAACCATCTGTAAAAATATAACACAGACAATAATAGTTGTACAGAAATCAAGAGTAATGTTGACAAATGACTTTCTTGAAAAGTATCCTCATATTGTTACTTTTCTTTTCTCATCCTTCGGAAGGTAGCAGATGCGTTTATCCATATCAACGCAAACCATTTTTTACACTATCGTTAGCGATAGGCGTGTTAGGAGAATATAATGGAAGAACAAAAAAAGGTTCTAGATGAAGAAACCTTAAAGAATGCCATAGAAGTGGTAATGGACAAAATTAACACATGTACAGACCCAGAGGAGCTGGAAAAAATCAAGAAAATAATTAAGAAAAATGTCCCATTTACTCGAAGAGGATATTTTTCAGCAGTTATTCTAAGAGAAATGCTCTCTTCTCACCCAAAAGAGAAGAAAAACGAAAGAAGCACTAGAGTCTTAAGAGAAGATAAAAGAACAAAAAACAATCAACCTCTTAAGTCTCACGAAGAAAGCGAAAAGAAGGAAAGAGTTATCCCCGAAGGAGCTAAAACACTATATCTCAATGTTGGTAAGATGAAACACTTGTATGCTAAAAACCTCTCTATCCTTCTTCAAAAAGAGCTAGGAATAAAGAGAGAGGATATCTACCTTTTACGTGTTCATGATAAGTATTCATTTATTACAATGAGTGAAGAAAACTGTGAAAAAGCTATAAGGGCCTTAAACGGTAAGGATATAAATGGTAGAGAAGCTCAGCTCTCTTACTCAACAAAATAAAAATAAAATATAAGGATGAGAAAGACCCGGGAAACCGGGTTTTTATATATAATAGAGACATGAAAATAAGTAAAATCACATCAGGACTCTTTTCAACTAACTCATATTTTCTTCAAATTGGAGAATATAACTACTTAATTGATGCGCCCGACCAAAATGAAGAAATGGTTGAGCTAATAAAAAAAGAAGGGAAACTTGATGCAATTCTTCTCACTCATGGCCACTTTGACCATACTATGGGATTAAAGAATGTACTCTCTCTTTTTCCAAATACTCCAGTATATTTAGAAAAAGAAGACTGGCCTATGTTAGAAAAAGATAACAAAAAATATATGGCAATGTGTAATCTCTACTCTAATTATGAAATACCAGCTTCGATTAATCTTCTTCCATATGAAGAAAATATACCAAAGGTTGAGATTATAAAGAGTCCGGGACATACTCTAGGAAGTGTTTCTATTTATCTAAAAGAAGAAAATACTCTTTTCTCTGGCGACACACTATTTCTTTCGGGTTACGGAAGAACAGATCTGGGCGGAAATTATTCCCTTCTTTTATCCTCATTAAAGAAAATATTTATACTAAAGGACGAAACATTAGTTGAACCAGGACACGGAGGATTTACAACAATAGGACGAGAAAGAACTATCCTCTTTTAACAAAATCCTCTATTGTCTTATAAAACTCATCATAGTCTTTACATAGCTTAAGATTTGGTTTCTCTTTTAAAATATTTTCTGGTGCACGAAACAGGCATCCCTCATCAGCTCTTTCGATCATAGTTAAATCATTATAGCTATCACCGGAGGCAAATGTACGATAATTAAGAGAACGGAAAGCATCTATAGCCTTTCTCTTTCCATCTTCCATTCTCATCACGATACCATTAATCATATTCTCTTCATCTACAGTAAGACTATTACAGAGAATAGTAGGATAACCAAGCTGCTTCATCAGCGGAGAAGCAAATTCCTCAAATGTATCAGAAAGAATAACCACCTGAGTCAAAGCTCTAAGCTTGTCTAAAAACTCCCTTGCTCCCTCCAGTGGCTTAATGTTTGAAATCGTTTGCTGAATATCAGAAAGAGTAAGATTGTGCTTTCTCAATATATCGATACGATAGTTCATGAGTTTATTGTAATCAGGCTCTTCTCGCGTTGTAATTTTAAGCTCATCAATTTTAGTATCTTGAGCGAAACGAATCCAAATTTCAGGAACTAAAACACCTTCTAAATCTAAACAAATGATTTCCATCTTATTTTTCCTTTTTAAAGCTCAATCCTTGCGATAGAAGAATCGAAACTGAATTCATAGAGGGAACAGAGGCGCAGATAATTTGAATAACGCATGTAATAGGAACAGCTAAGAACATTCCAGCAATACCCCAAACATAGCCCCAAACGGCAAGCATAACTAATATAATCAGTGGTGACATATCTAACTGACCACCTTGAAGCTTAGGATCGATGATATTACCTATAATCATCTCTGTAGCTAAGAAGCAGAAGAATATTAAGAACACATGTCCCCAATGTGGCATGAACTGTATTAAAGCAACAAATGTTGCAAGAGCTGTAACAACAATACTACCTATAGTTGGAATAAAATTAAGGAGGAAGGCTAAAACGCCCCATACTATTGGTAAATCAACTCCTGTTAAAAGACAAATAATATAGAAGCAGACACCAGTTGCGAAGCTAACAAGAATCTTAATTGAAAGATAGCGTGATGTTTGCTGGCTAATACGTTGAACAAGAGCAGATACCTCTTTTTTAGACTCAGGGAAAGCAGCAGTAATTTTAGGATATATTGTTTTTCTTTCCATCAATAAGAACAAGAGATAGACAATTATCATTGCAACATCGCCAAGAATAGAAGCAGAAGCAGAGGATACACTTGTTAGAGCATTCTTAACTTGTTTTCCCCAGTCAATATTAAGCATTGTAATTATTGAAGGGAACTCAGAAAAATCAAGATGGAATGTATTTCTAACCCAAGAAGAAATATAGGAATCAAAAGCATTCACCTTCTCTATATAAGAAGGAAGTTGGACCATTATTACGTTAATAAACATAATAAGAAGGTAGACAAAACCTAAACAGAGAAGTGCAAACAAAATTAAAACAAGTGCAATCGAAAGAACATGTGGAATATGTAAATCATCCAGCTTCTCCATTAATGGCGAGATAAGTATGAATACAAAAACGGCAATTGCAAATGGAATAATAAAAGAAGCACAAGTCTTCAGAACCCAAAAAAACAATACAATCGCTATTAAAATGGCAACTCTTTTAATTGTCTTATCTTTTTCCACAACACTACTCCTATTTCTAATTATAGTCAAAGGAACAATTAATGAATAGAATTATAAATATGGAAAAAAACGAAATTCAAAAGAGAATAGAGATAGTCCTTGTCGAAACACAGGACGGAGCTAATATTGGTTCTGTTTGTAGAGCAATGAAGACAATGGGAATAGAGAATCTAACAATTGTTGGAAATAACATTTATGACGACAATAGAGTAAGAACACTTGCCCTTCATGCTTCTGATTTGTGGGAAAATGCAAAAAGAGTCGATAGCCTAGACAAGGCACTAGAGGATTCAATCTTTACAGTTGGTGCAACAAGACGAAGGGGAAAATTCAGAAAAATGAGTTCATATTCACCAGAACAGCTTGTTGAAAAAATAAATAGTCTTCCTTGTGGCAAAATTTCCATAGTTTTTGGACGAGAATCTGATGGACTAAGAGACGATGAAGTAAATAAATGTGCTTCAATTTGTACAATACCTACTAGTCCACTCTTTCCTTCCCTTAATCTTAGCCAGGCAGTACAGATTATCTGCTATGCACTCTTTACTGGAAGTATGGAATATAAAACTGGTCTCGTTGCGGTAGAGAAGAAAAGAATAAATGAAGCTGTTCTAGATATGAGTCACAATCTTGAAGAAATTGGTTACTACAAGTGGGACGAAGAGAAAAAATGGACAGAACAGTTTTTATCAGACGTAATTGAAAGAGCTGCCCTAAGTGAGAGTGAACTGCAAAGATTTTCGAAAATATTTACAAAAACTGAATCTATTGTAAAGTTTAAAGAGAGAGATAACAAAAATTAATTAGTACAATTGTAACTGTAATTAACATACTGTTGTTATAAAAGAGAGGAAACGATGAAGAGTAAAGTATTTTTTTCGGACATGAGAACAACGGACGGAAGAAATCTACAAACTAAGCTTGTTGATTTAATTAGAGCCGCAGGTTTTGAAACAATTAATTTCAAAGATCACTATGCTTGTATCAAAATTCACTTTGGTGAAGAAGGAAACTTAGCTTATTTGAGACCAAATTGGGCAAAAAGTGTTGTTGATGAAGTAAAGAGACTTGGAGGAAAAGCCTTCTTAACAGACTGCAATACGCTATATGTCGGTTCAAGAAAAAATGCAATTGACCACTTAGAAACAGCAACCCTCAATGGCTATGGTCCATTAACAACAGGAGCTCACGTCATTATCGCTGACGGCTTAAAAGGTAGTGATGATGTTGAAGTCCCAGTTGAAGGTGGAAAATATGTTAAGGAAGCTAAGATTGGAAGAGCTATAATGGATGCAGATATCTTTATTTCACTCTCCCACTTCAAGGGTCACGAAGCAACAGGCTTTGGCGGAGCATTAAAAAATATAGGAATGGGAAGCGGAAGCAGAAGAGGCAAGATGGAGATGCATAACCAGGGTAAGCCTAAAGTAATAACTGAAAAGTGTATTGGTTGCCACAAATGTACTCTTTCATGTGCTCACTATGCACAAGTCTTTGAAAACAGAAAGTGCAGAATCGTAACTGACCTTTGCGTTGGTTGTGGCAGATGCTTACCAGTTTGTCCTGTAAATGCGATTGTTCCAACAGTTGACAACTCTGCAGAGATGTTAAACTGCAGAATGATGGAATATGCTAAAGCAGTTGTTGATAAACGAGATGCTTTCCATATCTCAATCATTACAGATGTATCACCTCTTTGTGACTGCTATGGCTCAAACGACTCTCCTATCGTTCCAAACATCGGTATGTTTGCATCCTTTGATCCTGTTGCACTAGACCAAGCATGCGCCGATGCAGTTAACAATGCACCTATGAATCCTAATACAATGCTAACAGAAGCAAAGAACCATACTAACGATTATTTTTCAGATATGCATCCTGATACTGATTGGAAGCATGGTCTTAAATATGCTGAAGAAATTGGATTAGGAAGTAGAGACTACGAATTAATAAGGATTAAATAACAATGAAAAGAATTTTGCTTATTTCTCTATTACTTCTTCTTTTAATCGTCCCAGTAATGGCTGATGATTCTCACTCAAATGATAAATGGAACATTTACGCAGGAAGCGGTGTATATGTCAGCCACATTGGAGTTGGAAGAGACTTTGGAAGAATGGAAGTTGGCGCAAATATTAACACAGGCTTTCCTAACCTCTTTATTGTAGGAGCAGCAAACATCATTAAAGATGACACTGTTGAAAACAAGGGCGAAGCAATGCTAGAAGCATTAGTTGAAAGCTTTACACTTGCCTATAGTGCAGATGTCTATTTCAAGTATGATGTACTAAAGAGTGAAAGAACAGATTTAGACTTGTCTATGGGTATTGCAGGTATCTATTGTGACAATTTCATTAATACTTCTTTATTTTCAGCATTCTTAGAATTTGGAGCAAAATTCACATATAACTTTAAAAATGGCAATGGTCTATATATAGAAACTAACCTTCCATTACTACATGCTATATCTAGCAAAGACACAGAAACAGGCAAATGGAATACTCCAGTAGTAGGTACAATTTTTACTGCAGAAGGTATTGGATCAGCACTTCTTATCTCTGGATTATTCTGTACTCGTATTGGATACGCTGTAAGATTCTAATTGACTCTTCCATTATTTTAAAAACGCTTTATAATTAAGAAAAAAGGTAGAAGAACTATGACTTGTGTCGTAAAGCATTCTGCCTTTTTTATTTTTAACAAAAAGGCTTATCCCTTCCCTATTAATAAAAGATCTTCCATTAAAACACTCTTTTAAAGGGAGAGTATCGATAGTATCAATATTACAACTTATAGGTATTTCTATCATTCATCGCGCTAGAAAGAATAATTGAATTTCTACTTCTTTCTCTTTTTAAGAAAAGTCTATAGAAGTTCATTACATACTCATATATACCATAATCAATTTCGTACTCTGACACCTGTAGCTACATTAAAGAGAATGCGCTCCATCCTTACAAATTAGCAATCAAAAAGGAGCCTTCCTTTAGAAGACTCTATCAATTATGGCACTTGCGACAACTCGATTGTTATCATATACAACGGCACTTTGACCAGGAGTAGGAGCTTTACAGGAAGAAGAGAATGTAAGAATAAAGCCATCATCACTCTTTTGGCAAAGTGCTGGAACACCTGGGCTAGTTGAACGAATTTTGACTGAATAAACCTTCCCCTCTTCAAAATTCTCTTCACATAGCCAGTTAACATTTATACATTCAACGCCCTGTCCCTTTAAGTATTCTTCCGTTCCTACAACTACCTCATTCTTCTCTGGATTAAGAGAAACAACGTATAAAGGAGAAGAATAAGAGACACCAAGCCCCTTTCTTTGTCCGATAGTATAATGCCAAAAGCCTTTATGCTTACCAAGAGCTTTTCCACTCTCAGCTAAGACAATTAAGCCCTCTTTGTCTTCAACTCGTAATAAATCAGAGTAATCTCCAGAGTAGAAGTCTTGGCTCTCAGTCTGCCCCTCTTCATGGAAGCCTAAAGAAAAATCAATTTTCTTTACTTCTTCCTTTGTCATCTCTCCAAGCGGAAAAAGCGTCGTACTAAGCTGCTCTTGTGTCAAACGAGATAAAAAATAAGACTGATCCTTCTTTTCATCAACTGCTTTTAATAGTTCATAGAAGCCAGTATCTTCATTTTTCTTAATTCGAGCATAGTGACCAGTTGCGAAATAATCAAAATCAAATAGAGAACGAGCTTTATCAACCATAGCGCCAAACTTAATTTTACTGTTGCACCATATGCAGGGATTAGGAGTACGTCCATGCATATATTCACTTCTAAAGTTTTCCAAAACAGTCTTCTCATATAGGTCAGAACAATCAACAGTATGATGAGGAATACCGATGAGAGAACATATTCTTTCTATATCTGCTATCTCCTCCTTTTTTTCCGGATGATAGCAGCTGTTAGAATTTATGTGAGAAGGATGAGGAAGCCCCTCTTTCCATATAAGCATAGTTACGCCTTCAACAATATATCCTTCTTTCTTCAATAAATATGCAACAACGGAAGAATCAATTCCACCTGACATTCCAACTAGTACTTTTTTCATGCCGTGAGTATAGCACATCATCTTTATTTTTTCATAGCTATAGTTTTATAATTACCCCACTAAAAAAAGGAAGAAAAATGAAAAAAATTGTTCTACTTATTTTTGTCTTTTTAATTTCTTTGTCAGCTATGGCAGAAAGCTTTATCGTAGATTCTTACTCTATCAATATAAAGGTTAAAGAAGACAGCTCGATGGAAGTAAGCGAAACCATTCTTGTTGATTTTAACTCTCCCTCTCACGGTATTTATCGTGATATTCAATACAGGTTCGATAATCCTAATAACAACCCCTTCGATCCGGTAAAAGCAAAGGTTGAAAATATATCTAGTCCTAGTCTCTTTAAAACAGAAAAGAGTGACGGCTACTATAGACTATATCTAGGAAACAAGGACGAAGAAATAATTGGAAAAGAAGAATATACTATTAAATATACATATTCTCTCTCTAGAGATTTATATTCCTCCTACGATTCTCTCTTTTACAACATAATTAGCCCCGCTTGGGAGACAGAGATAAACAATGTGAAGTGGACAATAGAGCTTCCAAAGCCAATAAGTAAGGATCAAATATGGGTTTATGTAGGAGAAGAAAATAGTACTAAAAAAGGAAACTACACTATTAATAGTACTAATACGATAATTAGCGGTGAAGAAGAAAAGCTAGCTCCTCTTTCTGGTCTTACTATTAGAACTGTAATGGACGAGGGATATTGGAAGATAAAAGAAGAAAAAGATAATTCATCCTTCTTTCTCGCTCTTTCGCTACTTCTCTCACTCCTTTTCCTAGCACTAACAATTACTCTTTATTATCTATTTGGAGTAGATAAGCCACTTACTGTATTAAAGAGAATAGAAGCACCAAGTGAGATTAACCCACTAGAGCTATCATATATAATTAATGGTAGTATTAATCAAAATAATGATTTATGTGCAATGCTCTTTTATTGGGCAGAAAAAGGCTATATTACAATAAAAGAAGAACAAAAAGAAAAAGACAAGGACTATATTATTAACAAAGAGAAGGACTTAAATGAGGATGCAAGTAAAAGCGAAAAGGCACTTTTTGACTTAATATTTTCATCCAACAAGAGCTGTATTTCACTCAAGGAATTAGCCAAGTCAGATTTCTCAACTAAGTTTCCTTTTGTCATCACCAAGGAACTAAAAGAAGAATATGCGAAGGGTGAAAAATGCTTAACAAACAGAACAAGCTATATATTAAAGACTACTCTCTTTATTCTTTTAGTACTTCTCTCTGTTCTTAGTGGTATCTTAGTATCTATGAAGCATAGTGGAACACTGTCACTACTATTATCTTTCATATTCTTAATTTTATTTACAATAGAGGGAGTCTTTGGAGATTTATTACAAACTAAATCATACTTATGGAAAAAGAGAACAAAGAAAATAGTAATGGTATCTGCACTATCTCTTCCTCTTTTATTTATCGCATTACTCCTTATTATTTCAAACGTAGCACAATTAAATAAGCCACTTTCTCAAATTGTTATCACGCTTAACGTAATAAGCTTATCTCTATCGGCACTAATCAGTTCACATATAGAAAGACGAAGTGAATTTGGTAATGAAATATTAGAAGAGTGCCTTGGCTACAGAGACTTTATTATTAATTGTAGCGAGGAAGAATTAAAGGATATGGAAAATGACGAAGGTGAGATATATAGAAAGAATATGCCTTATGCAATTAGTATTGGAAAAAGTAAGGTATGGTCAGATAAATATGAGAATATCTCTATTCCTTATCCAAGCTGGTATGAAGGAAAAACAAATGGTAACCCATATCTATTCTGGTACCTAATGCATATGTCAATGAGCTCTAATTACCAAAGTCACTATGAAAGCCATATATCTACTAGTAATGGCTCTTCCTTCTCTGTTGGAGGAGGCTTCTCAGGAGGTGGTGGCGGAAGCTGGTAATAGATAAAAAAAGGGGACTCAACGAGCCCCCTTTCTCAAATAATAGAATTAAACTAAATCTCTTAGTCTCTTTATTTCACTAATAAGGGAAGTAAATTCTTCTTTCTTTAGCTCAGGATTCAGAAGAGTAAACTTAAGCATTACTCTTCCATCCATTACAGTCTGACCAATAACAATACCTTCATTAAGAAGCATTCTTCTTACCTTCTTATTACACTCATCGCCATTTCTAAGCGCAAATACAACACTTGAAATCTCTGGCTCAACTGGTGCAATAAAATCATCGTCAGCCTTAATTAGAGAATAAAAATAAGATGCATTATCAACGACCTTTGTAATCATCTTATCCAATCCATCCCTTCCTCTAGTCTGGAATGCCATAAAGACCTTTAATGCATCAAAGCGTCTTGTTGTTTGCATAGATTTTCCAACAAGGTTAATGTATCCATCCTCCTCGTCCTCTTCTCTATTAAGGTAATCAGCATGAAGCTCAAAGCACTTTAGTCTCTCTCCATCCTTAAGAAGAACCATAGAGCAAGAGATAGGTAGAAGGAACATCTTATGAAAATCTATAGTAATAGAATCCGAAAGAGATAAGTCTCCAAGTCTCTTTTTATACTCATTACTTAGTATTAACCCAGAGCCATATGCTGCATCACAGTGTAGGTGCATGGAATACTTATCACAAAGCACTCTCATTTTTTTCACATCATCTATAGACCCAAAATCTGTTGTTCCTATAGTTGCTACAGCACAGAATGGAATTAAGCCTTCTTCTACATCCTCCTCTAGCATTCTAGCAAAAGCCGGAATATCTACTCTGCATTTCTCATCAACAGGAATCTTTCTTACAGCATCGTAGCCAAGACCTAGAATATGACAGCCCTTATCCATTGAGAAGTGAGATATACTAGAAGTATATAATCTAAGCTTATTATATAGCGGAGGAAGTCCCTTCTTCTTTACATCCCATCCCATTTTTTCGCTACAAAACCAATCACGAGCTGCAACGAGCGCAGAAATATTTGACTGTGAGCCACCACTAGTGAAGGTGCCATCTGCAGTTTCAGGGTATCCATAAAGAGAGATCATTCCCTTAACAACAGCCTCTTCAATTTCTGTTGCAGCTGGCCCTTGGTCCCAGCTATCCATACTATCGTTAAAGGAAGCAATTAAAAGCTCAGAGCTTATTGTTTCCATTAAAGCTGGAGAATGGAGATGAGGCATATATTTTGTAGACCAAGTTCTCAAAAGATTAGGAAGAATTGTCTCCTCAACCTTTTCAAGAGTCTTTTCAAAGCCAATTCCCTTTTCAGGAAGGAATCCCAATTCTTTAATTTGCTCTCTTAAAGCATAAGGATTGATACCGGAAAAAGCACTATCATCTTTAACAGAAGAAAGAAAGGCTTTGACAGTTTTATCGACCATCACTTCATATTCTTTCTTATTATTAGGATTAAAAATTAGAGATAAATCAGACATAAGCTTTATTTACGTTTCTTATAACCTTTTCAAAGATTGAAATACCCTTCAAAAGATCTTCATCACTAATATTGAGAGCTGTTAAACATCTCATTACAGAGCTATCTCTTCCACCCTTCTCCATTACAAGACCATTTTCAAAACACTCCTTCTGGATTAGAGCACAAATCTTTCCGCTTGGAAGTGGATGACCCATTAAATCCTTTTCGCCATTTGGATCAACAAATTCTACACCAAGCATTAAGCCTTTTCCTCTTACGTCTCCAATAATAGGACACTCTTTCTGAAGAGAAAGGAGTCTTTCTTTGAAGATATTGCCCTTTCTGACTACTTCAGAGAGGAACTCTGGCTGGCTTATTCTGTTCATTACAACAGTTCCAGCAGCCATAGCAAGCTGGTTACCTCTAAATGTTCCAGCATGTGAACCAGGACCCCAAACATCAAGCTTTTTGTTGTAAATAACAACACTCATTGGCTGAGTACCGCCAATAGCCTTAGAAGCGAGAATAACATCTGGAACGATATTTGCATATTCAAAAGCAAATACTTTACCACTTCGTCCCATACCACACTGTATTTCATCACAGATGAGTGGGATATCTAATTCCTTTGTTACTCTTCTGATAGCTTGTAAAAATTCAACAGGAGCAGGAATAACACCACCCTCTCCCTGAATTGGTTCAATAATTACAGCAGCTGGCCTTGGAACACCACTTTCTGGATCCTTCAAGAGTCTTTCAAAATAGGCAGCACATGCTTTTGTTCCTGCCTCTCCACCAAGTCCCATTGGACAGCGATATGAGTATGGATAAGGCATAAATTGTACACCAGGCATTAAGTTCTGAATCTTTGATTTTGTAGAACAGTTACCAGTTACAGCCATAGCTCCATGTCCCATTCCATGGTATCCACCACTGAAGGCAATAACAGTTCCACGACCTGTTGCTATCTTACAAAGCTTAATAGCTGCGTCTGTTGCATCTGTTCCAGAAGGTGAACAAAACTGGATTTTCACATCCTTTGCCATATCAAAAGGAAGAATAGAATGGATTGTCTCAACAAATGTATCTTTAGTTTCTGTTGTTAAATCTAATGTATGAAGAGGAGCTCCCGAATTGATTAAATCAACCATTTTTTGGTTTACTTCATCATCGTTATGACCTAAAGCCAATGTTCCTGCGCCACAAAGGAAATCTATATATTTATTTCCTTCAACATCTTCAAGTGTAACGCCTTTAGCCTTTTTTAGAGCAAATGGAAATTTGCGTGGATAGCTTCTTGCTTCTGATTCGAATTCGTTCTGACGGTCTGTGAAATACTTGTTAGTATAAGTTTTGTTCATTACCTCTTTCGTCCTTATTCCATAAAAACTTTCTGGGTGTTTTCCCAGCCCCTGATTTGTAAGTTTGCTCTTCCTTTTTCCTTACATTTCAACGAAAGTAAATAAAAAGTCTTCTATGAGCCGGCTTATAGTACCAACAAATACCTAGAAGGACTAGAAGTAAAAGGAAAAATTTGCAATAAATCAACAAAGAATCCCTTTATATATCTAGTCTTCTGCTTCCTCAAACAGAGGGAAGGTTGAAATATTTATATTATGCATCGCATTAAATATTGAATTTTCAACATTTTTATTATTCTTCTGCATCTGAGCTATAAGGGCTTTAACTTCGTCTCGCTTACTCCCTTCTTCTCTTCTAGTCACAGAGCACGCACACCCAGCAAATTTCAAGAGAGAAGAATCACACCAAGCTTTAATACTTTCCTCCTTCACTCTATAGAGTGGTCTTATTAGCTCCATTCCTTCATAATTTTTACTTTTTAGCTTTGGTGGCATAGAGAGAAGTCGAGACGAATAAAAAAGATTTAATAATAGAGTTTCAATTACATCATTGAGATGATGACCAAGAGCTATTTTATTACATCCTCTCTCTGCTGCCTCTTTATATAAGTATCCTCGTCTCATCCTTGCACATAGATAACAAGGGGAAGTAGTTTTATCAGCAACAGTAAAGATATTGGTTTTAAAAATAGTTGCATCTATTTCAAGCCTTTGCAGATTATCTTTTATCTGAGTAATCGTTTCTTCTGAATAACCTGGATCCATAACAATATTTATATATTCAAATGGAAAATCTGAGATTCTTTTTAGCATTCTAAAAAGGAGCGAAAGAAGAATAGAATCCTTTCCTCCAGAAATACAGAGAGCAACCTTATCTCCTTCCTCTAATAGGCTGTAACTCTTAATACTATCAATAAAGGGAACCCAAATGCTCTTTCTATATTGACCCCTTATTAGGTTTTCTATTTCTTCTACATTCATTATTTTTTCTCTCTAAACACAAGATACAATATAAATTAAAAAAGTGCTAATATAGAGAAATGAGAATAGCAATACCAGTTATAGAAAGCTTGATAATTAAGAAAGCAGATGACGCTAAAGAAATCGTCATCTTTGAAATAGAGAATAACGAAATACTATCTTGTGAAGTCGTTATGGTTCCCGTCTCTTCTCTTTTACCTGCAATTTTAAAAGAAAAAAATGTTGATACCTTCATCTGTTTTTCAATGACTAGTCGATTAGTTATCGATTTAGCAATGAAAGATATTCACATTCTCGGTGGTGTAAGTGGCAATGCAAGAAAAGCAGCAGAGAACTATTTAAAGGGCGAATTAGAGCAAGAAGACTTATTTCTTGACTGTGGTACAAATGAGTGCAGTGGAAACTGCTCCTCTTGTCACTGAATGAGATTTAAACTCCATTTTACAAGGGAGCATACTATTGTCCTATCTCATATTTAATTTTCAAATTATTTAATGGCGTTTGATTAGTCAAATAACCATCATACTGTAATCTACCAACAACAATTTCTGGTAACACATTTATTTTAGCTGCAAAATCTATAACTGACTTATAGCAGTAAAACTATTGCCACTCTTCATTATAAACACATCATATTCTGCTTTTGGAATTAATGTATTTTGTGAAAACAAGTCTGCTTCTGCTTCTAACTTTTGAATACGACTATCTGTTTCCAATCCTATTTTTTTACCTTCACTAACTGAAAGAACTTTTATTCTTTGTTGAAGAACATGACCTAATTCATGAAATAATGCAAACCCAAATATATCTAGATATTTTCTTCTATCGTTCAAAGCTAAAACAACTTTGTCTTTGCCAAGCCACTTTACGGCACCATTCATAGCACATAGATATTCATGTGTTTTTACGTATATCCTTTAGTTCAATACTGACACCTTCTCTTTTCAGTTTCCAATCAGTCACTATACACATCACATCAGCTTTATCCATATTCGTAACAATATAAGAATCATTGTTCCTATTGTTTTGAGCGTTTTTTTTAATATACAATGAAAGCATTAATTACTAATCACACTGTATTAAAAAAACTTTATTAAACCAATAACGAAAATATGGAAAAAGAATTAACTGTAAATGGAAAACCATATAGCACTATAAAGCTTCTTGGAAAAGGTAAAGGTGGTTATTCATATCTAGTAAGTGATAAAGAGAAAAAGTATGTTCTAAAGCAAATACACCATGAACCCTGTACCTACTACCAATTTGGCAACAAGATCGAAGCTGAAATTAGAGATTACAATAGGCTAAAAGCTATCTCAGTTAGAATGCCAATAATGTACGACGTGGATATAGCTAATGAACGTATTCTAAAGGAATATATCGATGGTGATACAATTTATGAACTTATTTTAAAAGATGAGATGAAGACTTGTTATGTAGAGCAACTAAAGGATATGTGTGCTCTACTTTATCAATCTAACCTAAACATTGATTATTTTCCAACAAATTTCGTAGTTAATAATAATTTAATCTACTACATAGACTTTGAATGTAACACCTACATGGAAGAGTGGAGCTTTGAAAACTGGGGTATTAAGTATTGGTCAAAAACACAAGAGTTTTTAGAATATGAAAAAAGCAAGAATAGTTAATCTTATTCGTTATAATAAAACAGGAAAGGAAAGCCCCTTCCTGTTTTATAATTCAAGAAAACATAACAAGTATTTTCTTAGTCCTCTAAGAGCTTATCAAGTTCTGCTGCTATTTCTTTTTTATTAAGATTGCGACCTATGATACAAAGTCTAATCATTCTGTCTCCCATATATGGATCCCAATCTGCTTCAACTTGAGGATTCTCCTTCAATAGCTGTTTTCTTATTTCAAGAGGAGCAGAAGCAATCCACTTTCCATAAGCACCACACATAAGCTGTCTGCCTGTTGTTTCGAGAATGTATGCCATATCATCTTCGTCACCAAACCAAATTGTTCCCTTGCTTCTAATGATATTCTTTGGCCAGGTCTTAACATAAGTTCTTAGCTTTTCTCTATTAAATGGTTTTCTCCTGTAGTAAATAAAGGTTCCAATTCCATACTCATCTTCACTCTCTCCTTCATGCTTGTGTTCATGATGATGGTGGTGATGATGGTGTTCTTCTTCCTCATCATGGTGATGATGATGCTCTTCCTCATGGTCTTCATCGTGATGGTGGTGCTCCTCCTCTTCATGATGAAGGTCTGGATTTCCTTCGTCCTCATCATCTCCGAGTCCACCTTCTGCGCTTAGTGCCTGACACCATCCAGCGCTCTCATAAACTTTATCAAAATCAAAAGATGAGGTAGAAAGAATATCCTTAACAGGAACATTACCTTTTACACTTTCGATTATCTTTACAGATGGATGAAGTGCCTCTATTACCTCTAATACCTTGTTCTTCTCTTCTTCTGTAACTAGATCAATTTTATTAAGAACTAAGGTTGAACAGAATTCAATTTGCTGAACAAGAAGACTCTCTATATCTTCTTCATCCATTCCTTCTTTATTTAATAAGCTATCACCAGAAGCAAATTCGTCGACAAGTCTTGCTGCATCCACAACACCTACAACATTGTCTAATGTGCCATTTTTGATAGTTTCGATCTGCTGACAAATTGGAAGAGGCTCACAAACGCCAGAAGCCTCAATAAGGATATAGTCATATTTGCCACTAGCAATGAGCTTTTCAATGTTCTTTGCCATTTGTCCTTTTAGAGTACAACATATACAACCATTTGTTAGAGGAACAATATCTTGAGTATCTGTAATATTACCTTCTTTAGCAATTAAGGAAGCATCTACATTTATTTCACCTATATCATTTACAATAACAGCTACTTTATAACCTTCTTGGTTTTTTAATACTGCATTAAGGAGTGTTGTCTTACCTGCTCCAAGGTAACCGCAAAGTAATGTGATAGGAGTTTTCTTTTTCTTTGTCATATTTTTATCTCCACATGTAAAAAATATAACACTAGAGTTAAAAAAGGTTAACTAAGCAAAAGAAGTCTTTTTGCTTATATTCATTGAATAAAAGAACGGAAAGTGTATAAAAGTGGACATTATAAAGAATGACAAACCACTATTAATCATTTAAAATTAGTCCATGAACACAGATTTAGTATATCAAATAATCATGATTCTCGTTGGAATCGTATTGATTTATCTTGCAATCAAAAAAGAAATGGAACCAACACTTCTTTTACCTATGGGTTTTGGTGCCATTCTCGTTAACATGCCAGGCTCTGTTATTGCAGACGAAATTGGTATCCTCTCTTGGCTCTACAATTTTGGTATTGATAAATACGAAGTATTCCCATTACTTCTCTTTATTGGTATCGGAGCAATGATTGACTTTGGTCCACTTATCCAAAAGCCATGGCTCATCTTTGTTGGTGCAGCAGGTCAAGGCGGTATCTTCTTATCAATGATGCTTGCTTCCTTCTTCTTCCCACTCAAGGATGCTGCATCAATTGGTATAATTGGAGCTGCAGATGGTCCAACTGCTATTCTTGTCTCACAGCGCTTGGGCTCTCAATTCATTGCACCAATCTTGATTGTTGCTTATTGCTATATGGCACTTGTTCCAATTATCCAACCACTAGTGCTAAAAGCAACAACAACAAAGAAGGAAAGAGAGATTAAGATGACTTACCGTGCTGGCTCAATTAGTAAGGCCACAAAAATCATCTTCCCTATCGCCGTTACAATCGTCTGCTCCTTAATAGCTCCAGATTCAGCTGCTCTTGTTGGTATGCTTATGTTTGGTAACCTTCTTCGTGAGTGTGGCGTTCTTGATTCTCTTTCTCGTGCAGCTCAAGATGTTCTTTCTCCACTTGTCTCACTTCTCTTAGGTCTTGCCATTGCTCCAATGATGAAGGGTCCAGATCTATTAACCTTTAATACTCTTATGATTATTGGCTTCGGTCTCATAGCATTCATCTTCGATACAGCTTGTGGCGTATTCTTTATTAAGATAGCTAATCTATTCCTACCTAAGGATAGTAAGGTTAACCCTCTAATCGGCGGTGCTGGTATTTCAGCATTCCCAATGTCTAGTAGAGTTGTTCAGAAGGTAGGACAAGAAGCAAATAAGCAGAATCATCTTCTTCCATTTGCACTTGGTGCTAACGTTGCAGGACAGATTGGTTCTGTTCTTGCTGGTGGCTTAATTCTATCAATGTTTGCGTTCTAAGAGGAGAAAAATATGTTTGGTTTTCATATTTCAAATGCTGTTTATAGCGCAGCAGAAGCTATAAAGTATGGTTTTATCGCTTGGGGTCTCTTAGCTCTCTCTATGGGTATAATCTTTTTAGTAGTATTAGTACTAAATAAGTTCTCATCAAAAAAGAAAGATAAGTAAGACAAAAAGCTTATTTAATTGTAAAAAAGCAGAGAAGTTTTTCTCTGCTTTTTATTTTCACATTCTCTCTATTTCCAAGTCATCACTATCGAGAGGAAAGATTGGTCTGTTTATCCTCTTATATGGAAGTCGAGAAAAGATTTCATTAGTGCTTCCAGCTGTAAGAACTAAAAAGCTCTTTTTGGCTATCGCTTTTATCTCTGGCTCCAAGTATCCAAGCTTGAGACATATTACTTTTCTCTCTTCTGGAACAACACCAAGCTTTCTCATAATATCAGGGTCATAACAGCCTATATGCTTATTAGTTACAACAACGTCTATTCCAGAAATAGACAAAAGAACAATATCACTTCCTTCATAGCTAGATATACTCTTTACTAGTGCATCTACCATAATTGGTGAACTTGTCTTTCTGTCAAAAAGAGCACCAAGAGAACACTTAATTCTACTTCCACTTCCCTCTTCCTTTGCTTTTTTTACAACCTCTGTGTCATAAAAGGCTTGGTAGACAAGAGGTGGCTCAAGATGAGACAAAGGAGAGGAAAGAAGAAGAGAGAGAAAAGAAGTAACATCTCCACTAGAACCAGCTGTCGGATTATCACCACTATCTGATAAAACAATTGGAGTCTCTCCCTTTTCTAGTTCTTCAATAGTCTTTTCTATTGCTTCCTTCTCTTCATATGTTGGAGAATAAAACTTAAAACTATGGCGCTTATCCCAAACAAGACGAGCAACTCTCTCGGCTTTTTCTCTCGCATTTTCTCTATTTTTGTCACAAATACTAAGTGCAGTAAGCCCCATATTAGCTGTATCTGCCCAAGGAAAGCCAAGTAAAAGAGAAAGAGAGACAACGCCCCGCTCTTTTTCCATTTCTCTTATTTCATCCATTATCTCTTTCATAGGAGAGGTGTTAGTCTCTGATTGCTCGCCAGAGAGAAGAAATGGAATATGGTATCCTTCCATTACAACATCTATTTCACCCTCTAGTATGCGATCTAGTATTTCTGCAGCCTTTCTTCCTGTCTCTACTGTATCTGTATGAGGTGCACACTTATATCCAACAAAGGCTGTTGCTGCTTCTAGCATCTCTTTAGTAACAGTTGCGTGCATATCTAAGGAGGCAACAATAGGAACAAGAGGAGAAATCCTTCTAATATCTCTTAGTAAATCCTCTTCTGCACTCCCTATGCCCTGCACTCTCATAGAACCATGGAGTGCAAGACATATCCCATCAACAGGAAGAGAGTCCTTAAGAGAGGAGAGAAACTCATCCTTTAAGGACAAATAATACTCTTTATCCCATTCTCCATTAGGAACAGCACGTGCATGAAGTGATAAGACTATTTCATATCCCTTCTCTTCTAGGTAAGAAATAATACCACTGATAGAGTCTTCTCTTGTCTCCCTTCTCAGCTCTTCTCCCCTTCTTACTGTAATATCATCACGCTTTGTAATAATGGGATTAAATGTATCTGACTCGTGATGAAAGCCACCAATAAAGACTCTTTTCATAGAGAATTAATGATAGTTTCAACTCTATTCTTACTTGTAGAAGAAAGAGTAAACTCACTTTGTCTAAGAAGACCACCCATATAAATATGTGAAGGGTGGAATGTCATCTTCGATTTTTTCTCTTCAGAGAGGAATATGTGATACTCCTTAGCACCCAATGCTTGTTTAACCTTCTCGAAGTTTCTCTCACTTATTCCACAGCCAGGCATAATAGTAATTCTATCTTTACTATATTCAATCAGCTCTTTTAGTAAATCTAAGCCTTCGACAACAGTTGCTTCCTGGCCACTAGTTAATACTCTATTTATTCCAAGCTCTATTAGAGTATCTAGAGCCTTAAATGGATCTGGTGTCATATCAAAAGCACGATGAAATGTAACAGGAAGAGGATAAGCAATATCCCTTAGTATCCTTACCCTTTCCTTATCTACCTCACCATTAGGTAGCAGAATACCAAAAACAATACTTGAAGCACCATTTTCCTTAAATGCCTTTACTTCATCCTTCATTACTTCAAATTCAATATCTGAATAACAGAAGTCACCACCACGAGGGCGAACCATAGTACTTATAGCGATAGACGTGTGCTTTTTTGCAATACGCAAGGTAGAAAGAGAAGGAGAAAGCCCGCCTTCAAACAAGTCTGAACAAAGCTCAACTCTATCTGCTCCTCCCTTTTCTGCTTCAATAACGCTATCCGCTCCCTCTAAACATATTTCAATTAATGGTCTCATAAATTCCTCCAAATTAAGTTTAAAGCAAAAGAGTTCTATTTGCTATTGTCTCTTTTTTAGTGTTAGCATCAAAGAATGAATGAAAGATTTAAGAGAACAGAAAGTTTAATTGGTAAAGAGGCACTACTAAAACTCAAAAATGCTCATGTTGCTATCTTCGGTATCGGTGGCGTTGGAAGCTACACAGCAGAAGCTATTGCTCGAAGTGGAGTTGGAAGAATAACACTAGTAGACAAGGATATTGTTGAAGAAACAAATATAAACCGCCAGCTTGTTGCTCTTAATTCCACTATAGGAATGTATAAAACAGAGGTAATGAAAAAAAGAATACTCGACATAAATAGTGAATGTGTAGTAAATGCTATCAACCTCTTCTATTTACCAGAAAACGCTTCTCTTTTTGATTTCTCTTCCTATTCATATATAGTAGATGCTATAGATACAGTTAAAGCAAAAATATCCCTAGTGGAAGAAGCAAAGAGACAAAATATACCGCTTATATCAAGCATGGGAGCTGGAAACAAATTAGATCCAACACTCTTTCGCGTTTCAGATATCTACAAAACAAGTGTTGATCCACTAGCTCGTGTAATGAGAAATGAACTAAAAAAAAGAGGAATAAAAAAACTCAAAGTAGTTTTTTCTACAGAAGAGCCCTATAAGCCACAAATAAAGGAACAAAAATCAAGCACAAGCATAGCACCCTCCTCTATCTCCTTTGTTCCATCTGTCTGTGGCTTAATAATGGCAGGCGAAGTAATTAAAGACCTAATTAAAGAGGAAGAATAATAGTTATCCTTGTTCCCTCATTCTCCTTGCTCTCTATCTTCACCTCTCCCTTCAGTGAACGAGCTGCATTCTTAACAATACTTAGTCCTAGGCCAGTTCCACCAGTTAGCGTTGAGTGGGATTTATCAACACGATAGAAGCGCTCGAAGACTCTATCAAGAGCAAAAGCGGGAATACCAATACCGGTATCGCTAATAGTAATATAAAGATCATTCCCTACTTTTTTCCCTTCAATAAAAACACTTCCACCATCCTTGTTATACAAAATTGCATTATCAAGAGTGTTATAAATAATTGAATGAAAAAGCTTTTCAGAAGAATTAAAAACTATTTTTTCAACACTTCTTGTAATAGTAACTCGCTTCTCCTTTGCCTTATATTCAAGCTCTTTAATAATACCTTCTATTATGCAAACTAGATCAAGTTCACATTTTTCTTCTTCTTTTTTCTCGTCTATAGACGAGAGCGTAAGAATGTCAGAGACAATTCTTCTAAGTCTTGTTGCCTCTCTATATATTTCACTACTAAACTCAACTCTTCTTTCTTCCGCGAGACTTTCACTCTTCAGTATCTCGGAAAATCCAATTATCGTTGTAAGCGGAGTTTTTAGCTCATGGCTAACATTAGAAGTAAATTCTCTTCTTCTTTTTTCTCCTTCGCTTTTAGCACTAATATCTCTTATAATTATTACGATACCTTCTTTTTCTTCTACAGGATAGCTAACAGCTTCAATTGTTTTTCCATTGCTAGAAAAGGTTAGCTCGCATCTCTCACCCTTTAATGTGGATAAAACTACTCTCTTTAATTCACTATTATCTAAATAAAAGAATATATTATCTTGACCTCTTTCTAATGAAAGGAGTGAGAAAAAAGAAGAATTAGATGAGAGAATTCTTCCTTCCTTGTTTACAATAGCAAGACCTTCATTCATTTTATCTGTAATTGCATCAAATTCTCTTTTGTTTTTCTCCGTTTCTAATATTTTTTCTTCTACCTTCTTCTTCTCTTCGTCTAATCTACAAAGTAACGGTGATAGCTCCTCATAGTAATCATTAGAAAGAGGAGAATCTAAATTTAAACTATTAATAGGCTCTATTAACCTATTTGAAAGAAAAGAAGAAAAGATAAAAAGAAGAAAAAAAACAACAAAAAGAACAGAAACAAGAGGAAGCGAAACAAGCTTCATAAAGCCAATAATACTAATTAGCTCACTACTTATTCTAACAACTCTCTCGCCCTCTATCGCTTCTGCCAAATAAAGAGACTTTTCCTGTAGCGTCTTACTCATTCTTTCGCTTTTACCATACCCGAGAGAAAGAGCCTCTACTATCTCTTCTCGCTCTAGGTGGTTATCCATTTCTTCTCTTTTTGCTCTGTTATCAAAGAGAACAGAGCCAGAAGAAGAGACAACGGTAATTCGTCTATTAAAATGCATTAAGCCAGACAAGTCTTCATTTCTTTCAATAAAGCTCTTTATATAACTAAGCTCTACACTTAAATCCTCTTCGATCCTCTCCTCATACACACCATGATAGATGAAAAGGGTTATTGCAAGAGTAAATACTACAGAAAGAAAGACAACAAGAAGAAAAGAAAAAAGAAGCTTATTCTTCATCCTTTCCTCCATTAAAGCGGTATCCAATACCCTTAACTGTCTCTATCGAGCTACCTCTCTCTCCAAGCCTTTCTCTTAAGTGCTTAATGTGAACATCAACTGTACGACTTAAACAGCTTGTAGTGTATCCCCAAACTTCAAATAGCAATGTTTCACGGCTTAGAGCAATGCCTTCATTTCTCATTAGGTAATCAAGTAAATCATATTCCTTAGGAGTAAGAAAGACCTCATTTCCATCTGTGTAAACACGATGCTCCTCCTCACTTAGGAGAATATGAGAAGAAGTAAGCGTCTTACTTCTTTTTCCTTCGTAATATTGAGAACGGCGCAATAAAGCTTTAACCCTTCCAATTAATTCAAGAATGCCAAAGGGCTTCGTTATATAATCATCGGCACCTTTATCTAAAGCAAGAACGATATCATATTCTTCGCTTTTAGCTGTAAGCATAATAACAGGAACATTCTCTTTTTCATTCTTTCTTATTCTTTCAAGCACCTCTATTCCACTTATTCCCGGTAGCATAATATCTAGTATATATAGTGATACATCCTTTACTTTTTTCTCATAAAACTCTTCTGCTCTAGAGAAAGAAGAAACAGAGAAACCATTCATCTCTAAAGCGTATTGAACAAGCTTACATATTGATTGGTCATCTTCAATTAGTACTATCATAGTCAAATTTTCCTCTTCTTTGTTTTCTTAATCAACATACTTATTCCTTATTTTCGCGCCCTACCATTCTGCTAATGTTTGTTGCATGGTCGCCCATTCTCTCTAAATACTTTGCTATCATCATCAAATCCAGTGCTTCCTCAGCCCCCTCTTCGTTTTCTCTAATCCACCCAGTTAATGTTCTTTTTGCATCTAAGAAAAAAGCATCAACACCGTCATCACTTTTTTCAACAGCTATGGAAAGCGGAATGTCCTTTTCAATATATGCTTTAATAGCTAGCTTTAGCATCTCTTCTACCTTATAGCACATTTTATCTAGCTCTGTTTTCTTATACAAAAATGGAGAAGATATATGCTCCATCTCGCTAATAATGTCTAAAGCGTTATCTGCAATACGTTCTAAATCTCTAATAATAGTAGTAGTACATCTTATTCTTTTTAAATCTCTAGCAACAGGATGGTAACGAAGAAGAAGCGTAACACACCCACTCTCTATCTCTCTATATTTAGCTATCACAGCCTCTTCCATTTCTCTAGCTTCTCTCTTTATATTTTTTTCTTCACCATTAAAAGAAAGAAGAAGTAGACCCATTATTCTCTCTGTCAATAATTCCATATCTAGTAAGGCAATATATACCTCGTTTAATTCTTTATCTAATCTAGTATTCATTATCCAAATCTCCCTGTAATGTAATCCTCTGTTTTCTTCTTCTCAGGAGATGAAAAGAGCTTTGTTGTCTCTCCATATTCAATCAACTCCCCCAGAAGGAAAAAGCCTGTTTTATCTGAAATACGTAGTGCCTGCTGCATATTATGAGTAACAATAATAATTGTGTACTTTTTCTTAATATCTAATAAAAGCTCCTCTATTTTCTGTGTTGAAATAGGATCTAGCGCACTAGTTGGTTCATCTAATAATAATACTTCCGGCTCTACTGCGAGAGTTCGAGCAATACATAAGCGCTGTAGTTGCCCGCCACTAAGAGAAAGAGCACTTTTTTTTAATCTATCCTTTACTTCATCAAATAGGGAAGCATCCAATAGGGCCTTCTCGACAATCTCATCGAGCTCCCCTCGCTTCCTTATTCCATGCGTTCTAGGGCCATATGCAACATTGTCGTAAATGGAGAATGGAAATGGATTTGGCTTTTGAAACACCATTCCGACTCTCTTCCGCAGCTTTGTTACATCCATTTTCTTTGAATATATATTCTCCCCACAAAAAAGGAGAGAGCCCTTTATCGAGGCGGAAGGAATGAGATCATTCATTCTATTAAAGCACCTTAAAAGAGAACTCTTGCCACACCCGGAGGGTCCAATAAAGGAGACAATATTCCCCCTCTCTATATCAATATTAATACCTTTTAGTGCTTCATTTTCCCCATAAAAAAGAGATAAATCTTTTACTTTGAATACATTATCCATTGTTTCTTCCTATTTTTTTCATAAATATTTTGCTTATAGTGTTAATAATAAGTACCACTATTAAGAGAATTGCACCTGTTGCTGCTGCTTCATCCATATGAAGCCCCTCATTCATCAGTAGATACATATGTAGAGAAAGTGTTCGTCCACTATCCCTTATTCCTTTTATAAGAGTTGTTGCTGTTCCTAGTGTATAAATAAGACAAGCTGTCTCTCCAATTATCCTCCCCGAAGAAAGAATAAGAGAAGAAAATAGAGAAGGAAGAATTGAGGGAAGAACAACAGTAAATATTGTTCTAATTTTTGTGCTTCCTAAAGCAAGAGATGCTTCTCTTAAAGAAGAAGGCACACCTCTTATACTCTCTTCACTCGTTCTTTCTAAAAGTGGAAGAATCATTAAAGAAAGCGTAAGAGAACCAGAAAGAAGAGAGTACCCAAGACCCAAGAAGGAAGAGAAAAATATATTTCCAAATAAGCCATATACAATAGAAGGAATACCAGAAAGAGTCTCAATAGTTACCCTAACAATTCTTACTATTCTTCCTTCTTTAGCATATTCAGTTAAGAAAATAGCAGTTCCCAAAGAAAGTGGAAGAGTAATTAAAAGCGTAAGAATTAGGACAAAGATAGTATTAATAAGAGAAGGAAGCATCGAGACATTAGATGAAGTATACTTTATAGAAAAAAGCTCCTTATCTAAATGTGGTAAGCCTGTTACTAGAGTATAAGAAACAATGGAAAGTGCTATAACAAGAACAAAAGAGGAAGAGAGAAACAAAGAAATACGAATTAGTCTTTTCATTTATTTTTATCTCCTCTCAAAATAGAAACAGCAAAATTGAGTAGTAGCGTAAACAAAAATAAAACAGCCCCTGTTGTTATTAGCGCGTCTCTATGCAGACCTGTTGCATAACCCATCTCCAAGACGATATTTGCTGTCATTGTTCTTACTCCCGATAGTAACGAAACAGGGATTAAAGCTTGGTTTCCTGCAACCATAATTACAGCCATTGTTTCACCGATGCTTCGTCCCATAGCCATTACAAGAGCAGAAAGAAGTGCTTTTTTACAGGATGGAATAATGAGTCTAAACATTGTTTTTTCTTTACTCTCTCCAAGTGAGAGAGAACCAAGAAGTAAAGAAGGATCTACACTCTTAAACGAAGAATAGAAAACAGTAATAATGATTGGAATAATCATAAAGGCAAGAAGGAGTGAAGAAGTAAGAAGCCCCTTACCACTTCCACCAAAAATATTCTGCATTATTGGAACTATCACAGTAAGAGCAAAAAAGCCAAAGATTATTGATGGCAATCCTGATAGTAGTTCTACTAAATCAAGCATTACTTTTTCTATTTTCTTTGGTGCAAAAAAGGAAAGATAGATAGAACATAAGCCACCAAGTGGAAGAGCTATAAAAACAGAAAGAAATGTTACACAAAGAGAGGCAACAATCATCGATGAAATACCATAGAGCTCACTTGTTGGCTTCCATACACTCTTAAAAATAAAGTTAATAAAGCCTATCTCTTTTATAGTTAATACAGCCTTAGAAAAGAGAAAAAAACATATTAAGGCTACTGACACTACTGAAAATAGTGCCAATAGCAGAAAAATAAAATAGAATATTCTTTCTCTTTTCATTATTGGTTATCCCAACTAGTAAGTAAACCAAGATAAATATCTCTGACTTCACTAGAAGAAAGAGAAGAGACTGGATTATCTTTATTAACAATTACAACTATTCCATCTTGAGCTATGACAGTAGGTACTAAGCCCTTCTCTATTTCAGCGTCCTTTAGATTTCTGCTAGAAAGTGCAATATCTACTTTGTTTCCAGCTAAATCGTTAAGACCTGTTGTTGAGTCAGATTGCAAAAGTGTAATCTTTACATCCTTATTTAGAGCCATATATGCCTCAACAAGAACTTCCATTACCGGATAAACACTACTAGAACCAGAGATCGTTAGCTCCCCTTTAAGAAAAGATGGATTATAACTAGTACTACTATCACTATTTTTAATGTATCCCTTCTTCTCAATTAAAGACTGCCCAGTTTCACTCATAACAAAAGAAAGAAAATCGAGTGTAAGAGGATTAGGATTTTTAGTAGCAACTATAAAAGGCCTAGCAACCTTATATTCTCCACTTTTAACACTCTCTAAAGTAGGTAAAACTGAATCAATCTCCAAGGCTTTTACTCTACTAGATAAAGAACCGAGACTAATATAACCAATAGCATTTTTATTGTTCTCAACTGTTGTGATTACAACACTTGTTGAGTTAGCTATCTCAGAAGTAAGAGTTGTTAAATCCTCTCCGTCCTTCTCAATGCCTAAAAGAGAAACGAAAGCAGAACGAGTTCCACTTCCCTCTTCCCTAGAGATAACACTAATAGCTTTATCTTCTCTATTTCCTTGACTAAATAGAGAAGAAACAAACATCAATAATAAAAGAAAAACTAACATAATCTTTTTCATAATTTTTTCTCCTTAGCCAAAGAATAGAAAAGAGAGATTAAGAAAAAGCGAAGCTAGTGTTAAAGTTCTGTTAAAAATACAACTTTTGTAAATAGATAAAGAAAATCAAAAACGAAAAGCAATCTATTTCTTCTCTCCCTAAAAAAGGAGAGAAGAAAATGACACTATCAATAATCTACAACACTCTTAATAAAAGTATATGGTGTCATAGAAAGAGAACGTGAAAGAAAATAGATAGTAATCAAAGTGCAAGATGTCTGATAACGTCTAAAATAACGATAATAGCTGCACCTATCCATCGGTATTCTCCTAGCTATTTCAATTATAGCGATCCTTCTTTTCTTTCTTTCATCATTGAAGAAAGAAATAATTGAAGAAAAAGAAGGGAAAGAAGACTCATCGTAGTCTCTTTTCCCTTCAACACGAGCTAGAAAATCTAATGGATTAACTTCCTTTCCCCTGCACTCCCTTTCAAGTGTCGTCAAACGAACATAAATTCCTGCAGATAGGAATTTATCCCTCTTACTTAGAGCTTTCATTTCTCTAGTAAGTGCCTCAAGGTAATCCTTTTCAATTAAAAAAAATGGGTACATCCTTTTTTCCTCCTAGAAAAATATCTATACCCAAATATCTAAATCCGATACCTTTCGCATCCCAATTATTTATAAAATAATCCACTAAAAAATAAGTAAAATATCTCTTTTTATACACAGTGTTCGTTTTACTAAACCTAATAGGTGCAGAAGACCCATTTCATACAATTAAGGATCTTTACCTCAATTCTTTGAACTGTTATTCTTAAAAAGGGAGAAAAGAGATGGACAAAGCAGAAATGGACAATGTTAATTGCAACCATAATAGACAATTAACACCATTTATCAATGATTTCTCTACGCCATCACTTCTCTATAATGATAGTAGAAATGGTAAACGAGTTCTCTCTAATATAGATGAAGAGCTTCTATCTTGCTCTTCTTTTGCTATCTCTGTTGCTTTTATTACACTCAGTGGACTTACGCCGCTCCTAAGTACTCTTGATGAATTGAATAAAAAAGGTATCAAAGGAAGAATCCTAACAACAAACTACCTATCTTTCTCGGAGCCAAAGGCTTTAGATAAACTATTACTTCTTCCTAATGTAGAGCTAAAAGTTTTTGACACAACAAAAGTTGAATATGGTTTTCATACAAAAGGATATATCTTCAAAAGAGATGAAACCTACAGAATAATAGTAGGTTCCTCAAATATGACATCGTCTGCCTTATCTAGCAACATAGAATGGAATACTCTCTATACTCAATCAAAAGATGATAAGTTCACAAAACAAGTATGTAGCGAATTTGAAAAACTATGGAACGATACAAATTCTAAGTATTATTCTGAGGTAAAAGATGATTATCAAGAACAGTATAACGCAGTAAAAAAACAAAGAGCTATTGCATTAGAAGATAATCCAGTTTCTATTGAAAAATACAACCTGAAACCTAATTCTATGCAAAAAAGCTTTATCTCACAATTAAAAAAGACCATTAGTACTGGAGCAGATAGAGCCCTTCTTATCTCGGCAACAGGAACAGGAAAAACATATGCAGCAGCCTTTGCAATAAGAGAATTAGAATTCAA
>CAZLYD010000012.1:0-48803 GCA_964563815.1 uncultured Spirochaetaceae bacterium
CTTTTCTTTTTTTAAATAAAAAAATTATTTGTTTTCTTTTTCTAATTATTTAAATAATAACGAATTAAGAAATAAATAAAAAAATACTTAATTATTTATTGACAATCAATCTTTTTTTATCTATAAATTATTAGCGATTAACAGCAAGGAGATAATCTATGTCTAAAGAAGAATTCTTTCCTAGTCAAAGGGAATTAGATGAATTAATTGAAAAGACTGAAAAGGCTCAGCGTATCTACTCTTCTTTTCCACAAGAGAAGGTTGATGAGATTTTTAGAAATGCCGCAATAAAAGCAAATAACCAGAGAATACCACTAGCAATTGAAGCTGTTGAAGAAACAGGTATGGGTATTATAGAAGATAAAGTTATTAAGAATCATTTTGCAGCTGAATATATTTTCCACAAATATAAGGATGATAAGACCTGTGACATTATCGAATACGATAAGAATTTTGGAATAAAAAAGGTCGCAGAATCAAAGGGTGTTATTTGTGGTATTATCCCAACAACAAATCCAACAAGTACCGCTATCTTTAAGGCTTTAATATCTTTAAAGACACGAAATGCAATTATCTTTAGTCCACATCCAAGAGCAAAAAAATGTACCTGCGAAGCTGCAAGAATTGTCAGAGATGCTGCAATAGAGGCAGGAGCACCAGAAAATATTATTGCTTGGATCGACGAACCAACAATAGAAAAGACAGATTATTTAATGAAACATCCTTCAATAAGCTTAATCCTCGCAACAGGTGGACCAGGTATGGTGAAAAGTGCATATTCGTCGGGAAAGCCTGCTATAGGTGTTGGAGCAGGAAATACACCAGCCTTGATTGATGAGAGTGCTAACTTAAAGATGGCTGTTGCCTCAATTTTGATGAGTAAGACTTTCGACAATGGAATGATTTGTGCTTCCGAGCAATCTGTAATTGTTCATAAAAATGTATACAAAGAAGTAAAAAGCCTCTTTAAGGAAGAAGGTGCACATTTCTTATCTAAAGACGAAATAAAGCTTTTAGAACCAATTATTCTCGATCCACAACGCGGTAGTGTTAATCCTAAAATAGTTGGTCAAGGTGCAGAAAGAATAGCAGAAATAGCTGGCTTTAAGGTAAATAAGGGAACAAAGGTTCTTATTGGTGAAGTCAAGAGAATAGCACTCGATGAGCCTTTTGCTCACGAAAAGCTCTCTCCCCTCCTTGCTATGTACGAAGCTGAAACATTTTCTGACGGCGCAGAAAAAGCTGAAAAGCTAATTAGCATGGGTGGCTTTGGCCATACCTCTGTCTTATATTGCAATGAAAGAGATGAAGAAAAAGTTGATCTATTCAGTAAGACAGTTAAAACAAGCAGAGTTTTAATCAATATGCCTGCTAGTCAGGGTGCAATTGGAGATATTTACAACTTCCGTCTAGAGCCCTCTCTTACACTTGGCTGCGGAAGCTGGGGAAACAACTCCATTAGTGAGAATGTGGGTCCAAAGCACCTTTTAAACATTAAAACTGTAGCAGAAAGGAGAGAAAATATGCTCTGGTTTAAGCTACCACCAAAAATCTATTTCAAGTATGGCTGTCTACCTATAGCACTACAAGAGCTAATGGGTAAAAAGAGAGCTTTCATTATTACAGATAGCTACCTATTCTCCTCTGGCATGGTAGATAATATTACAAGCACACTTAAAGAGATGAAGATTGAAACAGAGGTTTTCCACCAAGTAAAGCCAGATCCAACGCTAAGTACAATTAATACTGCAATGCAACTCATATCATCCTTTAATCCAGACGTTATCATTGCTCTTGGTGGCGGTTCTCCAATGGACGCTGCTAAAATAGTTTGGCTTCTCTATGAGAATCCAGATGTCAAATTTGAAGGTCTTGCTCTACGCTTTATGGATATTAGAAAACGTGTCTATGCCTTCCCTAATATGGGGAAAAAAGCAGAGCTAGTTTGCATCCCTACAACAAGCGGAACTGGATCTGAAGTTACGCCATTTGCAATTATCACAGATGATAAGAGCGGTATGAAATATGCAATTGCAGATTATGCGCTTACCCCATCAATGGCTATTGTTGACAGCGAGCTATCCCTTGGACAGCCTAAATCACTTACAGCTAGCTGTGGTATTGATGTTTTAACACATTCCCTAGAAGCTCTTGCATCATCCATGAGCACTGATTACACAAATTCTCTTGCACTAGAAGCATCTAGATTAATATTTAAGTATCTTCCACTAGCATACAGTGATGGACAGAATAAAAAAGCAAGAGAAAAGGTTCACAATGCATCAACAATGGCTGGTATGGCTTTCTCTAATGCTTTCTTAGGACTTTGTCACTCAATGGCACATAAGCTTGGAGCACAATTCCATATTCCTCATGGTATGGCTAATGCCCTACTCTTAACAAACATTATTCGTTTCAATGCTAACGATAATCCAACAAAGCAAGCATCATTTCCTCAATATGAATTCCCTTCTGTTGTCTCACGATATGCTCGCGTTGCAGATTATATAAGTACATCTGTTAATAATGAAGAAAATGGTTGTTATGTAAAAACAAATAGCAATATGAGTCAAGAAGAAAAGGTTGAAGCATTAATAGAAGGAATTGAAAAGCTTAAAAAGGAACTTGCTGTTCCTTCTTCTATCCAAGAATGGGGAGTAAAGGAAGAAGAGTTCTTAAGTGTTGTAGACGAACTATCTATTAAGGCTTTTGACGACCAGTGTACAGGAACAAATCCTCGCTACCCTCTAATAAGCCAAATTAAAGCTCTATACTTAGATTCATATTATGGAAGAAATTGGCACGAATAATTAATTTTGCCCGCAAATGCGGGCAATTTAAAACTCTTAAATAACGTGAAGTGATTCTGTATCAAAACTTAGATAGCATTCCTCACCGCTATTATAAACCTTTCTATTCTTTGGATTATGGTCTTCCATCTTAATAAGCGTATCACCAACAAGAACATGATAATTTTGATAAGAACCCATAAAGCATGAAACAACTACCTTACATTTAATACTACCTTCATCACTAAGCTTTACAGCTTCAGGCCTCAAGACAGCACTATAGTTCTCACCTAAAGTCATCTCCTTTCGCTTTGGAACAGGAAGCTTGTTTCCTTCAAAATCTAGCAAAGCATATTCTCCTTCATCTCCAATATATTTGCCTCTCAAGAAATTTGCTTCACCGATAAAATCAGCAACAAACTCATCAACTGGATTGTAGTAGATTTCTTCTGGTGTACCCATTTGAGCAACAACACCCTTATTCATAATTATGATTTTGTCTGAAATAGCCATAGCTTCAGATTGGTCATGAGTAACATAGATAGCTGTAATACCTACTTCCTGCTGAATTCTTCTAATCTCAGTTCTCATCTGAACTCTAAGCTTAGCATCTAAGTTAGACAATGGCTCATCGAAAAGAAGGACTGATGGCTCAAGAACAAGCGCACGAGCAAGAGCAACACGCTGCTGTTGTCCTCCAGAGAGCTGGTTAGTCATTCTTTCTTCCATTCCACTTAGCTCTACAAGCTCTAGGATTTTTAAAACCTTCTCTCTTATCACATCTTTATCCATTTTTCTGATCTTTAAACCATATGCAACGTTATCAAAGATGTTGTAATGAGGAAGAAGAGCGTAGCTCTGGAAAACCATTGCAGTATCACGCTTATTTGGTGTGAGAGAATTAATTGGTTCAGAACCAAGATATATTTCTCCTTCATCAGGACTTTCGAAGCCTGCAATCATTCTTAGTGTTGTTGTTTTACCACAACCAGATGGACCTAGTAGCGTAACGAAAGAACCTGGTTCAATAAAAAGAGATGTATCTTTAACTGCATAAAAATCTTTTTTAGTCTTTGGATCTTTATATATTTTTGAAATATGTTCTAGGGTGACACCCTTTTTAATCTTTTCCATTATTTTTTCTCCTGAAGCTTTCTACTTGTTCCAAAATACTTAATGAAGATATTCATTAGTAAAACAGAGCCATAAGTAATCATGATAAGAATTGTAGCAAATGCACATGCTAAGCCGTAAGAACCTTTTTCTGCAAATTCATTAATCTGAACTGTAATTAACAAGAATTCTGGAGTTACGAGAAGAATAATTGCAGAAATAGCTGTAATACTTCTAACAAATGCAGTTACAAGACCACTGAGGAATGAATCCTTAATTAAAGGAAGAGTTACTGTTGTAAAGACAGTAAAGGAATTAGCTCCCATATCGTAAGCAGATTCTTCGATAGATTTATCTATCTGACGAAGAGCAGAGATGCCACTTCTTGTTCCTGTTGGAAGAGATCTAACAACAAAAACAATGACAAGAATCACAGCAGAACCATACAAGCCCTGTAATATGCCAGTTCTGAAAATACCACCTGCAAAGCCACGAATGTAACCAACACCTAAAACTGTACCTGGTACAGCCATTGCAAGCATTGAAACAGCTTCTATAAAGCCCTTTGCCTTAAATTTCTTTTTTACAACAAGATAGCTTATAATCATAGACAATAGCGCAGTTATAGGTGCAGAAATAAGAGAGAGCACAAATGAGTCTTTGAATGCCTTAAAGCCATTGTAGCGAGTAAATACTTGCTTAAACCATTTTCCTGTTAGTGGGAAGAATTTATATCCCCAAGTTGGGAAGAGAGCACCAATTGGAACACAAATATACATCATGATAACAAACAAAGCTATAGCGGCACAGAAGAATGTAAGTGGAAGCTTAACACTTCTATCATTAATCAGCATTCTCTCTCTTGAAGCCTTTCCTGTTAATGTTGCAGCAGTTTTCTTCTCTAATACATACTTTTGAACAACAAACATTAAAAGTGTAATAACAAGCAGAACGACAGCCATAGCTGCTGCACCTGGTTTATCATAAGCACCTGTAATCTGAAGATAGATAGTTGTTGCAAGAGTATCGTAAGAACCACCAATAAGCATTGGGTTAGCAAAGTCTGCAATTGATTCAATAAAAGTTACAAGAAATGCGTTTCCTAGTCCCGGTAAAAGAAGAGGCAGTGTAACAGATGAAAAGACTTTAAATCTTGTAGCACCCATATCTCTACTAGCTTCTTCCAAAGATGGATCTATATTCTTTAACAAGCCACGAAGCATCATATAGCATACAGGGAAGAATGTAAGTGTTTGAACAATCGCAATCCCCCAAAAACCATATACAGAATTATCGTAGATCTTCAACAAATGACGAGTTATTATTCCTGCTTTACCAAAAAGCATTATCATTGATAAAGAAAGAACAAAGGGAGGAGAAACAACAGGAAGCATTGAAACAACCTTAAATAAACCTCCTACAAACTTGTTCATCTTTACATAAACCTCTACATAGGCAAAAAGTAAACCAACTAATGTAGAGAAAATTCCAACAACAAAACCGACCTTTAGCGTATTTGTTATCGCTTTAGTAAAGGTTGGCATTTTGAAAATACGAACAAAAATACCAAATCCGAATCCACCATCACCTACAAAGGAATCAACGAGAAGAATTGCAAGTGGGTAAAGTATAAATAATGTAAGAAAGGCAATTAGCAAAACGATAGTTGTAACCATAACTGGATCAGCTAATAGTTTCTTTCTATCTAGTGCAACACCCTGGCTTTTTGACATAAGTCCTACCTTTTTCTTCAAACAAGGGATGGCAGCATATGCCGTCATCCCTTTTTAAAGTTTCAAAATGATTAATAATGATTACTTAATCTGGAAACGCTCTGTGTCGCCAGTATTTGCACCACTTGAAGCAAGAGCTTCCATAACATCAGCAATATACTGCTTTGTGTTATTTGTAGCATCATCAAAGTCATATTCGATAACCTTGCTTGGGTCTAAACCAAATTCATAAGCAACTTCTGGCTGTTCTGCATTATCAAGAACTAAGAACTGATAAGAACCAAATTCTTTTGCATGGTTAACACAATCTGGAGAAAGAGCATATTCAATCCAAAGCTTAGCAGCATTAGGATGCTTTGCTCCCTTGAAGATAGCTGTAGCACCAACCTCGAATGTTGTTCCACTTGAAGGAATAACGAGACCAATGTTGTCGTAGCCATTATCAACGATCTGATAAATACCATCATGTAAGAAGCCAATACCGATAACACATTCGCCTGTTCCGACGTTCTTTGATGGGCCAGAACCACTCTTTGTATAAACTTCAATATTCTTATCAAGTTCAACTAAGTACTTAAGTCCTTCATCATGACCATACTTCTGAATGATTGTATTTAAGAAAAGCTTAGCTGTTCCTGCTGTGTTATAGTTACTAAGCCAAATAAGACCTTTATATTGAGGATCTGTTAAATCAGCGAAATCCTGAGGAATCTCAATGCCGAGTCTCTTAACTTCATCCTTATTATACATAAAGCCTAAAAGACCAGTATAGATACCATACCATCTATTTTCCTTGTCCTTATACTGACTAGAGGAAATATGGGATGCGTTCTTAGCTTCATATGCTTCTAATAAGCCTTCAGCAGCAAGCATGTTATAAGGGTCTGTTGTTCCACCAAAGAAAACGTCTGCAGATGGATTGCCATTCTCTTCTTCAATCTTAGCCTGAACTTCACCTGTGCTTAATCTCTGAAATGTTGTCTTAATACCATAAAGCTTTTCGAAGTTCTTACAAGCAGCTGCAAGATATTCTTCTTCACATGAACCATATACTACAAGTTCGCCTTCTGCCTGAGCAGCAGCTACCAATGGATCTGAACTTGTTGTAGTGCTTGCAGTACTTTCAGCAGCACCTTGAGCAAAAAGTCCTGTTAAAGCTATACATAAAACTAATGTAATAACTAAAAGTTTTTTCATGAATTTCTCCTTTAGAAATAAGTATGATAATTATCATTCTCTTTTAGTTATAATGCAACATAAAAGTAGTAGAAAAGTAGAAGTAAGGATTAAACAAAACCGATTTAGTCTACAGAGAATTAAAGTTTTTCACGTCAAATAAAGATATTAGCTTATAAAAAATGGACAAAAAAAAGACGGCCTTAAAGCCGCCCTAAAGAAGAATCAAAGAATTACATTAAATCCTTTGGCTTACGAGCTGTGTTACCTGTCTTTTCGCAATAAGCAACATGGCGAAGCTTACCATTCTCGAAGACACTCTTCATTTTGATGACGCCACCCCATTTGCTGAGGAGAGTCTTTGAACCTTCACGGTGTGCGTTCTTAGATACGTTACCTGGCATAATCTATATTCCTCCGACTTATAATCAAGCTACCAAGCCATAATATACAAACTGCATCATTTTTTGTCAAACATATGACCCGACGCTTAAAGTAATAGCATAAATAAAACGCTTTTGTCATTACCTTTAATGGCTGTTTTTGCTTTTTTATTTAAAAGAGAAAAATATTTTTGCCTAGGTACTTGATTTTATCTTTTATATTCAATTATAGTTAAACGCGTGTTAGAAACACTTGCCGCCTTAGCTCAGCTGGCCAGAGCACGTGATTTGTAATCTCGGGGTCGTTGGTTCGAATCCGACAGGCGGCTTAATCCAACCTGAAAGGGTTGGTTTTTTTATTGACTTATTTCCTCCTTTCCAAATAATCTCTAGTTATGGAAAAAATTAAAATTGACGACTTTTTGTCTTACTCTTATTTATCATCACTTCAATTTGATGAGAATGGTATCTTTTTTCTTCTTTCTAAAGCTAAAGAGGATAAAAGTGGTTATCAGACTAATCTTTTTACGCTTAAAAATAATAAAGCCAAGCAGCTTACTTTTGACGGTAATATCATTTCTGGTAAAGCACACAATGGTTCCTTCTACTTTCTTTCAAAAAGAGAAGAAGGGAAAAAAGAAAACCATACAACAATCTATTCTCTCCCTCTTGATGGTGGAGAAGCTTCACCTTTTTTAACAATTGAAGGTGCAATAAGCTATTTTGATTTTATTAACGATACAACTCTTTTCGCTTTATCTAGTGTCGACACTAGAACAGAACACCTTAGTGAAGAAGAAAGGGCAAAAGAGAATAAAGCCAATTTAGACTTTGAAGAAATTGAAGAGAGTGCATTCTACCTTAATGGTGCTGGTTTTATCAACGGAAGAAGAAGTAGATTAGTCTCAATCTCTAATGGTGAAAAAAGGAATGTCTTTAGTGATAATTTCTCTACTCAAGCATTCTCATTTTCCCTAGACAAAACAAAGCTTCTAGCACTTGGAGAAGTAAGAAAGGAAGCAAAAGAGCAATTCACAACAGAGCTTAGAATTGTTGATACAGCAACTCTTTCCTACTCTACAATTCTTCCAATAGGGCAATTGTCACTTACTGGTGCTTGGTTTATTGATGACAAGGTTGTTGCTTTAGGCTCAGATATGAAAAATTATGGTATAAATCAGAATCCTGATTTTTATACTATTGAAAACAATGAAGCAAAGCTATTAGCAAAATGGGGAGAATCAATTTACTCATCAGTAGGTACCGATGTTAAATATGGAGGAGGTTCTCCATTCTCTCTAGATTCTTCATGGCTCTATTTTACTACAACACTAAATAACTCTTCATATGTCTATAGAATCAACAAGGACGGAGTTATTGAAAAGGTGACAAAGGAAGAAGGAAGCGTTGATTCAATAGCTACATACAATAATGAACTTTATTACATAGGTCTAAGAGAACAAAAGCTTCAGGAAATATATACAAAAGATGGTGCTGTTACATCCCTCAACACTAATTGCCTTTTAAATAAATATGTTGCTGTTCCAGAGGAAATTGAGTTTGAAAATGATGGAACTCTTTTCAAAGGCTGGGTAATAAAGCCAATCGAATATGACGAAAATAAAAAATACCCAGGTATCCTCACTATTCATGGTGGTCCAAAAACAGTATATGGAACTATTTTTATGCATGAGATGCAATATTGGGCAAGCCAAGGTTATTTTGTTTTTTGGACTAATCCTCGTGGTTCTGACGGCAGAGGTGACTATTTTGCAGATATTCGTGGCAAATATGGCACAATAGATTACAGTGATTTGATGAAATTCACAGATACTGTTCTTGAAGCATATCCAAATATAGACAAAGAAAGAATTGGAGAAACAGGTGGTTCTTACGGTGGTTTTATGTCCAATTGGATTTTAGGCCACACTGACAGGTTTAAAGCAATCGCAACTCAAAGATCTATCTACAACTGGATTAGCTTCTATGGAACTAGTGATATAGGACCTTATTTTGCTAAAGATCAATGTGGTGCAGGCTTGGACAACCTAGAAAAGATGTATTTCCATTCCCCGATGAAAGCTATTCTAGAGAATGCTAATACTCCTACATTAATTATTCACTCAGATAAGGACTATAGGTGTCCTGTGGAACAAGCTTATCAACTGTACAATACCTTAGTAGATAAAGGTGTTAAGTCAAGGTTTGTGCTTTTTCACAATGAAACACATGAGCTATCAAGAAGTGGAAAGCCATCTAATAGAATTAAAAGATTAGATGAGATAACAAAATGGATGGACTCTTTCTTAAAGTAATTGTACAAGCTTGCAATATTTTACAATTGAGTAGATACTAAAAAAAACAAACAAAATATAGGGAGAACAAAAAATGAACAAAAAGTCGCCTGTAACAACAATTGTAGCAATAGGAATCGGTGCTGCCCTTTTCTTTGTACTTGGAAGATTTGTTGCAATTCCAAGCCCAGTACCTAACACAAACATCTCAATCCAATATGGACTACTCGCTTTCATGGCTGCAATATTTGGCCCTGTTGCAGGTTTCTTAATTGCATTTATTGGACATACACTTATTGACTTCTCTTATGGTTGGGGAATTTGGTGGAGCTGGGTTATCGCTTCTGGTGTTTGTGGCGCTTTAATGGGACTTGGAACATACAAGCTTGATATCGAGAACTCATTCAAGAATAAGGATATCCTCCACTTCAATCTCTCTCAGATTGTTGCTCACATCCTTGCTTGGGGTCTAATTGCTCCAATTTTCGATATCATTATCTATAGTGAACCAGCTAACAAAGTCTTTATCCAGGGTCTTGTTGGTGGACTCGCAAATATTGTAACAACAGCAATTGTTGGAACTCTACTTGCTTACACCTACTACAAAGCAAAACCAAAGGCTGGAAGTCTAAAAAAGGAAGACTAATTCTTTTCACTTCTAATTAAGCTACCCTTCGGGGTAGCTTTTATAATTTTTAATGGTTAAAATTTGGTGCGTGAGGATATTGTGAGAGAGCCAATCATTGAATTTAAAAACTTTGGTTTTAAATATAAAGCACAGGCAGAGCCTACCCTTTTTGACATTAATTTATCTATCTATAAAGGTGAAAAAATACTTATCTGTGGACCATCTGGTTGTGGAAAATCTACTCTTTCCCACACATTAAATGGTCTCATTCCTTCTTCATATAAAGGAGATAGTACTGGTTCTCTCATTATAAAAGGAAAACCTTTTACGTCTCATTCAATATTCTCTCTTTCTAAAATTATAGGAACTGTTCTACAAGATAGCGATGGACAATTTATTGGGCTAAGTGTTGGAGAGGATATTGCCTTTGCTCTCGAAAATGAAAACAAAAGCCAAGAAGAAATGAAGGAACACGTTCTAGAAGCAGCAAAAAAAGTAGGAATGGAAGCTTTTCTAACTCATTCTCCTAATCAATTAAGTGGTGGACAAAAGCAAAGAGTTGCACTTGCAGGAGTAATGGTTGATAACGTTGAAGTATTTCTTTTTGATGAACCCTTGGCCAACCTTGATCCAGAAAGTGGGAAGAGAACAATTGAATTAATAGATGAACTACATAAAGCTACAGGAAGCACAATAATTATTATTGAGCACCGCATTGAGGATGTATTACATAGAAGCGTAGACCGTGTAGTATTAATGAATGAAGGTAGAATTCTTTCTTCCTCCTCTCCTGATACGCTTCTTTCTTCTAACCTTCTTAAAGAAAACGGAATTAGAGAGCCCTTATATATAACAGCACTTAAATATGCAGGAGTTAATATTACTGAAGAGAAAAAACCAGGAAGAATAGACACTCTAATTTTAAACGAAGAAGACAAAGAAAAAGTAAGAGGCTGGTACAGGAAGCAAGCAAGGGTAAGAGAAGAAAAAGAGAAAGAAAAGCTCTTAACTCTCTCGAATATTAGCTACACCTACCCAAATGGTCACGAAGCACTGAAAGATATCTCATTTACTCTCTATAAAGGAGAAATGATGAGTATCGTTGGAAAAAATGGCGCAGGAAAGAGTACCCTTTCTAAGCTAATTTGTGGCTTTATTAAAGAAAATATAGGCTCTTTATTCTTTAAGGATGAAGATTTTGATTCATATTCAATAAAAGAAAGAGCAGAGCATATTGGCTATGTAATGCAAAATCCAAACCAGATGATTACTAAGCCTCTAATAAAGGAAGAGGTTGCGTTGGGACTCAAAATGAGAGGCGAAAAGAGTGAAGAAGAGATAGAGAGTATTGTTAACAGCACTCTCAGCATCTGTGGCCTTAGACCTTTTAGATCTTGGCCTGTTTCTGCTCTCTCATATGGACAGAAGAAGAGAGTTACAATAGCTTCAATACTCTCAATGGACCCAGAAATAATAATTCTAGACGAGCCTACAGCTGGTCAAGATTTTCATCACTATACAGAAATAATGGAATTCTTAAAAAAACTGAATGAAAGAGGAATTACTATTATTCTGATAACTCATGATATGCACTTAATGCTTGAATACTCAGAAAGAGCTTGTGTATTTGCAGATGGAGAGCTTGTTGCAGACAAAAGTCCAGAAGAAATCCTTACAGATGATGAGTTAACAAGAAAAGCAAGCTTGAAAAAAACATCTCTTTCTCTTCTAGCAGAGATGTGTTTTCTACAAGAAATGGAATTCGTAAAAAGGTTTATCGAATATGATAAGGAGATAAGAGGATGAATAACCTATTCAATTACATAGATAGAACTTCTCCAATTCATAGGCTATCTGGAGCAACAAAGCTACTTTGCCTAGTTGTACTATCTTTAGCATCTATGACTACTTTCGATACTCGCTTTCTAGCCCTTATGACAATTGTTGCATTTCTTTTATTCTTTGTTTCAAAAATAAAATATAGCGAAGTAAAAGTATTACTATGGTTTACATTTGTCTTCATGATTCTTAATAACCTTCTAATCTTCTTATTTTCACCAGAGCATGGTGTCTCTATATACGGCACAAAGACAATATTAATAAATGGAATTGGAAGGTGGTGTGTAACGAAAGAACAGCTATTTTATCACCTTAATGTCATTTTGAAATATTTAGCAACAATTCCACTAGTAATACTATTTGTTTCAACTACAGACCCTAGTGAGTTTGCTTCCTCTCTCAATAAAATAGGAATCAGCTATAAAATTGCATATTCAGTTTCACTTGCACTTCGCTACATTCCTGATATTCAAAGAGAATACAACGATATTTCACTCAGTCAGCAAGCACGAGGCTTAGAGATGTCGAGTAAGAAACAATCTCTAATAAAAAGACTAAAAAATGCTGCAACACTAATCTTTCCATTAATTATATCATCAATGGACAGAATAGAAGTAATATCGAATGCTATGGAGCTAAGAGGCTTTGGAAAAGAGAAAAAGAGAAGCTGGTACTCTTATAGAAAGTTTCATTTAACTGACTACATCTCTATCTTCATTTCTCTCCTTCTTTTAGCTATATCACTATTACTAAATCTAATTAATAAAGGAAGATATTTTAATCCCTTTATTTAGATTTAATTGTGAATTTAATCTTCCAGCCTTCTCCTGTTGATACGCCAAAGGAGGAGGAAAAAGAACCCTGATTAATAGCAAGACCAACATTGAGTAAGCTATTGATATATATCAATGGTTCGCCCTTCTCTACCTCAGTAAAATTCCTACAGAACTTAACTGTATATCCATATACTGTACGTCCCCTATATTCAATATCAATTCTAATGTAGTCTCCATAATTAAAGCCACAGGAAGAAAAAAGAGTATCTGGGATATTAGTCCAAATAGAACCATAACGAGTGTCTAGAATATCTATTGAACCAGAAAGAGTATTATCCTGTACAACTGGATCAAGGATGTCTAACATAACAACATTATTATCTAGCTTTTCGCCAACATCATCAAAGTTTATTATTCCACTTGCTATTCTCGCTCCAGTGTAAGCATAGACATCACGACCATGGAAAGTATAAGAGCGTTGACTATCTTTAAGTCTATTAATGCTTTCACTAATTCGTCTTCTTTCGAGTATTCCAATACCTTTAGCGACATGAGAAAGAGTACCATTATCAGGAGTAACAATAACGTGTCCACTCTTTGTTAAAACAGCAACACTATCACGTTCAGAGCCGACTCCCGGGTCAACAACAGAAACAAAGACTGTTCCTGGTGCCCAATATTCAATAGTCTGTATAAGTCTATAGCTAGCTTCCCAAATATTAAATTGTGGAATTTCATGAGTTAGATCTTCAATTCTAAGAGCGTGTGAAACCTCATCTGCCACCCCATGCATTGCACTGACAGCACCATCAACAGTTCCAAAATCTGAGAGAAAAACAATAGTACCTCTTTTAACCCATGGACAATCTTTCTTTAGTTCTTCAATGCTGTTATAAACCATTATTATTTCTCCTTCACCAAATCAGGTCTAAGAGCCTTTGCTTTACCTTGATATACCATCTTTATTTCGCTCTTTGCCTCATGTCCAACGACAACCATTATTCTAACACATTTTTCTAATGCATTATCTACTTCTGCTTCATTAAGACAAAATAGAGGAGTTTTAGAGCAAAAGTTAGAACGACGAAGAGAGGAAGCTGCATTACTTTTTCTTAAATCTGAAGTTTGAGAAAGAAGAATGTAAGCTATATCTTCTTCACTAATTTTATTTTCATCTAAAATTGTTGAAAAAAGAAAAGCAACCTTTTCGTCCATTTCACTGGCACTATCATTATTGAGAGTAGTTGCACCTCTAATTGCATAGATATTAAGCTTACCCACCATAAGAAAATCCATCCTTAATTAAAGTATTTACAAGGTCCAATGAAACAGAAATAACAAAATATAGAGCAAAACGAAGGAACGTTTTAATAATTGGTCCTATAATTAGCACACGAGAACAGAGACTACAGATAAGGCAAGAGATAATAATCCATAATCCTACAAAAAAGAGCGTCCATCCCATAACCATTTGAGCCCATGTAATTACTGTAACAAAGCTCTCTTGAACTGGATAATAAAGAAATAAAACAAAAAGAAATGCAAAAAAAGTATATAGCGATAACAAATAAGTATGAGCTCGCGATGAAAACTCAATGATTCTTCTCATTTCTAACATATTTCGATATTACCACAGAGCTTTAAGTGTAACAACAACACAAAAAAGCTGAAGTTTAAACAAAGCAAAAAAAGAATACTTTTTTTTAGTTTTCCACTAATAATGTAAAAAGCAAAAATAATTGATAGATACCTCATCATTTCAATGCTAAACTAACAAAAAAGAAAATAAATGGAGAAAAATAATGACGATTTCCGAAAAGTTTTTAAACTATGGAATAAAAGTTCCAAACATACTACTACCAAAGAAAGAAATTGATGCTCAAAAATGGGCTGTTGTTGCTTGTGACCAATATACATCTCAGCCAGAATATTGGGAAAGCTTATCAGAAGAAGTAAAAGATGCTCCATCAACTCTTAGAATTATATATCCTGAAGTTTATCTAGAAACAGGTGACAAAGAGAAAATTATTGCTTCAATTAATGAAAAGATGGCAGCCTACCTCTCTTCTAATATCTTTGATGAGTACAAGGACTCCTTTATTCTTGTAGAAAGAAAGACAGAAAGTGGAACAAGATTCGGTCTTATGGTTGCCTTAGATTTAGAGTGTTATGACTATTCAAAGTCATCAAAGACTCTAATTAGAGCAACAGAAGGAACAATACTCTCTCGTATTCCACCAAGAAAAGAGATAAGAAAGGATGCTCCTATCGAGCTACCACACATAATGGTCTTAATCTCTGATGCAAAGAAAAAAATAATTGAGCCTCTTGCTAATAAGAAGGATACACTGGAAAAGGTTTATGACACAGAACTAAACAAAGATGGTGGACATCTCACAGGCTACTTAGTAAATAGTGAGGAGAGTCTAAATGAAGTCTTAAATGGTTTTGCATCCCTCTATAGCGAGCTAGACCCAGCAAATCCTCTTCTCTTTGCAATGGGAGATGGTAACCATTCCCTTGCTACAGCAAAATCATGCTGGGAAGATATTAAAGCCACTCTCTCAGAGGAAGAGAAACTAAATCATCCAGCTCGTTTTGCTCTTGTCGAATTAGAAAACATCTTTGATCCTGGACTATTATTTGAACCTATTCACAGAGTATTCTTTAATATTAATGAAGACACATTCTCATCTCTTCTCTCTTCTTTCTGTTCTTCTTTTACAAAAGAAAAGGTAGCTAACAAAGAAGAATTAGTTAAGAAGGTTAACGAGAAAGGACAGCACTTCGGCCTATGCAGTGGCAGTGACCTTTACGTTTACACATTGAGTGGCGCAGATAAAGCAATCGCAGCTGGAACTATTCAGCTTGTAATTGACAAAATGCTAGAAGAAAAGAAGGGTGAAGTTGACTACATCCATGGCGTAGATGTAACACTTGAATTGGGTAGCAAAGAAAACAATCTTGGACTTGTTTTACCAGATGTAGCAAAAGAAAACTTCTTCTCAGACATGCTCAAAGACGGCGCATATCCAAGAAAGACATTCTCTATTGGACACGCAAATGAGAAGCGCTACTACATGGAAGCAAGAAAGATAAAGTAATTATAGGTCAAACTTAAACGCGCCCTGTCGTATTACTCGATAGGGCTTTTTAGTTACATCAACCAGCGTCGAGCTCATTCCACTCTCTTCATCATCCTTCTCAACAATGAAATCAACTCTATCCTTAAAGACTGGAAGAATTGATGAAAAAGAGAGGAGAGAGGGAGAGCCAGAAAGATTAACAGAGGTTGAAAAAATAGGCCCCGAGAGAGGAAGTAGCTTTTGCAAAAATGGATCTGATGGAACACGTAAAGCTTGAGTGTCTCCTGTTTTAGTATTAACAATCATTGTTAGCGGATTTGGCCATAAAGATAATAATTCTTCTGGCACAATAAAAGGAGAAGAAACTATATCCTCCTTATCCATAAGAATAATAAAGCGCTTAGACTGAGGGCGATTTTTTATAGAGTAAATGCGTTCTTCATTTCTTTTATTAGCAGATGCGCAGATACCATAAATAGTATCACAAGGAAAGATTCCAACTTCTCCTCTTTTTAGTCTATCTGCTATCTCATCAATACTATCAAAAGAATACCTTATTATATCAGCCATCGTACTTTCTCCTCCTTCGAAAATTGAGAATTATTAAAAAGCCAATGTAAAGAATAGTAATAGAAATGGAAATAAGAAAACAAGAAAAACGACTTAAAGCATTATATTCTTTTTTTTCGATACTTTCTTCTTTTACACTAGCAGGGTCAAATACTTCTTCATCCTCAAAAGAATGGATAAGACTCTTTTCTCCGTCCCTCTTCTCTTCCTTATTTATTCTAAGAGAAAGAGAGACAACATCTCTCTCTTTTTCTATTAAAAGAGCATTAACTGAACTTAAATATCTTTCTCTTTCTCTGTTTTCTAGTATTCCATTTTCTCCAAAGACAATTAAAGAAGCAAAAAAAGAAATAAAAAAAACTAGTAAAACTGTAATAATATTAAATCTTGTAAACATATTACTATATCGATATAATTATACAATGAATTTGGCGTAGATGGTACGTCTTTGGAGGAAAAAATGGCAAAAGCCAACAAGACTTGGAAGCTCGTATTGACTAGTGTAATCCTGTCAATTCTGATTCTCGCTGCATTTACAGCAGTCTTTATTTCTCTCATTGTTCCTGCTTATAAGATAACTAGAGAGCAAATTTATAACGTTTTAACCAAAGCTTTACCTATTCTAATTGGTCTAGTTTTTATCGAAATCGCGCTCATTGCTTCACGTCGTAGCGATGATGATTATCGTGATAATCTTGATAAGTTAGCTCCAAATGCGTATGACTCTCCTCTTTATACAAAGCCTTTAGATGATCCTTCTTATTCTAAAGCTATTAGCAGCGAAGAATATAGAATGCCACCAGAAGTTAAAGAGGTTGTTAAGGAAGTCGTAAAGGAAGTACCGGTTGAGGTAATTAAGGAAGTTGTAAAGGAAGTTCCTGTTGAAATCATTAGAGAAGTGCCGGTTGAGGTTGAAGTAATTAAGGAAGTTCCTGTCGAAGTCGTCAAGGAAGTTGAAAAAGAGGTACCTGTTGAGATCCTAAGAGAAGTTCCTGTCGAAATAATTAAAGAAGTAGTTAAGGAAGTTCCAATTGAAATCATCAAAGAAGTAGAGAAGGAAGTACCGGTTGAAGTTATAAAGGAAATCCCTGTTGAAGTAATTAAAGAAGTTGAAAAAGAAGTTATCAAGGAAGTTCCTGTTGAGGTTGAGAAAGCTAGTGTTGAAGTAGAAGTAAATTATACCTTCGCTCAGGCTCTTCAGGAAGAAATAGAAGAGGCAAGAAATATTCAATACGCACTTACACTTGTTGCAGTAAAAGGTAATAGGGAAAGCGAATTGTCATCTGCTTTTGATGCACCTTCTTTCTTCTCTGACGATTATACATTCGTAATCCTTCCTTTCACAAAGAAAGAAAACATCCAGAAACAAGCAAAAGCTCTTTCTGCTTCTGTTAAAGAAATGGATAATAAGGATACAGCTTCTTCAATGATTAAGGCTGTTACAAAATAAAGTAAAAAGAAAGAAACGAAAAGGCTACAGCTATCTGTAGCCTTTTTTATCCCTTTAAAAATAAAAAATTTCAAGAAAGGAGAATTTCAATCATAGAGAGGAATATTAAAGCTCATTCTATCTCTAGTTAATATAGTGTTAGAGAATATCTCTTTTGCTTCTTTTTGTAATATTTTCAACTCCCTATCTTGATAGCGAGGCGAATAATGCTGAAGACAAAGCATCTTACATTCTCCATCTCTAGCAATAGTAGCAGCCTCTTTGCTTGTCATATGTTTTTTCTCCCAAGCACTTTCTTTTAGAGCGTCTTCAAACATAGACTCGCAGAATAATATATCTGAGCCATACACAAAATCTTTAATACTAGGAAAATATAGAGTATCAGTAATATAGCTAATTTTTCTCCCCTTTCGCTCTTCGCCCATTACCATAGTGGGGGTAATTACCCTACCATCTTCAAGCTTAACATTTTCGCCCTTTTGTAAGAGGCCAAACATTGGTCCCTTTGGAATACCCAATTCAATAGCCTTTTCAGGATAAAACTCTCCTTTTCGCTTATCCTCCACAAGACTGTAACCAAAGCAAGGCTTTGTATGGTCTAATTTATAGGCATTGATAGAGAAACCATCACCCTTATATATTTCGCCTTCTTCTACAGCTATAAACTTTATTTCGTAGTTAATATACATATCTAGAATTTTTCTTGATGCTTCTATATATTCACCAAGCTTACTTGGACCAAAAATATATAAAGGATCTTCTCTATCAACTTGGCTAGAGAGCATCAAAAGACCAGGGAGCCCTGTAACATGATCTGCATGCATATGAGAAATAAAGATAGCGCTAATCTTTTTCCATTTAAGATTCAGCATTTTTAATGATACTTGTGTACCCTCTCCACAGTCAAATAGAAATATTTCACCCTCTCTTCTAATAAGAAGAGATGTAAGGAAACGGTTTGGAAGAGGCATCATACCACTAGTACCTAAAGAAAAAGCTTCTAAGTTCATACTCTTATATTACACTAGAGAAAAAATATATTCTATCGTTGTTGAAGAAGCTCATTGCCTAGTGCTTTCTTTCTTGTTCTATGTAGCTCTATCATTAGCGTTATAGAGGAACACAGAAGCATCAAAATAATCATTATTAAGAGAGAAAAATATGGGATATCAATTGAAAATGAAGAGATATAATACTCAACAAGCTCCGGCCTTTTTCGAGAAACAAAAGAAATTAGAGATGGAGAAACAAAGCTTAGTAAAATACCACAAAAGACAGCAAGTATGGTTGAGATAAAAACAGAAGAAAGCGTCATAGAAAAATAGATTCTTCTTATAATCTTTTCCTTCATTCCAAGCATTCTTAAGCTTGCTATATCAAGTCTGTCTTTAGAAATATATACATGAGCAATATCTGTACTAAAGAAGGATGCAAGAAGCGCAACAAGAACTAAGATTATATATAAAATCATAACAGATTGCTCAACATTAATAGAAAGAGCCTCATACTTTTCTTTATATGTTATAGCAGGAATCCCCTCTTCTCTTAGTTTCTCTACAACACTACTAATATCTACATTCTTTTCTAATAATATTTCATAGCCTTCATTTTCTTCGACTAAAGAAAAATCAACATAAGACAGGTACTTATCTAATTGAGCATAGCCAGATTCATATATACCATCAACAGTCATCAAAAGTGGCCTAGCTCTATTATTTTCCGTTTCATAGAGAAGAAGTGTTAACCTATCACCAAGCTCCAAGCTAAGAGAATTAGCTAAAGAAGAAGATATGATTATAGAATTTCTTCCCTTTTCTTCACGCCTTTTGAGTCTAATTCCCTCGCCTCTTTCTCCCTCAAAATAGCTCTCCTCTACACCCTTAAGATATACTAGGCTCTTTCCTTCTTCACTATAAAGTATTCCTTGTCCTTCTCTAACTATATCTATTTTAGAGCCCTCTGGTAATAAAGACGACTCTATCTCAATGGGAGAAGAAATACTCCCACAGCCAAGAAGAACAATCATTCTATCTATAGCGCCTGTCATTGATGAAATGAAAACCATAACAAAAACAAGAACTGTGACAATTAAGAATACAATGAGAGATGGTGAAAGATGACGAAGAGTATATCTAACGCCCATACCTTCGCCCATCTTTCTTTTTAAATATAATTTCTCACCTTCATTTCTCATCGTTTAATATTCCATTCATAAGTACAAAATGTTTATCTGCTTTTTGTGCAAAGCTACTATTGTGGGTTACAAGAAGAAGACCTCTATTCTCTTTTTTTACAGCTTCAAAAAGAATTTCTTCAACACTTAAGCTACTTTGCTCATCGAGAGCACCTGTTGGTTCATCAGCAAAAATAACACTAGCTTTATTAGATAAAGCTCGAGCAATAGCAACACGTTGTCTCTCTCCGCCAGAAAGAGAGGCTGGGCGATGTTCAATTCTATCGTCTAAATCAACTAGAGACAAATAATAACGAGCCCTTTCTAAGGCATCTTTTTTTCTTTCACCGCTAATTAAAAGAGGCATAGCAACATTCTCTAAAGCAGAAAAGTCCTCAAGTAGCATTGAAGATTGAAAGATAAAACCCATTCTCTTGTTTCTTAGCTCTGCTATTTTCTTCTCACTAGAGGATGTAATATCCTCTCCACAATAAAAAATCGAACCAGAAGAAGGTGGTAGAAGTAATGCTGCAACCGATAAAAGTGTTGACTTACCACTACCACTACGCCCTGTTATAGCAATAGATTCACCATCAGAGAGCGTTAGATTAATATCCTTAAGAATCTCAAGAGAACCATTTTTCCCTGGAGATGCGTAGCTTTTTTTTACATTTACGAGCTTCAAAAGTTCATTAGCCATGTATTACCTCGTATATAGATACTTTATTTCTTTTTCTATTTTCCAAAGAGACGAATACAAGAGTAAAAATAATTAAGGATAGAGAAAAGAATATAAACCCAGGAAGAGGAAGCGAAAGAGTCATTGTAATAAGTCTAGAAGAATTAGAGGAATACAATTCAAGTAAGTTAAGTACAATTAAACCAAGGATAAATGAAAGAATAATCCCAGTAAGAAGGATATAGAAAAATGAAAGAAAAGAAATAATATTTATTCTTTTCTTCTCTACTCCAAGTATTTCAAGCTCTGCTAATTCCTTCTCTCTCTGTGAAAAGAAAAGAGCAACACTAGATTTACAAGAGACTGCAATAATAATAAATAATAGAGATAAAACAGCATACATCAATGCTTTTTCTATTAAAAAAGATGCATAAAGACTAGATTCTGCTTCTTTCCAATCTACAGCTTCGTATTCTTTTTTTATAATCTCAAGCTCTTCTTCTGTTACATTCTTAATAGCAGTTTTAACACTAATATTTTCATCCATACTACTTAAAGGAAGGAAAAGCATAGTTGAATCAAAATCACTACCAAGCCTTGTGTAATATATTCCACTAGGAGTGTAATAATCACTTTTGAGAGAAGTAACTCTTTTTCCTGTTTTCAACATTGATAGCTCTAATGGCTCAAAACCATTACTTTTGTATAAAGAAAAAGGAATAAGTAGGCCTTCTTTGTCTCCTAAAAATATATTAAGGCCACCCGAATAAGAAGAATCTATATATCTAACTAAAAATGAACCCTTTTGGCTTAATGCTTCTCCCTCTCCATACAAAAATACAGTTGTGGAAGGAAAACGAGAAGATATCTCATCCTTTTTGTCTCCAGATACAACAACATCAAAAGAACGAATATCCCTAATAGTATCGAAACGAGAGGTTTGGAGGAAATTCATTATAGAAATAATTACTATTACAACTAACAAAGAGAGAGTTACTGAGAATAGAATTCTTAACGATCTTGCTCTAAGAGAAGGGGAATGGGAAAAGCTAAAGCGAGAAGAAAGAAAGAAAATCATATAGATGAAGCCTCCTTAATTCTTATGCCGTCACTATAATAAATGAAACGATATCGTGCTTCATTATTTATATATCTTATCTCTTCTATATCTCCAGACTCAAGCTTTGTTCTTCGCTTCTCAATATTATTATCTAGTGTATATATAGTGCTATAAAGTAGCGAACCAGAGGAATAGGTATCTATCGTTATTTGTGTTGCAACGGTTTTTTTCTCTATTAAAGCACCACCTTCGTCGTATGTATAGTATACGTTTTTCTCTAAGCTTTTTTCCTCAATAAGTCTTCCATAGCTATTATACGTATAGATAACTCCATCCTTTTCTTGAGTATATCCACCAGGAACAAGGAGAGAGGAAGAATTGTCTTTTATCTCAATTACATCTATTTCTTCATCACTATTGACTCTAACATAGTATTCATCAGAAATATAAACACCTTCATCCTTTACTATATAGCCCAAAAGTCTGCCATCTCTTAGTGTTATATATTCAATTTTTAATACTTCGTTTCCATCATAATAGTTTACCTGAGAGAGAAGAGAATCATTATAAAAATAATTATACTCTTCCACCCTTCCATTTTTCTCTACTATCTTTCTCTCTATTAGATCCCAATCATTAATAAAAACGCGTTCTTTATATTCTCTCTCTTCTACTAAGTAACCATCGCCGAGTATTGTTTTTTTTCTTATTTCTTCTCCATTATGAAATAACGTTAAGGTATTATCCTTTTCTTCTAAAACATACTCATCATCAAAAAGAGAAGCACACGCTTCTCCCTTTTGATTGAGCATATTTGATTTATATAGAGCTGCACTTAAAGGAGAAAGAAAAGAAAAAAGGAGACAAAGAAAGAAAATAAGCTTCACTCTTATTTCTCCAAGCCTATTAATGCATTAAGGTACTCTTCCTTGTCAAATGGATGAATATCATCATAGCCTTCGCCTGTTCCTACAAAGAGTATTGGAAGATTAAGTGTCTTTCCAATCTGAACAAGAGCCCCGCCCTTAGCTGCAGAATCATATTTAGTAAGAATAATACCATCCAGTTTTACAGCCTTATTGAAGAGAAGTGCTTGTGATAAGCCATTTTGTCCAGTTGTAGCATCGATTACAAGGAACTTTTTGTAGTTTCCTTCTTTAATACCTCTTGTTGAACAAATCTTATCTATTTTTTGGAGCTCTCTCATTAAGTTGTCTTTATTGTGCATTCGTCCAGCTGTATCAGCAAGTACAAGATCGTCCTTTTGGCTAAGTGCAGAAGTAAGCGCATCATATACTACTGCACCTGGATCTGAACCCATATTCTGCTTAACGATTCTAAGCTTTAATCTTTCTGCATGGATATCTAATTGGTCTACAGCAGCAGCTCGGAAGGTATCTGCCGCAGCAAGAAGAACCTTTTTTCCTTGCTTCGTATAATAAGAACCCATTTTGGCAATAGATGTTGTTTTACCAACACCATTAACACCTAGAATCATAAAAACATTTAGACCATCATTTAAAACCGGGGAATAGCTATTGATGTAAGGAGAAAGTAAATCTTTTAATGCTAGCTGTAATTCTTTTGCTTCTGTTAGTTTTTTTTCTTTTGCAACCTCTCTTAGAGCACTTGATATTTCATCTGTAAGCTTTGCACCAAGATCTCCTTCAATAAGAGTATCCTCAAGAGAAAGGAAAAATTCCTCATCTATTTTCTTTGAATTAAATAAATCTTTAATTTTTGAGCTAAATTTAGAGAATAAACCCATAATAAATTCCTTATAATTATAATCCTATACCGGATGCTTGATAGTAACTAGTAGCACAATCAATCATCCTAACTAATGATACTAAAGAGGTACCTGTAAAAACAACTCTAAGTGGAACAGCAATGGATGAAGAATAGATGTTTTCTAATGCAATAGACGCTGTATATCCACCAAATGAGAGCAAAAGATAGAAAAGAGAAGAATAAAAATCATTCTTCTTATCCTTTAAAAGAGCCTCATTATCTATCCACTGTGGTTCTAAGCTAACATTAATAACACTCTCTTCCTCTTTTGTCTGAAAGGAATAATCAAGGAAGCCATCTGAAGAAAAAGAAAGAGAAATAGGCACTGTAGCTTTTTGAATTAATTTTGTTTCTTCTCTTTTTCCATTTAAAAGAAAGGCTGAAGAGTATGGAAGAGTCGAAACATATAAAGAAAATGGTTCCTTTTCTTTTAAAGTATATTCAATAGTATTACCACCTTCTTCTGTATTAAAAGAGAAGCTTTCTCCAATGTACCCAAGGCAATCTAAGCTAATATTATGTTCTCCCTTTTCTAGGATAACATAAGAAGAACTACAAATATTTCCATCTATAGAAACTGTAGTATTAGTTGGATATATATCGAGTCTATAGTAGTCATAGCTATCACTAAGAAAGAGAGAAGAAAACAAAGAGTATAATGCTTCTTCTTCACTCTCTTTTAAAAGAGAATTGTAGTGAGCAGAATGAATTAGCTTAGAGTTATATATTATCTCAACCTTTTCTATTTCCCCTTCATTAACCACACTTACATATATTATTCCATCTAAGCTATTCTTGATTCGTAAATAAGAGAAAGCTTCTTTATCTGAAGAGGCTAAAAAGGTGTAATATGGTGATAAATCTACATCTACAAGCTCTAAAGAAAGAGAAGAATAAGCTCCGCTTTCTCTTTTTTTTATTTCGGCCATTCTTTCTTTTTGGCTATTTTCAGTCAATTTCTTTAAGTATTCTATCTCAATTTCTCTTTCCTCTCTCTCTTTTCTTGTCTCTAGCGATAAAGAAGACGAAAAGAAAGAGAAGGAGGACAAAACATCCTCAACTAAAAGTTTATATTGAGAGGATGGCCCACTAAGACTAAGCCTAAAGCTCTCTGCACCCAAAAAAGAGGGAGAGAGCAATAAAAAAATAAAAAGAATAAATAATTTAGTTTTAAACTTCTTTAGCAAAGTGGAGATAGCTTTCAATGAAATCATCAATTTCTCCATCCATTACAGCCTGAATATTTCCGGTACTGTAATTAGTTCTATGGTCTTTAACAAGAGTATAAGGCTGGAAAACATAGCTTCTAATCTGACTACCCCATGCAATATCTTCCTTTGCAATAGCATTAGCCTCCTTTTCCTTTTCCTTCTCCTTTTGATAGTACTCATATAGCTTTGCTCTAAGCATCTTAAAAGCCACATCCTTATTCATATATTGGCTTCTTTCGTTCTGACACTGAACAACAATACCTGTAGCGTAGTGGGTTATTCTAACAGCAGAATCTGTCTTGTTGACGTGCTGACCACCTGCTCCTCCCGCTCTATAGGTATCTAATCTATAGTCTTCAGGCTTAATGTCTATTTCAATATCATCATCAACCTCGGCAGAAGCATATACACTAGCAAAGGAGGTATGACGTCGCTTAGCAGAGTCAAATGGTGAGATTCTAACAAGACGATGAACACCAGCTTCTCCCTTAAGGTATCCGAATGCGTAATCACCACTGACCTTCATTGTTACACTCTTAATTCCACCTTCATTCTCTTCCATATCGAGTATTTCACACTTAAAGCCATGGCGTTCTGTCCATCTCATATACATTCTCATAAGCATACTTGCCCAGTCACTAGCTTCGGTACCACCAGCACCTGCATGAACAGAGAGATATAAGCTATTTTTATCAAACTTACCATCAAGTAGAGTCTTTACCTTTAGTGGCCTAAATTTCTGATCAAGACTTTCAATTTGTGACTCTAATTCCTGTCTCAAATCTTCATCTTCTTCGCTCTTATATAGCTCTAAAAGCTCACCTAAATCATCGATTTCACCAATTATTTCCTTCCATGGATAATAGCTGTCCTTAGCTTGGTTGAGCTCTTTAAATTTTTTTTCTGCTTTTTCTGGATCTGACCAAAAATCTGGAGCAGCAGTCTCTTCCTCTATCGCTTTTATCTTATTCTCGATTCCAGCGTTTTCAAAGACGCCTCCATACATTATAGGCTTCAACTTTTATATCTTCGAATTTTGATCTGTTTTCAATGAACATCTTTTTTCTCCTTAAATTAAATATCTTCTTTCTTAAATGAAGAACCTCTAACAACCAGTCTATAGGTTACCGATTCACCCTCATTCCAATCAAGAGGGAATGTAAATGTTATCTTTTTATAAAGAACAAACTCCTCTTCTCCTGCACCCGTAAATGCAACTTCCTTGATATTTTCTTCTCTAAGAGTAAAAGAAGAGGTAGATGTAAATGTAATGTTAGTATCACCACATTTAGAGTTGTACTTAACAGTCTTAGCTTCAACTTCACCCTTAGCCATTATATCTAAGCGTTGTTCTGGTCCCATAATATAAGCATCGGGGAATGTAAGATAGACTGTAATGGAATATGAACCATTCTTTTTTTCTTCAGTTTTATTAGTGAGAGTAGAATCTAAAATAAAAGTAGTACTTCTTAGCTTATATCTTTTAGATAGTGAAAATGGAAGATTCTCATCTTCTATTGTAAAAAGCACCTCACTTCTCTTTTTATCTATTGGCTCGTAATAGAAGAAGCTATCATCTGTCTTCCATTCTTCATCTCCCAGTCTAACTGTATCTGCAAAGGATTTAAGCAAAGGGTATTCAATATTATTTGGAGAAAAAGGAAGACGAGTATCGAAATAATTAATTCTACTCGAGAAAGAATCAAATTCAGGTGATGAAGCACCCTTCGGAGAAATAATAACGTTGTAGCTTTTGTTTGCCATGACAATATCATTTCTTCCATTTTCTTCGTAATCATACTCTCTGAAGGATGGTCCATCTGTATATTCCCAGAAACAATTTTCAGCATCTATTATTGAACGCCAAAAATGAAGTCTTGTTTGAAAGCGAAGTGGTGAAAGCTCTGCATCATGGATAAAAATATTGCCATTGGCTATATTAAAAAGAGATGTAGTAACATCACGCTTTAAAAATCTGTTGTTTCTTGTCTGTGTACTCTCTGCTAGTGCTATATAACGATTATATATATATCGATAATTTTCATTATGAACAAAAAGCTCGTTAAAGGAGGAGATGTTATAGTTTATTGAATCTCTGCCATACCAGCCTTGGGAGAGATAGCCAGACTTAGTAACTGGAAAAGAGAAGAGATCTACTGTTTCAACACTTGATAGAATCTCAACAATCAGCTCTCCAGGTTTATTTAATTGTCCTTCTCTTTGAGAACCAAGAACTAATTGGTCAATATTTAAAAATATAACCATAGTTCTGTTTTCTTTTTCAATGTAAGAAAGTAGCTTTTCTCTTAGCTCCTGATAGCTAATAAGACTCTTAGAATAAGACTCAACCAAAAAAGATGGATAGTCTGAGAAAGGATATATCTTTTCTCTTTTACCTAACTCATTCATTACAAATGGTTCTTCATTTATTGAGGTTGAATTAGCCTTATATGTAGAAATAACAACGTTATCGATTCCTCCATTTTTTAAAGGAGAAATATAGTATGGCTGCCACACTTGACCATAAAAAAAAGCTGTTGTTGGTAATACACCATACTCATGTCTAATAAAAGAAGTTAGTTTTTCTATTTGTGCAACTCTGTCTTTGGGTGGCAACAGCGAAAGAAGAGCCTGCGACCAAGAGCCTGTAATTGGCTCCAGTTCCCCTCTTTTAGCCAGTGTTGCTATTAGTGCCTTATATTCCTGTCTTTCTCTCTGTATATATTTCATCATTTGAGAGGATTGATAAATATAAAGGTGCTTACCCGGCTTATTATAAAGAGAGGCAAGCACTGGCTCATAAACAAGAGAAAGAGTTTTCTCAAAAAGGGAGGAAGGTGCACTATATAGTGTAGTATATAATCCTAAAGCTACTTTCATTCCTTCTCTCCCTTTTCATTTATCTTTCAACAATGCAACATTGAGGACACTTCTCTAATGCCTCCTTTGCATTACTTTGATCTTTAGAATAGTCATTATGCGATAAAAATCCCTCAACTGTAAATGGTGAAGAAGGAACCTTTACTTCACAAATTTTGCAACCAATACAGGAAAGAGAACAATTCTTCTTACTTACAGCGCCCTTATCATGATTAGAGCATGCAACAAAATACTTAGCACTATATGGAACAAGGCGAATAGTTTTCTTAGGACAAACACGAGTACAAGCACCACAACCAGTACACTTCTCTTTATCAACAACTATATCTCCATTTTCATCCTTACTGAGTGCTCCATAGTTACATACCTTTATACAAGAACCAAGCTTTAAGCATCCATCCTTACAAGCATATGGACCACCAAAAAGAAGAGAAGCAGAATTACAATCCTCTATTCCGTTATAGCTAAAGTCTTCCTTTGCTTCTCCCTTTCCGCCACGGCAGAAAACAAAAGCAACCATTCTCTCTTTTATTTCAGCCTCAACGCCAACTATAGCGCTCATCCTTTCAGCTAGCTCTTTTCCTCCAGGTTGACACAGACCAGGAAGAGCTTCGCCTTTACTTACAGCCTCAGCATATCCAGAGCAGCCTGCGTATCCACATCCGCCACAGTTAGCACCAGGCATAATCTCTTCTAAAGCTAAAAGCTTTTCATCCTTTTCTACGCTCAATTTCTTTTCTGCAAAGGAAAGACCAAAGCCAAGAGCAAGACCCAAAAGAGATAAAACTAAAAAAGCATAAATAATAGCCATTTCCTTCCTCCTTTAAGCCAAATTAAGGTTAGCTAATAAGCTTGAATCAAAAGCCATGAATGCTAGTGCCATAATAGAAGCAGAAATAAAGGTAATTGGTACACCCTTAAAGTACTTTCTTACAGGACTATATTCCAATCTCTCTCTAATATTAGACATTAATACGATAGCAAGTGTAAAACCAAGTCCTGCAGCAAGCCCTGCTGTAAATGTTTCAAGAAGATTATGGCCTTCATCAATATTAATAATTGCAATACCTAAAACAGCACAGTTAGTAGTTATTAAAGGTAGGTAAATACCTAAAGACTTATAAAGAGAAGGAGAGAACTTTCTTATTACCATTTCAACAAGCTGAACAAGTGCTGCAATTGCTAAAATGAAAGCAATTGTTTTCATGTATTCAAGCTTAAATGGAACTAATAAGCCGTAGTAAATAATATAGCAACAGACACTCGTTACACTAGTAACAAATGTAACAGCAACACCCATACCGATAGCAGAAGAGCTACTCTTACTAACTCCAATAAAAGGACAAAGTCCCATGAATTTTACAAGAATAAAGTTATTTACAAATATATACGTTACAAGAATTCCTATATAACTCATTTCTCTTCTCCTTTCTTGTTATCTCTATCTGTTTTCCAAATAAAGAATGCTTTTAAATATCCCATAACTAGTAGTGCTCCAGAGCTAAGCGCAATTACTCTCATTGGAGATGAGCTTAAAACTGGTATTCTAATTACTCCATCCCACTCTCCAAGTGCAAATAGTGTAATTGTTCCATTACCAATAACTTCTCTTATAAGAGCGATAAAGGTTAGACCAAGAGTAAATCCTAATCCCATTCCAATACCATCAAGAGCGGAATCAAGAACACTATTTTTACTAGCAAAAGCTTCAGCTCTCCCCAAAATAACACAGTTAACAACAATCAAGGATAGATATATTCCTAGCGCATCATAGAGCGAAGGAAGATATGCATGCATTACCATCTCAAGTATTGTTACAAAGGATGCAATTATTACGATGTAAGCAGGGATTCTTATAGAAGAAGGAATAACCCTTTTTAGTGCAGAAATGAAGATATTTGATCCTGTTAATACAAAAATAACACCCATTCCCATTCCAAGTGCATTACTAACTTGAGTAGAGACAGCAAGAGTTGGACACATTCCAAGCATAATAATAAAGATAGGGTTTTCTTTCCAAATACCTTTTGTTAGCTCTTTAATATGATTAGCCATCAAAGTGCCTCCTTTACAAAATTACTTCCTGTCTTAAGTGTTAAAGAAACACTTCGGAAGGTGAAGCTAGCTCCTGTAATGAGCGCTTTCTCATTTTCTTTCAAATCATTTTTTCCAGAAGGGAAGGAAATAGTGTCACCCATACCAGTAAAGAGATCCATATACCATTCGCTTTCGGCATTTTTTCCTAATCCTGCGGTTTCACTATCTTCTGTCATCTTTGCTTTAATTAAAGCTCCGTTTAGTGAATATGATGCAATTATTGTAAACTCACCACCATATCCCTTTCCCTTTAAGCGAAGCACATAACCATATAGCTCACCATTTTTATAGAGTGGAGTATATTCTTTAACGCTCTCATCATCACACTCTTTTGTTTCTCCAACCTCTAAATTAGTTGAAACATATTCAAGAGCTGCTAGATTAGCCTTTCTAATATTTTCTTCAATTAAAGGAGCAGTAAAGGAATTAACCCAAGCACAAAGAGAAGCACAAACTGCACAAATTAAAAAAAGAACAAGTCCAGTCTTAACCATTGTCTTCATTTTTCTCCTCCTTTTTTTTCTTTAACAAAACCAAATTTTTTAGGTCTGATATACTTATCGATAGTTGGAGTAACCATATTCATTAATAAAATTGCTAATGAAACGCCCTCTGGAAGAGAACCAAAGTATCTGATAATGAATGTGAAGAAGCCACAACCAAAGGCATAAATTATTTCTCCTAATGGAGTAGATGGACTAGTTACCCAATCAGTAGCCATAAAGATAGCGCCTATAAGGAGACCACCGGAGAGTAGAGACATTAATACTTCACCTTGGAATAAGCCCATTCCATTAGCTAATCCTCCAAATACCCAAGAAAAGAGTGCAACCGTTGACAAAAATACAACAGGAATTCTCCAAGTAATAACCTTTTTATAAAGGAGGAAAAGTCCACCGATAATTAAAAGAAGAGCACTTATTTCCCCGATACTACCAGATGAGAAACCAAAGAATTGATCAACTACATATGGATTGATTCCGATCTTCTGACTTATGGACGAAGCAAAACTTGTTACAGGATAAGAAGAAGAAAGTGTTTCATAGCTAGAAAGTGTATTACCAAGCTCCATCTTCAATATTGTAAGTGGTGTTGCTGTTGCAACTAATTCTGCAGAAGAGGAAAAGACACGTGGAAGTGGGAATGAAGACATAACAGAAGAAAAAGAGAAGAAGACAAAGGCTCTTCCTGCTATTGCTGGGTTAGCCCAGTTAGCCCCAAGTCCTCCGAATGTCCACTTTACTACGCCTATAGCAAACATCGAAGCAAGAAGTGGAACATAGAATGGAACAGTTGAAGGAAGATTCATTCCAACAAGAAGTCCAGTTACAAGAGCAGAACAATCTCTAATAGTATCTTCCCCACTTATTTTGTTAAGAAGGAATTCCGTTAAAACAGAAGAAGCAACAGAGAGTAAAAGCACAAAGACTGCCTTCCAACCAAACATTATGCACCCCCAAAGTGCAGATGGCAGAAGTGCAATCGTAACCCAAAGCATTGCTTTATCTGTTCTTATTTCATCATGAATATGGGGGCTAGTTTTAACACTAATCATTTCTTTTCCCTCCCCAGTTTCTTACCTTTTTTAAAACCTTGAACTAATTCTATGTGAGAAGGACAAGAATAAGCGCAGCAGCCACATTCCTTGCAGTCCATCAGGCCTATTTTCATTGCCTCCTTGTATTCACCTTTTTCAATTAATTTAAACATTCTATTTGGAGTTAGTCCCATAGGACAATGTGAGACACAACGACCACAATTCATGCATGGATAGGTCTTTTCTTTTTCCTTCTTTTTCATACACAAGAGGCCGTTAGTTCCTTTAGTAATGGCAATGTCTAATGATGGAATATCAAAACCCATCATAGGACCACCACTGATAAGCTCAGCACCATCTTCTTCGAAACCTTCGCAATAGGAAAAAAGCTCTCGGAAGGAAGTACCTATTGGACAAAGTAAATTCTTAGGATTTTTAATATTTTCTCCAGTTACTGTCACAACCCTTTCGATAAGTGGCTTATGGTATTTAACTGCTTCATAAATAGCATTCACACTAGAAGTATTACATACTATACATCCAATATCCAAAGGAAGCTTTCCTGATGGTATTGCTCTCCTTGTAACAGCATATAAAAGCTGCTTTTCATCGCCTTGTGGATATTTCATTTTAAGTGGTTGGACAAGAATAGGATAACCCAGCTCCTTGATTCGCTCTTCAATTTTTAAGGCTGCATCCATCTTATTCTCTTCGATTGCGATAATCATTTTCTCTGGCTCTAAAGCCTTTTTGATCATCATTAAACCATCCAAAAGAGCGTCTGTTTTCTCAATCATTATTCTGTAGTCACATGTTACATATGGTTCACACTCAACAGCATTAACAACTACATACTCAACCTTCTTACCTTCAGGAATAGCAAATTTAACAGAAGTAGGAAAGGTTGCTCCTCCCATACCAACAATGCCACACTCTTTAATTAGTGAGAGTATTTCTTCTTTACTCATACTCTCCCAATCAAAGCTCTCAGCAAAAAGCTCAGGCTGTTCTTCATCGCACTTAATGACAACACTATCACTAATAACTCCAGTAGCAAGCAAAGTCTTTTTTATCTCAAGAACTTCACCCCTAACAGGTGAGTGAACATTACTAGAGACAAACGATGATGCCTTTCCAATAACTTCACCCTTCTCTACTCTTTGACCCTTTTCAACAATTACAGTTGCTGGCGCACCTAAATGCTGCGACATAGATACAACTAAAGTAGATGGAAGAGGAAGAACTTCGATTTCTCTTGCTCGAGATAACTCTTTTTTGTCCAGTGGATGAATGCCACCTCTTTTAAACGTAGTCTTCTTTAACACCACTTTTCTCCTTTTCGTCCATTACTATTAATGCTATCCCAAAGAGGTGGAAAACGCAAATTAATTAGTTTTATCGATATTTAATAATTTATACAATTAATTATTTACACACAAACAAATTACAACACGAATATTTCGCTAATTCTTTATCAATAAATAAATAACTTTTTTATTTTTTCCTAAAAAAGGCAAAAACAAAAAGAAAACATATTTTTATTTTCCATCTAGAACTCTTTATCAAAAGATTGTTACAATTTGCCTATATTAATAAGGAGAACTCATATGGAAGACGGCTCTAGCGGCAATTGTCCTAACAAAAAAGCAGAAAAAGAAATGCCTCCTAGTATCAAGCCGTCTACAATGACGGACTAGAATGGGCTTTCTTTCTCAGAGATAAGGGGAAAGAAGAATGGAAAACGAAACAAAACTCAATCAGCATCCTGATTACGTTCAAGAATTAATTAGTATTATTAAAAGCAATATTTCTCCAATGGCTCTCAAGGAGAAGCTCTCTGATTATCACGATAATGATATTTCAGAAGCACTTGAAGAACTTACAAGCCAAGAGAGAGAAAAGCTATATCGAATATTAGATAGTGAATCACTGGCTAATATTTTCGAATACACTGAAGATATCTCAACATATCTTAATGAGCTCAGTGTAAAGAAACGAATTGCAGTTCTCAGCGATTTAGAAACAGATAAGGCATCAGAATATCTAAAATCAATTCCAAAAGGTGAAAGAACAACTTTAATTGAATTTCTTGATGATGAGACAAAGAGAGATTTAGCCTTAATTGCATCCTTTGATGATGATGAAATCGGAAGCAAAATGAGTACCAATTTCATTGAAATTAAAAATGGTCTCACAATTAAAGCTGCAATGAAAGAGCTCATTGACCAGGCTGCAGAAAATGACAATATTCAAACTATATATGTAGTTGGAGAAGAACACATTTATTATGGAGCTATTGACCTTAAGGATCTCATAAGAGCTAGAGAAGGAACAACAGTCGACTCTATTGTCTCCACCTCCTACCCATACGTCTACGCTCATGAATTGATTGATGATTGTATCAACAAGCTCCAGGATTATGCAGAAGATTCCATTCCTGTTCTTGATTCTTCTAATAAGCTTTTAGGTGTTATTACTAGCCAAGATGCAATGGAAGTAATTAATGAATCAATGCGTGACGATTACGCAAAGTTTGCTTCTCTTGGAGAGGAAGAGGATTTAAATGGTACTGTTGTTGGTTCGCTAAAAAAGAGATTGCCATGGCTAACAATACTTCTCTTTTTAGGAATAGGAGTTTCAACAGTAGTAAGCTTCTTTACTAACATTGCCGCACAGCTTTCTATTTTAATTAGCTTCCAGTCTCTTGTTCTAGATATGGCAGGAAATGGTGGAACACAGTCACTAGCTGTAACAATAAGAGTACTAAGTGACGATAAAGTCTCCTCAAAGGATAGGCTTAAGCTTGTTTGGAAGGAGACTAGAGTTGGCTTAATTAATGGTATAATAATGGGAACCATATCTTCTATTTTCATAGGTCTATTTATCTTCTTATTCAAAGAAAGAAATCTACTCTATGCTTTCAGTATCTCATCCTGTACTGGTCTTGCTGTTATTGTTTCTATGACTATTTCAACAGTAATGGGTACTGTAATCCCAATTCTATTTAAGAAGATACACATTGATCCTGCAGTAGCATCAGGTCCACTCATTACTACTATGAACGACCTTGTAGCTGTAATAGCTTACTATGGTTTAGCTTGGTTACTCTTAATTAATGTACTTCACTTAGGAGTTTAAATATTTTTAACTTTGTAAAAAATTTGCTTACAAAACTATTGTAAACTTAAGAATAAACCAGTTAAACTCATTTAAAAAAGGGGACAAAGATGATTTACTGTGTTGAAGATGAAGCAGCAATAAGAAATATGATTGTTTACACGCTCATTGCATCTGGCTTTGAAGCAGAGGGCATTGATTGTGGTGCAACATTATGGGGAAAAATCAAACAAAGAAAGCCAAAGCTGATTATTCTTGACCTTAATCTCCCACAGGAAGATGGAATATCTATACTAAAAAAACTCAAAACATCACCAGAAACAGATAACATTCCAGTCATCATCGCAACTGCACGTGGTACCGAATATGATAAGGTTTTAGGTCTTGATACAGGTGCCGATGACTATCTAGCTAAACCCTTTGGTATGATGGAAATGATTAGCAGGGTTAAAGCAGTGCTTCGTCGTTGCGAGCCAAAGCCACAAAAAAGGATCTACACTATGGGTGCGCTAACCTTAGATACGTCAAACCATTCTGTTGTAGTAAATAATGAGCCAATTAGATTAACACTAAAGGAATATGAGGTTTTACAGCTTCTAATACAGGAGCCAGGAAAGGTCTTCTCAAGAGAAGAGCTTATGAAGGCTATTTGGGGAATAAGCAATATTGGAGAAACAAGAACTGTTGATGTTCATATTGCTACTCTTAGAACAAAAATTGGTCCCGCTTCTTCATACATAGAGACTGTTAGAGGCGTTGGATACAAGGTCAGCGATAAAAAATAAAAGACGAAAATGAAAAACAAGATTCTTTGGTCAGTCCTTGTTGCATCCTTTATAATTGCAGCATTTTCCATTGCACTTACTCTTCAAGCATCTACTAATGTTATGGGGCAAAAGCAGGAAGACCAGCTAAGAGAGCTTGTTAATATAGTATACCGAGGATACAAAGAAATCGGAGAGGGTTTTATCTCCGAGGTAGATACCGACAGCTACAATATTACTATTATGTCCCCCTCAGGAAAGGTAATAAACGATGAGTTTGAAGAAGCCTGGTATCTTGTAACAGACCAAAAAGCCATTGAGCTCTTTTTATCTAAAGTATTAGATGAGCCAGAGGCAATAGTTAGCACTAATACTCCTTTCCTATTTGGAAGATTAATATTAGCGGGAATAAGTAGTGAAGATGGCTCTGTTGTTATTGCAACATCAACTCTAAAGACATTTAAGAATACAATCTCAGATATGAAAATTGAGCTTGTATACATACTTTTAGTAGCCATATTAATCTCAATTGGACTAGCCAACCTTATCTCCTTCTTTATCGTTTCCCCACTAAATAAAATTGATGTTGAGAAGCCTCAGGAAAAGGATGCAGGTAAATACAAAGAGATATTACCTTTAGTAAATAAGATTCAAAAACAAAAAATTGATATTCAAAACAAGGAGAGAAAGCTGTCGGAGGAACAGAGCCAATTCTATGCCGTTTCGGAATCTCTTAGAGAAGGCTTAATCCTTATTAACAATACCGATAGCATTATATATATTAACTCATCTGCTAAAAGAATTCTAAAGCTCAATTCTTTCCATCTTGGCGATAACTACCACAATATCTTTAATGAAGCACTCCAAACAATAGTTGAAAATACAATTAAAGAAGGACCTCAAACTACAATACTCTACGAAAAAAGCAATTCCTACCAGGTAGAAACCACATTCATCATGAATAATGAAAAATATAAGGGTATATCACTTCTTATCTATGATGTAACAAAGCGTATTGAAATCGAAAACCAAAGAAGAGAATTTACTGCAAATGTTAGCCATGAGCTTAAAACACCTCTTCATATCATTGCAGGAAGTGCGGAGCTACTACAAAGTGGCTTAGTAAAAAAAGAAGACCAAGACCAGTTTATTAGTCAAATCTATAACGAATCAAAGCGAATGGGAACTATCATTGAAGATATAATTAAATTATCAAAGCTTGATGAAAAGGCTGTGACAATAGACCAAGAAGTAATTAATGTCAAGGCGGTAGCTCTTACAATTCTAAGCAGGCTTAGTAATGTTGCACAAGAAAGAAAGATAAAGCTGATAGTAACAGGAAAGGATATATTCATAAAATCTAATCCTTCAATGTTTAATCAAATACTATATAACCTAGCAGATAATGCCCTAAAATATACTAATGCCGAAGGAACAGTAGAGATTAAAACAACCAAAAAAGAAGATATTGCTATTATAGAAGTTATTGATAACGGTATTGGTATTCCTCCAGAATACAAGGATAGAATATTTGAACGCTTCTTCCGTGTAGATAAATCAAGATCAAAGGAAGTTGGAGGAACAGGTCTCGGACTTGCTATTGTAAAGCATTCTTGTCTCATCAATGGAGGAAATATTGAAGTTGACTCAACTCTCGGTAAAGGCTCTATCTTCCGTGTCACATTCCCACTTGTAAAACCAGAAGAGGCAGAGGATCTATGAACAAACTCCTTGCTCAACTCTTTTCACGCTTCCAAGGTTTTACTGTCTATGGCTTAGTAGGCAGATCAGGAACTGGAAAAAGCTATCATAGTAAGGATGTTGCTGCTAAATATAATATAGGCTTAATTATTGATGATGGTCTTTTAATAAAAGGCGATAGAATAATTGAGGGTCACTCGGCCAAAGAAGCTTCAAACTTTATGACTGCTGTAAAAACTGCCGTTTTCAACGATGATGAAGACAGAGACAATATGATTTCTGCCCTTCAAAAAGAAAAGAATAGAAAAATTCTCATTATTGGAACCAGCGAGAAAATGGTTAATAAAATAGCTCAACGCCTAGAGCTACCAGAAATAACAAAAATAATACACATAGAAGATATTGCATCCTCCGACGACATTGAAAACGCTATGCAAATACGTTTTACAGAGGGTAAGCACGTTATTCCTGTCCCTGCTATCGAAATTACACGTTCTGCTCCTCAAATTGTTTTTGATTCAATAAAGTACAGAATAAGTAGAAAGCAGCACTTAAAAAGTGTAACAAGTGAAAAAACAATTGTTAAACCAGAATTTAGTAAAACTAACCAGGATGTAATGACAGAGAGCACGCTCAACCAAATGGTTAAGCATACAATAAGTGAATATGATAGCTTAATGAAAGTGAAGAAGGTAAAGGGTACAAGAAATCCAGATAGAACCTACTCTATTGAAATAACACTTCAGCTTCCTCCTCGTCACTATATTTCTTCAACAATATCTGATTTGCAGCAATATATATCTGATTGCTTAGAAAAATTTGGCTCTATAATGGTAAAAAGTGTCTCTATAGAAATAGAAGAATGGGGATAAACTACACCAATTGTGCTTCTTTCTTTTTCTTTCTATTTCTTTTCTTCCTTTGTTGAGACGCACCTCCAAGAGTGTTTCCATTATTCTTTTTATTGTTCTTCTTTTTGGGCTTAATGCCTTTATAGTTTAGAATCATGAAAACAGCCTTCTCGATCTCAAAATTAGCAGGAGTAATAGGACTGAGAAGTATTTTAGCCTGTCTAAAGCAATCCTTAACATGGTCCTGCCAGCTGATTGTGTGGGAAGTATCTACTAAAAGTGCATCACGAAGCATAAAGTAGAACATCTCTGCTCTTTCTAGGCTAAGCTTTCCTTCCTTCTTGCACTCCTCTACTTTCTTATCCAAAGAAGAAAGAGAAGAGAGAATCTTCTCATCCTCTGAGTATTGAGCAAAGGAAGGAAGAATATAATGAAGAAGCCTATAGTGATACAGAGAATGAAAAATATCACGACTATGACCGGAAGAAAGAATCTTAATGATTTCATCAGTAAGACGAGAAGATGAGCAAGAAAGAAGATTAGGAGCATTTCTATATATTGCTATTTTAACACTCAAGCAAAGAGAAAAGCCTGTAGTAACACTATATTTGACAGCTCTAATCATTCTAACAGGGTCCTCAGAGAAAGCATAATGAAGAGGAATAAGAGATCTAATTCTCTTTTTCTCAAAATCCTTCATACTATCAGAGAAATCTAAAAGCTCAGAGTTTTTAGGGTTGTAATAAAAGCTGTTAATCGAGAAATCTCTTCTTCTGGAATCCTGTTCTATTGTTCCGTAAATATTATTGTTTCCTTCCTCAAAATTCTCTTCATCAGAGCGGAATGTTGTAACTTCAATAATCTTACCATTACTAAAGAAAAGATGGACGATTTTAAATCTTCTTCCGATTATTCTACTATTCCAAAATAATCGCTGAACTTGTTTTGGAGAAAGAGATGTAGCTATATCAAAATCCTTGGGAGTATTACCTAAAAATATATCTCTTAAAGCACCACCAACAATGTAAGCTTCTCCACCTGCAGCTTGTATTCTTCTGATAGCCCAAAGCGCATCCCTATCAATCATACTATTTCTGACGGGATGTTCTTTTATGGAATATACTTTGCAAACTGGGACACTCTTGCCCTTTTTGTTGGTCTTATATCTAACAAGCACAACTAATAATCTTAATAAGAATAAATAATCAACTCAACCCTTCCTAGCGTTTCTTTTTTCAGATATCGGCAAAGAGTTACTACAATAATTGTTAAAAAAACAATAAAATCAAATAAATGGAGATTATCATGATTGAACCTGTGATACTAAAAGGCTTTAGAGACAGCCTACCAAAAGAAGAAATACCAAAGAGAAAAATCATCAACAGACTAGAAGAGGCCTTCCAGTCCTATGGTTTTGTTCCAATTGATACACCAGTTCTTGAATACACATCGGTATTACTAGGAAAAGGTGGCGGAGAAACAGATAAGCAAGTATTTCACTTTCTTGACAATGGTGGAAGAGAGGTCGCAATGCGTTTTGATCTCACAGTTCCATTCGCTCGCTTTTTAGCTTCTCACTCCAATGAGCTTTCACTTCCATTTAAAAGATACCACATTAATAAAGTATGGCGTGGAGAAAAGCCACAGAAAGGAAGATATAGAGAATTCATACAATGTGACTTCGATATAGTTGGAGTAGATAATGCACAATCCGACTATGAAATACTATCAATGATGGATTACTCATTCCGCCTTTTGGGCATAAATAATTATTCCTTCCACCTTTCTCACCGCGGTCTTTTTAATACATTTTTAGAAAAAATAGGAGTAAAGGAACACTCTGTTGAAATACTTAGAAGTGTAGATAAGATTAGAAAGATCGGAAGAGATGAGGTTAAAGCCTCTCTTACTTCTATTCTTTCATCTAGCTTAAAAGCAGACTTAATCCTTAGCTTTATAACAAGTGGTGAAAACTCTGACTTTTTATCAACGCTTGAAAAGCTAGAAGCGTTATGTGGTGGAGTAAATGAATACTCATCTAGACTTAGAGAGATTTATTCCATTCTTTCAGATATGGGTAAAGAGAAGAATTTTGTTCTTGACCCTACAATCACGAGAGGTCTCGATTATTATACAGGAATTGTTTATGAAACATTCTTGACAGATCTTCCTTCTCTTGGTTCAGTTTGCTCTGGTGGTAGATACAACGACCTAGCATCTCTCTATACAAAGGAAAGAATTCCTGGAGTTGGCTCTTCAATAGGACTCGATAGACTATTAGCTGGCTTAGAAGAGCTAAATAGCCCTCTCCTCACCTCTCCTTCCTCTTCTGATTGTTTAATTATCTACAAAGAAGAGGAAACTGTCTTAGCTGAAAAGACAGCAAATGAGATGAGAGAAAAAGGAATTAGAACAGAAGTATACTTGGATCCAAAGAGTAAAATGAAGAAAATATTTGATTATGTAGAAAAGAATAACATTCCTTATTCGGTTACATTCTCCTCTTCTACTTTTAATCTCAAGTGTCATAAAACAAGACTTGTTACTTCTTATACAAATATAGAAGAGATGTGTAAGGAAATAAAAGGTTGATTGATTACAAAGAACTACCTGTTTATAAAAACAAAGATGAAATACTTAGGGCTCTAAAGGATAACCAAGTAATAATTGTTGAGAGCCCAACAGGTAGTGGAAAGACTACACAAATTCCTCTTATTTTATATGAAAATGGTTATGCCAATACTGGTATTATTGGCATAACTCAGCCTCGTCGTATTGCAGCACTAAGTGTATGTGAATTTATCCAAAAACAGATCAACAACTATTCCTCCTTTTGTGCTTATACAATGAGATTTTATGATACCTCTGATGCTAGCACCCGCATTAAGATAATGACTGACGGAATAATACTTCAGGAAGTAAAGAACGACCCACTACTTTCCAAGTACTCTGTCATTATGATTGATGAAGCACATGAAAGAAGCTTAAACATTGATTTTATTCTTGGTCTATTAAAGGAAATAACAACAAAAAGAAAGGATTTAAAAATCATCATCTCTAGTGCAACAATTAATGCCAGTGTCTTTTCTTCTTTCTTTAATAATGCACCTATTGTGTCGATAAAGACACACCCATTTCCTGTAGAAATAGAATACATTCCTCGTTCTTTAGATAAAGAAAGTGAGGATGAATTCTACACTACTGTTATAAACAAGGTAAAAGAAGCAAAAAAAAGAGAAGATGGCGGTGATGTTTTAATATTTCTCCCTGGTGAAGCAGAGATAAAGAAGTGTCTTATTTCACTCTCTTTAAGTATCCAAGAGAATAAAAAAGATTATGTGATATATCCGCTATATGGACGTCTCTCAAAAGAGGAACAGGAAAAAGTTTTTACCCCACATCCTGATAATGTTACTAAAGTTGTAATCGCAACTAATGTTGCAGAGACAAGTCTAACAATAGACGGAATAAGAACAGTAATTGACTCCGGAGTTGCAAAAACAAACTACTACAACCAAAGTAATTTTACTTCCTCCCTCATTCCAACCCTTATATCCAAATCTTCAGCTAATCAACGTAGTGGAAGAGCAGGAAGAACGCAAAGTGGCAAATGCTATAGACTATATAGCAAAAGTAACTATGAAAAAAGAAGAGAATATCCAGAGGAAGAGATTCTTCATAGTGATTTAGCAGAAGTAGTACTTAGAATGTGTGAGATAGGAATATATAATCCTACCTCCTTTCCATTCATCACTAAGCCAAAGGAGAAAGCTCTTCTTAGTGCAATAGATACTCTAAAATATATAGGTGCTATAGAGGATGATTTACACTTAACTGCAATCGGAGAGATGATGATAAAATTTCCTCTTCTTCCTCGCCTATCAAGGGTTATTGTTGAAGCTATTATGAATTATCCAGAGGTATTGGAAAACATAATAATTGCACTCTCATTTCTATCTTCAAAAACACCCTTTGTTATGCCTGTTGGAGAGGAGCTTGTTGCTCGTGATATACATCATGCTCTAGTAGATAATCAAAATGGAGATTTTGTTGCTTGGCTAAAAATATTTAATGACTACACTTCACTAAAAAAAGACGAAGAAAAAGAGAGATGGTGTAAAAAAAGATATTTAGACAAAGAAACAATGGATGAGATATTTCATATCTACAACCAGCTATGTGATATCGTAAATAGCATGGGAATTCCAATCATAAAGGGTTCCTCGTCTATAAAAAAATACCTAATCTGCCTTGCTTCCGGACTAAGGCAATACATATGTGTTAAGGTTGACTCTTGGAAATATAGATCTGTAAGAGCTAATGAAATCTACCTACACCCGGGCTCATCTTGGTTCAGAAATAGGCCTTCATTTATTCTTTGTGGCGAAATAGTACAAACAACAAAGCTATATGCTCGTTCTGTCTCTCCCCTAATGCCTGAGTGGATTGCATCAATAGATCCCCTTCTTCTTTCTGCCTTAGTTGACTCCAAGAAAAAGAAAGAGAAAAAAGAAAAAGATGTAGAGAGCAGAGTAGAAAAAAGTAGTCTAGAGCCATACAGAAGGAATAATAAGTATATTGTTCCACTTACTTCACTTAAAAATATAAAGGATAGAAGTGCAACAAGAGTTTTCTTAGAGTGTGATAAGTGCATCACAATCAATAGCTATAAAACAAAGAAAATAGACAAAGAGCTCTCACTAATTAAGAAAACAAATAAGGCAATGAGTAAGACTCCTCATTACATAATTACACCTTTTGATAATAAAGAAAGAATTCTTTTTGTTCTTTCATACCTCTTTAGTGGTGTAAGAAACAAAAATAGCCTTAATTTTATCTATCTTAAAACAAAGGGTGACTCATTTCTTTTATCAAGTACCTCTTCTTTAGAAAAAGCAATTACAGAGACAATGTACTCTCTCTCTTCTATGTTGGAGATACTTCCTAAGAAAGAGAAGGAAGTACGAAAGATCATTAATGACGAATTAATTAAAATTGAAAGAGCCTACGGAATAGACTAGATAAGGAGCATAATCTGCTCATCCGTTAGCTCTCTCAGTTCTACTTTTCCATCTTCTAGCGGAAGAACAAACATTACCTTTCCATTTTTCTTCTTCTTATCTTTTCTAATAATAGAGAGGAACCTTTCATAGTCCTTTTTCTCTATTTTAATATTAGTAGAAAAAGGATAGAGGGAAATAAGAGAAATAGCATATAGATAATAGCTATTATCGATTAAGCCAAGAAGCAGGGAGGCAGTAAAGGCCTTCTTCATTCCCCAAACAACTGCTTCTCCATGGCTTATTGAATAAGAAGAAATACTCTCTAAGCTATGAGCAAAGCTGTGGCCAAGGTTTAAACTACTTCTTATCCCATTCTCCTCCCTTGGATCCTTCTCTATATATTCTTTCTTAATAACAAGCGATTGATAGACCATTTCCTCTATAATTTCTTTCTCTCTTTTTAGTATTCTATCCTTCTCGCTAAAAAGAAGATTATATAAAGCAGAGGACGAAGAAAGAAAAGCATGCTTAACAACCTCTCCCATTCCACACAAAAATTCCTTGTCAGATAGAGAATTAAGTGTTGAAAAATTAATATAAATGGACTCAGCAGGATGAAATGTACCAATAATATTCTTTACATTTTTGTAATCTATAGCTGTCTTTCCACCTAGTGTTGCATCAACCATTGCTAATAGCGTTGTTGGACAAAGCATAACCCTAGCGCCCCTCATATATAAAGAAGAAGCAAGAGAGGTCATATCACAAATTACACCACCACCGATAGCAATAAAATAGCTATCTCGACCCAGATTATTTAAAATAGCAAAATCTAAAATATTACTTATGCTTTCGATATTCTTATTCTCTTCGCCACTCTTTAAAACAATTGTCCTCTCTTTATCAAAAGAATAGGAAGCTGTATTTTCATCACATACAATTATATAGCTCTCGCCTCTCTCCTTTAGTAAAGAAAAAAGAGGGAGGAAGGAATCAATAAAGAAAACTGTACTCTCTTTATTATCAGACATTTTGCATTTTAATACTTCTTTCATGGCTAAAGTTTAACCTTTTCTCCCTATTTGGAAAATCAAATTATCTTAAGCTATAGACCAAAATAACAATAAATAGAAAAATAAAACATATGGAAATCTATTTCGATAATGCAGCAACTACTATACTAAGTAAAAGAGCTAGTGAAGAATATATAAAGACATCGCTTCTATACTCAGGAAACCCTTCAAGCGTCCATCGCTTAGGGCTTAGAGCAAAGAAAGAATTAGAAAAGAGAAGAGAACATATCGCATCTCTTCTCTCTGTTAATCCATCCTCTATTATTTTTACCAGTGGAGCAACAGAAGCTATTTCACTATTCTTCCAATCTCTCTTATGGATGGAAAAGGGAACAATTATTATCTCAAGAATAGAACATGAGGCAGTATCTAGTTGGATTCCTTATCTTAAGAAAATTGGATGGAATGTTGTTTTACTAAAAGCTAAAGGAGGTTTTGTAACTCCTGAGGACCTCTTGTCTAATCTTACACCAGAAACGAAAGCTGTCGCTATTATGAGTGTTAATAACACTATTGGTACGATACAGCCTATAAAAGAATTAGTTAAATGCACTCGTGAATATGAAAAGAAAAATGGAAGAAAAATACTATTCTTCTCAGATTCAGTTCAAGCACTAGGGAAAATAGATTTACGCTTAAAAGAATGGGACGTTGATGGTGCTTCTTTCTCTGGTCATAAGATCAATGGACCAAGAGGTATTGGCTTTTTATATAGTAAGAATCCAGAGCTAATTAGACCTCTAGCACAAGCAGGAGGTCAAGAAAGAGGAAAGCGAGGAGGAACTGAAAACCTACCAGCTATAGCTTCCTTCGATGAAGCACTAACTTCTTATTTAGAAAACAGAGAAGAAAATGAAGAAAGAATAAGAGAAATAAAGGACTATCTAGAGTCAGAGATAGCTAAAATTGGCTTAAACATCTTTACTCCGAAAAACTCTTCTCCATATATTCTCTCCGTTGAAGCCCCACTTCCATCGGAAGTATTTACAAGAATGCTTATGGATAAAAACATCTGTGTCTCCTCCGGCTCTGCCTGCTCGAATAATGCAAAAGGAAAAACTGAAGGAATTTTAGAAGCAATGGGTATTCAAAACCAAAGAGCAAAGAAAGCAATAAGAATTAGTATGTCTAATGACACTACAATGCAAGAAGCGGAAGAATTGATTAAAGCATTAAAGGAATTAATAAATGAAAAATAACCTCTATTTAATAAAGGAAGGCGAAATATCACTAAAGGGCGGAAACAGAATAATGTTCGAGCGAAGGCTCAGAGCAAATATTAGAGCTAAGCTTAAGCCATATGAATCAAGAATGGACAAAACAAAGGGAAGAGTATACTTGGCAGTAGATGAAAGCTGTCCGAAGGAAAGAGTTGAAAAAGCACTCTCTACCACTTTTGGTATTACAGGTTGGGCTCCATGCTTCAGATGTGAAGAAAAGACAATAGAAAGCATAAAGAAAAAAGCAGAAGAGATACTAAAAACTAATCCGTTCGAAGATAATGGAAGCTTTAAGATTGAAGTAAGAAGAGAAGATAAATCATTTCCTTTATCTTCTCATGATACAGCCTGTATCCTTGCCTCTGTTGTATCTAGCTACTATCCTAACCTCAGTGTTTCACTAAAGCATCCAGACTATACCTTAACAGTTGAAATAAGAAATGAGTGTTATATATATACTCATTCATCTCCTGGCTGTGGTGGCCTTCCTGTTTCTACTGCAGGAAGAGGCTTGTTACTTCTATCTGGTGGTATTGACAGCCCTGTTGCCGGCTATATGATGGCTAAACGCGGTGTAAAGCTCGATTGCTTATACTTCCACGCTTATCCCTATACTTCTGAGATGGCACTTGAAAAAGTAAAAAAACTAGCTTCTCTAATAAGCCCATATTTACAAGGAACAAGACTTTTTGTTGTTCCTTTCACAGAAGGCCAAGAGCATATCAGAGATAATGGAATAGAAGAAGAAGCAACACTCATGTTTAGAGCAAGCATGATGAAAACAGCAAATATTATTGCCCAAAGGAATCATGATAGTGCAATCGTCACAGGAGAAGCCTTATCACAGGTTGCAAGCCAAACACTAGATGCTATGAACTTCACAGACTCAACCTCCTCTCTTCTTGTTCTTAGACCACTATGCGGAATGGATAAGGAAGAGATTATAAATCTCTCTAATAAGATAGGAACATACGAAACATCAATTCTTCCATATGAAGATTGCTGCGTTGTATTCTCACCTAAGCACCCTGTAACAAGACCAGATAAAAAAAAGATGGAGGAGCACTACGAAAAGCTTGAAATGGAAGCGTTAATAGAGAAAGCAGTTGAAAATACTGTCTGTTACACCTTCTCTTCTAATGGAGAAGAAATAATAGAGGAAGGCAATGAAAACAATTAAAAAATACAAGGAAAGTCTTAGTCTACTTTTCATTGCTCTTATTTCATTATTTTTCTCTCCCCTTTCTTCAACTAGGTTCTTAAGCTTTTCTTTTAAGAGCCTATCTTACATTTTTCTATTTATTTTAATTGAGGAAGGAATAAAAAAAGAGAACCTACTTCTTCCACTATTTAGACTTCTTAATAGTATAAGAACAACAGGTTTTTTAACCTTTGTCTTGGTACTTTCGACCTTTGTGCTCTCTTTCTTTATATATCCAATAATACTTCTTTCCCTTATTATTCCTTTTGTGGTAAGGCTTATTAAAGTAAGTAATAAGGAAAAGTATAAGAATAGGATACTATCTCTTATTTTGCTCTCTTCGCTTACTTCATCTCTTATTTCGCCTTTTTCTAATATGGCGAACTACATAGAGTATACAGAGAATTCCACCTCCATATTCCACACTCTTCTCGTTCCGTTCTTACTTTCATTTTTAATTTTAATAGTTGAAACTGTACTCGTAATAAATAAAATGAAGGGAGACGAAATATACCTACATATAGAGGACGAGGAATATTGGGACAATGAAAGAAGGGGAATAAGAATATTTTATTTAGCTTTCTTTGTCGTTCTATTTTTTGCAACTCGCTTTAATGCAATAGATCTATTTCTTGTAGTTTTAGTCTCTCTGCTCCTTTTTGATAGGAAGCTCTTTAAAAGCCTTAGCTACAATCTAATATTCTCAACTCTTTTCTTATTCATTATTAGAGACTCCATTATTAATACAGCACTAATGAGTAATAGTCCACGCTTTGTTATGAGTCTATTGGCTCTAATAATGGGAAGAATATTAACTATTAGCTTTAGCCCTGAAATAGGACTCGGTGCCCTATTTTTACTTTCTTATCCACTTTGCTATATAACAAGTAATCTAGAGAAAGAAGAGAGAAAGGGCTTTTTTAAAACATATTATTCACTATCTCTTCCCTTCTCTCTCTGTCTATTTTTTCTAATTTACTTTATGTGAAAAGACCAACTTTCTTTTTCTTTCGCCGTCTCTGCATCAAAGCTCTTAATTACAATTGTTTTGTTTCTTTTATCAAAGGAGACGGTATACCAAAAGCCAGTGCTTTCAAAAACACTATCGGTACGATGATAGGATGCTGCATTAAATTCTGTATATTTACTACCATCTCCATATAAATAGTTTCCTTTATGAGTGTGACCGGTAAGAACGAGTGAGACATTGTACTTATTAACTATCTTCATAAAGGAAGCAACCTCTTCCTCATCAGCAAAGCCTGTCATAAATAAAGACTGATCTAGTCTACCACCACTAACAACATTATCATGAGCAACAAATAGCTTAAATACTGAATCGTCTTTCCTCAGTGCTTCTTCTAGATAGAAAAGCTGCAAAGAGGTAAAGCATCTCATTGAGTTATCGAGAATATAAATAGAAACTAAGCTCTCTCCTTCTTCGCCCTTTATTATATAACGCCCAGTTGTATGAACCTTTCTTCCATCTATCAAAACGCCCCTAATAAGAGCTTGAGCATAGGTAGAATGGGTATCTGCATTAAAAATAGAATGGTACCAGGTTGAAGCAACATCTGTACTAATATAGTTATATGGATGACGGTCGTGGTTACCAATCGTCTCTAAATAAAGCTCTGTTCTTTTTGTTACTTGTGTTAAAAAATCTACAACGCGTTCGCCAACCTCTCCATCATCTGCCATATCACCACCAGAGATAACAACAGGATAATTTCCTTTACTTAGAAATTGATAAAAAGAATCATCATACCTTTTAACATCATCTCTGTTTCTTTCTCTTCCTATATGAGTATCTGTAAAAAACACAACATCAACTACATTAGAGCTAGAAGTAATAGATACCTCTTGAAGGAATGGATTAGATGTAAAGGAGGAGAAATTACTCTCTGGATAATTACAGGAACATAGTAGTGCTATAGATAAAAGTAAAGGAAGTATTTTTTTCATTGTTATTCTCCTACTACTGTAATAGAAAAGACTAATCCTATTCTCTGAAAGGAGAGCCAAGGATCCATCAACAGCTCTGCGGTTCTTCCCCATAATAGACATGAAAAGCTACTCTTTTTACTTAATAAAACAGCTGCTTCTAAACCAAAGGTAGCATTAGCCTTAAACATCCTCTCGTAAGGCATGATAAAATCCATAAAGAATGAATAAGAGAAAATATCTGCTTTTAAATTAAGAGAAAAGTTAAATAACGGAGAAAGCGAAAATAGAAGATTATCTAAATATTTGTATTTGGTACATGCGCCTTGTATTCCAAGACCAATATTTGAATTAACATATTCTGTTCCAAGAGTTAGAGTGGCAATACCATGTAGCAAGAGAGAAGCTACCTCTTCACTATAATAGCTAAGAGAATAGCCATAGCGATAGCCAAATACATGAGAGCTCTTTTCTTCCCTTTCTCCCTGAAGTGAAACCGAAGCTTTTTCACCTATCATAGTATAGAGAGCAAGAGAGCGATCATCTTTCTCGTACCTTGTTGAAAAGTAGAAGCTAGGGCTAAAGCTTTGATTGTGTCCTCTTATTCTCCCCCCCCCGACAGAGATAAAGTAGTTTGAGCAAAACAAAGAAGAGGTAAAATAAG
>CAZLYD010000013.1:0-39359 GCA_964563815.1 uncultured Spirochaetaceae bacterium
GTATTTTAAGGAAAATATTTTATATTTTTTAATAAAAGTGTATTGACATATCTAGAGTCGTATGTAATCATGTGAATGTAAATAAAAATGTATTCTATCTAATATTAATGCAGATAAAAATATTTTTTATTATAAAATTATAATTTTTAGGAGGTCCCAAAATGGGAGAAAGTACTAAAAATAATACAAAAGAAGTTCTTAATGAAAAAAGAACAGCATTATCGGAAGTTTTTTGGCACTCAATTAAGCTTAAGCTAAAAGAAAAAGGTAAAAGTGTGGCATGGTTAGCTGAGGAGGCTGGATTCTCTAAACAGTCTATTGCAACTGCTATCTATCTTAAATCTGCAATTCGTATCCAAACTGCCCTACGATTGGCTAAGGTATTAGATTGTACTGTAGGAGAATTAGTATATGGATCAAGAGTAAGAAAAGACAGTGGTGAGAATAAGCCACTAAATGAAAGACTTAATGCTCTTAACCCTGAGTTACAGATGAGTGTAGTAAATAACTTTAGTAATATGTCTGCAGTGGAACAGAAGGCAATAATGGTACATGCAGCATCATACTTTGGAATTTCACCTGAAGATATATTAAAGGAGGTGTGGTTATGAGAAGTACAGAGAAAACAAGAAACATAGAGATGGAAAGCTATGCATCAAAAGCTATACCAGAAATCTGGAAGAGAGTAGAAGAGGTCTGCAGCGAAAGAAAAACAAAGATTTCTAAAGTGTCTAAAGAAATTGGTATGAATGCAAGCTCTGTCTACGCAACAATACGCCAGGTAAACAATAATGAAGAGACAGTAAAAGATTTTGAACTCTATTTAATAGTAGCAATATGTGAATACTTCAATGTTGAATTAGATTGGATTATTCATGGAATAGAGGAGGATACGGAAGCAAAAGATAAAACAAATAACATGTTTAAGACACTCAAGGAATTGAGTGGAGGAAGCATGAAAACAATGCTACTAGCGATGCTACCATTCTTTACTAAAGAAGAACAGGAAGCATTACTGGTAGATATTAAAACTAGGTTATAGTATTTGTGGGCTACCAAAGACTTCGAAACTAAAAGTAATTGATAGCCTACGAATCTATATAGATTTTTTCGTATTCGTGTAAAAACATTAGACGGGTATAGAGATTGTGCTATATCCGTCTTTTATTATTTGTTATATAAACAATTATTTAGTTTGTGTTCTAAATATGTGCAATTAACAAAGGAAAACCTACTAATGAACCTAAAATACTACCTAAACTACTCATTACTAGGGCAACAAGACATTTTAGTATTCTGTTTCGATACCAACCTTTTAAAGAGAGTGCATCGTCATTAATATTTTCAGCATCCTTTACTTTCGGTGGCATGAATGTTGCTTGCCAAATACCAGCAAATATACCAACACCTAGAACTGGATTAAGGACAAAGAAAGGAGCTGTAATTCCACTTAAAAGACATGTAAGTAAGGATGCACCTCCAATAAGAGTAAAGATGAATGTTGAAGAAGCATTAACAACAACCCAATAAAGAAAAGCCTTTAGACCTTGGTCCCAACCCTCTAGGAGGATACCTACTATAACTAAAGCAACAATTAGAACAGGAATAATCCACTGTGCAAGTTTACTACCTTTTCCTTTTTGTGGTACTTCCGTAATTGAACTGGTGTCACTAGATAGCTCTTTTTTCTCTAACTTGCCAAGAGTATTAATTATACCCTGAGTGTGACCGGCTCCAATAACAGCAACCTTAACTTTTCCTTCAGCTTTATAGATAGAAGAAGCAAGGTATCTATCTCTTTCATCAATTAATACCTCTTTTACACTAGGAAGCTCTTTAGCCATTTCTTTCATCATTGATTCTAGTGTTTCTTCGTTCTTTAGTTCCTCTAATTCTTCTTCGCTTATCTTTTCGTTTGAAAAAGCTGCACTTATTAGGGCTGCCAAAAGCTTACATTTGTTCCATAAGCTACTTTTAGCCCAAGCACGACGAAAGGTTGTCTGTATTTCTCTGTCACAAAGAGAGACCGGAATGTTCATTTCTTTAGCTAGTGTAGCGGCACCTACAATTTCTGCACCAGGATCAGAACCCGTTTGTGCTCCCATGCGGCGTTGAAAGGAAGCAAGAGCTGTATTTGCAAGTAAAAGAAAACCTTTTCCTTCCTTAAAGATTTTCTTTATATCCATGTTTTCCCAGCTAGATTCTTTTGTTTTACTCTTCATTCTTCCTTCATCTAGCTCAATACAAACTCTATCTGGTTTTTCTTCTTCAATAATTCTTTTTACTTCCTCAACACTTCCTTTTGAAACATGAGCTGTACCAACAAGATGAATTTTATCTCCGTTATCAAAGGTAATAATGTGATAAGTATCGCTAATTTTTACTGTTTCCATTCGTTATTTAATTTCCTTTAGCATTGCTTTTACAAAACTTGCTACTCTTTCTGCAGAAGATATCTCAACCTTTTCATTTACAGAATGAACATCGAAAAGATTAGGACCGATAGAAAGAGAGTCCATTTTATTAATTCTATCGTTTATTACACCACATTCCAATCCTGCATGAATTGCCGTAATGATAGGCTTCTTTCCTTCAAGCTTTTTATATGCTTTAGCAACTTCTTTTGTGAAACGAGAAGAAGGATTAGGAGTCCATGAAGGGTAACCATCTCCAATTCTTACTCTAAAACCAAAAGAAGAAAGTAGTGTTTCTATTTCGTAAGCAAGATCTAGCTTCCTAGACTCAATACTACTTCTTATTGAATAGACAATGCTTATTTCATTTTCATCCATACTTACTATAGCTAGATTGTTTGAAGTCTCGACCACACCTTCGATAGCCTTAGACCATGATTTTACTCCGTGTGGAGATGTATATAAGACATCTCCAATCTTTTTACTAATGCTTTCTGTTAAAGCCTTTTCCTGCTTTTCTGTTTTTTCTATTGTGATGGAGATATTAGGATCAGAATATTTATATTCATTTTTAATTTCTTCTAAAAGGTTTTTGGTAATTGTTTCAGCGATATTATAGTCGTTAACATTAATTATTGCTTCTGCTTCACTTGCAATTACATTTCTTCTAGTTCCACCTTTAATAGAAGAGATTGTATAGGATGGAATACGATTTAAAAGTCTAGAAAGAAGTGAAATAGCATTAGCTCTTTCTTTATGTATTTCTCCACCAGAGTGACCACCAAGTAATCCAAAGACCTTAATCTTTGCACTCTCTTTATTGTTGTCTGTCCAGTAAAGCTTCTTCTTTGCGACAACATCTATACCACCGGCACAACCAATATAGAAAACACCTTCTTCTTCACTATCTAGGTTTAGTAATAATCTAGAATTTACATCTTTTTCTTCGATATTAAAGGCACCAGTTAGACCTACTTCTTCGTTTACTGTAAATATTGCCTCTAACGGACCATGTTCAGCAGTCTCATCTGAGAAAATATCAAGGATGAGGGCTAATGCAATGCCATTATCTGCACCAAGAGATGTATCATGAGCCCAAATGAATTTTCCATCTGTTTCTATCTCTATAGGATCTTTTGTGAAATCATGAGTAGAATTTTCTCTTTTTACACATACCATATCCATATGGCCCTGAAGAGCAATAGAAGGTCTATTTTCGTAACCATGTGTTGCATCTTTACGCATTATTACATTGCCGATTTTATCAGAAAATGCATATATGTTGTGTTCCTTAGCCCAAGAGAGTAGATACTCTCTTACTCCCTCTTCATTACCACTTTCTCTAGGAATGGCTGATATATCATTAAATATTTTCCAAAGCTTTTTACTTTTAAGATTATCGTACCACATGAGTAACTCCTAATAATTAAGTATAACACTAGAGATGTAAAAAGGTCTTTACTTCTCTTGTGTTTTTCCTATTAAGAAGAGCTTTTTGAAAAAGCCAATGAACTCTATAAATAAGGAAACAGCTTTTAGAGATAAGGGAAAATGATAATAATTCAAGGTAAATTTTAGGCTATTAAGTGGGAATCCTCGTCGATACAATCACCGAGTAATTCATGAATATAAAAGGTTTTTAAGTAAATAATTAATATTGTGCTTGTTTCTTTTTTGTCAAGAAAGCAAAATTACATTTAGGGGAAGAGAGGGAAGGTATGCAGGTTTATTTGATAATCAATCCAAATGCTTCAAAGGGCAAAGCAAAAGAAAAGGCAGAGAGAATTAAAAATATATTTAATTCGCATTCAGCTGATTGTTTTATTGCATATACTTCTGGTCCAGGAGATGCCGAAAAGCTTGCAATTAAAGGTATCGAGAGCGGTTATTCAACAATTATTGCTGCAGGTGGTGATGGAACAGTTAATGAAGTAATTAACGGAATAATGCGTTCTAAGGGTGATAAAAGAATTAAGATGGGTATTATTCCTATTGGAAGAGGAAATGATTTTGCTTGGATTGCTAAGATACCTAAAGACATTGAAAAAGCTACAAATATCATAATAGAAGGTAATACAAACGCAATAGATGTAGGTTTTGCTAAAGGAAGTGGAAGAGAAAACGGCGTATATTTTCTAAATGGGGTTGGCTTCGGCTTTGAACCGACTGTAAATTTTATTGCTCAAGATTATAAGCATGTAAATGGTATGGCAAGCTATGTTCTTGCATTTATACATGTTCTTTTTAATCCTCCAAAGGGCTACAGTCTTACTCTAGATATTGATGGCGAAAAACATTCAATAAAATCTCAGCAGTTAAGTATAAACAATGGTAGAAGAATGGGATCTGCATTCCTTATGACACCAAAGGCTGAAATTGATGATGGTTTACTAGATTATTTTTTTACTAAAAAGCTCTTTAAGGGATTAAAGCTTTTACTTCTCGTTAAGCGCTTTTTGCAAGGTGGTGTGATTACAGATAAAGAAAACTTTGTTTATGGAAATGCAAGAAAAATTATAATAGATGCTCCATTAGATGAAGTAGTTAGTCACGTTGATGGAGAGGAATTTTCCAGAAATGGAAAGCATTTTGAAGTTGAGATACTTTCAAAGGCAATAGATTTATATCAAAAAAAATAATAGTAAATACATATCTCTATATATAATAAAGAAATATATTTTTGAAAAATCTGTTTGACAGGATGCCGATTCAATTTGTATCATTATAATAGCGCATAGAAGGCACAAAATCACGGTTTTGTGACAGTTTTGGAGCATTTTGTAATGACAAAAGAAACAGTACCAGGAATACATTTTTACGATCAGGACTTTGTTGACATGTACAACAGAGCCTGGGTTTGGCTTGAAGAATTGTGGAAAGAAGGTGATAAGGACGGAGCCTTCCCAGAGGGGTATTTTACCCACGATAATAGCAACATCATTTCTTTATATGATGCTTCTCTGTCCTCTTTATTTTTAGTTTATTCCAATCAACTTTATAGTCCATACTCTATGATCGATTATTTCTATGCTCGTCAGGAAGAAGATGGAAGAATTGCAGAGTGCTATGACTTAAATACAAATACACCTGTTTTTTCTCCTGATAATCCTAAAGGTGTTACTATTCCACTTCTTTCCTATGTGGAATTTGTTTTTTATCATAAAATCGGAAACAAAAAGAGACTTAAGGATGTTGTTCCACACCTAGAAAAATACTTCGAATGGTTGAAGGCTAACTATCAAAGAGAAAATGGCTTGTATCAAGTTCCATCCTCTACGATGCACATTAATGATTTTCCAAGAGAAAATGTGACATATTTTGTTGACTTTAACGCAGCTATGGCTGTCTTTGCTTTCTATCTTTCAACTATTGGTGATATTCTAAATGATAAAGAGCTTTCCTTTAGATATAAGAGGGTATATTTTGCTCTAAAGACCCGTATTAATACTATGATGTGGTCTGAAGAAGACACCTTTTACTATGATTTGGATGAAAACGGAAGACAAGTTAAGAATAAGTATATTGGTGCTTATTGGACAATGCTTGCTCAAATTCCAAATGATGAATACGCATCCTATTTGATTGAAAAATTAAAAGATGATAAGGAGTTTGGAACAGACAATCCATTCCCAATTGTTCCTCTCTCTAGTCCATTCTTCGATCCAAATGGTCATTGCGGAGCTGTCTCAACATTTATGAATTACATAATTATTAAGGGCTTAACTAATTATGGTTGCTTCATTTTTGCTAGAGAGTGCTCAATTAGACATATGTATTATATTCTTGATACTCTTCATCCAGGTGAAGAAAAGCAGGGAGATGCTTGGGAATTCTATAAACCACAGGTAGAAGGACCCGCAGATATGAAACAAAATATAGAAAATAGGAGAAGATATCTTCCTTCTATTGGACTTGCTTCTATTGCTCTATGTATCGAGAACATAATAGGACTCGATATTTCGCTTCCAAGAAAAACTGTTTATTGGACAATGCAAAGCTTAGAAGCTATGGGCATTGAGGGCCTTTCATTAAAAAAGAATAATATTACTATCCTTTCAAATAAGAACCAAAGAGGCTGGGAGATAAGATTGGAGAGTGAAAAGCTCTATTACTTCACAATTGAAATAATGGATGATGGAAAAAAGAAGACACTTCCTATCCCTTCTGGTAAATGCTCTATGCTTATTGATAAACTTTAATAACAGGCCGTCGGCCTGTTTTTCTTTATTGAACAAAAAGAAAACAGAAAGAAATATTTATATAATTGTATTATAAGAGAAAAGATAAGGAGGCTCATATGGATATGAACAAATTCTCCCTTAAGGGTAAGGTTGCTTGGGTAACTGGTGCTAGCTACGGCATAGGAATGGCAATTGTAAAAGCATATCATGATGCTGGAGCTACTGTAGTTTTTAATACTGCTAGACAGGAATCTGTTGACAGAGGGTTAGAGGAATACAGAAAGTGCGGAATGGATGATGTTTTAGGCTTTGTATGTGATGTTAGAGATGAAAAAGCTGTAAAGGATTTAGCTGATGAGATAATAAATCGCTTTGGAAGATTAGATATTCTTGTTAATAATGCTGGTTGCATTAAACGTGTTCCAATGATTGAAATGAGTGCTGAGGATTTTAGAAGTGTAGTTGATTTAGATTTAAATGCACCATTTATCTGCGCTAAGGCAGTTATTCCACAGATGATAAAGCAGGGTGGTGGAAAGATTATTAATATCTGTTCTATGATGAGTGAGCTTGGTAGAGAGACCGTTAGTGCTTACGCTTCTGCTAAGGGTGGCTTGAAGATGCTTACAAGAAATATTGCTTCTGAATATGGTAAGTATAATATTCAGTGTAATGGTATTGGACCGGGTTATATTGCAACACCACAGACAGCACCTCTAAGAGAAGTACAGAGTGATGGTTCTCGTCATCCTTTTGATTCATTTATTATAAGTAAGACACCACAAGAGAGATGGGGAACAACAGAAGATTTAGAGGGACCTGCAATATTCCTTGCTTCTAATGCCTCAGACTTTGTTAATGGTCACATTCTCTATGTTGATGGTGGTATTCTTGCTTATATTGGAAAGCAGCCAAAGTAAATATATCTTTATTAATAGATAACAAAAAAAGTAAACTAGGACCTATGAAGAAGGTCCTAGTTCTATTATTTGTAATAATCTTGCTTACATCTTGTACTAAGGAGGATAATGCTATTAATGTAGCTCTCTCATCAGAACCAGTAACGCTTGATATTATGATCAATTCTTCACTAAGTGGACGCCTGATTGCTTCCGGTAGTATTTATGAAAAACTATTAGTATTAGATGGAGAGGATAATATAAAGGAAGAGCTATGCTCCTCTTATTATCTTTCTTCTGATAACAAAACACTTACATTCGTTCTTCTTTCTAATGTCTATTTTCATGACGGCACTATTATGACTGCCGAAGATGTTGCTTCTTCTATGAATAGATGGATTGAATTATATTCTAAAGCAAAAGAGATTGTAGGTGAGGCTCGTTTTAGAGCTAAAGACGATAATACTGTCGAAATAAAAAGTGCTTCAAGCTTAGTTTTTTTACCACTTTTAATAGCATCAAGTCCTCAAGAGGCTGTAATTATGCCGTCTTCTGTTATTGGTGATAGTCTTACCCTTACTTCTGTTATTGGAACTGGTCCATATGTTCTTAAAGAGTGGAGTAAGAATGAAAAAATAGTATTAGAGAGGTTCGATTTATATAAAGAATATAGTGAGGAAAGTAATGGACGATGGGGGAAGAAGGAAGCTAAAACAGAAGTTATTAACTATTATTTTGTCTCTGATTCTGTTACTAGAGTACTAGCTTTAGAGAGCGGACAATATGATTTCATTAATGATTTGATGTATCACGATAGGGAACGCATTTTAAATAATGAGGAGCTGGAGATAATTGAAGCAAGAGAGACAGGCTCTATTGCTTTAGTTTTTAATAAGAAAAATGGTGTAATGACAGATAAGAGAATGCGTGAAGCAGCTTCTCTTTCTTTTAATAATCTTCAACTAATGCAAGCCTGTTATGGAAAGGGTGGTTTTTCCTTGCATTCTGATTATATGGAAGCATGGCAGGATATGTGGATAACTGGAGAAGAGAATCCTTATTATAAAGAAGACAAGGAAAAAGCAAGAGATATTGTAAATGACTACTACACTGGTGAAACAATTACAATTCTTACTTCTAATCTTTCTTCTCTTGATAAAATTGCACTTAAGGCCAAGGAAGACTTAGAAATGGTTGGCTTTAATGTGGAAGTAGTGGTTAGAGATTGGGCTAGTATGCTAGAGATGAGAAAGGATGACAAAGCGTGGGATATCTATGTATCTGCTTTTACCTCAGTCCCTCTTCCTTGGCAAAAGAATTATCTTGTTCCAGCTTTTCCTGGTTGGATAGAAGAAGATAGCTTTTCATATTCCTTATTGCTTTCTCTTAGTTCTAGTGAAACGGTTGAAGAAGCTAGTAGAGCGTGGGAGAAGGTAGAAAGAGCTCTATATGAATATATTCCTTGTTACATTCCTGGTCATTATACTACTATTTATGCGAAGAATAAGAAATTAAGTGGTGTTATCATTGAAGATGGCTTTTTCTTTTGGAATGCTACTAAAGATGGAAAATAAAATAATATGTTGAAAGGTATATTGAAGAAATTGTTAAGCTTTCTTCTTACATTATTTCTTGTTTCTTTTTTTCTCTTTTCTATTCTTTCATTGATGAAAGGAGACAGCTCTTCTTTCGTCCTTGCGGAAGATGTAGAGGAAACGATAGTTATTCGCTTTAGGGAAGAAAGAGGGTTAAATAAAAGCTTTTTCTCGCGTTATTTTTATTCTTTGAAGAATTTTTTCTTACTTAATTGGGGAAATAGTAATGATGGCTTAAGTATTAGAGATGCAATATTTTCTAATCTTCCTGTTACTCTATATTTATCCTTTTTTTCGCTATTATTAGCGTCCTTTTTCTCTCTTTCTCTAACAATAGCATCTCTTAAAAGAGGCTCCTTTTTCTCTTTTCTTCATTCCTTTCTTTCTGCTCTTTTTCTTGTTACACCACCTTATTTATCTTCTTTAGCTTTAGTATTAATTTTTTCTTTTCTAATTCCTCTTTTCCCCGTTGCCGGGTATTACACATCTTCAATTCTAGCTTCTTTAAAGTCATTGTTCCTACCTTGCTTGACATTATCTTTTCTTAATAGTGCTTATATGCTTCGTTTTGATAAGGAAGCTTTATTAGAAACATTAAATAAACCATATATTGTTGCTTCACGAGCAAAAGGAGAAACGGAAAAAAGAATAATAATGCATTCTGCCCTTAAGCCAAGCCTGCCAATAATTATAAATTGTGGTGCTCTTTCTTTTATTCAGTCCCTTTCGGGCTCTTGCGTAGTAGAAAATGTTTTTGCTCTTCCTGGACTTGGGTCCTTACTGCTAAAAAGCGCAATGGAGCGGGATGTTTCCTTAAGCTTTGTTTTAACTATGGTTATTACTATCATTGTTTCATTAACACTTTCTCTTTCAGAGATAGTTAATGACTATATTGATCCAAGGAGAATGAGAGAAGATGGGAAAAATTAAACTTGGTTTATTTTTATTAATAGCTTTACTTCTTTTATCTTTCTTTTTTATGGGGAATGAAAAAATAGATACCTCTCTCTCGCTTCTTCCTCCTTCTCCTTCGCATTTGTTTGGAACGGACTATCTAGGTCGTGATTTGCTTTCGCTCTCGTCTCAAGGCCTTCTTCTGTCTTTTTTTCTCTCATTTTTAACTTCTTGTTGTGCAACGATATTTGCTCTATTATTTACGTTTCTTAATAATACAAGATACTTTTTTATTATCTCTTCATCACTAATTAAGACACTGAAGGTAATACCAGGTACAATCCTTGCTATATTTTTAGTTAGTATTTTTGGTAATGGAGCAGAAAAGATTGTTATTTCTTTGTCATTAGTTGAAGGGGCATCTCTTTCTGTAATTCTTTCTTCTCTTGTTAAGAGAATAAAAAGCGAAAACTATGTTGAAGCGGCACGTTCTATAGGGCTAAGAGAAAGTAAGATTTTTTTCAAGCATATTATTCCTTCCCTTCTTCCATATATTAAAGAAAACTTTGCACTAAATATGATAAGAGCGATAATTAGTGAATCGTCGCTTTCCTATTTGGCAATAGGAGTAAAACCAACAACAATTACGCTTGGTGCGATATTAAAAGAGGGAAGAGCTGTAATACTTTCTTCCCCTTTTGTTACTATTTTCCCATCCCTTTTATTACTTCTTCTTACTATTTCAATTTTTCTTATTTCTAGGGGGATATCAGAGCTTTATTCTACCTCGTAAGGAGCGAGCTAGTGTAGTTTTGTCCACATAGCCAAGGTCTCCACCAATTGGAATACCAGAAGCAAGTCGAGAAAAAGAGAGGTTGTACTTTTCTAATAAGGCTTTTGTATATAGTGCAGTAGTATCTCCTTCTTCTGTCGGATTTGTTGCAATTATTATCTCTTTAAAATTCCCACTTTCTACTCTTTCTACTAATTCCTTGAATCTCAATGAGCTTGGTCCTATTCCCTCAATTGGATTTATTGCTCCACCTAGCACATGAAATAGTCCATTATATGCACCGGAGGAAGAGATAGAGACAACATCCTGTGCCTCTTCTACAATGCAAAGAGTTGTTTGGTCTTTTTTATCATCATCACAAAAGGAGCAATAGCTTCCTTCTTTATAACAGCCACAAATGGGACAAGGAGTTATCTTATCTTGTATTTCCTCTATAGCACTTCCTAGCTTTTTATTGTAGTCATGATCTGTCTTTATTAGATGATATGCTAATCTTGTAGCAGATTTATCTCCCATGCCTGGAAGCTTTTTTAAGAGTTTTATTAGTTCTTCCAAACTTGTCATTTTAAAATCCTAAGCCCATCTTTGATAAACTATTCTTTATTTCTTCTTCTTTCTTAGTATTTATATTCTCTACAGCATTATTAAAAGCAGAAATGAGGAGAGTTAGTAATGTTGTTTTATTCTCTTCATTTAATAGAGCGTTATCTATATCTATATCTACTACATTCATTAAACCATTAATTGTGATGAGAACCATACCACCGCCACTGTTTCCAGTTGCAGTTATTCTTTTCATCTCTTCATTAATCGATTTCATCTGGTTCGTCATCGTCTCCTGGTTGGCTGAAAGGTTCTTCAAATTGTTTAATATTTCGAATGGGTTCATGGCTTTCCTCTTCCTTTTTCTGTCTTTCTTGTTCTACTTTAACAGAATTATCCTCTTTATATATAATCCTGCCACCAAAGATTTTCTTTAAATCGAGCATTTGCTTACTATCTTCTTTTTTTTCAGCTTCCTTTAATTCGACTTTAATAGCATATTTTTGAGAGGTTATGTCGAGAAGAATAGAAGAAAGAAGAGAGAAAGAGTTTTCAATGTTAACCTTGCTCATCGCTTGTTGTACTGTAAAAATTGCTGTATCACCTTTAATTTGGAAATCAATACATTGATTGAGTGAAGAAGAGAGGAATGTATTACCACTTTTTGTAATTCTTTCTTTTAAGAGAGGAAAGAGATCTTCTTCCTCAGGAGTAGAATCTATTAGATATTGCTCAGGTATTTTTACTTCCTCTTTTTCTATTTTCTTCTCTACCTCTTCTTTTTCTCTATCGCTTGTAATAGAGGTAGCTGAGGTGCTTTCTTCTGGAGAATAGATAACTTTATCTACTTTTTTTTTGACTACAACAGAGCCATCGATAATGCCATTTTTCATATCTTCTATTTTCTTAACAAGAGAAGATGAAGAAACTAAGTATGGAAGCGAAGAGAGACGAGAAATTACAAGCTCTAATTCAAAACGAGGTGAGAGAGTATACTTGAGATCTCTAAATAGATTAAGAAAGGCCTTAAGCCCTGCCTCAAGCTGTTCTTTACTCAGTGCTTCAACAATATCTAAGGGAATGTCTTTTTCATTTACAGAGAGTAAAGATGTTCTTCTTATCCCATTTTTGTAGAAAAGAAGAGACCTAAAGAAATCAGCACCATCCTTTGTTATCTGTTCAACTGATACTCCGTTTTCTAATGTTGAAGAAAGGAGGGTGAGAGAATCATCTGTTTTTTGAGAAAGAGAGAGTGAAACAATCTCTTTAATAACCTCGAATCCTGCTATATGAAGATGCTCCCTGATTTTTTCCAGCGTGATATGGTTTGAAGAAAAAGATGCTACCTGGTCAAAAAGAGTGTATGCATCTCTCATACTTCCAGTTGCTTCCTTGCTTATCCAAAAAAGAGCATCGTCATCAGCTTTGATTGAAAGATCTAAGGCAGCTTCTCTAAGACACTTTTCGATTGTTTCTTGATCAATAAGCTGGAATCGGAAAACCTGACAGCGAGATTTTATTGTTGCTGGAACCTTTTGTATTTCTGTCGTTGCAAAGATGAAGATAATGTACTCAGGTGGTTCTTCAATCGTCTTAAGTAGAGCATTGAAGGCTGAGTTGGAGAGCATATGAACTTCATCGATTATATATATTTTGTACCTAGAAGATTGTGGCGGAAAGAGAACTTCCTCTTTTATAGCTCTGATATCGTTAACGGAAGTATTAGATGCACCGTCTATCTCTATTACATCAACACTATTTCCTTTTGATATTTCTAAGCAAGAAGAACAGACACCACAAGGATGAGCACTCATTCCTTTTTCGCAATTTAGAGATTTAGCAAGAAGTCTTGCAGAACTGGTTTTTCCAACTCCTCTTGGGCCTGCAAATAAATATGCATGAGCAATGCGTTCCTCTTTTATTGCATTCTCTAGTGTTGATACTACAAATTCCTGTCCTACAAGCTTATCGAAATCTTGTGGTCTCTTTCTCGTTGCGGTGACTTCATATGCCATAGCACTATAATAGCACTAAAAAGGGGTTATCGGCTATATTTAGGGATAAATACAATTGTTAATATGCCCTCTCATTCTTTTAAATCACTTGGCTACTTTGAAAAGGGGAACAAAGTAAAAGGAGAGAGCTAGAAAGACAAGAGAGAACATATTAACTAGATAACTAATAATTAAATAATTCTGTTGAGAGATATCTATCTCCAGAATCTGGAAGAAGTACAACAATGGTTTTACCCTTGTTTTCTTCTTTCTTTGCTTCTTCTACTGCAGCCCAAAGTGCTGCACCAGAGCTAATACCAACCAATACTCCCTCTTTCTTTCCCATTTCTCTTGCCCAGAAGTAAGCATCTTCCTCTTTAGCTTTTACTATTTTGTCGAGAAGAGAGGTGTTGAGTGTTTCTGGAACAAAGCCAGCCCCGATACCTTGTATTTTGTGTGGTCCTGCTTTACCCTCACTAAGGACAGGAGAAGAATTTGGTTCAATAGCAATAATAGTAATATTCTTGTTTTTTTCTTTTAAATATTCGCCAACACCACTGATTGTTCCACCAGTACCAACGCCTGAAACGAAGATATCTACATTACCATCTGTGTCGTCCCAGATTTCAGGACCTGTTGTCTTTTTGTGGCACATTGGATTGGATGGGTTTGTAAATTGACTTGGAATAAAGGAATTTGGGATTTCTTTTGCTAATTCTTCTGCCTTTTTAATTGCACCCTTCATTCCTTCTTTGCCAGGAGTAAGAACTATTTGGGCACCATATGCTTTAATTAGGTTTTGTCTTTCTTTACTCATTGTGTCTGGCATAGTTAGTATTACAGAGTATCCCTTGCTGCTACCTATGCTGGCAAGTCCTATTCCTGTATTACCACTAGTAGGTTCAATAATAACACTTCCTTTTTTTAGTAAGCCTTTTTCTTCAGCGTCTTCTATCATTGCTTTAGCAATTCTATCTTTAACACTTCCGGATGGGTTTAAATATTCAAGCTTAGCAAGTATTCTAGCTTTTAAGTCGTACACCTCTTCAAGTCTTGATAACTCAAGAAGGGGAGTTTTACCAATAAGAAAGCTGGCACTTTTGTAAATGTGAGACATTTTCAACTCCTTTTACCTACTAAAATGGTAGGAATAAAAATATTTTCATATATTATTGGAATCTTTATATTTTGTGTCAATACAAAAAAGCAGTATATTTTGTAAATGAAAATCTTATAAAAATATAATTTAGCCTATTACTTTTCTTTCCATCTATTTTTTATGTAGTAAATAGCCATTTTAGGAAAAGTGTTTAAGAAAGCATCGTGGACGTTCCATATTTCTATAAGCTATTTAAAAAAATTAATGGATGTACACCTGTAAAATATAGACAAGAGAATAAGGGATATAAATTATTGAAATAAGAGCAAAAGTTTTTCTTAAAGCTTTTCTAATTTTTTCCTCTAGAATAATATTTTAGTATGGATAAAGAGAGAGCTAAGCAAATTCTAGATAGTGTAAGAGAAAACATTTCTCGTGTTATTGTTGGAAAGGAGGAGGTTGTTACATTTCTTCTTACTTCCCTTATTTCCTCCGGTCATGTTCTTTTGGAAGATCTACCAGGAACAGGAAAGACCTGTTTAGCAAAGAGCCTCGCTAGAAGCTTAGATATTAGCTTTAGCCGTATTCAATTTACTCCGGATCTTCTTCCTTCTGATATAACAGGTCTTAATTACTTTTCTCAAAAGGAAGGTGAGTTTATATTTCGAAAAGGACCTGTTTTTACCTCTGTTCTACTTGCAGATGAGATAAATAGAGCAACACCAAGAACTCAATCTGCTCTGCTTGAAAGCATGGAGGAGCGACAGGTTACAATTGATGGAGTTACAAGAGAGCTACCTTCTCCATTTTTTGTAATTGCAACACAAAATCCTTTAGAGACAAGCGGTACTTATGCTCTTCCTGAGGCACAGCTAGATAGATTCTTTATGATGCTAAGTATGGGAATGAATAGTAAAGAAAACGAAGAAAGAATATTGAACAGATTTTTATTAGATAATCCATTAGAAAAGCTCTCTCCAGTCTGTTCACACCTTGATATTATCTCATTAATAGAGGAAGCAAAACGAGTATATGTACACCCTCAAATTATCTCTTATATAGCTAGTATTGTTGCTAAAACTAGAGAAGGAGATGGAATGTGTGGTGTTAGCTCTCGTGGTGGTCTGGATCTCTTAAAAGGTGCTAGGTCCTTCGCTTTAATTAACGGTCGCGACTATGTCATTCCTGAAGATGTTAAGAAATTAGCTAAGGCTATTCTATCTCATAGAATAATCCTTGGTTATGGTATTTGCGACAGAGAGAGTGGCGAAAAGAAAATAGAAAAGGTACTTTCTCTTATTGATCCACCTGTTGAGAAATGGGAGAAGGAGTAGGTGATATTCCTTATTGTTTTTCTCGCTATTTTTTTATTTCTTCTGCAGCGCTATATCTACAGTAAATATTGGAAACGAGGCATTAATATTAGCCTTGTTTCGTTAGATAAAAGGATAGAAGAAGGAGAAAGTGCTTTTGTAGAAGAAAGAGTAGAGAATAATAAAATACTACCCTTAGTTGTTGTGTCTATCAAATATGCTATCTCTCATTCCTTTAGTCCATATATTGTAGATGAAAAAGAGGTTGTTATATCATCACGTTTCGCTCTCTTGGGGAGAAAAAAGATTATTAGAAAGTATTCTCTTCCTTCCTTAAAGAGGGGTATTTATACATTTAATGGTGGAATAATTGAGAGTAGCGACCTTTTCTCTTCACTAAGCTTTTCTATGCCATTTTACTCGGATGAAGCAATTATAGTTACGCCAAGGCGACTAGCTTCTCCCTCTTTTTCACTTTTGTATAAGGAAGTATTGGGGACGGTTTTAAGTAAACAAAAAAGAGTTGAGGACCCATTTGAAATAAGAGGAATTAGAGAATATCAGGTTAGTGATAACATTAAGGATATAAATTGGAAGGCCAGTGCTAAAACAGGAGAGCTAAAGGTCAATCAAAGAGGATATACAACAGATGAAGGTGTTTGTTTTATCCTTGATTTGAGAGAGGGTGAAGAAGATGAGAAGGAGGCTTTAATTTCTCTTACCTCCACTCTTTCTTTTCTCTTTCTTAAAAGAGGAATAAAGGTATCTTTTATTACTAATGCTCGGTCTTCTCTTAATGGTGAAGCTATATCAAGTGGAAAGGGTAGTGGAATTGCACATCTTTCTACGATAGATATTCTTCTTTCTTATATTAAAACTAGCTCTAATTCTAACCAAGATATCAGCACAATGCTCGAAAAAGAAAGAGATAGTAATTCCTTTGTATTATTAACGACTACTGCTCCACTAAGTGTCGATAAAAGAATAAGTAGCATAATAACGCTAGAGGAAGGAAAGACTAGAATAGAAGGAGTTAAGATAATAAGTGTGGAGGAAGAGATATGGAAAAAGTAAAAGCTCCTTATAGTAATTCGCTATATATAATAGGAATACTTAATGTTTATCTTTCTTCTTTCTTTATTCCGCTAACACTAGCTTTAATTTTTTCTCCACTTTCACCTGTCTCTATTTTTATCCATTCATTTGTTTTTTTGCTTAATATTCCTTTTTTAAAGATTGTATGTGAAAAAGTAAAAAAGAAGTGGATGAGAATAATAATTGCTCTTCTTTCTTTTCTTTTTCTCCTTTTTATAAAGGAAGAAGTATTAAGAACAAGCTTATTAATAACATATATCATATATAGCTTTCTCTTTGTTTTTCTTCCTCAAAAAGAAGGAAGAGTTGTGTTATCTAGACCCCATATCTATCTTTTAATTCTATACTTACTTATGTATGCCTTCTCTCAAATAGCTAGTAATAAATATTTAGAGGTAGCAACACTCTTTATTACACTTTCTTTTCTATTGCTTTTTCTTTTAGATAAGAATATGCGGGGAGTAAGAGAAAAGATAAGAAGCAGAGAATATAAGGTATCTAGAGAAGGAATAATGAGAGCAAATAGAAAGGTGGTACTAGTCTATCTTTTGTCATTTGTTCTTCTTTCCCTTCTTCTTCCATCTGTAATGCTTTTAAAGGGTGAAAGAGAAGAAAGTGAAGTTAGCTATGACTTTTGGCTTAGAGAGGCTGAAGAAGAAAGAAAAGAGGAAGTAAGCATTAAGGAAAAAGGAATAAGTGGAAATGAGGAGCCATTTAATTTAGAGAAAATAGGGAATTTCTTACTTTATCTATTTCTTTTTGGACTTCTAATAGCCATTTTTTTGATACTTTATTCAGTTTTTCGTCTTCTTTTTTCTATTGAGAAAAGTGAGAGAAATGATACAGAAGAAAACAGAGAAGAGTTTTTTATTAGTGAAGTAGAAACAAAGAAGGAGATAAAAAAGAGAGAAGAGAAAAAAGTTCTTTTTCTTTCTCCAGAGTGGAGAATAAGAAGAATGTTTAAGAGGTACATTCTCTCTAGAAGTGGCGGAAGGAAGATAGCTAACTACAATGTTGAGGAGTTAGCTACTCTTTTTTCTTCTCCTGAAGAGTTGAAGGAAATATATAGAAGAGTTAGATATAGCAATAAAAAAATAGAGAAGGACGAAGTAAAAATATTTAGTGAAATAGTAAAAAAGGAAAATAAAAAAAGCAGCAAATAGTCCGGATCACATAAAAAATCCTCTGACCGTTGCTACATTCCTGTCCTGGCGGGGTTGGGAGGCTCTTATTGCCCGGTATCTGCTGCTCTATTATTTTGACTTATTTTCTAATTAAAAGTAAAGAGGCTAGAAAAAAGTGTTTGTGATAAATATCTCAATGCCTATAAGAGAGAGAATAACGCCACCGATTATATTTACCTTATTAAATCTATTGCCCACTCTTTTTCCGAGTTCTACTCCTAATGTACAGATAATGAAGGTGACAAGACCTACAATTAGAGAAGAGAGAAGTGCATTATAAAAAGAGTATTCTGCGATAGCAAATCCGACAGATAGTGCATCAAGACTCGTTGCAACTGCTTGAGCTAAGAGAAGCTTAACTGTCAGTTTCTTTTCACCTTTCTCTTCTTCATCCTTTTCTAAAATCATTTTTATGCCTAGATATAGAAGAAGTATAAGTGAAATATATGGAATAATGCGCTCTAATGAAGTCAGAAGAGATGCAAGCGTATGGATACAAAGCCAACCCAGTAGTGGCATAAGTGTTTGGAAAAAACCAAAAAAAGAAGAGATTAATAATTTTTTCCCTTTAGTAAGCTCCGGATTCGCTATTGCATCTGCAACAGAAACACTAAATGCATCAAGCGCGAGGCTGATGCCAAGAAGAATGCTATTAATAATTAAATATGTCATCTACATTTTTCCTCTTTTTGTCTTGGAGAAAATAGCAAAATTGAAGCATTAAGTCTACAAATATTATACTTTTAGTGTAAAAATATATTGCTTTGAAGGAAACAATGGTGCATTAATTAAGTTGTGAATAAAGGAGTAGAAGTGATGAGAAAAATAGAAGACTACATGAGAAGTATTCCAGATTTCCCAAAGAAGGGAATAATCTTTCGTGATATGACCAAGGCCTTAAATGATAAGGATGGATTAAAACTAGTTATTGATTCACTTCAAGACCTAATTAAGGATGACGATTTTGATATTATAGCAGGAATAGAATCTCGTGGCTTTATACTTGGAATGCCTCTTTCCTATAATATGAATAAAGCCTTTCTTCCAGTGAGAAAAAAGGGAAAGCTACCTTGTGAGACAATAGAAGAATCATATGATTTAGAATATGGTTCTGCAACTATTGAAATAGACAAGACAGCAATTAAAAAGGGAGATAAGGTTGTCCTTATTGATGATATTATCGCAACAGGCGGAACTATGAAGGCAGCATGTCGCTTGGTTGAGAGACTTGGTGGCGAGGTTGTTGCTGTAATATTTTTAATGGAATTAGTAGACCTTAAAGGGCGGGACGTTCTATCAAAATATAATGTGAAATCAATTATTAAATATGAAGGAGAGTAAGAACCTTTCTTTTTAGCCCATCCAAAAGATGGGTTTTTTCTTTCCTCATGGCCCTTTTTACGGATTTGTCCTATCATTGAGCGTTATTATTTTCTAATAAGTTGAGAAAATAATCACAATATGGACAACTTAAAACGAGTAAGTATTACTGATTTTAATGCAATAGGAGATGGGATAAGCGATTCCACGTCTTCTTTTTCTGAAGCCTTAAAGGGTGGAAATGTAATATTAAGCGTTCCAAAGGGTGTCTATCTTACTGGTCCAATTACACTATTATCTAATACAACACTAATAATAGAAGATGGTGCTACTATAAGGTTTATCGATGATCCTAATCTATATAAGCCTGTATACACACGCTGGGAAGGCGTAATGGGATACGCAATGCATCCCTGCTTATATTCTGAGGGTGCAAAAAACATAACTATTTGTGGTAATGGAACTATAGATGGTAATGGTGAAAAATGGTGGAAGGGTGTTTGGGAAAGAAAAGAAAAAGACCAAGGACCTACAGAAGAATATGAAAAGAGACTTGCTCTTCTTAATCCTGATTATTTAAATCAGCCAGGAGGCGGTGGAGGAAGAAAGACACAGTTTTTACGACCATCACTTGTAGAATTCAATAATTGTGATAACGTTGTTTTGAAGGATGTTACTCTTCTTAATTCTCCATTCTGGACTCTCCATCCGCTCTTTTCTAGAAATGTTGAGATAAGCGGAATAAAAATTAACAATCCACCAACCTCTCCAAATACAGATGCTATTGATATTGATTCTTCTTCTTTTGTTCATGTTGATAATTGTTTTATAAATGTTGGTGATGATGGCATCTGTCTTAAAAGTGGAGCAGGAGAGGATGGTATTAAAGTAAACAAACCAACCTTTTCTGTCTTAATTGAGAATTGTACTGTTAGATCTGCTCATGGAGGCGCTGTAATTGGAAGTGAAACAGCTGCTGGAATCCATGATTGTATATATCAAAATTGTAATTTTATTGGAACAGATAGAGGAATAAGAGTAAAAACAAGAAGAGGTAGGGGCGGCGAGATCAAGAATTTACGCTTTTCAAATATAAATATTGAGTCTTCTTTGTGTCCTATTGCTTTTAATATGTACTACAAATGTGGTGCAACAGACAATTCTCTTTTTTCTTTAGATGAACATCCTGTAACAGAAACAACACCAAAAATTGAAAATATTCTTATTGAAGGCGTTAAGGCGAGTGATTGTAAGTGTAGTGCTGGCTTCTTTGTTGGTCTTCCAGAGTCAATAATTAAGAGCGTAGTACTACGTAATTCGAGCTTTGCAGTTGTTCCTTCCTCTCTCTCAACAGATCTATCGGAAATGTTTATAGGATTACCTCATGTAGAAGAAAGAGGACTAAGAGTTAGAAATGCTGATCTGAAAATGGAAAATGTTGAAGTTTTCGGTGTTGAAAAAGAGGTAGTTAAAGGGTGATAGTTGCACTTTTCTGACCAATCAATGAACAGAAACGACTCTGATTTGAAAGGTGGAAAAGAGCAACATAAAATAAAATTTTAAATGGATTGGAAGATGGAAAAGAGTCGAAGTTTAGAGAAATATAGAGCGTTTGATATTACATCTTGGGTTGTAATGCTTGGTATTTTTGAAACCTTGATTTCTAAAGCCGGTAAATACTGGTTTCCTAATCAGCCATACACACTTTCTCTTGTTCCTGCTTTAACAGCAATAGTTTTTGTCAGGTGGAAGGATGTTAAGTATGTATGGTTTTATCCAGTTTTGGGAGGCTTGTTTCTCTCTTTTTCTCTAAACGGAAAAGGAGCGCAATATGCCGTTTATATGATAGGTAATCTTCTTTCTCTTTTGGTGTTACCAATCTTGAAAGGAGAAAGAAAAGATAAGATAGCAAAGAGCTTCTTCCTTTCTGCGCTTTATGCACTTTCTGTTGCTCTATTGATGCAAGTAGGAAGAATATTTGTTTTTTCTCTTATCAATTTTTCTCTATCGCAGTCCCTACTCTTCATTACGACAGATGCACTCTCAGGTGTTTTCTCTGTAGTGGTTGTTTTAATTGTAAGAAGACTTGATGGAGTATTTGAAGACCAATATAGCTACCTTGTAAGAATAAACAAGGAAGAGGAAAAGGAGGTAGTTAATGAAAGTTAATGCGTCTGATTATTTACGTTATGATGCAGAAAAACAAGCTTACTACGAAGATCCAGAACAGAAAGTAAGAGATGATGTAGAAAAACATTATTTTTTACATGTTTTAAAGACAGTTTTAAAGGATTGGAGACTTTATTGTATGCTTCTTCCTATGTTTCTTGTCTTCCTTTTTTGGCGTTACTTCCCAATGTATGAATTATTAGGATGCTTTAAGGTTTCAGATGAGGTTCTTCCTGTTTCTCAACAGCTTTTTTCTGGTTTTTCATATTTTAAGAGGCTTTTAATTGGTGGAGATGCTCTTTCCTCTGAATTTTGGAGAGCATTAAGAAATACATTCCTTCTTAGCTTTTATGGCCTTTGCTTTGGTTTTCCTATTCCAATTATACTTGCACTATTTTTCAACGAAATTAGATCTAATATCGCAAGAAGTGTCTATCAGGTATTAACATATTTACCAAAGTTTATGTCAACTGTCGTTATGACAAGTCTTGTTACTATGCTTGTCAAACAAGGTTCAATAACAACAAGCTATGGTGTCATTTCTCAAATATTAGAAAAGCTTGGTTTAATTAGTAACAGTGTTGCTAATGCTGGTTTACTAAATAATCCATCATTCTTCAGAGGAATATATCAGCTTAGTGGTATTTGGGAAGATGCAGGATACAGCTCTATTGTCTATTTTGCTGCAATTATTGCTATTTCTCCAACGAGCTATGAAGCCGCTCAGATTGATGGTGCAGGAAAGATGTCTCAAATGAGATATGTTGTTATTCCATGCATCCTTTCAACAATTGTTATCATGCTTATAACTCGTATCGGGTCTCTTTTAAGCATAGGATACGAAAAGGTATTACTTCTTTATAACACAAATACATACGTTACTGCAGATGTTGTATCAACCTTTGCTCAACGCTATGGCTTAGAGGGCGCTGCAAAGGGTATAGCTAGTGCAGCGGAGATGATGAATAACGTAATAGGAATGCTTTTAGTTATAGGGGCTAACACTATTGCCAAGAAAGCATCCAACGTCTCGCTTTACTAAGAGGTAGGATATGAAAAGAAAGTTAGAAACAACAGAATTAATCTTTAAAGTAATCAGTTACACTCTTTTAACAGTATTTGCTCTTAGTTGTCTTTATCCCTTCGTCTATGCTGTTTCATCTGCTATTAGTGGAAGAAAGGCTGTCGAATATAGTCAGGTTCTTCTTTTCCCAAAGGATATTCAATTTGAAGCTTTTGGAAGAATGTTTAGTAACAATATGTTCTGGAATGCATATTCCAATACTCTTTATATTACGCTTTTCGGAACTATTTGGGCTTTAGGATATTCAATTCTTGGAGCATATGCATTATCAAAAAAGAGACTTCTTTTTAGAAAGTTTTTCAACTTCTTCCTTGTATTTACTATGTGGTTTTCAGCAGGAATTGTTCCACAATACCTCAATTATCTAAACACAAAGAAGGTTTTTAATGGCATTGGAATTACTGATGATAAGTGGCTTGTAATTATTTCCATGGGTATGGCAGCAATGAATATCATTTTATTAAGAAATGCATTTGAAGGTGTTCCAAGTGATATTGAAGAGGCTGCTATTGTTGACGGAGCTACAGAATTCCAGGTTCTTTCAAAGGTATATATTCCTATGAGCAAATCTACAATCGCAACTGTCGCTCTCTTCTTTGGTATTTCAAGATGGAATGGTTACTTCTGGGCTCGACAGATGATCTCGAACTCTAATGAGCATCCACTCATGGTTTATATAAGACTTATGCTTGAGGAATATACAGATCCTGAAGCAATGGCAGGATGGAATGAGGTATTTGCTTCAGACTCAATCATCTATGCCTTAATTGTGTGTTCAATAGTACCAATCCTCGTTATATATCCTTTTATTCAAAAGTATTTTGCAAAGGGTGTTAACGTTGGTGGTGTAAAAGAATAAGTGTTTATTTTTCATTCTATAAACGGAGGAAACAATGAAAAAGACTATTTTAACTACAGTTCTCGCTTTAGTTGCAACACTCGCTCTTGTTGCTGGCGGAACTCAGGAAATCGCTGTTCAGGGAACTCCTGCTTCTACAGTTACTACAACAACTGCTGCACCAGAAGCAGAAGTAAAAAAACTTGGATATGCAGATGGAACAGTTTTAAGAATGGCAACTGGTTACAACAGTAAGAAGACAGGTCTTTCTTTTGATGCAGATGTTGCTAAAGATGGAATTGAACTAGCTGGTGTTACATATCATGCAGGCGACCTCAAGCCAACTTGGGTTGAAGTTGAAAACATTCTTAATATCAAAATTGAAGACAAATACCAGGGGAACAGTGCAACAAACGAATTAAAGTACTGGGCTGAAAGACTTGGTGATGTTGATATCGTTTCTGGTAACTCAACTTCTCTTAACGACTATGGTATTAAGGGTAGCTTTGTCAATATTGCTGAATATCTTGATATGATGCCAAACTTCAAGGCTTACCTCGAAGCTAACCCAATTGTTAGACTTTCAATTACAGGTGATACATCAACTGGTGCTATCTATTTCTCACCTTATTTTGATGGTGTAAACGATATCGAAAGAATGCCACTTATGAGAGTTGACTGGGTTGTTAAGCTTCTCGATGGTGAAGGTGCTTTCACTGCTGAAAAGTCAGCTAATCTTCTTTCTGCTGTTTATGAGCCATATATGCCTCTCTCTGGAAAGGTTACTGTTGAAACAGTTAACGCTGAAGGCACAGGCACATTTGACTTAACTAAGAACTATGATAAGAGTGGTAACATTGTCGCAAAGATGAATGAAGCTCTTAAGAATGGTACAGTTAGTGGTGTTGAAGCTGTTAATATGCTCAGAGCATATATCGATGAAGCATATGATGGTTACTATGGTACAACAAGATCTAACCTCTTTGTTGGTCAGGATGCTTGCTGGGATGCAGACGAACTTGTTGCACTTCTTCGCTGTGTTGTTGCTAACGCTTATACTCTTAATGGTACAGATTCTATTCAGGGTATCTTCTCTCGTGAAGATAACAACATGCAGAGAAAGGTTGACCTTTTCAGACTTGCTGGTCATCTCTTTGGTGTAAGAGGTCTTGAATCAAGACAGGATTACCTCTATTTCGATAGCGAAGGCAACCTCAAGGATGCAAGATCAGAAGAAGACACATATAAGGCAATGGAGAGAATGAACGCTCTTGTTCAGGAAGGACTCATCTCAAAGTCTTTTGTTGATAATTCTAATGAAACATCCTCAACAATGCTTGAAAACGATCTTGGCTTCATGAGCTATGACTACAACCAGACTCAAACTATCCTTAACGAAACAATGCTTCAGGATGGCGAGAAGTATATGGCAGCTATGGTTCCTGTTGCTCGCTGGTATGATGGAACAGATCCAAATGGCGTTTATATGAGATTCACAGAATCTTGGAGAAGTGTAAAGACAGACGCTTGGGCTATCTCTAAGGAAGGTATTGGAGACGATACAGATAAGCTTTATGCTGCTCTTGCTCTTATTGACTATGCATATAGCGCAAAGGGACAGATTCTCATGAGCTATGGTCCTGATGAATTTATCAAGACTAATGCAGATGGTTCATATGTAACATTCTCTTTCAATGGTACAGATATGCCAGTTATTGCTGACGTAACAGAAGAACTCCTCTGGTCTCTTGCATCAGGTAACTATACTAACTTTGCTCGTCAGTACCTCGGTTCTACTCTTTCTTTTGCTAAGAGCCAGGCATTCGAATATCAGTGCACATGTGCTATCGGTAAGGAAGGTGCTGGTTATATTTCAACAGCTATTGGTCTTGGAACAATCAAGCACCCAGAGTTAGCAGTTGTTGATAATATGTGGTATACATCAATTCCTACAACTCTTCCTTCAACAAAGGTTGAAATTGATACTCTCAACACATATACAGAGCTTACAAATAAGTTCAAGTCATCCAAGAACACAGAAAACATCCTTGTTGACCAGATTTCTGGTGGTTACACAATTGATGGTGTTACAGATGCACAAAGTGCTGTTGAGCTTGTCAAGTCAACATGGAGTGGCGAACAATATCTAATTCTCAAGCAGAATGCTTGGAACCGCCTCTTAAAGTTCTATCAGAACCTTAATTAGTTTTAAATAATTTCTGGGGAGGGATTTCCCTCCCTAGAATTAAAAAAGGAGTGATTATGTATAAGAAACAGATGAAATTTCAGAACATAATCTGTTATTTAGCCCTCGCTTGTGGCGCAATTTTCTTTCTATATTCTCTTGGAATAATGACAGATTTATATGACTGTTTATATTCTACTATGCCTAATCCTTCAGATTTGACAGAAACAACAGTTTCTGGATCAATCGTTTATTACAACATGCAAGGCTTTAATCGCCTATTTCTTGTTTTTTCTATTGTTTATATCCTTCTTGGTGTTTTTCTATTTTTTACACAAACAAATAAGAGAAGAAGATACTACGTAGGTAACTATGTTGCAATTTCTCTTTTTGTAATATTTACTCTATTCTTTGTGATTTGGTCACATATTCAAATTGAGAGCTTTAAAGCACAGTGGCTAAATATTGATTTTGACGCACTCTTAAAGCACTCAAAGATGTTCAAGACAGCTTTTACAGAATCAACATTCTGGTTTGATATACATTATTTTATCTCTCTCTTTGCGCTTATTTCTGCTTCTCTTTTAGCCTTTAATTGTTATTGGAAGAGAGCTTTAATGAAAGAAGAGAGAAGACTTATTGAAGAAGGAGAGAAAAAATGAAAGACGACGAACTTTTAATTAGAAAAGATCGAATGCGATACACAAAGAATAAGCTTTCTGCTTCTCTTGTTTATCTTGCAATTCTATTTGATGTTTTCTTCTTTGTTTCGGTATATAAGTCAGATGTAAGTACCTATTACTATACCATCTTGATTGGTGCTTCCATTATTTATAATCTTGTTTTTTTACTTTTATCTTTCCTTTCTAGTGAAGGTGTTAAAGAATATAGTGAAAAGTATTGCTACTTATTATTTATTCTTGCCTTTATACAGATAATTAGAATCTTTATTCTTCCAATTAAGGCTCATAGTGCAGTTGTAAAAATTTCAGGGGTTGAGAGAGTTGTTATGGCTAATGGCCAATTTGCTAGATGTATTATCTATCTTTTTATATCTTCAATTTCTCTTTTTGCTTCTGCAATAGTTGGAATTATTAGAAGTAGAACACTTAAATCCTATCTTGCCACATTAGGCGAAGAGGTAAGGAGAGACTAATGGCTGAGCTAAAATTGCAACATCTTGATAAAATATATGATAACAAGGTTCAAGCAGTATATGATTTTAACCTCGACGTTAAGGACGGGGAGCTAATTGTGCTTGTTGGTCCTTCTGGCTGTGGTAAATCTACTACTCTTAGAATGGTAGCAGGCTTGGAGGATATTTCGTCAGGTCATCTCTATTTAGATGGAAAGGATATTACACAGCTTCCAGCCAAAGATCGTGATATGGCTATGGTCTTCCAAAACTATGCCTTATATGGTCACATGACTGTATATGAAAACATGGCTTTTTCTCTCACTCTAAGAAAAGAGAACCCTAATGTTATCCACAAAAAGGTTATGGCAGCAGCTGAAATATTAAATCTGACAACGCAGCTAAATAAGAAGCCAAATCAGCTTAGTGGTGGACAGCGTCAGCGTGTTGCCATGGGAAGAGCTATTGTTAGAACTCCAAAAGTATTCTTATTTGACGAGCCTCTCTCTAACCTAGATGCTAAGCTACGTGGTTCAACAAGAAGAGAGATTCTCCTTCTTCATAAGAGACTTAAGGCTACAATGCTTTATGTAACACATGACCAGACAGAGGCACTAACACTGGCAGATAGAATTGTTTGTATGAGCATGGGACATGTTCAGCAGGTTGGAACGCCTTTAGAGCTATACGAAAATCCTGCAAACCTATTTGTTGCTGGTTTTATTGGTCTTCCTCCAATGAATTTCTTCTCTGTAAAAGTAAATGGAAATTGTCTAATAGGAAATGGATATACAGTTCCACTTAGTACTGAACAATCAGCTCTTTTGAAAAACTATGAAGGAAAAGAGATAGTTCTTGGTGTAAGACCAGAAAATGTTGTTGTTGGTACTGATATTGCTATCACAGTTTCGACAAATGAAAACCTTGGAATGAATACTCTCGTTCATGGTCATATTGGAGATGGAAGGGGAGAGAAAATTACAGGAAAGCTTCGTGGATGGTGTACTTACAAAAGTGGAGATAAAGCACTTGTTTCTTTCGATAAGATGCATTTCTTTGATAAAGATACTACATCTTTGATAAAGGAGGAAAACTGAGATGGCTAAAGGTTTAAAAGAGTGGGTAAGAAAGCAGATTGTATCTCTTAAGCGTAAGCCTCAAAGAATAGCTCTTGTCGCTTTCTTATTAACTTTTATCTATTACGCTCTTAATCTTACTCATATTTCCAATACCACAGCAAAGATACAGGGTAGTGGAATGGGCTTGTGTGGTTTCGCAACTATGCTTTTTTCTATTTTAGGGCTTGTTTGTTTTCTAAACTCATTTCCTCATAGAAAAAAGGTCAATAAGCCAATGCTGGTTTTGATGTTCTTGATGGCTTTTGTTGTTATATTCTGTGATTATACATATAGATCAAAGATAGCAAGTGCTGTCTTTAGACAGAATAATCCTATTGTTGTAACCCAGAATACTATATATATAGCAAAAGCATATTCGTTGTTGCTTTACCATATGATATTTATGGCTATCAGCATTCTTTTAACAGCTCTTATTCCTCTTTACTCTAAGCTTTTGAGAAAGATAAATACATCTGTTGAGATTGACAGCTATGACAAGATGGAAGCTATCGATATTGCTGGAGATAACTAATGGCTGATAAGAAGAGAGAGAAAAACTATTCTTTAAATACTGGGGCAGTAGAGGATTTAGTTGGAGCTAATGAAGAGAATACTCCCTCATATTCTGAAGAAGAATTAAGTAAATACAAAACAAAGAGTCGTTTCTCTCTTAATCCAACTCTTAAAGCTCTCTTAATTAAGTTTTGGTTTTCTGGCGTTGTTTGTTACTTCTTTGTTTGGGGGTTAGGACTCTATATTCCTTCCAGTCTTGATCTCTTTTTCGTAACAAGTATTGCAATGGGCTTTGTTGTTGATCTTTTAGAAAACAATATATATAGGTTCTTTGCAAAAAGAGAAGGAGAAAATGATAAATGGATGATGTTTCCAAAGTCTGGATACATGTCACTAGTACTAAATGTTATATATGCATTTCTAGTAATGACTTGTGTATATTACACATATAGCTTAATTAATATTATTCTTCTTTCTTTAACAGGAAAGAGTGATGTTGTTTTATTTGCTATGGAGCCACTATCCTTTGGTCTCTTTGCTACGGTTTATGACCTTCTTTTTATTAAGACTAAGAAAACCATAAAAGAGATAATAAAGGATGCAAAGCAAAAAGTAAAAGGAGGCAAAGCATAATGGCATACCTTACTTTAAAAGATATAAATAAAATCTATCCTAACGGCTTTCATGCTGTCCATGATTTCAATCTTGAGATAGAAAAGGGTGAATTTATTGTATTTGTTGGACCTTCTGGCTGTGGTAAGTCTACTACACTTAGAATGATTGCAGGGCTAGAAGATATTAGTAAAGGTGATTTCCTAATTGATGGAGAAAAGGCTAACGAAAAGGGGCCCAGAGATAGGGGTGTGGCTATGGTCTTCCAGAGCTATGCATTGTACCCTCAGATGACTGTCTATGATAACCTTGCCTTCGGTCTAACCTTACAAGGTGTTGATGAGGATATTATTGAAGAAAAGGTTAATAATGTTGCATCAATTCTTGGCTTAACAGAGTATTTAGATAGACTTCCAAAGGCTCTCAGTGGAGGACAGCGTCAGCGTGTAGCAGTAGGAAGAGCAATAATAAGAAAGGTTGGAATCTTCTTGATGGATGAGCCTCTATCTAACTTAGATGCTAAGCAAAGAGTAACGATGAGGAGTGAAATAACAGAAATCCATAAAAAAACTAAATCAACAACAATCTATGTAACACATGATCAGACAGAAGCTATGACTATGGCTGATAGAATTGTTGTAATGAAGGAAGGCTATATCCAACAGGTTGGTACTCCTTATGAGTTATATTTTAATCCAGTAAATATCTTCGTTGCTGGCTTCATCGGAGAGCCACCAATGAACTTTATTAGAGGAAAGGTTGAGGCTTCTACTATAAGAATTGGAGACAATGTTGTTGATTTAAGTAAAAAACTCGACAAAGAAAGGGTAGAAGAATATGAGAAGAAGGAGGTTGTTTTTGGTTTTAGACCTGAAGCAATTTCTCTCATCGATAACGGTAATTCATACAAAATTAAATGTAATGTTGAACTTACAGAGCTACTTGGTGATAACACTAACGTATATGTAAATATTCAAAATGATAATGCAATACTAAAGGTTCATCCACATGATACACCAGAAATGGATAGCTCAATGGAATTCTTTATCCCATATGAAAGTGTTTATCTCTTTGATGGTGAGAGTGAAAAGGTAATAAAGTAGAAGAAAAAAGACAAAGTAAGGCTACTCTTTTCTTTAGAGGAATAGAGTAGCTTTTTTATTTTTTATATCATAATAGAAATAGGAGTTATGTATGGAAAGAGATTTGACTAAAGGAAGTGTATTTAAAAACTTAATATATTTTTCTATTCCTTTCCTTTTTTCTTATTTTCTCCAGGCTCTCTATGGCCTTGCAGACTTGTTTATTATAGGTCGTTTTAATGGCGTTGAAAGCACGACTGCTGTCTCTATTGGTTCTCAGGTCATGCATATGATTACAGTAATGATTGTTGGTCTTGGCATGGGAACAACGGTAAGTATAGGTCATTCTGTGGGAGAAGCAAAAAAGGATGAAATAAAAAAGGAAATAGGAACGTCCTTTACTCTTTTTATGTCTTTAAGTATAGCTTTGACTTTTTTTCTCATACTCTTAATAAAGCCTATAGTTGGAATAATGAATACTCCACTAGAGGCCCGAGAAGAAGCAATAAGCTATCTTTCTATCTGCTTTTTAGGTATTCCTTTTATTGCTCTTTATAATCTTATTAGTTCAATTTATAGAGGATTGGGAGATAGTAAGACACCGCTTATTTTTATCTCTATTTCTTGTTTTCTTAATATTGTTTTAGATTATCTATTTATAGGCTTCTTTTCTCTTGGTGCTATGGGGGCTGCTCTAGGAACAACAATATCACAAAGTATGAGTGCTCTCATTGCCCTTTACCTTGTGAGAAAGAAAAAAGAGGTACAAATAGATAAAAGAGATTTACTAATCGATAAAAAGTGTGCAAGAAGCATATTAAAGATAGGGGGACCTATTCTTTTACAGGATGGATTAATACAGGTAGCCTTTATTTTCATCACTGTAATAGTAAATGGACGAGGATTGACGGATGCTGCTTCCGTTGGAATTGTTGAAAAGATAATCTCTTTTTTATTCTTAGTACATTCTTCTCTTTTGAGCTCAGTATCTGCTATCTCCAGTCAAAACATTGGAGCAGGGGAGATAAAAAGAGCAAAAAGGACGCTTTTCTATGCTCTTTGTATTGCAATATGCTTCGGCCTATTAATGACACTATGTGCTCAAATTTGGGCAGGAAAGATAGTGGGGATATTTACAGAAGATGCCCTTGTTATAACATCTGGAGCAAAGTACTTAAAGGGATATATTTTTGATACTATCTTTGCTGGAATACATTTTTGCTTTAGTGGTTATTTTTGTGCTCTTGGTAAGAGCTTTTTGTCTTTTTTGCACAATATAATTGCCATCGTTTTTGTTCGTATCCCTGGTGTTTATATGACCTCCTTGCTTTACGTTACAACTCTTTATCCTGTTGGCATTGCTACATCTATGGGATCTTTTGTTTCCGTTATTATTTGTATTATTTCCTATATTGTTCTAATAAAAAAAGAAAAAGAGAGTTCATTTTCCATACAATAGATGGATTGATGAATAGAAATGGTGAGTATATCATTTTATAAAACAGGAGGAAAAAATGCCGCCAAGTCCTAAATATAGTAAAGATGAGATAGTAGCAAAGGCCTTAAGTGTTGTTGAAGAAAAAGGAATCGATGCTTTGACAGCTAAGGAGCTTGGAAAAGCACTATCTACCTCTACTTCTCCTATTTTTACAGTCTTTAATTCCATGAAGGAGGTTCAAGAGGAAGTAAAGAAAAAGGCTATGCTTCTTTTTGAAGCCTATGCTCATAAAGAGGATAAAAGTATTCCATACTTTAAACAAATTGGTATGCAGATGATTATTTTCGCTAAAGAAAAGCCAAAGCTATATACTCTTTTGTTTATGTCTTCAAATATAGAAAGTAAGAGCTTTGATGATATCTATAAGCAGCTTGGGATCGTTGCAGATGAGAGCTTGAGCTTTATAGAAAGGGAATATTCACTAGAAAAAGAGAAAGCGAAGAGGCTCTTCGAGCATTGTTGGATATATACATATGGTATTGGAACAATGTGTGCTTCCTCTATGTGTGATTTCTCCTACCAAGAGATATCGGAAATGCTAACAGAGGATTTCCAAGCAACACTTTCCTTCTTAAAAAATAATAAATAGTAAAATAAAACTGCCTGTCTCTTATGCTAGATGCAGGCAGTCTTAAGTTATTTATTTTTCTTCTTAAAATAGATTATTCCAATCTATCTCCATTAGAGACATAGAGGCTCCAATTTTTGTTTTGAAGGCACCCTTGTTGTGAGTAATATCATGTGTATATCCAATTTCGATTTCACCAACAAGACCTTTCTGAAGATAATATTCGAATCCACCCTCGATCTTTAGTACTGTTGTAATAGGACCATTGAGGCGTAATGTTTCTTTGTTGTCGTAATCACCGCGACTTCTGTTTCCGTAAGGACTATCGATAGAATATATTCCTCTCCTAATGAGCTCAACATTTAAGAAGGAAGAGAAGCGTGATGTATCGTACTCAGCTGTAAGCTTATGGACAAGAGTATCAGGACCATACTTAAAGCCAAGGAAGAATGCATTCTCATCATAGCAATAGCCCGCACCTGTTAAGCTGATAAATTGATAAGGAGAAGTAAATTTTCCACCTTGAACCTTTCTATTATACATATATGTTGACGCATAGTAGAATTCGTATCCAACATTGAAGCCCTTTTCTTTGAATGTATCTTCTTCAATCATGTAATCAGAGTATTCAAATCTTGATTTCTCTCTCTTCTTTGCATCTGTATCAAAAATATGATATTCGAGACCAAAAGAGAAGCCCATAGCCTCAGGCTTGTTTGAATTAGTTTCATGTGGTAGATCAAAGTCGTCCATTGTGAATGTTCCATAGACTCTGAAATCTTTGATTTTTGCTTCAAGAGATACATTGAGCATTACGTTGGAATAATCATCTTGATAGTTGTCATGCCATACACCAAAGGGTGTTGCATCCATTAGAGATGGAACCTTTCCGTATACATTGTTTAATTCTGCGGCTCCGATTCTAATATAGTCATTATAGAATGAGAATTTGTGAGCAAATGTGGTTTTAGGGCCTTCCTCTAGGTTGCCTTCCATTGCATCTGTATCACTATAGGTTAAGAAATATTTATGAGCAATAGCTATGAAGCTGTAGTCTAGATACCACGACTGGGGGGGGGTGATCTGTGTGCTATATTTAGCATAGAAGTTATCAAGATAAGGCTGAGAGTTTGAGATAGCCATATCGTATGTTGCAGGTCCCCATTTGATTTGACGTCTACCGATTGAGAGGTAAATGCTTTCATCTTCACTAGTGTAATCAACATAACCAACACGAGGAAAGTTGAGATCAATGATAGCTCCTAAGAAAGGAATATTTGTTTTAACCTCTCCACTATCCTTGAATAAGGTGAAGGAATCTTGAGTAATATCAAGAAGGAAAACCATGTCAACCTTTTCAGTATCAACAGTCAAGCCAATATCTAAAAAGCTTGGACGAGAGAATGTTTTGAGCCAATAATCTTGCTTTGTCTCATACCAGTCAGAGTTAATCTCCTTGTTGTCACTCTTCCATTCAACTGTACCTTCATCCTTGTCGATACCGCTTGGCGCAGTATCTTGAAGATAGTAAGGCTTCAGGTTGAGAACGAAATCTACTTTCGCAAAGAGAGTAGATGCCAATAGTACCATTAGTACTACTAGGACTAAACGCTTTTTCATTTTCACACTCCTAATGTAAAGCCAATAGAAAGCTGCAAATCATTATCAAGCTTTGTTGCTTTTCTATCAGTTTTATTATAGTTCTCTCTCATTATCCAATCGACTTCTCCATAAAGAGAGAGGGATGGATAAGAGAAGAAAGAAGATAAGTCTAAGTCAAAGGTTGAACCAAGAATAAGAATTCTTTTTATATTTTCTCCGTATGGTGTTCCGCCACTAATATTTGCATTGCCTTCGTTTTTGTTATCTTTATTGTGGCTATGGAATATTGTAATTTCACCCTTTTGAATAAAACGGGAATATAGTGAAAGATTCCAATTATCAAGAGATGAATAATCTAGCTTTAATTCAGCTACTGTTACATCTCCACCATAAGGGAAGCCAATATATTCAAAGATAGGGAAGTGAGAGGAAGGTCCTTCTCCTTCAACGCCTAAGACGTAATATCTTGTGACTTTTATAAAATCAATTACATCTCTTCTGTATAACAGAGGAGAGTTCATGACGAATTCACCATTAACTCTCAAAATGCCATTCTTTAATGCTTGAGTATAAGTAAGACCACCGATAAAGCCATAAGAATCACTTTGACTATCATTTTCGTGTGGAGCTCTAGCTTGGTCTAAGGCAAACTGTCCATAGAGCTCTAAACCTGGAGCTAATATTGCACTAAAGTCTAAATATGCTAAGGCATTAAACATTTCACGATTGTTGTAATTGTGGTAGATGTAGGCAGGATTGAAGAAAGAGAAGTCAATTGTTTTATATCTATACATAACATTTTCGCTAATCGTGAAATTAAATCTATCACAAGCTCTAAATTGTAGAGTATGAATCATATAGATTTTGCTCTCTGTATTTGCTTCTTCATTGCGATTAACTAGTGTATTTAAGAAAATAAAGAGTGAGTCGTATTTAAAGTATGGGTTAAAGAAGGATAAGTGTGCAAAATCATTAAAGGTTGAGCTATCGACAAGAAGGTTTCCAACTGCACCATTACCAAAAGCAATATTGTCTCGGCTTATATTAAAATTCCAAGTATCTCCGCCAAAAGAGAAAACAGCTCTACGTGGCCAAATAAAAGCAAAATGAAGAGTATCGAAATAAACATTAGTTGCAAAGCTATCCTGGAACTGTGGAGATGCTACGAGGTAATATAGGTCCTTGCCTAGAACTGGGTAGGTGCTAATCATACCATCTTCTGAAACATACTCGGATCCATCGTATTTAATGTATGTTCCATCCTTATCTGTTCTTTTATATCTATAGTGGATATCACTTGTAGTATAAAAGTTATCGTTACTTGTAACATCGATGTGAAGGCGAAGTAGTGAATTTCTGTCGTTATATGTTCTAAGCCAATCTGTTTCTCTCTTGTAATCTGTGCTATTGGTATGTGCATATCCTTCTACAGATACATCAAGGCCAACATCAAAGCTAAAATCGTCAGAGATTGTAAATCTTAGTCCTTCATTAAGTAGGCTATCTATTCTGTTATATAAAACTAATGCAGTTTCATTAAGGTCACCTTTATTAACTCTATCTAGAATCATTCTAGCTTCGCTACTTGACCATGGTCTATTAGTAGAGGGACGAGAAAGAGAAGAAAGAGCATATAGATTATCCATATCCTGATAAATAGAGGATGAAAGAGGATAAATAATTGCATCGTTATAATTGGCCCAAAGACCAAAAGAAAGGACGACTAAAATCAGTAAAAGTACAATACGTTTCATTCGTTTAGTTTACTATGGAAAGGTACTAGAAACAAGTTATACGAGATTTTTACTGAAATAAAATAAAGTTGTACAGGTTTTGTATAATCAAGGATAGAATGTATGTGTAGGAGAAATGAAATGAAAAAATTTCTAGCTTTATTTTTTGTTGTTTTTGTAGCAACAGCTCTATTGTTTGCTACTAATGAACAACGAATAATAAGTGTCGATTCCTCATTATATAAAGAAATAGAAACTCTTTATATATTGCAGGGAAAGGCACTTCCTTCTTCTTCAGGACCATGGAGTGAGGGCGAAATGATGGATATGCTTTCTCTACTTAATAGGGAAGCATTGGGGGTAAATGGAAAGGCTCTTTATGATAAAATATTAGATGAGTTAACTATAAAGCCAATTTTAACTTATAGTGATAATATCTCTTTAGATTTTGGCTTGGAGCTTAATGGTGAAGGCTATTTCCATATAAATACAGAAGATTTTATAGATGAAGATGATTGGGTACATGGCTTTACTTCGCGTAAGGCACCTGTCAAATTTACATTTGAAGCATGGCCAGTTGAAAACTATTATGGATACTTTGAATTCACACTTCAAGATAACATTGGATATAACGTAGACTATAAGGGCGTGGATGGAAGATACAATCTTTTATATAAGAATGCTTTCAATATAAACATCCCTATTGTAAATGCTCTTTTATTCTCTATGCCTCAAAAGGATGGCAGTGATCATTTATTTGCTGATTTTGACTGGACTGTTCCATATAGAGCATTTGTTAGTGTTGGTGGCGAGCATTGGAATATAATGGCAGGTCGTGATAAGCTTAGCTGGGGAAATGGTGAAAGTGGTAACTTGATGCTATCTTCCTCTTTTCCTAGTCACAATCTTGTTCGTTTCAATACTTATTTCAATAGCTTTAAGTATTCTATTGCTGCTTCTTTCTTCCCTGGCGTTGATTCTGTGGAGAGTCAGCATAGAAGCCTAGAGGGGTACAAAGCTTTAATTGTGCACCGCTTAGAGTTTGACCTTTTCTCAAATAAGCTAAATATTACTATTAATGAAGCTTGCATGTACTGGTCGAGTAATGCTAGACCTAATTTTTCTCTAACAAAAATAAACCCATTCGGCTTCATGCATAACGAATATGTAGCAGGAAATGGTAACTCACTATTAGTATTGGAAGCTAATTATACTCCACTTAATGGAGTTAATGTTTATGCTCAATATGCAATTGATGAATTTGCAGGACCAGGAGAAGGTAGAACAAACCCAGCAGCAACAGGCTTCCTTTTTGGTGTAAAAGGTGCAACAGAGACTGTGGGGGGGGGAATCTTAAGAGGAAGCTTAGAATTAGTTAAAACAGACCCTCTCCTATACATTAGAGGATTGCATTACGAAGATGAGCCAACTAAGAACTATGGCTATGATGCATTCTTCAGACCAATTAGTAGTGATAGAATTATCCTTCAAAGTAGATTCACTACTTATCCATATGGTAATGACACTATTTACTATGGTGCTAAAGCAGAATACGAAATACCAAGTAAAGCAAAATTCAATTTAGGTTTATCATATTTAATTAGGGGTGCTATGAGTAATCCTGATGCATATTGGCATCAGTATAATGATGAATATGAAGATGCTCCTGATGTTGAAACTCCAACAACCTTTAATCCATTTGATAAAGATGATTATGATGCAATAACAAATACAATAAAGAGAGAGCATGGTATTGAGAAATCTTTCATCATTACTCTTGGAGGAGAATATAATATTCTTCCGTCCCTTAGTGTATACGCTGTTGCAGATTGTCTTTTTGTACAAAATGTTAACAATAGTATTGGCAAGAATGGTAACGATTTGCAGATAACCTTTGGTCTTTCTTATTCCTTATAGGAAAAAGAAAAGTATAATAAAGAGCTGCCCAAATAATAGGTGTTAGTAAAGCAGTTAAACCAAAAATCTAGCTATTTTATGGCATTTGTTAGCTGGGGTTGGAAATAAACAACGAAAGAATGAGTGATGTTAGGTAGAAGGACCGAGCATCACTCTTTTTTTATATTGTGGAGGAATATACTATATCAGAGGAAAATATACCTATTTGTCGCTAGGAATGTGTAAAGAGAGTCGGAGAAGCTCCTTTTGATAGTATGCGTAAGATGATGAGTACTGTTCATACTGATAAAGATGGTTTTATTCAATTTACAAAAGGTGCTCCAGACGAAGATAGAAAGAAAATACTTGAAGTAAATAAAGAATATGCCGAGGATGCACTTTGTGTTCTTTCACTTAGTTACAGAAGGTATACAGCACTCCCTTTTTCTTTTGAGTATAAAGAATTAGAGAAGGATCTCTTTTTCTATGGTTTAGCTAGAATGATTGATCCTATTAGACCGGAAGTAAAGAAGGCCGTAGAAGAATGTAAAGAGGCTGGTATTAGAGCAATTATGATTACCGGTGACCATAAGGACACTGCAGTTGTAATTGCAAAGGAGCTAGGGCTAATTAAGGATAGTAGTGAAGCTCTTACTAGTTCTGAATTAGATAGGCTAAGTGATGAAGACTCAGATAAGAGTATTGCTTCCTATTCTGTTTATGCTAGAGTTCAGCCAGAGCATAAAGTAAGAATCGTACAGGCCTGGAAGAGAAAGTGGTCATTCTATTATATTTTGTGACAAACATAGTTTTTTTGATGGTAACAAAAGAATTGCAGCAACAATGTTTCTTTATTTTTTAGATAAAAATGATGCTTTGTTTGTTGAAGAAAGAAAATAGAAGACTCTACATTAGTGGCACTTACAATTATGATTGCAGAATCTCGTCCGGAAGAAAAGGAAATGATGATCAGTGTTATTATGAATTGCATGCAATGAGATAGAAGGATGACAAGAGAAGTGTGTTTCAGGATATTCTTTATAAGCTGAACATAATACATGTCCTATCTTCTACATGAATGAAATCACAAAAACAGAAGCTACTTTCTCTTGATAAGAAATAAAAATTCGGCTAAACAAAAATTGTATTTTACTTTGGACGAATAATCTGTTAACAACGAATCATGACATATATTATATACAACAGATGAGATCTTTATGTCCCCAAGGGAATCCTGATGCTGTAAGGCCTGATATTGCTATAAGAAAAAGCTCTGAAGCATATGAAATGTTATTTAATAGCGTCCTTTTTGTAGTGTATTTTTGACTTTAAACGACAGAATCAAGTGAAAATCGACTTGTATTACGTGATACTAGATTGGAAAACGGTGTAGAATTAGGAGCAGCATCAACAAATGCTTTTGAAAGATAGTTGTGTTACTTTTTATGAAATGCTTCTCGAATAGGAGAAATATATAGATGAATCTTTTCATAATTTTTATTGAAATTGTTATTATGCTGTTTTGCTTTACCGTGCTGGTGTTCGGTATGCTACTAATCAATCCACTTACCTTTATCAGCGACTACCCACCAGAGATTCAGGCAGAATACTACCATTCGCAGCATAAAACAGCGACGAAAGAAAAATTGACTAAGCTAATGATACTAAAAAAACTGATTGCTGTAGTTGTGTTTCTGTTTTTGTTTGCAATAATGCTACATATAGCAGGAGTAAAAACCTTCTGGTGTGGCGTGTGGATGACTTGGATTTATATGCTCTGCGTATTTATTTGGGACACCTTCTTTCTAGATTGGGTGTTATTTGCCAATATCAAGCGTGTCAGGCTACCGGGAACGGAACACATGGAAAAGGAATATCATCAAAAATGGTTCCATATTAAGGTTTGTCTACCCGTGTTGCCTTTTGCGTTTTTAGCAGGATTTATTACTAGCGCACTGATGCTTTTGATTTGGTGAGGAAAAGCAGTATAAAAATATAGCTA
>CAZLYD010000013.1:39459-47524 GCA_964563815.1 uncultured Spirochaetaceae bacterium
AGAGCTTCTATTATTTCCTTGTGTGTTTGGAATTTTTTTAGCTCCTTAGAGCATATTGTAAGTGTTACAGAATATACAGATAGTCCAGAGCCTCTGTAGGATGGGTTTGCTTCTATATCATCTATTCTAAGTCCTAATTTTCTTGAGAGAGCTGTAAAATCCTGTAAATATGATGTTTCCTTTAGCTCTAAATGAACCTCAAAGTGATTAGATCTATCTTTGAGATATATTTCAAATGGTGGAAGAAATGCTAGTATTGAAACAAGAAGCACAAACATCACAATTGTGATTGTATATAAGCCAAAGCCAGATGAGAAACCAAGAAAAACACAGTTCCAAAGAGCTACTGATGTTGTTAATCCTTTGATTTGACTACGAGAGGAAAAGACAATTGAGTTAACACTAAGCATTGCTGACGCAATGACAGTAGAAGAAGAGAGAAGTGGTAAGCCTGTATTCCAAAGCTCCATTAAAACTAAATCAAGTAATGCACTAGAGGTAGATGTAAAAGAAATAAGGATAAAGGTTCGTAGTCCTGCAGAATGTCTTTTACTTGATCTTTCACAGCCTAAAGCAAAAGACAAAACTAAAGACAAGCATAGTCTAAAGATAATAGAGAGAGTGTTAACGCCACATGACCAGGAGCCAAGGATGTTTGCAATAGGATCTTTTTGTATAAATAGTATTAAAGAGTTCATTTAGTTACCTCTATTTAAATTTAATTGTTCTTTTTGGAAGCATTGTTGCTGCAAAGTGCTCATCTGCTGCTTCGCTAAAAGCATCTTCTTCCTCTTCAAGTACACTTCTATGTTTCGGAAGGTCATTTTGAATAGAATGTATTCTTTCAATTAATATTTCCAGTTCACTCTTTCCTTCCTTTTCGATTGTTGGTGCTACTTCCTCGATGCTTCTTGGATAAGAGTGAGAAAGATAAAGCGCAAGCTTAGAGCACCCTGGTCCGATAAGCTCATAAAGAACGCTGGAAGCAAGGATGATGGTTTCCAAAGCGTCTCCCTCTACTCCTCCCAGTGTTCTTGCGCCCAAGGAAGCTAAGCCTATTGCAACACCAGCTTGAGGTATTAATGAGAGGCCCAGGTAATTACGAACTCTCTTGTCCTTTTTTGTGGCCCAGCAGCCTATGTATGCTCCGCCATATTTACCAACAATTCGAGTTATAAAGTAGATAATACCTATTAGGAGAAGTGGGACAGAGGAGATACTTTCACTATTGCTAAAGAGAGAACCAAGGTCAAAATTTAGGCCTGATCTGACGAAAAAGAGCAGGAGAATGGGTGGTGTAAAGTAATTAAGCTGCTTAAATAGCCTCTCGTCTCCTGTTGTGTTTATGTATATCATAGCCATACTCATGCAACCAAGAAGGGGAGAGATATCAAACATTGCGCAGATGCCACAGAAGCTAAAAATGACAGCAATTGAAACTATAAGACGATTGTCTGTACTTCTATTGTGCAATAAAAATTTTAATAATAGGCCGAATGCTCCACCCAAGATAAAGATTAGGATGTTTAAGGCAAGTGGTTTAAGAACAGAAAGAAGAGAGAAGGCTTCTTCTCCCTTATTTCCTGCTAGTGACAATGCCAAAGAAAAGGCAATTAAGCCAACAACGTCATCAAGTGCAACTACCTGTAAAAGCGTGTCGACAAAGTCTCCACTCGCTCCAAGCTGTCTTATTGTCATTACAGTGGAGGCTGGTGCAGTTGCAGCAGCAAGAGATGCAAGAACTAAGGAGAATGAATAATCTACGCCAAGAAGAAAATAACAGACAATAAAAACAAGTATTGATGCCAGTAGCGCTTCGAAAATAGTAATTATAATTACCTTCATTCCATTCTTTTTTAAGGATTCAAATTGGAAGAACTCGCCAGTTGAGAATGCGATAAAGGCTAGAGCTATATCTGCAATGAAGTCCATTCCAGAGACAATGGATTGTGGGATAATGTTGAAACAAAAGGGACCTAGAGCAATACCTGCAAGAATATATCCAGTTACATTTGGGAGCCTCAGCTTTTTTGTAACGCGTGTTGCCAAAAAGCCAGAAAATAGCATTAGTGATATAGAAACAATGGTCTTCGAAACAGATGTATTAATATTTAAGAGAGTAAAAAATGGTGTTGTCATGGGGCTATCTCCAATATGCTAAGAGCAACGGCATTTTCAAATGCTGAGATAGTAAAAAAGGTTAAAGTAAATATATGTGTTAGATATAAAGAAAGAATATAAAAGATTATTTCAGCAACACTTTTGTAGCTGAAATCTGAAAAAATGTTGAACTTAAAAGAAAGAAGAAAGAAATAAAAGAATGAAAAAAATAGATAAAGAGAAAGATTTGTTCCCACATAGCTTGTCTCTATATCAAAAAAGAGAGAGAAGCAAAGAGGAATAAAGAGAAGAACAAGATTGGCCAAAATTACGCTTTTCTCTCCTTTTTCTTTACTCAGGTATGCAACGAATTCCGAAAAGCTTCCACTTTTTAGCTTCATTTCTTTCTTTAAATTTTCATATTTCCTTGAAAATGGAAATAGATGTAAAAAACCATAATTAAGTGTCATTTTAATTATACTATCTTTACTCATAGGATGGGGTCTCCGTAAATTTATTGACATAGAGTATGAATAAAATATAATAAATGCAAATTATATTTTTTTGGGTTATTATTAATAAAAGTTATAGGAGTGGCAAATGATAGACGTTTTGATGAACACATTCATGAAGGTTGCAGAGAAACAAAATTTTACAAAGGCAGGTGAAGAGCTGGGTATGACTCAGCCTGCAGTTTCACATCAAATTAAGCAGCTTGAGGATGAAGTCGGAAGAAAGCTGCTTATAAGAAATAAAACCGGTCTAATGCTCACTCCAGAGGGGGAAATAGTATTAAAATACTCAAGAAGAATGAATGCTTTGCATGAGAAAATGTTTCTTGAATTAGAGAACTCTGCAAAGGTTTTTTCACTGCTTAGGGTGGGTATTACTCATACCTGTGAAAGTAATTTAACAGCTGCTTCTTTGGCTAAGGTATGTAGCGAGCATAAGGGTTTACGTATTATTTTAACGACTGATACGATAAATAATCTTTATGATAAGCTTGAATCCTATGAGCTTGACTTGGCAATTATCGATGGTCCATTACATGATTCAAGATTCTCTTCAATGATGCTTGATACTGATTACCTGGTTTGTGTTATGTCTCCAAGTAACAAGCTTACACAAAACAGTGTAGTTACTCTTTCCGAATTGAAAAATGAAAAGCTTATTCTTCGTACAGCTTCTTCCGGAACACGTAATCTTTTTGAATCAACACTAGAAAGTAATAATGAGTCTCTTGCTTCCTTTGATGTTATTCTTGAGGTAGATAATATTGCAACAATTAAAGACTTAATAAGAAAGGATATGGGTGTTTCTATACTACCTAGAAGTGCATGTATGGATGAGATAAAGAAGGGAAAAGTAGCAGCTCTTCCAATTGAAAACTTTAGTATGATTAGAGAAACTCGTATAATTTATAATAAGGATTTCTCTCAGAAGGATTTTCTTAATGAAATTATAAAGGTCTATGGAGAAGAATCGTAAGGAAGGGGGAATATGATTGTCTATTCTGGCTTAAAGAGGGATTTTTGTTCTTCTGTCTATGATGGAAGCATTGTTGAAAAGGTTGAAGAGCTGTTGAAAGAAAAAGCACATAGAACTGCTTCTATTTCAGAACACTCTGCTTTTAACAATTCACTACGAGAGATGTATGTTGTCTTAGATAATGATGTGATTCCTTCTGATGCAGGAATCGCAATTGAATATAATATTCCTCAAACGAATAAGCGAGTAGATTTCATAATAACAGGCTACGATAGCAATAATAGGCCTAATGCAGTTGTAATAGAGCTAAAGCAGTGGGAGAAGGTAGAGAAGGTTGAAGGTCCAGATGCTCTAGTTGAAACCTATACGGGTGGTGGAATAAGGAAAGTAGTACATCCTTCTTACCAGGTTTGGTCTTATGCTTCAATGATTAAAGACTACAACGAGACTGTTCAAGATAAGGAGATAGAGCTCTATCCTTGTGCTTATCTGCATAATTACACATCGAAAAACAATGGTGACCCAATAAGAGATGATATTTACAGCTACTATTTAAAGGAAGCGCCTGTTTTTGATAAAAAAGAAAGAGAAAAGCTAGTAAGCTTTATTGCTAAAACAATTACTAGAGGTGGAAAAGAGATAATATACGAACTTGATGGAGGAAAAATTAGACCATCAAAAAGACTTCAGGACTCACTAGAGCGTATGTTACAAGGCAACCAAGAATTTAACATGCTTGATGAACAAAAGGTTGTTTATGAAACAATATTGGAAAAAGCGATGAGCAATGATGGCAAGAAGAAAACAATCATTGTTGAGGGTGGTCCAGGTACTGGTAAGAGTGTTGTTGCAATTAATCTTTTATGTGAATTAACTAAGAGAGGGCAGTTTGTTCAATATGCTTCCACTAATGCCGCACCAAGAAATGTATATGCAGAAAAACTATCTAAAATAAGGACAAAGACTCAAATATCTAATCTTTTTAAGGGAACGGGCTCTTATTACATGCTACCAAGTAATGTTTTAGATACTTGCATTGTTGATGAAGCCCATAGACTTAGAGAAAAATCCGGTATCTTTAAGAATTGTGGAGAGAACCAAATTAAAGAAATAATAAGTGCTTCCAAGTGTTCGGTATTCTTTATTGATAATCATCAGCGTGTTACTTTTTCAGATATTGGAAGTGTTGAAGAGATCGAGAGGTGGGCAAAAGAAGAAGCTGCTGAATGCATTAAAATGGAGCTATCTTCTCAATTTAGATGTAATGGCTCTGATGGGTATTTGGCATGGGTCGATAATACTCTTGGAATAAGAGAAACAGCAAATTATACACTTTCAGATATTGATTATGACATTAGAATAATAGACTCTCCAGAGGAAGTAAGAGAGCTAATTAGGGAAAAGAATAAAATAAATAACAGATCTCGTATGCTTGCTGGTTACTGTTGGAATTGGAATAAAGAAACAAGAAATGATCCTTCTGTTTTCGATATAAATATTGGTTCCTTCTCTATGAGCTGGAATATGGAGAATGATATTTTCGCACTCTCTGAGAAGTCTATTGATGAGGTTGGATGTATACACACTTCTCAAGGCTTGGAGTTTGACTATGTTGGTCTTATCATTGGTCCTGATATGTATTATTCGGGAGGAAAAGTATTAACAGATAGACGCAAAAGAGCAAAGACAGACCAATCCTTATCAGGGATCGGCAAAATTGAAAAAGTGAACAAGAGGGAAGCAGATAGAATAGCTGATGAGATAATTAAGAATACCTATAGAACGCTTCTTACAAGAGGAATGAAGGGATGCTATGTATACTGCGTAGATAGTGAGCTTCAATCTTATTTAAAAAGTAAATTATCATAAACTTGTCATTCTTTTATATATTGATATTTTATTTAATAGAGAAAAGTTACTATAATTGAAGGGAAAGGAAAGATGGCCGAGAGGTCGAAGGCACTTGATTCGAAATCAAGCAAGGGGCAACTCTTCGGGGGTTCGAATCCCCCTTTTTCCGTCCCCCTCATCCCCCTAGGAAACGAAGGTATCCCCCCAAAAATAGTCGTTTTATTACTAAGGGGGGGGGTGCTTTTATGCCAATGGTAAAAAAGGAGTCTTTATGATAATTAAAGAATCAGCAGAGGATTATCTTGAGGCGATACTATACCTAAGAGAAACCAACGGTTACGCTCGTAGTATCGATGTTGCAAGACATCTTGGAATTACTAAACCAAGTGTGTCAGTTGCTATGAAAAACTTAAGAAATGAAGGCTATATCGAGGTTGATGATAAGGGCAGCTTATATCTAACCGAAAAGGGTAGTACTATAGCTGAAAAGACCTATGAAAGGCATGTAACAATCAAGAACCTTCTAATACAGCTTGGTGTGGATCCTCAAACTGCAGCCAAGGATGCTTGTAGAATGGAGCATGCAATTAGTGATGAATCTTTTAATGCTATTAAAGAGCATGCCAAAACTTGGCACCATTAATTAAGTATTTACAAGAAGTTAAGAATTATATAAAATTTTTCTTGTTCGTTTTTGGAAAGGTGTCCGAGTGGTCGAAGGTGCACGATTGGAAGTCGTGTATGGTCAAAAGCCATCGGGGGTTCGAATCCCCCCCTTTCCGTTTTTTATTTAAAAAAGGTGCAACCTACGTCACACCTTTCTAGGGATATTCTTATCTGTTTTTATTCAAATAAATATAGTGCTATAACCTCCTCGTTGTTATAAATCGTAATTTTATTATTTGTGTATACTGCGTTAATCGCATAATGCGGATTTAAGCTAGAATAATAATCACCGTCTCTTAGCACCATTACTTCTTTTCCTTCCTTAGATAGAATTACAAGATTCTCGTTACCTAGTGAAAAAGTAATTCCATCTGGTGCTGGTTTTTCTTCTTTATATATCCATTCTTTGTTTTTTTCTGGATATGTTATTTCACAGCCTGAAAGGATTGTTGATATCAAATAGATTAGTAAAAGAAGAATTATAAACTCTAGAGTAAAGTGAAAGCGATTATGTCGTTCTAGCTTTTCTGTTCTTTTTTCTATATCTGACATATCTCCTCATTTGTAAGAGTAGATAACAATAGGTCTATTATCTATGCTTACTACTATTTCGTTAGGAGTAAAGGAAGTATTGATTGTTTTTCCTAATTCAATGAGCTGTATAGTATTATCTACTTCTGTTAGCTCAACCTTCTTTCCTCCTCCATATTCAACAATAACGCTTGGAATATCTTGTTGAAGCGTAATTGAAATTCCATCCACTTTTTCTTTTTTTTCTTCTACCCATGTTTTTGTTTTTATTACACTTTCACAGGATGTAAATAAAAGCAAAAAGAGTAAGAAAAAAATAAGAAAAGATACTGTTTTAGTTTTTCCCCTCATTTTAACCTCCAAAAATTTACTAGATCTTAAGAGACAAAGGGGTGTTTTTAATGTGGCCAAGTATTTAGCACTCTCTATTGCTCTTTTTGGTCACAAGAGACAAGTAGATTCCTTTCTTTTATAAATTTTGAAACAGTAGCTCTGTTGACCTTATAGATTTTAGCGATGCCTCTAATAGAAACCTTTTTTTCTAAGAGGTTTTTGATGAATATTTCTTGTCCAGACAGCTTCACCTTTTTTGATTTTTTGCCTTTTGGCCTTCCTAATATAACACCTTCCTCTCTCTTCCTTGCTAAGGCTTCCTTTGTTCGTTGGCTAATAAGATTTCTTTCAATTTCTGCAGATAGTCCAAAAGCAAAAGCTAAGACTTTACTTTGAATATCATCGCCTAAGCGATAGCCATCCTTAATTGTCCAAACCTTGCATTCTTTTGACATGCAAATGTTCAATATTTCCATAATCATGAAAAGATTTCTTCCGAGTCTAGAAAGTTCTGCACAAATTATTAAATCATCTTTCTTAATCCTTTTTAAAAGATTTCCCAGTTTTCTTTTGTCATAATGCTTTGTTCCACTTATAGTTTCTTCGATCCAGCCATCGATTTTGATGTTTTTTACCTTGCAAAAATTTGTAATTTCAAATCTTTGGTTCTCAACAGTCTGTTTGTCAGAGCTAACTCTAATATACCCATAGGTCATAATTTAATTCCTCACTTGTTTTGATATGAGAGAAATGTTTAGCGTTTTCAGTAAATGAAAGAATAGTTTTTTTATAAAATGGATAATGATTATTAAAGATCTTTGAATTACAATTCTTATGCTATACTTAAATAAGTGGAGAGGGGAAATGTTGCCAATCATTACTAATAATGCTGATGGAGCACAAAATAAGAAGACATTAGTAGATATATTAAGGTTTACTATTCCTGCGTGTAAAACATTAGATTTTCTTGTTGGATATTTCTATTTCTCTGGTTTTGAAGTTATCTCTTCAGAAGATATCGAAAAAATACCAATGAGAGTATTGGTTGGTTTAGAAGCTGAATGTGGAATGGGCAATGTTATTAAAGAAATCGCTC